>JBGUSK010000079.1:0-3830 GCA_045132495.1 Christensenellales bacterium | reverse complement strand
TGGGTCGTGGCGATCATCTTGCCCTCAGTATCGTAGTAGCTCACCGGCAGGGTGAACAGCGTGGGGGCCGCAGCGGCCTTCTGGTAATAGAACACCACCTGATTCTTGCTGGGCACGCCGTTGCGCACGGTAATGCTGACCTGCGTATCCGTCCCTTCGAAGATCGAATACCCGGCCGGGAGATTCTCCGGCTTTGCTTCGATGATGTGAGTGCCGTTGCCCAGCTTGATCAGCTGTTCATCCGCCACGTCATGGCCGCGGTCATCGCGGTAGAAGACCTTCACCTCTGCCAGCTGCTCCTGTGGCCGGACTTTGCGGTAATAGAAGGCCACCTCCTGGGGCGAGAAAGTACCGTTGCCGTAGACCTCCACGGTGATGGAAGCGTCGGTCACCAGCTCATATCCGGCAGGAATATGGTCCGCATCCGGAGTGAGGGAATGAATGCCGGTCTCCAGGGTGATGTTCTGCGGCGCAGCGATCTCATTGCCATAGGTATCGAAATAACCCACCGTAACGATGGCCGTTGCAGGCGCAGTCTGCTTGAGCTGATAGTAGAAGTACACATCCGTCTGGCTGGCCTTGCCGCCCACGACGTTCACGGTGACCTCCGTGTGCAGCCCAGGCGCCAGCTCGTAATCCGCCGCAAGGCCCTCCGGCGCGGCCTGGATGACATAAGCGCCGTCGTTTTCAAAGGTATGCACCTGCACAGGGGCCACATCGCGCCCGCGGTCATCCTGATAATGCACGGTGATATTCACCGCCGCCTGACGGCAGTAGAAGGACACGACCTCCTCGCTGACAGTCCCGTCCTCCCCCACCTGGATCAGATGGGACTGGTTAGCTTCCAGCTGGTAGCCGGCCGCCTTGTCAGCATCAGGCATGATGGTATGCACGCCGGGGGTAAGGGTCATGGTGTCGCGGGTGATGACCGTACCGTCCGCCAGCTGATAGATGATGGTCAGCTTGGCGGTAACAGGCGGCACATACGCGTCCTCATAATAGAACTCAACCGCGCCGGGATGGAAGGAACCGTCCGCATAGACGGTGACCTCCGCAGACATGCTGCCCACAGGCGCCAGGTCGCTAAAGAGGCTGGTATCCGCCTTGACGGTATGCGTACCCTCCGGCAACGTAACGCTGCCTGCATGCATCAGGCCCCGCTCGATGTGCAGGTAGTTGACGGGGATCGTGGCTTCCACCGGTGCAACGTACTTGTCCTTGTAGAAGAACTGCACATTCGCCACACTGGATGTGCCATCCTGATAGACGATGACCTCAGCCTGATCCGCGCCTGTCAGCTCGTACTCCTCCACGCGGCTGCTGTTGGGGGTGATGACGTGACGGCCCTCGGGCAGGGAAACCTCCTTCATGTCCAGCGTTCTGCCGTCTTCATGGAGGTAGTACACCGGGATCACCGCTTCAGCCGGGGCGGGATCGTCATAGTAGAAGACCACGCTGGCCAGATCGGTGGAGCCATCGGGATAGATGGTGATTCGGACCGCTGTATCGCTGGCAGGCACATAAGCGCTCACCTTGCTGCTGCTGGCCTCGATCACATGGGTTCCGGGCGCGAGGAAAAGCTCCTGGAAGTCCAGTGTTTCGCCATTCACATGGTAATAGGCCACCGGCACAGAGACCTCAGCGACAGGCGTGGGCGTGGGAACATCCGTGGGTTCCGGCGTGGGGGTGGCCAGCGCCCGGTAGACGAACACGACCTCCTCCGGGGAGGCATAACCCGCCTGATCCACCGTGACGTTCACCACATCGGCGCCGACAAGCTGGTATCCTTCCGTCGCTGCCGAAGCCGCCCAGACCGGGGTGGTCTCCCCTGCCCAGCATTCCACGCGGTCACTGTCCAGCAGCATGCCATCCTCGGTGACGTACTGCACCCGCACCTCCACCGGGAAGGGCTCAAAAACTTCCGCTTCCGGCATGGGCACGGAGGACACATACAGCAGGATGGGCTGATCCGCCTGCTGACCGTTCACCGCGAACAGCAGCGTATAGGCATACTCGTAGCTCAGATCCTGAGCGTCCATCTCGTCCGTCCAGACGAAGGAAGCGCTATGCCCGCCGAAATCATCCTCAAAATAGAAGGTATAGGATGGATCGGGCGAATATGCCTCCACCGTCAGCGTCTGATCCATGGCAGCCGGGTCGATATTGACCCAGTAGGCCCTTTCAGCGCTGGCTTCCACCGGCAGGGCGGGCACGGTCTGCGGATTGCCGCTGGCGTCCGTCCAGTGGATGCTGAGGGCAAGCTCGTCCCAGATACTCGCCGCAAGGGCGGGGGTAAAGCAGGTGGTGATGAGCATCACGGCCGTCAGCAGGAATGCTGCAATGCGGCTGCGATGCGCTGCGCCATAAATCTTCATGGCGTTTCCCTCCTTCGTCACAAATTCATAAAGAAGTTCAGTATATATTATACCGCTGCGAGCGGGTTTCGTCAATGACAGCCGCGCCGGACAGGCCAGGAATGATTTTACAATCCGCACCGGCAGGAATCCCCCTCCCCGCGTCGAAATGCTAATAGAAAGCACAACCATTGCCTGCGGGCATTTCAGGAGGCATACAGATGAACGAGCAGAATCTGATCGAAACCTACCAGGACGGCAAGGTCGTATTCGACGGCAAGATCATCCGCCTGGAGCACTGGACCGTCAAGCTTCCCAACGGCAACCTGGCTCTGCGCGAGGTCGCCTGCCATCCCGGCGCGGCGGCTGTCGTAGCGCTGGATGCAGAAGAGAACATCATCCTCGTGCAGCAGTACCGCGCGCCCATCGGCCGCCTGACGCTGGAGATCCCCGCAGGCAAGTTCGATCATGTGGGAGAAGATCCCCTGGAGTGCGCAAAGCGCGAGCTGAGCGAGGAAACCGGCCTCATTGCGGAATCCTGGCGCAAGCTGACCGTGCTGGAGACCACCCCCGGCTTCTGCAACGAGCGCATCCACATTTACCTTGCCACCGGGCTGAAGCAGGGCGAGACCCATCCGGATGAAGACGAATTCGTCGCGACGACCCGCATGCCCCTGCGTGAGGCGGTGGCCAGGGTCATGGACGGCACCTTCCGCGATGGCAAGACCGCTCTGGCGATCATGATGGCCTCTGCCGCTTCCAAAGAGTAAACGAAGCAGGGTTGTTTTTTCTTCCCCGGGCGGCAAAAATATTTCAAAATTGTTTCAGCTATCCCAATCCATGCTGAAAGGAGCGTTCCCCATGGCTGAGAAAAAGCGGAAAAACCACGGTTTTGCCCTATTCATCACCGTGCTGGTGATCCTGCTGATGCTGTGCATCGCGCTGTTTGTATACGGCAGCATGAACAACCGTCTGCCCCAGCCCACGCTGCCGGGCAAGGGCTTTTTCGCCCTGGGAACGATGCTGCATCATGGGTGAAATCAAGTCGATCTTCCGTTGGCTGACGATGCCCGCTGCCGAACCGGCCACGCCGCAGGATTTCTTCGCCCGGCTGCCGGTGATCGAAACCGACCGGCTGGTCCTGCGCAAAATGCGTATGTCCGATGTGCCGGATGTATACCGCTACGCCCGTGACCGGGAGGTCGCCCGGCATGTGCTGTGGGAGGCCCATCAGTCCATCTGGGACACACGCGCCTATGTCCGCTTCCTGCTCTGCCAGTATCGAAACGGCGAGCCGGGCAGCTGGGCCATCGTCCTGCAGGAAACCGGCCGCGTTGTGGGTACGATCGGGTATATGGGGTACGCCCCGGACCATGCCACGGTTGAGGTCGGCTATTCCCTCGCGCGGGAGCACTGGGGGCAGGGCCTGATGACCGAGGCCCTGACCGCCGTGATCCGCGAGACCTTCCGGGTGTT
>JBGUSK010000078.1:0-21156 GCA_045132495.1 Christensenellales bacterium | reverse complement strand
GGGAACAAAAGTTCTTCAGCGGTCATTTATAGAATAAACCCTGATTGGGAATCCGTCAAGGGGAACACGAAAAAATGTTTGCATAAAATTTTGCCCGGCTATTTTGCCAAAACGCCGAAAGAAAAACTTCTGTGCCACATTTCAGCAAGATGGCTTGACAACAGAACGGTCAGCCGCTATGATAATTGACGAACGGATGTACGCAAGGAGGCGACGAGCGCATGCAGGATACAGCAGGACAGCGTCTGAAAGCAGTCATGCAGGCGAGGCAGATGACCAACCTCGCACTCTCCCAGAAGCTGGGGATCAGCCGGAACCGACTTTCCGGGATGCTTGCTGATCGGCAGGAATTCGACTACTTCGACATGAAGGCGATGCGAAAAGCGCTTGACCTTACTCCGGCGGAGGCGATGTGGGTCTTTTATCCCGAGGAATCCGCTGACAAGCCTGTATGGCTGTAACCGAAGGTCAGGCTCTGCCTGACTAGCGAAAGCGATTGCTTGCAATCGCCGAGTGTAGCCAGCACTCAGCCTTGCGCTGAAGGATGGCCGAAGATGGAGGTGTTCCAATTGACTTATCCCGTGAAGTGCCCCGTGTGCAACCAGCGCGTATTCGATATCGTGGATGGCATGCAGGGGTGTATCGAGTACAAGTGTCCCCGGTGCAAGAAGGTGTCCCGGTACGAGAAGTATATCAAGGTTGCGAACATGCCACTATATCAGCGCTCCGAAAGAGCAACTGGTTAAGCGGAACTGTGCCCGGCATGAGACTTAATGATGCTTGCTGAATATGCATGTTTTTTGTTTGCACCCTGCATAATGTTGTGGTATAATGATTCTACCCTACGAAAGGAGATGGGAAGGTGAATAGAACCGTAACGTTTGACATGCAGCGGATTGAGGAAGCGATTTATCGTGCATTCCGAGCTTCATATGAACAAATCAAAGTAGATTATGAAGAACCTGAGATTCCTGATGAGGACTTGGATCTTCAGGAAGAGATTGTTCGAGAAGTCATTGAAAACTACCGAAATGGCCATTCAATCCAAGAAGTTGCTGATGAGGTTATAGATTCTATTGTTGAGCGTCTTTTGATCGTTTCAGAGATCGACGCCCAACAGATCACCTTTTTGAAAGCGGCTATCAGGCGAGGCTGTCGCCGAGGACAAGCCAGTTGTTCCCTTTTGATAAAGAGCCTGCTGGAGAAACTCAACAGGAATGCGGGTCGGATATCAAACGGCGACTCGATATATAGGGCGAAGGCTGCTGCTGTGCCAACGCCACCGACGAATCAGATTTGTGTAGGAGGTGTTGCTGTTTAATCGTTTCTCTCAGGAGGATTTACATATATGACTCAGCAGGTACGTTGCCCCAACTGCGACCACCGCATGTTTGATACTTATGGAGTTTTCGCTGGGCATTTCAGTGTGAAGTGCACCAAGTGCAGACAACTGGTGGAGATCAACTCCAATACAGCTTTGCTGCCGGTTATCGAGCAGCTTACCAAAATCACGAGCCAACCGAGGACGGATACCGTACCTCAACCGGGCCGTCCCAAGTAAATATTTACTCTCAGCTCAGTACAGAGCGACCGGCACCCGCCAACCCGGAGTGACCAACCGCCTGACAGATAGCATCATGCTATTTTGTCGGGCGGTTTTTTGTTTCCGCGCATGTATTCCTGCCTCTGATCAGGGCGATTCCCATAGGGTACAGGCGCACAGTTTCATAGCATCGGCCAATGGGAAGCGCCGCTGCAGACCACGCGAACGGAGTGTTTTCGCATGGACTGGCAGCTCTATTCAGTGCGTCCATTTTGCCTGCGTGTCTCCGTTCGGTTCAACCGAAAGGAGCACATCATGCAGGAACGTTACATCTACATCGATGGTCAGAAGGTACCCGTCAGCGAGAAAATCTATCAGGCGTACATGCGCCCTGTGTGGGCGGAGCAGAAGCGCCGGGAGCGTGCAAAGCGATGCCGCATTGGCGGAGTACGCTGTGCTGGTGATTGCAGGCAGTGCCCTTATCAGCGGACAGGCACAGCCGTATCCCTGGAGCGACTGGACGAAGTGAACCATATGCCGGTGGATCTGTCTGCGGATGTGCAGGAGATTGTGGAAGGACGGATGCTGCTGGAAGCTCTCTTTCAGCAATTGGAGGAGCTTGACCCGGATGGTCAGCTGCTGTGCCGCCTTCTGCTGGATGGCGAAAGCGAGCGACAGATTGCTGGACGGCTGGGCATCAGCCAGGTGGCGGTCAACAAGCGCAAGCAGAGGGTGTTTGCCATCCTCCGTGAGGCCCTTGGCGACTGGAAATAATTTTTCTCAAAAAATGTTGAAAAATGGTTATCACCCCTTCCCAAAGTGTCCTTTGTTGGGCGAAAGGCACACGATACCGCCTTTCAGAAGGAGGAAACCCCATGAATACTAGCCCCATCCCCATGGACGCCCGAACGGATCAGGTCATGGACACACTCATTGCCATCAGCGTTGTGTCCCGACAGCTGGCGGGCAAAATCAAGGCACTCAAGAACAAGGTAAAGGAGGCTGAATACCATGAGCCACATGAGTGAACTGGCTACCGTCAAGGCGGAACTGCTCAGCTGCAGTGCAGTGCTGAAAAGCATCGCTGACAACTTGCGAGAAATCGCTCACACTTGGGACGAACCCGAACCGCCGCCAGCTCCCAAGTTAACCCTTGCGGACGTACGCACCGTACTGGCCCAGAAGTCCGTTGAAGGTCACAACGTCAAGGTACATGAGCTACTTCACAAGTATGGGGCAGAGAAACTCAGTCAGGTGGACGCAAAGCACTACGCCGCCATGCTGGCAGAAGCGGAGGAATGGTAATGCCGCCTGAGAAACATGCTGTGCTGTCAGCATCATCGGCACATCGCTGGCTGAACTGCACGCCCTCCGCTCTGCTGGAGCAGCTGTTCCCCGGCAAAGAAAGCAATGCTGCCGCTGAAGGCACTGCAGCCCACGCCCTTTGTGAGCACAAGCTGCGCCGGGCGATGAAGATGCAGTCCCGTAAGCCGACTTCCAAGTACCACTCTGACGAAATGGACGAGCACACCGATAGCTACGTGCAATTTGTGCTGGAAACCCTCGCGGAGGTGCGCCAAAACTACCCGGATGCTGTCCTGTTGATGGAACAGCGGCTGGACTTCTCCAGCTGGGTACCCGGTGGATTTGGTACCGGCGACTGCATCATCATCTCGGACGACCTGCTGCACATCATCGACTTCAAGTATGGTCAGGGTGTGCTGGTGGAGGCGGAAAACAACCCGCAAATGATGCTCTATGCCCTTGGTGCGCTGAGTGTATTCGGGTGCCTGTACGACATCCGCCGGGTTGCGATGACCATCTACCAGCCCCGCAGGCAGAACGTGGACACCTGGGAGCTCACGACGGAGCAGCTGACCGCGTGGGCGGAGGATACACTCATCCCGCGTGCACTGCTGGCAGCGGCTGGCGAGGGCGACTTCTGCCCGGGCGAATGGTGCCGGTTCTGCCGGGCGGCGGTGAAGTGCAAGGCCCGCGCGGAGGAGAAGCTCGATCTTCTCCGATACGAGTTTGCCGATCCGCCACTGCTGTCCGATGAGGACATCGCCGCCATCCTGCCCAAGCTGGATACCTTGAGCTACTGGGCTGCCGACATTGCTGCCTATGCCGAGGATGCAGCGATCAATCAGGGCAAGAGCTGGCCTGGCTTCAAAGTGGTGGAAGCCCGTACCATCCGCCGGTACACCGATGAGGATGCCGTTGCCCAAGCCGCCCGCAACGCCGGGTACACCGACATTTTCCGCAAGCGACTCCTCTCCGTGGCGGAGATGGAAAAGTACATGGGCCGAGAGAATTTCCGTGCCATCCTCGGCGGACTGGTGGAGAAACCCATTGGTCAGCCTACCCTCGTGCCGGATTCCGACAAGCGTCCGGCAATCGATACGACAAATCAAGACTTTACTGACAAATAAGGAGAAAAAAACTATGGCTAAGCAGATCAACACCAAGGTTATCACCAACGAAGTCCGCCTGTCCTACGCCAACATCTGGGATCCCAAGAGCATCAACGGCGGCGCAGCGAAGTACAGCTGCTCCATCATCATCCCCAAGTCCGACACCGAAACTGTGGACGCCATCAACGCCGCCATTGAAGCGGCGCTCAATGAGGGTACTGCCAAGTTCGGCGGCAAGATTCCGCCCCGTGGTGCATTGAAGCTGCCCCTGCGTGACGGCGACACCGAACGCGATGATGATGCCTACCGTGGCTGCTGGTTCGTCAACGCCAACAGCACCACGCCGCCTCAGGTGGTGGATAAGTATGTGCGCCCCATCACCGACCACAGCGAGATCTACAGCGGTGTGTACGCCAAGGTGTCCATTGCCTTCTACGCCTTCAACAGTAACGGTAACCGTGGCGTGGCCTGCGGTCTGGGCAACATTCAGAAGATCCGCGACGGCGAACCCCTCGGCGGTCGTACCAACGCAGCGGCGGAATTCACCACGCTGGCGGATGAGGATTTCTTGTCCTGACAATATGGGGCGGTGGAGTAATCTGCCGCCCCTTCCTTGGAGGTGTGTATGAAGAATCTGTCGATCGACATTGAGACCTATTCCTCCGCTAATTTGTCCAAAACTGGCGTGTACCGCTATGCGGAGAGCGAGGACTTTGAGGTGCTCCTGTTTGGCTATGCGGTGGACGGGGGCGAAGCACAGGTGGTTGACCTCGCCTGCGGAGAGGCTATTCCGCCGGACATTCTGTCTGCTCTGACCGACCCGAACGTGACTAAGTGGGCATTTAATGCGCAGTTTGAACGGGTGTGTCTGTCGCACCATCTGGGTAAATACCTGGCTCCGGAGGGCTGGCATTGCACGATGGTGTGGGCGGCTACGATGGGGTTGCCGCTGTCGCTGGAGGGCGTGGGTGCGGTGCTCGGATTGGAAAAGCAGAAGCTTAAGGAAGGGCGCGATCTGATCCGGTATTTCTGCAGTCCGAAGCGGCAGAATAACGGCACCTGTGTGCGGCACCTGCCAGCGGACGCTCCGGATAAGTGGGTGCAGTTCAAGGCCTACAACCTGCGTGACGTGGAGGCAGAGGTTGCCATTCAGCGTAAGCTGGCAAAGAACCCGGTTCGCCCGGAGGAGTGGCGCAACTACCACCTCGACCAGCGGATCAACGACCGTGGCATCCTGCTGGATATGGAACTGGTGCGCAGTGCCATTGCCTGTGACGAGCAGTTTAAGCAGGTACACCTGGCACAGGCAAAGGCAGTCACCGGACTGGAGAATCCTAACTCCCCGGTACAGCTGAAGGGGTGGCTGGCGGATCAGGGTGTCGAGACGGAGTCCCTCTCTAAGGCGAACGTCCGTGAGATGCTGGCACAGTCCGAGGGCGATGTGCAGGAGGCGCTAGCTCTGCGGCTAGAACTAGCGAAGTCCAGCGTGAAAAAATACACCGCCATGGAAAAGGCGGTGTGCAAGGACAGGCGTGCTCGGGGGCTAATTCAGTTTTACGGTGCGCCGCGCACAGGTCGTTATGCCGGACGACTCATTCAGGTGCAGAACCTGCCGCAGAACCATCTGCCAGATCTGGCAGAGGTGCGTCAGATGGTACGCTCGGGGGATTTCGAGTCGGTAAAGGCCCGATATGAGTCTGTATCGCTGGTGCTGTCGGAGCTCATCCGCACAGCCTTCATTCCCAAGTCTGGATGCCGTTTTTTCGTGGCAGATTTCTCGGCCATCGAGGCGCGTGTCATTGCGTGGCTCGCCGGGGAAGAATGGCGGCAGAACGTGTTCCTCGAGGGTGGCGATATCTACTGTGCCAGCGCGGAGCAGATGTTCCATGTGCCTGTGAGAAAGAAGGGCCCCAATGCGCACCTGCGACAGAAGGGAAAAATCGCTGAGCTGGCGCTGGGTTATGGGGGCTCGGTCGGTGCGCTGAAGGCCATGGGTGCTCTGAGCATGGGTATTTCCGAGGAAGAACTTCAGCCGCTGGTGACCAGCTGGCGCGAGGCAAATCCCAAAATTGTTTCATTGTGGTGGGCGGTTGACCGCGAAGTAAAGAAAGCGATTGAGAAGAAAGTACCGACCTCCACCCATGGGATCCGTTTCTACTGCGAAGGTGATTATCTGTTTGTCACATTGCCATCCGGGCGTGAGCTGGTTTATGTCGGTCCGCGCCTTGAAGAGAAGCAATTTGGAGGTGCGACGATCTCCTATGAGGGGACTGGTGCGACGAAGAGATGGGAGCGATTAGCTTCGTATGGCCCGAAATTCGTGGAGAATATTGTACAGGCGACAGCACGGGACATTTTGGCGGAAGCCATGCTACGGCTGGAAAACTGGGGCCACCGCATTGTCATGCATGTGCACGACGAGGTGGTTGTTGAGGCACCGGACGGGACGAAGCTCGAGGAGATCTGCGCCGTCATGGGGCAGACACCACAGTGGGCGGAGGGGCTGACACTGAGGGCGGAGGGGTATGTGTGTGACTTTTATAAAAAGGATTAAGCCACCTATCCTGCTGTTGATAAGTACAGGATAGGCGGCTGAGTCAAGCTTTGTAAATCGGTGTGTTTTCTGCTTGTGAGAAGAACGCAGAAATGGCTGCACTGGTTGCACCTTCAGCAATGGCTCCTATAGCTGAAAGTGAATAGTCACGAACAGAACTCAAGCCTCTTTTGACAATGCCCCAACGATTGTCATCACGAATCTTTGCAAGAAACTGATGGCCTGCGAACGTAATGTCAATCACAGAATAAACATGAGAAATATTCCAGTCATCACGATCATAACAAACGCCATCTATTAAGTCTGCTTCGATAAGTTTGAGTGCTGTGTAGTGTACTTCCTCCGCTTCGTACTTAGGTAGTGCTTCGCATAATTCTTCAATGCGAAGTGCACCATCAAAAGGAAGCTTTTCCATCGTGAGCAAGATATCACGAATGCAATCAGAACCTAGTTTCATGTTTTTCACCTCCATTGCTATTATAGCATATGTGCTTTGAGTATTTACGCTCAAGGCACTCTTTTTTTGCAACTTTTTCATTTTCCAGGTTATCACTCCCATCAAAACTGTCGTGTGTGGATTGGAAGCCCCAATCAATACAAGGAGGTACCTCAAATGCCAATCAGTCCCTACAACCATGAAGGCTACTTCGACCCGACCACCTACTACGCGCTCACTGCCGTGGACAGGCAACAGCGCCAGGCGCGCTACCGGCCCATCGTGTGCATCATCGCACCGGAGAGCGTGGACGACACCCCGTTCCGCCGGTTTGCGGTGGAACAGCATTGCATCCCGCTGTGCCCAGAGCGCATGCTGGCGGATGCGGTGGAGGACGCTGATCTCGTGCAGTTTATGACCCTTGCGTTGGTATCGAAATGCGCAGAACTGTGGCTCTTTGGCGATGCGCAGTGTGCCGATGCAGTCGGATATGCGAGGTGCAGAGGAAAGCGTATCCGTCGATTCACGACCGAGTGCAAGGAGGTGCAAGGCCATGCGTAAGCTGGCAATCGCCTATGGCAGCAACCGCCAGGCCAAGCAGTGGGCTAACAAGACCATTACCTTTGACGAGCTCAAGGCACGCCTCAAGTCAACCATCCGTACACCTGAGTCTGCGGAGGAATACGCCCGCATGAACAAAGCCCAGCGCGATGCCGCCAAGGATCATGGTGGCTTCGTGGCAGGCGTGCTGCGAGGCGGATGCCGCAAGGTGGACGCCGTGGAGTCCCGTTCCATGGTGGCTCTGGACGGCGACCGCATCAACGCTGATTTCCTTGAGCGGTACGAAGCCATCTGTCCCTATACCTCGGCATTGTATACCACCCACAGCAGCACCGAAGAAAAACCTCGCGTCCGCCTGGTGTTTCCGCTGACGAGGGATGTGTCACCGGAAGAGTTCGTTGCTGTGTCCCGGTATCTGGCAGATATGCTGGGCATTGACTACTTCGATGAGTGCTCCTACCAGCCCAATCAACTGATGTACTGGCCCTCCACTCCCGCAAACGGTACGTATGTCTACAAGGAAACGGAGGGTGCATGGCTTGACCCGGATGTGCTGCTTCGCCAGCACCCTGAGTGGATGGATCCGACCCGTCTGCCTACCTCCTCCCGGGAGAGCAAGGCAAACACCGCAAAGCAGGAGAAGGTGCAGGATCCGCTGACAAAGGATGGTACAGTCGGCCTGTTCAACCGGGCCTATTTCCCGGTGACCACAGCCCTCGAAGTTTTCCTGGCGGATGTGTACGAACCGACAGACAATGACGGGCGCTGGCACCTCATCGAATCCAGCAGCATGGCAGGCGTGGAGATCAAGGAGGACAAATTCGTCTACAGCCACCACGCCAAAGACCCGGCTTACCTCAAGCTGTGCAACGCATTTGATATCGTCCGCATCCATCGCTTCGGCGACATGGATGACAAAGCCTCCTTTGCTGCCATGTGCGACTTTGCCATGGAGCAGGATGCAGTCCGGCAGCTGGCCGCCAGTGAACGCCGGGAGGACGCAGAACGGGATTTCGAAGCAGACGACACTTCATGGCAGGCGCAGCTTCAGTATGAACCTAAATCTGCTGTGCTCAAGAACAACCTCCACAACATCACGCTGATCATGCAGAATGACCCACTGCTGAAGAATATCGTGTTCAACCAGCAGACGGACGGCATGGAAATCAAGGGAGAAGTCCCGTGGAAGCACCCCAGCAAATACTGGCGGGATGCGGATGATGCCCAGCTGATCAGCTACATCGACTCCCACTACGGCACCTTCTCCCAGCGAAACTACGACATTGCCGTGACCAAGGTGACGGATGACCGATCCTATCACCCCATACGGGAGTACCTGTCCAATCTGCCTAAATGGGACGGTGTGCCTCGGGTTGATACGCTACTCATCGACTATCTGGGCGCACAGGACAATGAGTACGTCCGGGCCGTCACCCGCAAGATGCTCTGTGCTGCTGTGCAACGTGTATGGACGCCTGGCATCAAGTATGAAACCATGCTGGTGCTCAGCGGGCCGCAAGGCATCGGCAAGAGTACGCTGATTGCCAGGCTGGCAGGGGAATGGTTCTCCGACAGTCTGAGCCTGAGCGATACAAAGGACAAGACTGCCGCAGAGAAACTCCAGGGCTACTGGATTCTCGAGATCGGCGAACTGGCCGGTATGCGCAAGACCGAAGAGGAAATTCTGCGATCCTTCCTGTCCTGCCAGAACGATGTGTACCGTGCCGCTTTTGCCAGACGTCCTACGCCGCATCCACGCCAGTGTATCTTCTTCGGCACAACCAATGCCTTCAACGGATATCTGCGTGACACCACAGGTAACCGCCGTTTCTGGCCGGTCAGGGTGAATGGGAAAGGAACTAAGCACTCGTGGGAGCTTACGGCAAGCGATGTTGCACAGATTTGGGCGGAGGTGAGTGTTCTTGTTGCCGCCGGTGAAGACCTGACGCTCTCTCCGGAGCTGGAGAAATATGCGGAGCAGGAGCAGCGCGGAGCCCTGGAGTCGGATGAACGTGAGGGCCTCGTGCGGGAATACCTGGAAGCACTCCTGCCTGAGGACTGGGACAGCATGGACCTATACGAGCGCCGCAATTTCCTCTCGGGGAATTCGATTGCAGCCCATGGCCGCGTGGGCACAGTGGCTCGGACACGCGTCTGCACACTGGAGCTGTGGTGCGAACTTTTCGGCAGAGACCAAGGCAGCATGAAGCGCGCTGACTCAAGCGCTCTGACGGCGATGCTCATCAAAATGGGATGGAAGCGCACGGAGAAGAAGGAGCGCCTTAAGTTATACGGGCCCCAGGTTGTGTATGTTCCCACCTATGTTCTTGGGACGGAGCCGTAAGAACAGGAAAGCATCGGAACGGTTTCTTAAGCCTCTAGCAACAGATAGGAACACGCCGCTGGAAACAATCGCAAGCTCAGCAGGCAAGCGGCTTTGCAGACGACGTGTTCCTATGTTCCTTATATTTCATATAAATGTGTATAGGGATATATAGGAGACAAAGAAACGCGAAAACGCACATATTTGCGCGTATAGGGATTTTTGACACATAAGAACACATGGAAGGAACAGGAGGAAGAAAAATGATGTATGGATATAGCCCTTCTTACTTGAAGCGTTGTATCAGAAGGCTTGAAGAATTGGATGCGCCTAAAGAAGAGTGGCGCTGTGAATATGTCACAGATGTGGCAGACGAGGACGAAGATATCGTGGAATATGAAACCTGCCAGCTTTGTAATTGCCCTCGTGTCCGATTTGTGCACCACATGAAGCACCGTGCATATCCGAAAATCCTGGACGTGGGGTGTGAATGCGCAGGATTGCTGGAAGGCGACGTGCTGGAAGCAATGGAGCGAGAACGTAAACTTTCAAACACTGCACAGCGACGCAGCAGATTTCTCAAGCGGATCTGGTGCAAGAGAAATGGACACTACAGCACCACTTATCACGGCCTGCTGATTGAGATCTTAACAATATGGAAATCCGGGTATTGGGTACGGGCATGCGGAAAAATCGTCAAGGAGTATAAGGGAAAGCCCATCACCCGGCTCCGAGATGCAGGACGTGCAGCGTTCGAACTGGTTGACCCGATTATTCAGGAGGGAAAATGAGAGAAAGCACGATTGAAAAGCACTTGGTCAAGGTAGTCAGGGAGTCCGGTGGTCTGACCATCAAACTTGTTTCACCCGGATGGGCGGGTATCCCTGACCGACTCATCCTGATGCCCCAAGGCAGGCTGGCCTTCGTGGAGCTCAAAGCCCCGGGACACACCCTGCGCCCGTTGCAGGTAAGGCGAAAAAGACAGCTGGAGGCGCTAGGCTTTTCGGTGTACTGCGTGGACAGCGTCATGCAGATCGGAGGGATGATCAGTGAAATATGTGCCTCATGATTATCAGGCATACGCCACGCAGTTCATCCTCGACCACCCCATCGCGGCTGTGCTGCTGGACATGGGTCTGGGCAAGAGCGTCATTACCCTGACGGCGATCCATGAGCTGTGCCTCGAGCGATTCGAGGTGCGGAAGGTGCTGGTCATCGCACCCCTGCGTGTGGCACGGGACACCTGGCCCACCGAGATTCAAAAGTGGAATCACCTGCATGACCTGACCTGGGCTGTGGCAGTCGGCTCACCGGAGGAACGCCTGCGGGCTCTGCGGCAGAACGCCTTGGTCACCATCATCAACCGGGAGAATGTGCCCTGGCTGGTGGAGTGCGGGGAGCCCTTTGACTACGACATGATCGTGATTGACGAGCTGTCCTCCTTCAAGTCGTATCAGGCAAAGCGATTCCGCAGTCTGATGAAGGTGCGCCCGCTGGTCAAGCGCATTGTTGGGCTCACGGGCACACCCAGTGGTAACGGCCTGATGGATCTGTGGGCGGAGTTCCGCGTGCTGGACATGGGCAAACGGCTGGGGCGATTCATCACCCACTACAGAGAGGAGTTCTTCCGCCCGGACAAGCGCAGTGCCCAGCAGGTGTTCACCTACAAGCCCAGACCCGGCGCGGAGGAAACAATCTACCGGCGAATCGGGGACATCACCATTTCCATGAAGGCAGCTGATCACCTGCGCATGCCTGAGTGTGTGCTGAACGAGGTGCAGGTAATGTTATCCGACAAGGAAGCACAGCAGTACAACCAGCTGAAGCAGGACCTCATCGTGTCCATCGGTGACACGGAGATCGACGCCGGAAGTGCCGCCGCCCTCTCCAACAAGCTGTGTCAGATGGCGAACGGCGCTGTGTACGATGCGGTCGGTACGCCGATCCACATTCATGAACGCAAGCTGGATGCGCTGGAGGATCTCGTTGAAGGTGCAAACGGCAAGCCGGTGCTGGTGGCCTACTGGTTCAAGCACGACCTCGCCCGGATACAGGAACGCTTCCCCAACGCGCGTGAGATCAAGTCCAGTACAGACATCACCGACTGGAACGCAGGGGGTATCCCCCTCGGGCTTATCCACCCGGCATCCGCTGGGCACGGGCTCAATTTGCAGGCAGGCGGTTCTACGCTAGTGTGGTTCGGCCTGACCTGGTCGCTGGAACTGTACATGCAGACCAACGCCCGCTTGTGGCGGCAAGGCCAGCAAGCCAGCACGGTGGTCATCCACCACATCATCACCAAGGGCACGATTGACGAGCAGATCATGACTGCCCTGCAGAAGAAGGACAAGACCCAGTCCGCGCTGATTGACGCGGTGAAGGCTCAACTGGAGGTGCACACATGAACGCACAAGAATTTCTTGGCCAGGCATACCGGCTTGACCAGCGTATCAACAGCAAGCTTCAGCAGATCGATTCTCTGCGCAGCTTGACGCGCAAGGTAACCCAAACCTACGACCAGGAGATCGTTTCTCGCACAAGGAATGTGTCCTCGCTGGAAGATACCATCATCCGACTGATGGAGGCGGAAGAAGAACTGAACTGTCAGATCGATCGGCTGGTTGATACGAAAATTGATATTGGAAAGCTGATCGACATGGTGCACAACGAGAGCTATCGACTGCTGCTGGAAAAGCGGTATCTGTGCTTCCTGTCCTGGGATCAGATCGCAGAGGACATGCACTACAGCCGCCGTTGGGTGCTGAACAAGCATGAGCGTGCATTGGAAGTGGCCGATAAGCTTCTCCGTGAAAGGGAGGCGAGCGCATGAGTTATCAGGAAGCTGTAGAGGATCGCATACCGATGAGATGTCTCTCCAATGGTGTGTGGGGCTATATGCCGCCCTGCCATATCTGCGGCAGTCCGACTTCCAGCTGGAACTACGTCCGCAGTTATAAGTACACCTGTAAGTCGTGCAAAAAGGCCGGCCTTCCGAAAAAAGTGTGCACACGAGTTCACGAAAATTCACATTAATTCACTTGTATGCACGCTAGAAGTGTGATACCATAACAATGTCGAAATAGACAGATGAGGCCTTCACGGAAACAAAAATCCGTGAGGGCCTTTTCCATTCAGGAGGATTTATGAACCGAGAAGAACTGGTCGCTAAGATCGCCGCCGCCAAGGAAGAACTGGAACAAGCAGGCTCCATTCATCGCCGCGATCTGACCAAGCACATCCGCCGCATGGAGCGCGAACTCCGTGACTATGACAGATTTCAGAGAGAAGCACAGTTGAAGCGGGAAAGTGCTTGACTTTTTCTCCGATCAGAGCGTATATGTCATCACCCTGATGAACGGAGGTCAAGCCCATGCCCGACATTGAAGATTACCTGGATATCACTGCCGACACATTCTCTGAGATGAACGTCATCATCCAGGGAGCCATCGCCATATTTGAGAACGACACCGGGCCGATCGTCCGCATGTGTACCATGCACAAGGAGTTTGAAGCCCGGATGGCGCTGAATGACATCGGTGGCGCGCTGTACAATTTGCGCAGGCAGATTCAGAAGCTGCAAGCGGCGACACACGAAGAGTGCGAGCGCCAGCATGCCGCCCGAAAGGAGACATTCAATGACTGACACCGAACTGCGAGATCATGTGACCCACATGGATATTCTTGTGGATATCCCCGACTGGACGGTAGCCCAGATGACGAACCTGCTTCGGCTCATGTGTACACGCCAACATATCATCCGGAAGATGCTCCAGTCCAGCATGCTTCACATTGACCGTGATGTGGTGGAGTGCATCACCCAGAACCCGCCTGCCTGCACGGCAGATTTGGAAGCGGAGGTACACAACGCGACTGCCGAAGGACGCCTGCAGAACTTCACCATCGCCGATTCAAAAGCAATGCTGACGGTCAGCTTCTCCCAACGGGACGAGAGCAAGATCCCCAGCTACATCACATTCTTCAAGGCTCTGTTGGCACAAGCGAAGCAGGCTTCCCGTGTACAGCTGGCAGTGGATGATCCTGCCAACGAGAAGTACGCGGCTCGAAACCTGCTCCTGCGCATTGGCATGGGCGGCCCCGAGCACAAGGCCGACAGAGCCGCGCTGACGGGCCACCTGAGCGGGTGCACCGCATTCCCGAACGACGATGCCATGCAGGCCCACCGCGCCCGACAGGCCGCAAAACGGGCCGCACGAAAGGAGAACCACAATGACTGAGAAAATCCAGAAGCGCCTGCTTGATTTGAAAGCCGCGCAGGACGCCGACCAGCCCATGCGCTGCCCCCGATGCGGCGCAGACACCATGAAGCACCCCATGGCCACCAATGCCCTGAGCCGTGTGGCCGACCTGTACATTTGCGACAGCTGCGGCAATGCAGAAGGCCTTCTGGCATTCATGCGGCACAGCCACCCGCTCCACCGCTGGAGTGTGTTCGAGCCGCAGAAGCCCGACTCGGATTTCAAAGCACGCCCTGCCAAGGATGTGCTGGCAGAAATTCTGCAGACCCAGATCGACAAGCTGGAGAACACCTTCCGCCTGTGCCGCGATGATAAGGAGAACGCGCCTTGGCATCGCAACGACGCATTTGAAAGCTGTGCCGGTCTGACGGATCTGATCCTGGAGCCGTTCCACGCGAAGTACAGCTGTGCTGATGGATCCGTCCTGGTACAGTTCCGCACCGCGCTGGACGGCACGATCCAGATGAGTGCCGGTGTGGTCGACAAGTAACCACAGCCCAACTTGATTCACGAGCGTCCCTCGATATCGGGGGACGTTTTCTCGTTGCCCACAGCGCCCCACATTTGCCCCACGTGCTGCCTCCACCGGAATCTCCGACCACGTGCCCCACTCGATTCAAAAGCCGCCACAACGCAAAAAAGCCGCCCCCTTTCAGAAGCGGCATGGTGGCAGTCTCAGTCGAGGTAGAACCGGCTCTTGATGCCCCGGCGGAATGTACGTTGCAGGGCAGGCTCCAGCACTGTCTCGATTTCCGAGCCGAAGCCCAATCGGTTGTATGCGTGGAAGATGCCGTTGTAGTATTCTTTCGTCGGCGGGTAAGGCCGGATCGCCTTCATGATGTAGATCAGCCCCTCGATTTCTGAGCCGTCCCGCATCTGTACCCGTGCCTGACGCTTGACGTAGTAGTTGGGTACCCCTTCGTACCGGTCGAGATTCCTTTCGTCGGCTTCGTCAATTTCCCAAACCGCCACAGGCACCCGCGCCCTCTTCGAGCGGGTCTCTTCCACCGTGGCGTGGAGGTAGAACTCCAGCCTGTGATTCAGGAGCCAGCCTGTGCCCAGCAGTCGGGCGTTGGGGCAACGATGTGCCATCTGTTCTGCGACCATGTTGGAACCGTATGCGATGTACTTCATGTTTGAGTCCTCCTTTTGATTCAAAAGCGTTGTGTCGTATTCATCACTCTGCTGGGGTGAAAAGTCAAGTCTTGATGTGCTTACTCGTCGTCTTCGTCGCCCTCTTCGAGATCACCCCAGCTGATGCCGCCGTAGGTGTAGCCGCCGTCGTGCTTCAGGAACACCGGGGTATCCTCATCGAATTCCTCGAGCGCGGCGATCAGCTCGCCAACGGTCATGGTGTGCTGGATCTGGCAGGGAGAGTAGCCGGTGCGGTTCGCGTTGATGTAGAGCTTCATGTGTGTGTCCTCCTTCTCGATTCAAAAGCTGAATTCCATCCGGGCGATCATGCGCTCGGTGGCCTCGGTGTAGTCGTACTCGACCAGCTCGATTTGCGAGTACACCTCCGCGCTGGTCGGCTCGGCGAAAAGCCGGAAGGCCTCCCAGGCGTCGGCTAGATTTGTGTGCTCCTGCTTCTCGTAGGGCACACTGGTCGGGTGGTAGCGGTGGGCGAAGCGGATGATGTAGGTGGTGGTAGGCATGGTGTGTCCTCCTTTTCGATTCGGTAGCTGTGTCGGTTAGCTGGCCTGCCGCCAAGCCGCGTTGCCGGGCAGGTTTGCCAGCAGGTGTGTCCGGGCTGTTTCGAACTCGTCGCCGATGAAGCCCAGCCGCAGGAGCCAGCACCGGAAGGTGTACTTGGGGTTGTCCGTCACCGGGCGCGTCGGGCTGGCGGCCTTGGTCGTGAGGGCCTGTGCGCTGATCGCGAGGCACAGCTGGATGTAGGCCTTGATCTTCCCGGCGTGGAGTGTGCCGTTGAAGGCCCGGAATTCGATGGTTCGCGCAGGCCGCTCGAGGGAAAAGGCCGCGTGGAGGTTCAGCAGGTGGTAGCGGCTGTGGTCGTAGTGATGCCGGGCCAGCATCTCCCAGTAGTACCCGGCCTCGGAGTTGTGGCGGTACCAAATGGCGGCGAAGCTTTCCAGTGTGTCCGGCTTGGCCCGGTTGAGGGCCTCGAGGAACCGCTGGTCGACCGGGCGGCACCACTCTTCGCGCCTGTGCTGGCTGATGCCGAGGGCCATGGTCAGCAGGTCTTCCTTGGCGTTGACAATGTTGACCAAGCGCCGCAGGCTCGCCGGGGTGTGTTCGCCGAAGCCGACGTGCACGTGGATGCCGCAGGAGCTGTCTGTGCGCGCTCCGGCCTCTCGGATGGCCCTGACCACCTCCTGCACCATCTCGATGTCCTCCCAGCGGCACACTGGGCTGACCACCTCTGCGCAGGGGTCGGTGACCGAGGCGTCGCGCTCGACCACCCACTTGCGCCCGTCGGGCATGGGGATGTGCCAGTCGCCGAGGTGGCGGCCTACATACCGGGCGGTGGTTCCGAAGTGTGCGGCGATGGCCTTGGCGGTGCGTTCACAGCCGAGTCCGGTGGTTTCGATCTCGATGCCGAAAGTCTGGTTTTTCATGGTGGGGGCTCCTTTCCGGCCCGGGCCTTTGGGGGTGTGCCCCGGCCCTGCGGCGTGACACATTCATCGCTCTTTTCGCCGGAAATAGCAACGGCTAAACCCACCAAAGAATCGCCGGAAAGATAGCCTTATCCACCAATCTTGCCCAAACCGGGCCGATGGCTTCCTTATACATGCGCGTAGGGCCTTTTTGAAAAAAGTTTTTGCCCGCCGCCCGGGGAAAAACACCCGCCCCTGTGCCTCCCGGAAGGACGCCGCCCCGGCACAGCCCCCTAGCCGCCGCCGGGTACACCCCCAGCCGCGCCGGGCAGGCCGCGCCCCGGCACACCCTCGTTCCCGGCAAGGACGCCGCCCCGGCACAGCGCCCTACGACCCTCGGCGGCCCGGTCCACAGGGTGTACCCCCAGGGGGGGATCAGATCCCTGAGGGCTACCCCTAAGCGACCGCGGCCCAGTCGCGCGTGAGTTTTCGCGAAATTCGAGACCCGGGGTATCGCATATTGTGGACAGTAGTTGTCTTTTGTGATATACTGCCGTTGGAGGTGTGTTTATGCAAAAGACTGTATATTTCGACAAGTATGTTCCTTATCATTTGGTTGAGGGCGAAGATGGGGCAATGGTTGAACAGCGTCTGGATATGAGTGATTTTTTCCAGATAATTGCTGAAACAGAATTCGGCAACACACTTCATCGGATCAATGGAGAACGTTATCGTTTTCATGTATGCCGCCATGATGAGAACAATGAGTGTTGGGAAGTTCAGATACTTCATCTGCGAGATGTTCTTCTTCCAGGGGTGGCGGATGAAGCAGGGACATACGAGGAATTGGATCTACCGGAAGGTAGATATTTGGCAGAATCGTGCACAATGATGTATGATGCTAATGATGGATACCTCTACATGCAGAGGAATAAGATGTGCATAACAGCATCACGCCTAACCGATTATTTCCGTGCAATGTTTCCTGAAGGGACGTATCTTTACTTCAAAGCTGCTCTCAATGGCAATCAAGAACAGCCGTGGGGAAACCGTACATATTTCCGACAAGTGGAGCTTTGTTGTTATGCAGACCAAGTGGAAAACCTTGCGCCTGATACATCCCTCCGCAGATTGCTGAATGGATACGGTGCATATCAGGGAAATACGATTAACATATCCATTAGCATGGGCCATAGACCTGGTACTTTGAATCCACAAAGGACAAGAGAATTGATTGCGCAGGCATATCAGACACCAGACATGGTAAAGCTGAAGGTAAAAGCGGCCGAAGAGGAAGATGCGGATTACGAATGGTTGAATTTGCTGGAAAATCGTGCAACTTATCGTTGTCGCATTGAATATGAACGCAATTCCCGCATTTCACATGCCATGCTATACAATGCATGTCTGCATGCGCACATGCGAGGAAGATAACAAAAGAGGAGGGGGCTTTGTGGGAAAGCACTGGATTCGAGTATTCACGTTACAGACAATTATTGTAGGAGTTGTGGTAGCATGTTGTATTCGGTTTCTGCCCCAGACCGTGGTAATTCCAAGAATTGATTTTATCTTGAATTCATTGATGACATGTGCTTCGACATTCTCTGGATTCACGCTTACAATCGTTTCAATCTTGCTGAGTTTTTCTCGAAGTCCGGTTATGCTATACTTAAGCAAACATGGAGGAACTGATGAACTACGCCTTCGATATACTCTTTCAGTAGTGATTGGTGTTGTGCTGATTATCGTAATACTAGTCATTGGTAGCCTTGTAAATGAGAAAAATGAGATTGGAAAGGTGACACTAACTGTTGGCATATCGGCTACAATAGCGTATTTCTACAACTTGGTTACGTCAGGCTGGTATTTGCTTCGGACTCTTGCAAGAGCAACAACGCCTCAATCTGGAAGAATTGATGAAACGCTGTCTTCACCCAAAGGTAAATATCGAGTTTCATGAATACACACATGCACTTCAACATGGAGTGCATGTTTTATATTGGAGGAAATAATGAATACGCAAATGAACTTGCAGCGAATCCCTGTGGAGAAGCTGAAACCCGCCAAATACAACCCGCGCAAAGACCTCAAACCCGGCGATCCGGCGTATGAGAAAATCCGCAAGAGCCTGCATACCTACGGCTATGTGGATCCGGTGATCTGGAATGAAGTCACCGGCAACATCGTCGGCGGTCATCAGCGCTACAAGGTGCTGACGGCTGAGGGCGCTACCGAGATCGACTGCGTGGTTGTGCATATCGATAACCCGCAGGACGAAAAGGCGCTAAACATTGCCCTGAATAAGGCCGTTGGTGAATGGGAGCCCGTTGCTCTGGCAGAACTGCTGCAGGACTTGCAGGCTTCTGGCTATGAGATGGACTGCACTGGCTTTGATGCGGCAGAGATCGATGATCTTTTCTCTAAAGTCCATGACAAGGACGTGAAGGACGATGACTGTGACATTGATCCGGAAGAAGTCCAGCCCTTCGTCCAGCCCGGTGATGTGTGGCTGCTGGGCCGTCATCGTATGGTATGCGGTGATTCCACCAAACCGGAGGAGGTTGCCCTGCTCATGGATGGCGTGAAGGCTAACCTTGTCGTGACCGACCCGCCCTACAATGTGGCGTACCAGTCCGCCGACGGCAAGACCATTCAGAACGACAGCATGGCGGATGAGCAGTTCTATGGCTTCCTGCTGGCGGCGTTCAAAAATATGGCGGCGCACATGGCAGAGGGTGGCAGTGCCTACATCTTCCACGCGGACACGGAGGGTCTCAACTTCCGTCGTGCCTTCAAGGAGGCAGGCTTCCACATCAGCGGCGTGTGCATTTGGGTGAAGAACTCGCTGGTGCTGGGTCGTTCGCCCTACCAGTGGCAGCATGAGCCGGTGCTGTACGGCTGGCTGCCCAATGGCAAGCACAAGTGGTTCTCCGACCGTAAGCAGTCCACGATCTGGAACTTCGACAAGCCCAAGCGCAATGCTGACCATCCCACCATGAAGCCCATTCCGCTGGTGGCGTACCCGATCAAGAATAGCTCCGCGCCCAATGCGGTGGTGCTGGATCTCTTCGGCGGCAGCGGCTCCACCCTCATCGCGTGTGAGGAAACCGACCGCATCTGCCGCACGATGGAGCTCGATCCCAAGTACGCCAGCGTGATCGTCCAGCGGTATGCGGCATACAAGGAGGGCACTGGCGATATCCGTGTCCTGCGAGGCGGACAGGAGCTTACCTATGATGAAGCGGTCAGCGCTAAATAATCACGTATCAACACAGAAAGGAGGCGATTCCCGTGGCGACCCGTGGACGAAAGCCCAAGCCTACCGCGATGAAGATTCTTGAGGGAAACCCGGGCAAGCGTCCGTTGAATCCCTTTGAACCGGTGCCTGTCAAGGGCGACATCAAATGCCCAGACTGGCTCCTGCCCGAGGCGAAAAAGGAGTGGAAGCGCCTGGCTCCTGCGCTGGAGGCGATGGGCGTCCTCACTATGGCGGACCAGACTGCCTTCGAAGGCTACTGCCAGGCATACGCCCGCTGGAAGGAGGCGGAGGAGTTCATCACCCAGCACGGCTCCATCTTCAAGACACCCAGCGGTTATGTCCAGCAGGTGCCCCAGGTGTCCATCGCCCAGCAGAATCTGCGCATCATGCAGAGCTTCTGCTCTGAGTTCGGCTTGACCCCGGCGACCCGCTCCCGCATTATCGCTGGCGGTAATGAGCCAGTACCGGATGACCCGATGGAGGCGCTGCTGGCTGGGCAGTGGACGCAGTGATATTGGGATACGACGTGAACAAGGCTGACCGTGTTGTCCGCTTTATCGAGTGCCTGAAGCACACGAAGGGCGAATTTCATGGGAAGCCTTTTATGTTACTTCCTTGGCAGGAAAAGATCGTCCGTGAAGTGTTCGGCACCACGGATGATGATGATCCCAGCAAGCGCCAGTACACCACGGCGTATATCGAGATTCCCAAGAAGCAGGGCAAGTCCGAGCTGGGAGCCGCCCTTGCGTTGAACATGCTCGTCAACGATAGCGAGTGGAAGGCGGAGGTTTACTCCTGTGCGTCCGATCGTCAGCAGGCGGCCATCGTGTTCGATGTTGCCGTTGACATGGTTCGACAGAATCCGACACTCAGCAGGCGCATCAAGATCATTCCGTCCGTCAAGCGCATGGTGTACGAGCCTACCGGCAGCATCTATCAGGTGCTGTCCAGCGAGGTTGCCACCAAGCACGGACTGAACGTCAGCGCCTGCATTTTTGATGAGCTCCACACCCAGCCCACCCGTGCCCTGTACGATGTTATGACCCAGGGTTCCGGCGATGCACGAAAGCAGCCGCTGTGGGTGTTCCTCACGACTGCTGGTACCGACCGCAACAGCATCTGCTGGGAGGTTCATCAGAAGGCGCTGGATATTATTGAGGGACGCAAGAAGGATCCGCGTTTTTATCCGGTCATCTTCGGTCTGCCGGATGAAGCGGACTGGACAGACGAGAAGAACTGGTACACCGCCAATCCG
>JBGUSK010000077.1:0-13939 GCA_045132495.1 Christensenellales bacterium | reverse complement strand
AGGCTACAAGTCCAAGAACCGCATCAATGTGGCCTATTCCCGCGGCAAGGGCCAGCTGGCGATGCGCACGGTGAACAATCTGCTGGAGCTGAACATCCAGCACTATGTGGTCATCAACTTCTATGGCCTGGCATCCATCATCGACAGCCTGGGCGGCATCGACATTGAGCTGACCAAGAGCGAGGCCAATGCGATCAACACCTACATCCGCAAGAACCTCAAAAAGGGCGGATATGATAATCAGGACAAGAATTATGAGCGTCAGGAGCTGGAGAAGAAGGCCGGCGTGCAGCACCTGGATGGCATTCAGGCCGTCATGTATGCCCGTCTGCGCTCCATCGACAATGACTTCAAGCGCTCCGAGCGCCAGCGTCACCTGCTGGAGCTGCTGCTGGGCAAGGTGCTGGAGGGCGGCATGGACGTCAACAAGCTCCTTGGCCTGCTGGAAACCTGCCTGCCCTACGCCGAGACCAACATGTCCGCGATGGACATGCTCTCCCTGGCCATGGGCGTGCTGGAGAGCGATATCCTGACCAAGCTGGAAAACGGCGAGCCTCTGCTGCAGCAGAACCGCGTACCCATGGATGAAACCTGGAAGTACTACACGACCGACGCAGGCGCCTCCGTCGTAGCCTTCCGCACCGACAAGCGCCGCAAGGAGAATATCGAAGGCGTGCACAAGTTCATCTACGGAGAGTATATCCCGGCGAAATAATCCGGACGGAAACAGGCGGATGGCACAGGCTGTCTGCCTGTCTCTTTTTGCAAAAATCCCTGCAAAATCCGGGAAAAAGACGCTTTTGCCCCTTGCATTCCGCTGAAATGTGTGGTACAATAGCAAGGCTTTGATGTGTGCATACTCCAACAAGGAGGTGGATTTCCATGGGTAAGTATTGCGAAGTTTGCGGCAAGGGTACGCTGAACGGTCACAACGTCAGCCACTCCAACCGTAAGACCAACCGCATCTGGGCTCCCAATGTTCAGAATGTCCGCGTTGTGGTCAACGGCACTGCGAAGCGTATGAACGTCTGCACCAGCTGCCTGCGCAGCGGCAACGTCACTCGTGCGCTCCCCCGTACCCGCAAGGAAGCGTAATCGGTTCGCCGGTTGCGCCACTCTTGGCAGAGGATGCATCATGACTCCCGATTGTTGTGCGACAATCGGGGGTTTTTTTTTGCCAGGCTGCGGCCTCATCCGTCTTCGGACTGCGTCCGAATCCACCTTCCCCGTGAACGGGGAAGGTTTTAGCTGGTGCGACGCACTTAAGACTTTCCCTGCAAGAGGGGAAGGTGGCAGCGAACTTGTTCGCAGACGGATGAGGCTGTTCTGCATCAATTTCCTGCCAATAACATGGAGCGTTCGCCTTTACAAGGGAACATCCATGCGGTATAATGTAGGCAACATCTCGATTGCGCCGTAGGGGCGACCATTGGTCGCCCGTTCCCCGGATAACATGATTACCACGAAAGGCGGCTCCGCCATGAATGTAGACCAGCTTACCCAGCAGCTCAAATCCGACCCGCTGTTTATGCGCAACGTCGTCCGCTGGGAAACCATTCCGCCCCGCGAGGCGCAGTATGCCGCTTTCCCGGAGGCGTTGGATCAGCGGCTGATTCCCGTGCTGCAAAAGCGGGGGATTCATCAGCTGTATACCCATCAGGCCCACGCGGTGAAGTCTGTGCTGGAAGGGCAGGACGTGGTGGTCGTGACCCCGACGGCTTCCGGCAAAACCATGTGCTACAACCTGCCTGTGCTGTCCGCCATTTTGCAGAACGAGGACGCCCGCGCGCTGTACCTGTTCCCGACCAAGGCGCTGAGTGCCGATCAGGTCAGCGAGCTCTACGAGCTGATCGAAATGATGGGCGTGGACATCAAAACTTACACCTACGACGGCGACACCCCCGGCGCGGCGCGCAAGGCCGTGCGCCAGGCGGGACACATCGTGGTCACCAATCCTGACATGCTGCACTCCGGCATCCTGCCCCATCACACCAAGTGGGTCAAGCTGTTCGAGAACCTGCGCTACATCGTCATCGACGAGATCCACACCTACCGCGGCGTGTTTGGCTCGAATCTGGCGAATGTCCTGCGCAGGCTCATCCGCCTGTGCAATTTCTATGGCAGCAAGCCGCAATTCATCCTGTGCTCGGCGACCATCGCCAACCCGCAGGAGTTGGCGGAAACCCTCATCGGGCGGCCGGTCGAAATGGTGGACGACAACGGCGCGCCCATGGGAGCGCGGCATTTCGTGTTCTACAATCCGCCGGTGGTGAACCGCCAGTTGGGCATCCGGCGCGGAGTGATCCCGGAGACGCGGAATATCGCCTCCATGCTGCTGAAGAACGGCATCCAGACCATCACCTTCGCCCGCTCGCGGCTGACGGTGGAGGTGCTGACGAAGTACCTGAAGGATCTTGTCCGCGACCCCTTGGGCAACGCCGGACGGGTGCGCGGATATCGCGGCGGATACCTCCCCACCGAGCGCCGCGAGATCGAGCGTGGTCTTCGCGCAGGCAGCATCGACGCAGTGGTGTCCACCAATGCGCTGGAGCTGGGCATTGACATCGGCGCGCTGGATGCGTGCGTGCTCTGCGGCTATCCGGGGACGATCGCCTCTGCATGGCAGCAGGCGGGCCGCGCTGGCCGCCGCAAGGGAACGAGCATCGTGTTCTACGTCGCCTCTTCCGCGGCGATCGACCAGTACATCGTCAGCCACCCGGATTATTTCCTCCGCCAAAGCCCGGAAAACGCGCTGCTGAATCCCGATAACCTGTACATCCTGCTCAGCCATTTCAAGTGCGCGGCCTTCGAGCTGCCCTTTGAGGACGGCGACGCCTTCGGCAACGCCCCCGGCACCCCCGAACTGCTGGAGTACCTCACGGACGCCAATATCGTCCGCCATGTGGACGGGCGTTATCACTGGTCGGCGGAGGACTTCCCGGCGAGCGAAATCAGCCTGCGCTCTGCCTCGGCGGAAGAAAACTTCATGATCATTGACATCTCCAATCCGCAGAAGCACCGCGTCATCGGCGAAATGGACCGCTTCACCGTGCCGATGCTGCTGCACGAGAATGCCATCTACATGCACGAGGCCCAGCAGTACCAGGTGGAGAAGCTGGATTTCGACGCGTGCAAGGCGTTCATCCGCCGGGTGGACACGGGCTATTACACCGATGCCGACCTCAATGTCACGCTGTCCCTGCTGGACATCGAACGGGAGGATGAGCGCAATGGCGTTCATCGCGGGCTGGGCGAAGTCCGCGTGTCCACGCTGGTGACGATGTTCAAGAAAATCAAGTTTGACACCCACGAAACGCTGGGCTTCGGCCACGTCCGCCTGCCGGAAACGGACATGCATACCACCGCGATGTGGTGGACGCTGCCGGACGAGCTGGCGGCGAAGTACGATTCCGACACGCTGAAAAACGGCATGCTGGGCGTAACGAATCTGCTGCGGATCGTGGCGCCGCTGTCCCTGATGTGCGCGCCCCAGGACGTGGCGGTGCTGTATCAGGTGAAGTCGCCGATCACCAACAAGCCGACGATCTTTCTGTATGACAACTGCCCGGGCGGCGTGGGCCTGAGCCACAAGGCCTATGGGATGCAGCAGCTGCTGCTGGAGCAGGCGCTGCAAATCGTGAATGATTGCTCCTGTCCGTTTGGATGCCCCAGCTGTGCAGGCCCCATGGGGGAGATCGGCATGAATGGCAAGCGCACAGCGTGGGAGCTGCTGACGGCGCTGGTAAAGTAACCCAAAGGCTCACCCTTGGAGGGAGCTGGATGCGAAGCAATCTGAGGGCGGCTCTCGCTGCCCGCAGAATACCCCCTCAGTCCCTCACGGGACAGCTCCCCCCAAGGGGGAGCCTCAATTTGTCCCCAAGGGGGAACCGCAAAAGACACACAACAAAAGGCTCCCCCTTGGGGGGAGCTCCCGCGGGAGCGGGTGAGGGGGTCTCTCCGGCAGCTATGCAATCAGTGACCCTTAAGTCCTTCGACAGGGGGAGAAGCGCATCTGCGGATGCCAGCTGTCCCCAAGGGGAGCCTTTGGAGGTGCGCACATGACATTTGTCCCTAAGAACCCGCAAATGACGCCCCGCGCTCGTGAATTGAGAAAGGAAATGACTCCGCAGGAGCGACACCTGTGGTATGACTTTCTCAGGGGTTATCCTGTCCAGTTTCGCCGTCAACGAGTGATTGAGTCGTTTATTGCGGATTTCTACTGTTCCGCGGCTCTGCTGGTGATTGAAATTGATGGATCGCAGCATTTTACCCCGCAGGGAATGGCCTACGATCAGGATCGCAGCGCGATCTTTGAAAACTACGGCATCCAAGTGCTGCGTTTTACCAATCGGGAGATTGATACGCAGTTTGAGGCGGTATGCAATCAGATCTGCCATGTTACTGAGGCAAGGATTAAATTGATCTCACAGATGCCGGGGGAGAGACCCCCTCAGTCATCCGCAAGCGGCTGACAGCTTCCCCCAAGGGGGAGAGACCCCCTCAGTCATCCGCAAACGGCTGACAGCTCCCCCCAAGGGGGAGACCCCCTCAGTCATCCGCAAGCGGCTGACAGCTCCCCCCAAGGGGGAGACCCCCTCAGTCATCCGCAAGCGGCTGACAGCTCCCCCCAAGGGGGAGCCTTAGGAAACGGAGAAAGGAGGGACGCACCATGAACCTTCGCGACAAGCTCAAGGCCATCGAAAAGCCCAAAGTCAAAGTCACCGTTCAGCCTACCGCTCCCGAAGCGCGTCCTGCCTTCACTGACTGCTGGCGCACCGAATCCACCCACACGGCCGCCGCGTACCCCATCTGTCGGGAAACCGTCATGCTCATGCAGGGCGACGACATGCCGGAGAATTTCGCCGCTGAGCACATCCTCTACCTGGATACCGAAACCACCGGCCTGATGGGCGCGGGCACCGTTGCCTTCGAGGTCGGATTGGGCTGGCAGACGGGCGATACCTTCCACGTGCGGCAACTGGTCATGCGGGATTACCCTGAGGAGCGCTTCCTGCTGGAGGAGATCGTCCGCGTGGCGGAAAAATTCGACGTGGTGTGTACCTTCAACGGCAAAACCTTCGATCTGCCGCTGCTGAAAAATCGCTTCATTATGAACCGCATCCGCACCGATTGCCTCGACAAACCCCATATTGACCTTTTGCACATCGCCCGTCGCGTGTGGAAGCTGCGGCTGCAAAGGTGCAACCTCACCAACCTGGAAGAAGCGCTGCTGGGTATCCCCCGCGTGGACGATCTCCCCGGTGCGCAGGTGCCGGAAAGGTTTTTCTCCTACCTGAAGACCGGCGATTTCTCCCTCCTGGACGATGTGCTCGACCACAACGAGCAGGACATCGTCAGTTTGCAAAACCTGCTGTGCCACATGTGCCGCATGTACGAAAACCCTGAGCAGCTGCGCTTTGACGAGGATGTGTACTCGATGGGCGTGGCGCTGGATCGTTTCCGCCATACGGAGGAGGCTCGCAGGTGCTACCAGCTGGCGGGCGGCGCGATGCATGCGGCGTCCCAGAGCCGCCTGGCGTCAAGCTACCGCAGATCCGGCGAAAGGGGAGAGGCGGTGCGCATCTGGCAGGAGATGATCCGCCGGAGGGAAGGCGGAATTGCCCCGTATGTGGAGCTCGCCAAGCATTACGAGCACGCCGAAAAGGACTACGACGCTGCGCTGAACGTGGTCAGGCAGGCGCTCATCCGCCTCGCCGAGCCAACTTTATTTGAAGATTCTGCTGTACAAGACGAGCGAAATGCGTTACAATATCGGTATGAGCGCCTTAAACGCAAAGCTGGCGTTCGTAAGAATGAGTGAAACATCCAAAGGAGTTATTGATTATGGGATTCATGGCAAGCTGGAAGGGCAATCAGGCCTTGCGCGCCCACAACAAGGGCGAATTGGCAAAGGCAAAGCAGCTGTATCAGGAGGCCGTTGCGGGCGGATTGATGGAGGCGCGTCCGCTGCTGGCGTATTCGCTGCTGCTGATCCGTGAGGGCAGCTACGAAGCGGCGATGGAGCTTCTCATCAAGACGCAGAAGGCGCCTGACCTCACCCCCGACCGCAAGAGCCAGCTCTTTGTGGACTACGCCGCCTGCTGCGCCAAGACCGGTCAGCTGGACAAGGGCGTCGCGCTGCTGGAGAAGCAGCACAACCGCACCCCCATCGGCCTGACCTACCAGACGCTGGGCTACCTGTACGTCGAGCAGCTGGCGCAGGGTAAGCCTGTGGCGGATGAATCCACCGTGGTGATGGTGCCCGGCCCCCATGAGTTTTCCGACCCGGTGCCCGGCGAGGGTCTCACGGTGGAGGAAAAGCAGGCGATCATTGATGAGCAGTGGGCTGCAAAGATCGAGAAGGCCCGTGCGCTGATCGACAAATCCCTTGATTATGACGATGAGGACCCCGTGTGCCTGGACAACAAGGGCCAGTTCCTCTATCGCGTGCTGGGCGACAAGGCAGCCGCGAAGGAGTGGTTCGAAAAGGCACTGGAGGAAAAGCCCAACCAGATCGACACCCTGTTCTTCCTCAGCCGCTATGATATCGAAAACGGCGACAAGGACGCTGCCATCGAGAAACTGGAGACTGCCATGGAGGGGCGGTTCTCTCCGCTGAACTACATGGACAAGGCAGGCATTCAGGCGGAACTGGAGTGGCTGAAGAGGGGGTAACGGCCTCATCCGTCAGTCCGCGAGCGGACTGCCACCTTCCCCGTAAACGGGGAAGGTCAATCAGGTCACAGTACAAACCGACAAATTTCGCGGAGGGGGTATTCATCCCTCTCCGCCATACCGTGTTTTGGGGAAAGGAAATCGTGATGGAAACATACATTGTTGTGGGCCTGGGCAACCCCGGCGCGCAGTACGCAAAGACGAGGCACAACGCGGGCTGGGAGTCGCTGGAGGTGCTTGTGCGCCGGTGGAATGCTCCGCTGACGAAGAAGAAATTCGACGGTTTGCTGGCGGAGGTCATGATCGACGGCAAGCGGGTGGTGCTGTGTCAGCCGCAGACGTTCATGAATGCCTCCGGTGAGTGCGTGCAGCAGCTGCTGCAATGGTACAAGTGCCCGCTGGAAAATATGATGGTTATTTATGATGATATTGATCTGCCGGTGGCGAAGCTGCGGGTGCGCAAGTCGGGAAGCTCCGGCACGCACAATGGCATGCGGTCGATTCTGCAGTGCATCGGGGGCCAGCAGGGCTTCCCGAGGGTACGCGTGGGCGTGGGTTCCAAGCCGGAGGGCTGGGATCTGGCGGATTGGGTGCTGAGTACCTACCGGCTGGCTGAGGAGCGTGAGGCGATGGAGAAGACCTTCGCCAAGGCCGCCGATGTGGTGGAGGATTGGCTGAAGAATGGCATCGAACATGCCATGCAATTAGGTAACCGCGCCTAACCCCGCGCCGCAGCGCAAAAAGGGTCAAGGGGTGAAGCCCCTTGCGCGGGTGCAGGGGCGGCGTTAGCCCCTGCCCGTCGGAGACCCCCGTCCGCAGACGGAAAAAGCTCCACGCGCCTTTCGCGAATCCTCCGGATTCGCCGAAACAGCTCACCCAGCCGCAAAGGAAAGGACAACAGAGCCACTAACTAAACCTGTTGCTCGCGAGGACAGCCGCAGGAAAGCCCTCAGCCCGGAGAGACCCCCTCAGTCAGCTTGCGCTGACAGCTCCCCCCAAGGGGGAGCCTTTGGAAACAGAGCCACTAACTAAACCTGTTGCCCGCGAGGACAGCCGCAGGAAAGCCCTCAGCCCGGAGAGACCCCCTCAGTCAGCTTCGCTGACAGCTCCCCCCAAGGGGGAGCCTTTGGATCAAGTTATGAAAGGATCACTATGAAGCAACCCTTATTCAACCCAACAAGCCCCGCCTGGACGCGTCTGGCCGCTTCCGCGAAGGAGCAGAAAACCATCGCCCTGACTGGATTGCCGGATACCATGTCCGCCTTCGTCGCGGCAAAACTCGCGGATGAAACCGGCAAGCGCGTGCTGCTGCTCTCCGGCAATGACCTCAAGGCCACCCACGACGCCGACGATGGCCAGCAGCTCCTCGGAGGCCGCTGCGCCTGCCTGCCCGGCGGCGAAATCGACCTGACCCGCGGCGCGTCCTCCCATGAGAGCGCGTGGCGGCGCCTTGAAACCCTCGCGCGCGTCACTGCCGGCGAGGTCTCTTTGCTGTGCGCGTCTCTGGAGGCCTCTGTGCAGCGCATGGGCAGCGCGAAACGCTTCGCTGGGCAGACCGTCCGATTGCAGGTCGGCGATACCATCGAGCCTGCGAACCTTATCCGCAAGCTGACGGGCATGGGTTATGAGCGTGTCAGCATGGTCGAAGGCAAGGGCCAGTGCGCTCAGCGCGGCGATATCGTGGACGTATACCCGCCTGCCGGGGCAGTGGCGCTGCGCATTGAGTTCTTCGGCGACGAGGTGGATTCTATCCGTGCGTTCGATACCATGAGCCAGCGCAGTCTCGACCATGCGGACGAGGCCGTCATGCCGCCTGCGACAGAAGTCCTGCTGGATGCAGACGAGGCGGAAACAGCCGCGAAACGCATGCGGGACGCCATTGAGAACGCCCGCCCCGATAAGCCGCAGGAGACCAGCCTGTTTGCGGATCTTCCGCCGCTTCCCGATGATGCGGAGGAGGACGCGGCCTATTTCGACAAGAAGATCGCCCCCAAGGTCAAGCAGCGCGAGCAGACCGCCAGCCGCATTGCCGAGCTGGAGCGCCGTACGGCTCAGCTCATGAAGGATGCTGATCTGGTGGAAAACGGCTTGCCCTTCCGGCGTATCCGCGCGTGGCTGCCCGTGCTGACGGATGAAATGTACACGCTGATCGACTGGTTCCAGCCGGAGGTCATCCTGCTGTCTGATCCGGATATGCTGCGCAAACGCGCTGAGGAGCGCCGCAACGGCTTTGCGGAGGATCTCGACTCCGCCATGGGCCGCGGAGAAGCTGTCGTGGAGCAGCAGAACCTGCTCATGACCTGGGAGGAGCTGGTGAATGCGATGCAGGGCCGCTGCATCGTGGCGGTCACCGAGTTCCTGGAGGGACTTGGCGGCGTGAAGGTGCAGGATGCGATTGACCTGAAGGTCGAGCGGGTGCAGGGCTATTCCAATCAGGTCAAGCTTCTGGCGGAGGACTGCCGGGGCTGGATCGCTGCCGGTCACCGCATCGCTCTGTTGTGCGGCGGCGTGGCCCGTGGTCAGCGCCTGGAGAACAGTTTGCGCGATATGGAGATATCCGCCGTTTTCACCGAGAACAATGACGAGCTCCAGCCGGGGAAGGTGACCATCCTGCCCGGTACGCTGGGGCGCGGCTTCATTTGGCCGGACGCGGGACTCATCGTCGTCAGCGACACGGATGTGTATGGCGCGGGCTACCGCAAGGTCAAGAAGCGCAGCCATGCAGGCGAGAAGATCGCCGCCTTCACCGACCTCAAGCCCGGCGATTATGTGGTGCATGAGGAGTACGGCGTGGGCGTGTTCCTGGGGACGACGCAGATCAAGATCGGCGGCCCCGGCGGCATCCGGCGCGACTTTTTGCAGATCCAGTATCTGGGCAGCGACAAGCTGAACGTGCCCATCGAGCAGCTGGATCGGGTGCAGCGCTACATCGGCAATCCGCAAAACCCGCCGAAGCTGAACTCCCTTGGCAACTCCGAGTGGCAGAAGCAGAAGGCGAAGGTGCGCGAGGGCCTCAAGGCCATTGCCTTCGACCTGGTGAAGCTCTACGCGACCCGCACCCGTGCCACCGGCTTTGCCTTCAGCCCTGATACGCCCTGGCAGCGGGAGTTCGAGGATATGTTCCCCTACGAGCTGACCCCCGATCAGGCGCAGAGCGTGATGGAGATCACCGCCGATATGGAGTCCCCGAAGAACATGGACCGCCTGCTCTGCGGCGACGTGGGTTACGGCAAGACGGAGGTGTCCCTGCGTGCGGCCTTCAAGGCGCTCATGGACGACAAGCAGGTCGCCATCCTCGCGCCCACTACCATTCTCGCCCAGCAGCACTACAACACGGTGCTCAAGCGTTTCAAGGGCTTCCCGGTGCGGGTGGAGGTGCTCTCCCGCTTCCGCACGCCCAAGGAGGTCAAGGACGTGCTGGAGCGCCTCAAAAAGGGTGAGATCGACATCCTCGTGGGCACCCACCGCCTGCTGGCGAAGGACGTTCAATTTCACGACCTGGGATTGCTCATCGTGGACGAGGAGCAGCGCTTCGGCGTGCAGCACAAGGAACAGATCAAGAACATGAAGAACACGGTGGATGTGCTGACATTGTCCGCTACGCCCATCCCGCGCACGCTGCACATGTCCATGGTGGGCATCCGCGATATGTCCGTGCTGGAGACGCCCCCGGAGGAGCGTCTGCCGGTGCAGACCCGCGTGGTGGACTACAACGACGGCATGATCCGCGATGCGATCCTCCGCGAAATCTCCCGCGGCGGACAGGTGTACTTCCTCTACAATCAGGTCAAGCGCATCGAGGAGTTCTACGCCCGTCTGCGTGCGCTGGTGCCGGAGGCCCGCATCGGCGTGGCCCACGGCCAGATGAAGGAGCACGGCCTGGAAGACGTGATGATGGACTTCTACGGCGGCAGCTACGACGTGCTGCTGTGCACGACCATCATTGAATCCGGCCTTGACGTGCCTACGGCGAACACGCTGATCGTCTTTGATGCGGATCGCTTCGGCCTTTCCCAGCTGTATCAGCTGCGCGGCCGCGTGGGACGCAGCAACCGGCAGGCATACGCCTACTTCACCGTCCGCCCGGACCGGAATCTGTCGGAGACGGCGGATCAGCGACTGGCGGCGATTCGGGAGTTCACCGAGTTTGGCGCGGGCTTCCGCATCGCCATGCGCGACCTGGAGATCCGCGGCGCGGGCAACATCCTGGGCGCGGAGCAGCACGGCCACCTCGCCACCGTCGGCTACGACATGTACTGCAAGCTGATGGAAGAAGTTCTCGCCGAAACCAAGGATGAGCTCTCCGGCAAGGCGCCCGCACAGCCCCATCTGGAGACCCGCGTGGATGTGAAGGTGGACGCCTATCTGCCTGAATCCTACGTCAAGGATGACCGCCAGCGCATGGAAATGTACAAGCGCATTGCAGGCCTGGTGACGGACGCAGATCGTGCGGACATCCTGGACGAATTGATGGATCGCTTCGGCGAGGTGCCGCCTGCTGTTGAGACGCTGCTGGATATCGCCCAGCTCCGCGCCCAGGCGAATAAGCTGGCGATCTCGCAGGTGACGTATAAGCAGGGCGGCTTCCTGGTGCTGAAGCTGGACTTGAAGCATCTGCCGGAGGATGATGAGGCGTACATTACGGCCATGTCCCAGGCGGACAAGCGCTTGATGCCCAGCCGGATGCACCCGGATGTGATCATCCTGGCTGCGCCGCAGCTGAATGAATACGGTATGCTGCGGGAAGCGGTAAAGTCACTGATGAAGTGGAACCAGCGGTTTGAAGAGCTGGCCGCAGCAAAAAAAATGGGTTAAGGGCCTAAGGCCCTTACGGGGTCCAGGGCCGCGGAGGCCCTGGCCGTCGGAGACCCCGGGCCGCAGCCCGAAAAAACTCCACGCGCCTTTCGCGAATCCCCCGGATTCGCCGAAACAGCTCACCCAGCCCCAAAGGAAAAGACAACAGAGCACACCAACAAAACCTGTTGCTCGCAGGGTCAGCCGCAAAATAACCCACAGTGCGAGTGCTCCCCGCAGTGCGAGAGACCCCCTCAGTCAGCTTGCGCTGACAGCTCCCCCCAAGGGGGAGCCTTTTTTGTGGGCGGCTTTTCAATCCACCGGCACGTCCGCGTCGCGGAACATCTGCCTGACCATGGCCATGTTGCGCTCCAGCTCAGAGCCCTCCAGGGGCGTGGAATCCGCCGTCTGGGCGTTGCGCCATTCCTCCAGGATGGCGTTGGCCTGGTCAATGGCCGGGTCGCGGCGCTTCACCTGGGCGGACAGGCGATCCATCTCCCGGCCGGCACGCTCCAGGGGAGGCAGGCTGTCCCTGAAGGGCCGCAGTCCGCCGTCGTCCCGCTGATAGCGCAGATCCCGCGAATGCCACATGCGCACGCTGGCCCGCCAGTCCGCCATGGGTGCGCTCCCCACTTTCCAGCCCTTGGAGGCGTAGAAGTCCACGAAGCGCTGCGCGTCGATCATGTATCCCTCCGATTCGCAGAAGGCGATCACATCCTGTGGCGTTGGCGGGATAAAGCCGGATTTCTCCCCGGTGGGTGTTTCTGCGGTGGGGGAGGCAGTCTCCGCCGGAGGACGCGGCGGTTCGGTTACAGCTACCGTTTCGGTTACGGTTACGGTTTCGGTTACGGTTTCTGTTTCTGTTACGGACGGTCGTTGACGATAGTCGACGGTCGTCGCCCTCCGGTTCTGACTCTTTCGTTCGCATTTGGCGGCGTATTCCTGATGGTCGCGCTCGATTTTGCGGGCGATCAGCGGCCAGATACGCTCCGCCCAGCCGGACATCTGCGGGACGACGGGCGTTTCCCCCTCTGCCAGGGCCGCAGAGTAGGTCAGCAGCCCCATGATGAAGGCCTTGAACTGAGGGTTGGGCAGGTGGAGCAGCAGCTCGAGATCCTCGTGGTACAGGGTGAAGCCGGGACGGACTGCACGCTTGTAGTTGGACATGACGTTTTTTCCTCCTTTGATGGTACATAAAAACCCGGCTGCCGCAAGGACAGTCGGGCTGTGGGTATGCTTTTTGACAGTATCATTATATCATGGGTGGCGTGATAATGCAAGCTAATCCGTGCTAATCGTTGCTAATCGTTGCAAATCGGTGATAATTGCGTCCCGCGCAGAGCGGCGAAAAGAAAAAGACCTGCCGTGAAGCAGGTCATAAAGTGCTGGTGAAGGGATTTGAACCCCCAAGGTTTCCCCGTCTGATTTTGAGTCAGATGCGTATGCCGTTCCGCCACACCAGCGAACGAGAAATATTATAGCACACTCCGGCGGGGAATGCAAGAGTGCGGCGGCGCTTTTTTCACATATGACAATTTGGACAGGGATTGCGACAATTCGAGCAAAACTGCTTGCATTGTATTGGCGGATGTGTTACCTTATCCCTGTGGCAATTCATACTGGAAAGGATGAAAATGATGCTGGTCCCAGTTTTGTTGTTTGCGGTGGGTCTGGTGCTGCTGATCAAGGGCGGCGGCTGGTTCGTGGACGGCGCGACGGGCATTGCCCACCGGTTCCATATTCCGGAGCTGCTCATCGGCGCAACGGTGGTGTCCATCGGCACGACGCTGCCGGAGGTGATGGTGTCTGCGGCCTCGGCCCTCAGCGGCCACGGCGAGATGGCTTATGGCAATGCCATCGGCTCCATCATCTGCAACACGGCCCTGATCGCGGCGATCACCGTGGCGGTGCGTCCGCCCAAGGTGGACGCGGCCTCCCTCAAGGTGCCGGTGCTGTTCTTCTTCGGTGCGGCGGCGGTGTATGCAGGTGTGGCGTACTTCATGGGCGAATTCACCCGCCTGGTGGGCGTGATTCTGCTGGCGATCTTTGCAGCGTATATGGTTTACAACGTGCTGCGGGTGAAGAAGCTGCCCCCGGTGGAGGCTGCGGAGAATCCCATGGCGGAGTTTTCCAGCCCCATCCGCGATATTGCGAAGTTGGTGGTCGGCGCGGCGGCGATCGCCTTTGGCGCTGACCTGCTGGTGGACAACGGCACGCTGATCGCCCAGGCGCTGGGGGTGCCGGAATCCGTCATTGCGCTGACTTTTGTGGCGCTGGGTACGTCGCTGCCTGAGCTGGTGACGGCCATCACTGCGCTGATCAAGGGCCATGGCGCGTTGAGCCTGGGCAACATCATCGGCGCGAATCTGTTCAATCTTGTGCTGGTTTCGGGCATTTCGGTGGTGCTGTCGCCCTTTGCGGTGCCCTCCAGCAAGCTGATCGGCGGCATGAACGCCTCGCTGGTGCTGGA
>JBGUSK010000076.1:0-38390 GCA_045132495.1 Christensenellales bacterium | reverse complement strand
GGGCACTCGACTTCATCAACCGGGATGCCGGAGACATCAACGAAGCACTCACCGCACAAGGCAAAGTAAAGCTGACCGTGACAATCGATACCCTCGAAACCGCGCTCCTTTGGCTGAGAAGGATGGTCGAAGATTCCCTCTCTACCGAAGAAAAAGAAAAAGTCTGAGCGTCTACCAAACACTCAGACCAGCCCGCAGAAGTGCTACCAACACCAAGCGGGAAGCCACCCAGAAACAACGACGAAACCGGGAAGCACAGTCATTATAACACAGGCTGTGCTCCCCCTTCAACAGAAAGGACACAGCATATGGATATCTACAAGGAAGTCACCAACCGCATCATGGCTCAGCTCGAAAAAGGGATCATCCCATGGCAGAAACCATGGATCGCCAGCGGCAACGCCATCAGCCACGTCACCGGCCATTCTTACAGCCTTCTCAATCAAATGCTTCTCGGCAGGCCCGGCGAATACGTCACCTTCGCCCAGTGTCAGAAGGAAGGCGGCAAAATAAAGAAGGGCGAGAAATCCTCCATGGTTGTCTTCTGGAAGTTCATCGAACAGGAAGACGAAGAAACCCACGAAAAGAAAGAAGTTCCCTTCCTTCGCTACTACAACGTGTTCCACATTGACCAATGCGAAGGCGTCAGCGCGAAATACACCACCGAAGCCGCCTTCCCTGATGGAGCCGATACGCTGGCAGCCGCACAGGATATTATCTATGACTACCTCAGCCGTGAAGGTGTGAAGCTCCTCCACGAAGAAGGTGACCGGGCCTTCTACCGGCCTTCCACCGACGAAGTTGTTCTCCCCATCCGCAAGCAGTTTGTCAGCACCGCCGAGTATTACAGCACGGTCTTCCACGAACTGACGCACAGCACCGGCCATCCTTCTCGACTGAACCGGCTGACGCGGCCTTCTTTCTTCGGAACGGAAGATTACAGCAAGGAAGAGCTCGTCGCAGAGATTGGCGCGGCAACACTGGTGAATCACGTCGGCCTTGAAACGGCCAGCAGCTTCCGCAACAGCGCGGCCTACATCCAGAACTGGCTGGGCGTCCTGAAGGGCGATAAGCGGTTCATCGTAAGCGCAGCGGGCCGCGCGGAGAAAGCCGTCAATCTGATTCTGAACCAGTGAGGACAACAAAACCCGGCGGGGAGCAATCCCCGTCGGGCATGGAGGGAATATTATGAACTGGGATGACGATTTTCTGTGTGTCACCGGCGACCACTTCAGCGAAATGCGGCTGCTGGTCGAAGGGGCTATCATCATGTTTGAAGAAGACGCCTCTGTGCTGTGCAGTCTGGCGCGTGATGCAGAGAAGCACGAAGCGCTGAGCGCGCTGAATGACATCGGCACGGCTCTGTATGAGTTCCGCCGTCATGTGAAGCATCTCCAGGAAGCGCACCGAAAAGAAGCGCTGCGGCAGCATGATGACAAGGCGTAAAATCAAACAAATGTAATCTACAACAAAATTTCGGCTGAAATGCCGGGCCCGATTTTACCGGGTTTGCGAGCCCGAAAAACTGTAATTCTGGCATTTCAGCCTTTCTTTTACAACAGGAGGCAAAGCGATGATTTACGGATATGCACGTTGCTCCACGAATGAGAGCAAGCAGGACATCAACAGGCAGATAAAGGAACTGAAGGCAGCGGGGGCTGATGAAGTTATCTTTGAATACGAGCACGGCGACGCCAAGACGAAGAAGGAGCTGACTATGCTGCTGCAACTGGCCCAGGCAGGGGACACCATCATCACGCTGGAAGTGAGCCGTCTGAGCCGTTCAACGCAGCAGCTGTGCGAAATCATCAACTCCATCAAAGAAAAGCATCTGCGGCTTATCATTGTGGGCAGCATCACCGTGGATTGCCGCAGCGGCTCTATTGACCCTATGAGCCAGGCATTCATTCAAATGAGCGGCATCTTTGCGGAACTGGAATTGTCAATCCTGCGGGCGCGCGTGAAGTCAGGGATGGCGAACGCCCGCGAGAAAGGGCGGCGGATAGGGAGACCCAGGACAACGAAAGATGATATACCGCCGGTGTTCTATAAACATTATCCCAGTTTGATGAGCGGCAAGATGAATGTGAGCGAGCTGGCGCGGGTGTGCGGGCTGAGTAGACCGACGGTGTACAAGTATATGAAGATGATGGGATAAAGAAAGCCCCTGCGATGTGTCGCAGGGGACTATTATTCTTACATATTTGATTTGATACTTTGGGTTCACTTGACCCATGCTTTCCTCTCAAATGTCACGATTTTTTTCATTTATTCTCTGTTGTGTCTCGTTCATCAACATATTCAACTCATTTTGATCGACCAACCGATAAGCAAGTGAAAGATTTTGTACATATCCTGCCAAACTCATCATCTCCATAATACTATCCTGAATTCCCGAATTTTTACCCAAGACCCCTCCTGAAGGCCAATAACGCACTGTGTCGACATAACTGGACCACCCATTCGACGACTCTGAATCAAGCACCGTCATTACATCATCGCGCATAGACCCCTCTGTACCATATTCTTTTTCAGCAGTTATCACATCATTTCGATGCATATGATAGGTGATTCCGTTTCTAATAGTAAATTTTTCTTCAATACGCTTTGTATCAGCCTGTGCGGAGCAGGCGAACAATGCAACAAACACCGCTACCAAAGAAATGAGCCGTTTCATTTTGAATTACCTCTCTTTCATTAGCTATTACATTCTTCAATTGTTGCTGGATTAAAACCACACTGCTTACATGCGTTCGGCTTTTTCCCATTTTTTATTGCTTTGGCTTTTGCTTCGGGAAGTGTATCTACTTGTGCGTAATGTTTCCCTACACACTTTCTCACATGTGGTTTGCTCGCATCATGTATACGACCATTCTTCATGTTGACAAGATAGGCCATTGCCATCTCCACCTCTTCTTTTACGCATCCGCGTATTTTTCTAAATTATAACTCTTTTCTCTAAAATACGCAAGTGCGAATACGCATTTGCGGAAAATTTCTTATCATCTTTCTGAGGTGATAGGAAATGATGACGGTCAAAGAAGCGGTGGTCGCCCGCTTTCAAGAGATTATGAAGGAGAAAAATATCAAAACCAACGAGCTTGCCACCCGCAGCGGCGTCACGCCCTCCAGCGTTTATTCTATGCTTGACCCGCGCCGCAAGGAGGTATCGGTCAATCTGGTGAAGAAGCTCTGCGACGGTCTGGATATGCCCCTGGGTGAGTTCTTCAGCGCGCCGGTGTTTGACGATTTGGAGCAGGAAATACAGTAAGTCTCCTGCTTTTTTGTTTCATACCTTATCTTTTTAGAAATCCCCCTCAATTCCACTGCTTCTTACCCTATCTTACTACCTGCGCCCTTAATTGGCTAACCGCTATGCCTACTTTTCATCCATAAACGCTCATATGAAATTCCAATATTTACCATTTCATTATTTTTTACCTGCTTCCAAAATTTGCTTTATCCAAAAATCCGGGATAAAATATAGATAAAGGATGAGGGAAGCCCCCATCCAAATCTACCTTGGAGGAAAACAAATTAAATGAAAAATGGCAAATACTTATAGGAGGTGCTTGACGCATCCACCTTCATTCCCGACGCCTTCAACCTCATCATCGCTCCTTGCGGCAGCGGCAAAACCACTGCCGCCATCAACACCATCGCAGCTCTGGCATCATCGCCGCGCAAAGCCCTGTTCCTTATCGACACCCAGAACGGCAACCTACGCCTGGCGCAGAACGAGGCACTAACCCTGCCCTATGTGTTCTTTGCCGAGAGCGCCGGATGCGACCTAACCTGGGGCGAATTGCCGCCCACCAAGATTGTGGTATCCACCTACGCTTAGTTTGGCGTGTGGGTCAGGAATGACCCTGCCTTTGCCGCACGATTTGAGGTCATCATCTGCGACGAGGCACACAACATCGTCATTTTCCCCACTTACAGCCCGCAGCCCAATTTCGCTAGCATTGCGCGCGACGCCATCTGTGAGGCAGCCGCAAATCCCAACATAATGGTGGTCGGCATTACTGCCACGCCTGAACCATTGGAGAAATGGGCTTGCCCGCAGCACATCGTTCCCATTGATAGCAACGATTTACGACAATACGAGAACCATGATATCGTCCCTTATGTCAGCCTGCGGCAGACCCTTGAAAATGTCCCGCACGGAAAAACGGGTATGCTCTATGTGCCGCACATCCATATGATGAAGGAATGTGCTGTCGTTGCTGCCGCCGCAGGACATAACCCCATATGCGTATGGAGTGCCGCAAACAAAGACCACACAATGACCGAAGAGCAGCTCGCTGCCCGCTCTCACATATTAGGGCACGAAGAAATCCCGCCTGAATATGACCTTTTTATCTTTAACGCGAGTTGCGAAACCAGCATCAACATACGCGGCAAAGTGGATTACTTTATCGCCCATACTACCACCCCCACTCACATCACTCAGGCACGGGGACGCTATCGCGGCGACCTGGAAACGCTTTATGTGTTTGACCGCAATAGTGAAGAAGGTATCGTGGTGCCGCCGGAGTTTTTGGATATTCAATTGTTCCAGGAAGACCAATAGGAACTGCGGCTTCGCCTTTCCATCAGGGACGCAAAAGGGCATTACCTTTCCTACGCCAAGCAGTGGGAGCGTCTTGAAACCAGCGGCTATACGATTGACTTTGGTCGCGACCACAACCGCCGTTTTGTGGTGATTAGAGAGTTTTCCTCGCTGGGGAACGGCAACCCCTGACGCAGGCGTCAGTGCTTGCCGCTGCTGCTTCGCAGCAGCCATAAGGGCAGGGAAAGCACACCATCTCCAATGCTTTTTCTCCTTGGAAGCCTGCGTTCTTTGAACGCGGGCTTCCCCTCTTCAATCAAATCAAAAGGCGGGCTCCCGCGTCTTACGCCGCAGGAGCCCAGGTTATAGCGTCAAAATTTTGCTACGACAAAAAATAGGGTTCTTCTGCCAAATTTGGGGGTCATACTATATAGACACCCCCAATTTTGGCAATTTTTCTTCGTCATACTTTTTGAGGATGAAGGCGTCCTCCACCCATAATAAAAGGTGCCTCCACCCCTTTGAACTCCTGCGTTGCTTGCCAACGCGGGAGTTCATTTTTGTGGGGAAAGATATATATAATATATTATAATATTTTTGCTTCCAGTTTTCTTTCGTTGATGATGTATTGGGGCCGCAAACAAATTCTAAATTTCTTTCCGCACACAAAAAAGCGGAAGCACGAAACTTCCGCTTGGAGGGGGACGGTGATTAAATCCCATATCAGTTTTCCCAGCCTTCATTGTAGGCGATATATTCGTGATAAAACGCCGTGCGGCTATCGTTGCGCTGACGGTTGGTTTTGCCCTTGTAGAAAATATCCTCCAGCATATCGGCAATGCCGTCGTTGTCCTGATAATAGGTGTAGTTGTTCCCTAAGAAAGGAACATCCATGTGGCAAAACAACTGAAAGAACGTGTTCAGGTCGGCACTGATGATTACGGCAAGCCCATCTACAAGTGGGCGTCAGGCTTCACCAAACAGGAACTCATGATGAATGCTGTGAAACTGCTATTGGAAAACGGTTGTGTGAGCAATGCGGAACCAACCACTGCAAAGAAGCACCCGTTTCGCGCCTACGCTCAACACTGGTTTGATGTCTTCAAAAAGCCCACCGTCCGTCCGCTGACTGCCAAGAACTACGAATACCAGCTCAAAGTTCATCTGTATCCCGCATTCGGTGAAATGATGGTGGAAGACATCACGCCTACGGACATTCAGAAGCACCTCAATAATTGCCAGCACCTTGCCAAGGAGAGCCAGCAGAAGCAAATCAATGTCCTGCGGATGATAATGGATATGGCGGTGGAAGATGGCTTCATCACGCTGAATCCTGTCAAGAGCAAGAAGGTACATCTGACGAACCAATCCCGGCAGGAGAGGGAACCGCTCACCCGTGAGGAAATGCTGGACGCCATCAACCGCATCCCGCGAGTGGTGAAGCCTCTTGACCGATGCTTCATCGCCATCCAGGCACTCCACGCCATGCGCCCCTGCGAGGTGCTGGGTCTGAAATGGGAAGACATCGACTTGGAGAAGGGCTTCATCCACATCCGGCGCAATGTGGTTCATCCCACGCGGAACCTCCCTGTGACGGGAGACACCAAGACCAAACTCAGCAAGCGGGCGGTGGGTATCTCGCAGATTGCGTTGCCCTACATCCAGGAGGTAAGCCAGTCTCTTCACCGCCCAGAGGACTTCATCTTCGGCGGAGCAAGCCCTCTGACATACACTCAGCACCGCAAGCTCACATACCGCATCTTCAAACAAATGGGACTGAAGGGCGTGACGGGCTACACCTTCCGCCACACCATCATCACTGACATCTACGAACTCACCCACGACGCCAACATTGCCTCTGCCGTGGCGGGTCACAGCAAGACCACCACCACGATGAACCGCTATGCGCACGCCCGGCAGGACGCGACGAGAAAAGGTATTTCGGCCATCGACCAAGCCTATTCTTTGTGATAGGATTTGTGATACACCATTTTTTCGGATATATAGTAGAAGGAAAAACTCAAAAAACGCCCTGTTTGTGATACGATTTGTGATAAATCAGGCAAAAAACGAAGCGAGGTCTCCGAAAATGACGGAGACCTCTCTAAATCCTGCAGAAAAAACCCCAAAGCAACAAAAAAGACTTGCATTTCTGCAAGTCTTGTGGAGCTGATACCCGGATTCGAACCGGGGACCTCATCCTTACCAAGGATGCGCTCTACCTACTGAGCTATATCAGCATGTTGCTTCATCGGGCAACGGATATATACTATCACAGATCAAAAGAAAAAGCAAGGGGTAAAATGCAAATTTCTCAAAAAATTTTGCATGCAGAGAGAAAAATTCCCCGGCTGCCTGATTGAGCGTTCAGCCGGGGATGGTTTATTTGTGGTAGCGCTCGCCGGAGCGGATCTTCATTGCGCGGTAAAGCTGCTCCAGCAGCATCACGCGGGCAAGCTGATGGGGGAAGGTCATCTTCGACATGGACATTTCCTCGTCCGCCCGGGCGATCACCTTGTCCGACAGTCCAAGGCTGCCGCCGATCAGGAAGACAAGGTTGGATTGGCCACGGTTCATCAGTTCGTCCACATGGCGGGAAAGACCGGGGGAATCCCACTGCCTGCCGGGGATGGTCATGGCGATGACGTAGTCGGAGGGTTTGATGCGGCTAAGGATCGCCTCGCCCTCCTTGTCTTTGATCTGCATTTCGATGGCGGGGGAGGAGTTGGTGGGCTCGGGCAGGTCGGGGAGCTCGATCTCCTCTATTTTGCCGTAGCGGGAGAGCCGCTTGAGGTATTCGTCCGCCATCTGTCGGTAGGGCTTTTCCTTCATCTTACCCACCGCAATCAGGGTGATGCTCATAGGGCAGTGCCTCCCTTCGGCGTTTTGACATGGGCGATCATCCGGAAGATGAAGCTGCCCACCGCCAGACCAAGGGCGATCATCACCACATCCACCATCGCCCGTACGCCCGCGTCGGCGCCGGCGGAATACATCTCCTGCGCCAGAAAGTGCATGCAGCGGTACAGGCCCAGGCCGGGGACAAGGGGGATCATCGACAGGAGGACGAATATGCTGGCGATCATCTGCATCCGCCGTGCGCAGTACTGGCCCAGCACGCTGCCCAGCAAAGCGCCGATGAAGATCGCCATGGGCTCGTACATACCGGTCTGCAGCAGCGCCCAGTACAGCAGATAAGCTGCGCCGCCGATGGCGCTGGCCGGGAGCCAGGCCCGCTTGGGGGCGTGCATGAAGATCGCGAAGCCCAGCGTGCCCACAAAGCTGGAAATAAGCTTGATGAAGCCCTGCAGGATCATATCCATTACAGCGCACCTCCCGTCAGGATGCGGAAGAGCGCTGTTCCCGCCAGTGCGCCGCCGGCGATCATGCTGGCGGTGAGCAGTGCGCTCGTTGCGGAGGAAATGCCGGATACCATGTCGCCGCGGAGGGTGTCCTGCACAGCGTTGGTCATGGCCAGGCCGGGCAGCATGGGCATCAGGCAGGCAGCTACGGCGGCGTGCACATTCAGCAGCCCTGTAGCAAGGTGGAAGAACATGGGCAGGATCGTCCCCAGGAAGCTGCCCACCAGCGTGGACACAAAGGAACGCATCCCCGCTTTGTCCAGCGCAAAAGCGAGACCTTGACCCAGCAGTGCTACCGTAAAGGCCACCACGCAGTCCATCGCGCCGCCGCCGAACATCGCCGCCCAGCCAAAGGAGGACATTGCCACCGCTGCCGTCAGCCCCAGGTGGGTGATCTTCGGCGGACGGGTCTCGATCTCCCTGAGCAGTGCCATGACCTCCTCGCAGGAGAGGGATTCCTGCTCCATCCGGCGGGAAACAGCATTCACCGCATCCACCCGGGTGAGGTCGGTGCCCTTGCGGCGCACACGCTTGACGGCGGTCTCGATGCTGCCGTCTCTTTTCCGATAGCTGATGAAGATGCCGCTGGGCACAGCAAAGCTTTCTACCTCGTCGAAGCCGAACGCATGCCCCATGCGGGTGATGGTCTCCTCCACGCGGTAGGTCTCGCCGCCGTTTTCCATAATGAGCCGCCCCGCCAGGTGGAGGGGAGCCATGTAAATCGTATCGTCGCAGGACATGGAAGTCCTCCTGTAAAGCAAAGGTGATGGCTTTCAGCCGGGACTATTTTATCGCGGGGATGCGGGGTTGTCAATGCTTTATTCAGGCCAGCAGGTATCCGGCGGCAGCTCGGAGTAGGTGAAGTGCAGCACGTCTTTGCTGCCAGTGAGGATATGCTGCTTGACCTCCGGCGGATAGATGGTTAGAGAGGGCAATTCCGCCAGCGGCACCCAGATGTACTCAATGGAGAACTTTTCCCCGCCTGCCTCGTCGTAGCCGAAGAAGCGGTCTGCATCCGGAAGCTGGCCTTCATCCACCGTGGCGCGGAAGTACAGCCCGATTTGGTGACAGTGCCTGGGGGTGCCGTCGGGCAGACGTCCCCAGTTGATGTACACCTCGCCCACGGCGGAAAGGTCGCCGATGACAGCATCGGTGTGGATCTCTTCGCGGATTTCGCGCACGAGGGTCTCCTTCGCGGTTTCGCCAAATTCGACGTGCCCGCCGATGAAGGCATAATCCTCCGTGTCGACGGGGCATTGCAGCAGCACACGTCCATTCTGCACGATCAGGGCGGATATACGGTAGGAAAACCGGGCGTTCCCGTGGTCAAACAAAATGTCGCGGGGCATAGTGCACCTCCTCAATCGGATACGCTTTCCAGCCAGATGCGTTCGCGGAAGCCGCCGCGTTTTTCTGCCTTTTGCTGGCGGATGGCCTCGACCTCCGCGAAGGTGTGGCCCCGCGCTTCGGCGACCGCCATCATGACCTCCAGCAGGTCAGCCAGCTCCTCCATGGAATTGTCTGCCTGGTATTCGTTCAGCTCTTCCTGGAGCTTTGCGTCCAGCGCGGCGACGTATTCGTCCTGAGTCAGGATGCGGGTGCTGCAGGCTTTGCCGCTGCCCTGGATGATCTCCGGGATGCGGTCACGGACGAGCTTTTCATGGATGATGGTCATTTTGCGGCCTCCTGAAGGAGTGCGATCAGCTGCTTTTCAGGCTCCTTCTCCTGGGGATAGGGGAAGTGCGCCCAGGCCTTGTCAAACTGGGCGAGGATGCGGGCAGCTTTGGCTTCATCCTTGTCCTTGAGGAGGGCGAGGGCGTATTGGGTGCGCAGGATGCTGGGGTTATCCTTCATGGCCTTGAGGATGGCCTGATGTTCCTTGGCGGAGAGGGCATCGCACAAATCACCGGGCCGGCCGGCCAGCAGTTCGCAGAACGCGCCGTCGCAGGTCAGCGTGGTGCGGTAGAGTCCCAGTACGCCCTTTTCGCGGGCCAGCAGGGCGCGAATGGCTTCCTCCGCAGCGGCGAAATCACGCAGATCCATCAGCCGTCCTGCGGCGAAAACGCAGGTGGCACAGATGATGGGATTGTCCAGCTTGTCCGCAGGGGCGGGAACGAACCAGTCCTCCGGCACGTCGCACAGACGCAGACCCTGAGCATGGGCAGCACCGATGGACATCTGCACCCAGAAGGCGCGGCGGGCATGCACATCTTTTCGGATGCACAGCAGGTTTTTGCCGTCATTCTGGATGGCGTCGGCAGGAAGGGGCAGCCCGTTGATCAGCGCAAAGGCAACACCTACCACGACCTCCATGAGCAGCAGCACGCGCAGCCAGGTGACCGGGATCAGCCAGGCCAGCAGCGCAAAGACTGCGGCGGTCATCAGGTTGGCCAGCACGCCGCCAAGGTTGTAAAGCGTGAAGGGGAAATCACCGCCGTTGTAATCCGGCGGAGCCATCAGGCACTGGCCGCCTGCACCGGCGACCTGCATCCGATGCACATGCACCTTGCCGTCCGGTCCCTTCTGCCAGATGACGCCGAACACGTTGAAGGACACGAACTTGTACCCGCTCAGCAGGCCGCAGAAGAGATGTCCGCCCTCGTGCAGGATGATCTGCAGGAAGAAGGCGAGGTACAGCCCGCCCAGCATCACAAAGATGTTGATGAAGAACAGCTGATCGTCGCCGCCTGTCATGGTGTCGATCGTCTCTGCGCCTATAAATCCGGCAGCAAAGCCGACAATCAGCATCACGACCAGTCCGATCACGCCGCCAAGATTCTTTTTCTTCCGGGGCTTGGGGGCAGGGTTCTTGCTCATGGGGTCTCCTCCTTTGTGATAAGGCCGGCTTTTTCCTGCAAGAGGCGGATAAGCGCGGCGTCGGTTTGATCCTCCGCGATATCCTTTTTGATCTGGGGCAGGAGCGCCGTCGCCTCCGCCTCATCGTGGTTCAGGAAAAGTGCGCGGGCATACTGGGCGGTACGGATGCGGGACTCCCAGTGGGCGGGAGTCATGTACTTGACGGAGGGGTGCTCCAGTTGATTCAAACATACCGGAGGCAGCCCCTCTATCGCCTCGCAGATCGCACCGTTGAGGAGGGTGCAGGCGATGGTTTGATGGGTATCCGGCGAAGGCGCGAGGCCGAAGAGCGGCTGCAGCATGTCATAGGCTTCAGCGAAACGGCTTTGGCGCATCAGCCGGGAGGAGCCATTGACGATACAGTTGGACACATACAGATCGTCAGCAGCCTCCGCCGGGTAACGCTGGAACCACTCGTCAGGCATTTCGGAGAGCTTTTTGCCATCGTTCAGCGAGGCGGTAACATACAAGGCGCACTCCCAGGCCCGAAGCTTGTCCTTGTTGCGGAAGGCCAGCAGGCGGGAAAGAAGATCGGTGCCGTTTTTGCGGGGCAGGAAAAGAACGACCAACAAGCCCAGACAGGCGACAGGGACGATCAACAGCGCCTGTGCAGGACCAGTGTGCCAGAAGATGAGCGCCAGCGCAAGACAGATGGCGGACAAAGCAGCCAGTGCCAGCGGCTGGGACAGCAGCATCAGCCGATAGGGAGACGAGCCGTCGATGCGGGGCGGCAGCAGAAGAGCGCCCCAGCCAAACCGCTTGCTCAGGCGGACGCGCAGCTTCTCCTCCTGCCGCACGTCAAGGAACAGGATGCGCATCCGGTGCAGCCGGTAGCCGGTGAGCAGTCCGCCGATGCTGCTGATTACGGGGATCAGCAGGATAATCAGCGCAAACAGCACGAGGTACAGCCAGGCATAATCGCTGCTGCCGGGGGCATACAGTTCCGGGCAGGTGCGGCGGTGCAGTGCGCCCAGCGACACGAGCCCCCAGAAAGCCAGTCCGGCCAGGGCAAGCAGTGCGATGGTACGCAGATAAGAGAACTGCTTTTTCTTCATATTTATTCCTCCGAGGGAAGCAGGCCGGCCTTCTGCTGCAGGCGGTCAAGGGTCTCGCGGCCCTTGCCTTCCTGCTCGATGAGCTTTTCCAGCCCTGGCAGAATGGCGGCGGCTTCGTTTTCGTCGTGTTGTACGAACAAGGCCCGGGCATACCGCGCCGTGAGCAGGCCGCGTTCCCATTGGGGAGGAAGCGGCGACCGGAGGGAGGAATGCTCCAGCTGGCTCAGGCACATGGGAGGCAGGTCGTTGAGTGCCTCGACGATTGCACCGTTGAGGATGGCGCCTGCGATCAGCTGATTCGTATCCGGCGCAGGGGTCAGATTAAAGAAGTATCGCAGGGCTTCGTAGGCCTCCAGCGGGTGCTCCTGGTCGAGCAGGCGGGCGGCGCGGTTGAAATGGTTGAGGCGCACAAGGGGGTGATCCTGCATCTCTTCAGGGTAGGGAAGGAACCATTCCTCCGGCATATCCGTCAGCTTCATGCCCTGCTCCAGAGCGGCGCTTGTGTGCATGGCGCATTCCCACGCCCGGCGCAGATCCTGGCTGCGGCGGAACGTCAGCACCCGATCCAGGGCGTTGTTCCTTGTTGGCAGCACAAGCATCAGGAGCAGCCACAAACCGGCGGACAGGAAGCAGTTGTTCAGATATCGGGATGCAGGCGTACGCCAGAAGATCGCCGCCAGCAGCGCGAAGAGGATAAACATCGCCGCAATGACGATATATCCGCTGAACCAGTAAAGCACATAGGGGGAGGCGCCGTCCGTGCGCGGAGGCAGCATCCGCAGGGAGTAGCCGAGCTTCCTGCTCAGGCGGATGCGCAGCTTGCCCGACTTGGTGATCACCAGAAACAGCCAGTGCAGCTGATGCAGCCTGTACCCGGAAGCAGCCATCACAGCGGCCATTGGAAAGGGGGAAAGCAGGATCATCAGGAGCATCGGCAGAAACAGCAGGGCGGTGTTCGCTGATTCGGCGTACAGCTGCGGACAGCAGGAATAATGATAATCCACCAGGGCTTGCATGATCTTATACCAGCCGATCACCAGGGCAGCAGCGCATACGATGCGGATCGGCTTGATGAGCTTCCTCAACATGGGTCATCCTCCGTTCTTTCCAACATTATACGGCAGGAACTGTGGCGTGTCAAAGCAAAAGCGGCTTCCCAATTGTAACAATTTGTGCTATGATGGGGACACAACAAATCCGATGCCGGAGGACGCCATGACTGAATATGAACGTATGCATTCCGGGGAGATCTACAACCCCGGCGACGAAGAGATTTTCCGCGACCAGCTGGATTGTCTGGAAAAGCAGTATGATTACAATCTCACCCGTCCCCATGAGCTGGAAAAGCGCATTGAGCTGCTCAAAACCATGTTTGCCGAGGTGGGCGAGGGGGCGTATATCGAACCGCCGCTGCACGCCAACTGGGGCGGACATCATACCCATCTGGGCAGGCAGGTGTATGCCAATTTCGGCCTCACACTGGTGGATGATACCCACATCTATATCGGCGATTACACCATGCTTGGCCCGAATGTGGTGATCGCCACCGGTGGGCATCCTATCCTGCCGGAGCTGCGCGGTGCAAGGGGATTGCAGTACAACATGCCCGTCCGCATCGGCAGAAATTGCTGGCTGGGCGCGGGCGTGATTGTCATGCCCGGGGTGAACATCGGGGATAACTCTGTCATCGGCGCGGGCAGCGTGGTGACGAAGGACATCCCGGCCAATGTGGTTGCGGTGGGCAATCCCTGCCGGGTGCTGCGGGAAATCGGCGAAAGGGACCGCCGATTCTACTGGCGTGACCGGCAGATCGATCCTGCGATCTTTGAGAAGTGAAGCGGGTGAGCCTGCAAAAACTGGGGCTCATCTGCAGATCATTGGAATGGCCTCCCGCCGCGGCAGGGGGCTGTTTTTTTGACGGAGAGGGTTGTTCATTCATTTGCATTTGTGAATATTGGCACAAAGCGGGAAGAAAAATTGTTGGCACATTTCGTTAAATTAGTAACAAATTACGCTTGACATATCTGCCTGTGTTTGTTAAAATAATAACGAGCCTGAACGGGCTCCAAACTATACACTGTTTTCTGCGAAGAATGAACGGAGGTTAACCCAAATGGATACGCAGCCCCGTACTTTGATTGATAATGTGGATAAGCTGAACGCAGCGATCGTCAGCACCCGCAAGGCGCAGCAGGTGTTCGCAACATACACCCAGGAGCAGGTGGACAAGATTTTCCTCGCTGCTGCTTCTGCTGCAAACAAAGCCCGCATCCCGCTGGCCAAGATGGCTGTTGAAGAGACCGGCATGGGCGTGGTGGAAGACAAGGTCATCAAGAACAACTATGCCGCCGAGTATATCTACAACGCATATAAGGACACCAAGACCTGCGGCGTGATCGAGGAGGACAAGGCCTACGGCATCCAGAAGATCGCTGAGCCCATCGGCGTTATCGCCGCTGTCATCCCCACCACTAACCCCACGTCCACCGCGATCTTCAAGTGCCTGATCGCCCTGAAGACCCGCAATGCCATCATCATCAGCCCCCATCCCCGCGCCAAGAACTCCACCATCGCCGCTGCCAAGTTGGTGCTGGATGCGGCTGTCGCTGCCGGCGCTCCCGAAGGCATCATCAACTGGATCGATGTGCCCTCTCTGGAGATGACCAATACCGTCATGCGCGAGGCTGACATCATTCTGGCCACCGGTGGCCCTGGCATGGTGAAGGCTGCTTACTCCTCCGGCAAGCCCGCCCTGGGCGTCGGCGCTGGCAACACCCCGGCCATCATCGACGACAGCGCGGATATCCTGCTGGCGGTTTCTTCCATCATCCACTCCAAGACCTTCGATAACGGTATGATCTGCGCTTCCGAGCAGTCTGTCATCGTCATGGAGAATATCTACGATGCGGTGAAGGACGAGTTCGCGGCCCGGGGCTGCTACTTCCTCAACCCCGCCGAAACCGAGAAGGTTCGCAAGACCATCATCATCAACGGCGCGCTGAACGCCAAGATCGTTGGTCAGAAGGCTGCCCGTATTGCCGAGCTGGCTGGCGTGACCGTTCCCGCTGGCACCAAGATCCTCATTGGCGAGGTGGAGAGCGTTGAGCTGAGCGAGGAATTCGCCCATGAGAAGCTGTCTCCCGTGCTGGCCATGTACAAGGCGACCTCTTTTGAGGACGCGCTGGATAAGGCTGCTCAGCTGGTTGCCGACGGCGGCTACGGCCACACTTCCTCCATTTATCTTGATCCCGTGACGCAGAAGGACAAGCTGAACGCCTTCTCCGCCCGGATGAAGACCTGCCGCGTGCTGGTCAACACCCCTGCGGCCCATGGCGGCATCGGCGATCTGTATAACTTTAAGCTGGCTCCCTCCCTGACCCTGGGCTGCGGCTCCTGGGGCGGCAACTCCGTCTCCGAGAACGTGGGCGTGAAGCATCTGCTCAACATCAAGACTGTGGCTGAAAGAAGGGAGAATATGCTCTGGTTCCGCACCCCTGAGAAGATCTACATCAAGAAGGGCTGCCTGCCCGTCGCTCTGGACGAGCTGGGCAAGGTCATGGGCAAGAAGCGTGCCTTCATCGTCACTGACACCTTCCTGTATCAGAATGGCTACACCAAGGCCATCACCGATAAGCTGGACGAGATGGGCATCGTGCACACCACCTTCTTTAACGTCCAGCCCGATCCCACGTTGGCGAACGCCACCGAGGGCGCGGCCCAGATGGCGGCCTTCAAGCCGGACACCATCATCGCCCTGGGCGGCGGCTCCGCGATGGACGCGGCCAAGATCATGTGGGTGCTGTACGAGCATCCCGAAGCTGACTTCATGGACATGGCCATGCGCTTCATCGACATCCGCAAGCGCGTGTACACCTTCCCCAAGATGGGCGAAAAGGCTTATTTCGTTGCGATTCCGACCTCTGCCGGCACCGGCTCCGAGGTGACTCCCTTCGCTGTTATTACCGATGAGAAGACTGGTGTGAAGTACCCCCTGGCGGACTACGAGCTGCTGCCTGATATGGCGATCATCGACACCGACTTCCACATGTCTGCGCCTCGTGGCCTGACCGCCGCCTCCGGTATCGACGCGGTCACCCATGCGCTGGAAGCCTACGCCGCCATGCTGGCCACGGACTACACCGACGGCCTGGCCCTGAAGGCACTGAAGACCATCTTCCAGTACCTGCCCCGCGCCTACGAGAATGGCCAGACCGATGTGGAAGCCCGCGAGAAGATGGCCAACGCCGCCACCATGGCTGGTATGGCCTTCGCCAACGCCTTCCTGGGCGTGTGCCACTCCATGGCCCACAAGCTGGGTGCGTTCCACCATCTGCCCCACGGCGTTGCCAACGCGCTGATGATCGAAGAGGTCCTGCGCTTCAATGCCAGCGAGGCTCCCGCCAAGATGGGCACCTTCTCCCAGTACGATCATCCCCACACTCTCAGCCGCTACGCCGAGGTGGCGGATTACCTGGGCGTGAAGGGCGACACCGACGAGGAGAAGCTGGAGGGCCTGATCGCTCTGATCAACGACCTGAAGCACAAGGTCGGCATCAAGGACACCATCGCCGAGTACGGCATTGACGAGAAGGTATTCCTGGACAACCTGGACGACATGGTCGAGCAGGCCTTCGATGACCAGTGCACCGGCGCGAATCCCCGCTATCCGCTGATGAGCGAGATCAAGCAGATGTATCTGAACGCCTACTACGGCAAGCACTTCGAAGAGCTGCCCACCCCCAGCGAGAAGGATCTGCCCCCGGTGGGTCAGGTGGATACCATCAAGGCTGTGTACGGCAAAGGCCGCAAGGCATAAGAGAAGGAGGAAACCGATATGAATCTGGATCGTGTGATCGCGCTGCGCAACAAGAAGACAATCTACCGCGACGGCGATAAGTGCATCAAGGTGTTCGATGCGGAGTACTCCAAGGCGGACGTGCTCAACGAGGCCCTCAATCAGGCCCGCATCGAAGAGACCGGCCTGAACATCCCCCGCGTGCTGGAGGTCACCACCGTGGAGGGCAAGTGGGCCATCGTGTCCGAGTACATCCAGGGCAAGACGCTGGCTCAGCTGATGCAGGAGGAAGAGGACGAGGAGAAGAAGGATAAGTATCTGGAGCTTCTGGTCGATCTGCAGCTGCAGATGCATCAGAAGACCTGCCCGATGCTGAATAAGCTGAAGGACAAGATGAACCGAAAGATCAGCCAGGCTCAGCTGGACGCCACCACCCGCTACGATCTGCACACCCGCCTGGAGGGCATGCCCAAGCACAACAAGGTCTGCCATGGCGATTTCAACCCCTCCAACGTGATCATCACCGAGGACGGCACGCCCTACATCTTGGACTGGTCCCATGCCACCCAGGGCAATGCCTCTGCTGATGCGGCCCGCACCTACCTGCTCTTCTGCCTCTCCGGCGAGGAGGAGACTGCGAAGAAGTACCTGCAGCTCTTCTGCAAAAAGAGCGATACTGCCATGCAGTATGTGCAGAAGTGGATGCCCATCGTCGCTGCGTCCCAGTCCGTCAAGGGCAACGAGCATGAGCGCGAGTTCCTGCTCTCCTGGGTCAACGTGGTGGATTGGCAGTAATCGCATATTTTCCCGATACAGCAAAAGGCCGTGTTTCCGCTTCCGGAAACACGGCCTTTTTGTATTCACTTCGGATCAGCCAATCTCTGCTTCCAGCGCTGCGGCCTTGCCGGCCAGCAGGAGCTCGGTGTAGCACATCAGGAAGGGCGCCAGACCCTTGGCGTCGTTTTCCACGATGGGCTCGGAGATGTAATATTCGTAGCTGCCGTCGCGGCGGCGGTTGTTTTCCGGGCCAAGGCCAGCTACCAGGCAGATGCCGCCCAGGTTCAGCTTGCCCTCCGTCTCGGAGAGGTAGCGCTTGCAGATGGCGAGGAAGATCTTCGCGCCCACATCGGCGTAGGAGGCGTCCAGGATGCCCAGCCGTGCGCCCTTGAGGTAGAAGTAAGCCACCATCGCGGAGCCGCTGGTTTCGGGGTAATTGCCCTCCCGGCCGATCTGATCCGGCACCTGCCAGAGCATGCTGGTCTCTCCGTCGATGTAGGGGAGAAGGTTCTGTGCCAATTCACGGGCGATGGCGGTCATATCAGCGCGGAAGTCCTCATGGCCGGGGGCGATCTCCGCTGTCACGTCGATCAGTGCCGCAGAGAACCAGCCCAGGCTCCGCAGCCAGGGATTGCGGGAGCAGCCGGTCTCCCTGTCCGCCCAGAAGGCTGTCTTGCTGGCGTCGTAGCCGTGGCGGTACAAACCTGTCCGGGGGTCAAACATGCGCTCACGGACGGTCTTGAACTGGCGGCGGATGTCCTCGTAGCCCTTGCCGTTCTCCATCTCCGTGGTGTAGCGGGCGTAGAACACCTGCGCCATGTAGAGGCCGTCCAGCCAGACCTGGTTGGGATAGATGGCCTTGTGCCAGAAATTGCCCTCATGGGTACGGGGCTGGCGGAGAATCTGCCCGTACAGGGTGTCGATGGCCTTGCGGTACTTCTCCTTGCCGCTCATTTTGTACACGTCAAAGAGCACACGGCCTTCACATATGTTGTCCAGGTTGTAGTCTGCTTCCTTGAAGCCGCGCAAGCTGCCGTCCTCGAAGACATAATGATCGAGGAACTGCTCGGCAAACTCATAATACCGTGCTTCACCGGTGATGCGGTGCATATTCAGCAGGGCGATCATCATGCAGCCGTCGATGTAGTTCCAGCCGTTGACCTTGCCTTCCTTGATCTTCTCAATATTCCACAGCGGCTTGTCCGGCGCGGACTCCGCCATCATACGTTCCACATAGCGTTCGATGATGTTCATGTGTATATCCTCCGTATAAGGTTGCAGTAAGAGGCCGGGGAGATCGTCCTGCCTGCAATGGCAGAGCGCAGCCAGCGCTGAGGCATCGACTCAGGGACAGCTGAAACCAGTATAAACGTTTCTGCGGGGAAATGCAAGCGTTCCCGTACATAAAAGCCCTGGAGAACTCAATCAAGCAGCTCCTGGGCCTTTTCCATGAAGGCGCGGGCGATGGTGGCCACGCCATCCTTCTTGTTGGCTTTATAGCCATTGGCAAACACAACGACGCACAGCCCTGTATCCGGCTGGAAGTATGCATTGGAGGTCAGGCCCTGCCACATGCCTTGATGACCGTACCAGGTGCCTCCGGGCATGCCCGCAACGCTGGTGATGCAGAGCCCGTAGGGGCTTTCTCCGGTGACCGAGCTGCCTTCGATCAGGTGCTGGGGAGTCATCATCAGTTTCACCGTGTCCTCGGTGAGGAGGTGTGCACCATCCAGCTCGCCGCCATTTTCCAGCAGCATCAGAATGCGGATCAGGCCGTTCGGGCTGATGTACAGAGAGCCGGAGGTAATGTCCGTGTGCGCTGCAGGAAGGCAGGAATCATCGTAATCCTTGAAGGTCTTGAACTCGTCCTCGGCGGTGCGGTAGTTCTTGCCGTTCTTCTTCAGCTTCGCGGAAACGTCCGCCTTGTCCGGCAGCAGGGCAGCATGGTAGGCAGCGTTGATCTTCAAGGGAATAAACACATGCTCCTGCATGTAGGTGTTGACGCTTTTGCCGGAGATTGCCTCGATCATCGCACCGATGAGGCCGCCGTTCATGTTGGCGTAGGCATAGGCTGTGCCAGGGGCGTGTTCAGCGGAGAAATAGGAATTATCGAGGGTCAGCTTCGTCCAGTCCGGGGTGAGATACTGATTCTGCACAAAGGATGAGGTGTGGCTGAGTACCTGGCGGATGGTGATATCCGCTTCTGGAAAGGCGGGATTCACCACAGGAATATCGACGATATCCTTTACCGGCGTGTCGAGGGGGATGTCGTAATCCTCCAGCAGCTGCATCAGCCCGATGGCGCTGACCATCTTTGTCACTGATGCGGCATGGAAGCAGGTATCCAACGTCACTTCATCCCGGCGGGAGGCCTTCTTGTAGCCGTAGTCATAGCTGTAAAGAATTTGCCCGTCTCTGGCGATGATGACTGCGCCGCCTACAATATCCCGCTCACGGAACCGGGCCTTGGCGAAGCTGTCCCACTCGGAAGCCTCTTCTCCAAAGGCGGCGGACAGGCAGAAAATCAGCAGCATCAGCAGCAGAATGCTGCACCGCCCCCATGATCTCATACGCATCTGTGCATCTCCTTGCGATGTGATATCCATTAGACGGACAATACCTGTCCTGTGTCACATGGAGGTCGGGAAAAGCCCGACTACCGAGAGTGATTGCTCGTCAATCGCCGAGAGAACCGTCTCCCCGGTGGGGAGTTGCCTCAACGGGGCAAAGGCTCCGAAGTGAAACGAAGGCGTATGCCAGCGCTGAGCTTGCCTCAGTGATGGCTGAAACGAACAAGGAGATTCTACCGCGAATGCCGCCGGATTGCAAGAATAACATCGGATTTGTTACAAAAGGGGTGTTCCCCCTCTTCCGGTTCGGCGGCGAATATGCTATAATACCAGCATTAGTATTGCGTCCAACCATATTAGGAAAGGATCGTGATTTCCATCAAGACCCTTGCTTATCAATACCGCCACCTGCCCATCGGAGGCGGCGGCTATGTGACCGGATTCTTCTTCCACCCGACGGACCCGGATGTGATGTACTGCCGCACCGATATCGGCGGCATGTACCGGTTCGATTACGCCGCCCAGCGGTGGATCAGCCTGATCGACCATGTTTCCCCTGTGGACGGGCGGGAGTGCTGCCCCATCTCTGCTGCGCTGGATGAAACTCACCCGGAACGCCTCTATATTGCCAGCGGCGTGTGGGATCCCTCAAAGAACGGCAAGCTGACCGTATCGGATGATTACGGCAGGAGCCCCGCCGGCTGCACGACCTTCCGCAGCCATGAGCTGCCCTGCTTCGTCCACGGCAACCTGCATGGACGCGGCGCAGGCGAACGACTCCTGGTGGAAGGTGAGAACCTGTGGTTTTCCAGCCAGAAGGATGGATTGTTCCGTTCCGATAAAGAAGGAAAAGCCTGGCAGAAAGTCGAATCTTTCCCTGAAACCGGCTGTACCTTCGTGGCGAAGAAGGGAGATCTGCTTCTCGTAGGCACAGAAGGCCTGGCACTGCGCGAAAACGACATGCGCGGCAACAGCCTGTATGCCTCCTGGGACAACGGCGCTACATTCTCGCCTGTGCCTCAGCCGGAGTATGTGCCCGTCGATGGAAGCCAGCTTCATGGGCTGGTGGCTCAGCGCTGCTCCTTCGATGGGGAATACCTCTATGTTGCCTTCTCCGCCAACGGAGCCCGCAGCCAGAATGTCGAGCGGGGCTACACCTGCGACTGCGGCGACTGCTCCTGCGGACGGGTGGCGCGGTACCGCTTCGATAGTACGTCGCTCGGACTGCCGGAGGACATCACCCCCGAAAAGGGCAATTGGGGCTTCTCTGCCATGGACGCGAAGCATGGCATGCTCATTACCGCCACAATCCATCGCCAGCATCAGGACGGCGACGCTATCTATCTCTCCCGCGATCAGGGAAAAACGTGGAAGACTATCCTCCATGGTACGCACACGGGTAAGCTGGCTTTCCGGCTGAGCTACATGCGCCCGGAATACAACGGCGGCAGCCTCGTCCACTGGATGACGGACGTGAAGATCGATCCCCATCGCCCCGACACCGCCTGGTTCAACACCGGCACGGGCACCTTCCGCACGCAGAATCTGCGGGATGACGTAGTGGTCTGGCAGGACTGGTGCGACGGCATGGAGGAGACCGTGCACATCAACGTGCATGCGCCTGCCAGCGGACGGGTGCAGGTGCTGGACATGATCGGCGACCTGGGCGGCTTCGCCTTCACCGACGTGGACAAGCACTGCGAGAATTCCTTCGCCAACGAGAAGGGCGACCGCTGGATCACCTGCCTGAGCTGCGACTGGCCGGAGGCTGACCCAGATCACATCATCGTGGCGGCCCGTGGCAACTGGACGGGCCGGACAAAGGGCGGCATCATCGTCAGCCGGGACGGCGCACAGTCGTGGAGCCGCGTCCCCACGCCCTCTGGCCTCGGCGACGAGCTTGACGCGCTGCTGAAGCGCATTGAGCGCCCCAACACCAACGCAGGCTGGGTCGCCATGAGCGCCGACGGACAAACCTACGTCTGGGCCGTAGCCGAGCGCATCTTCCTGCACACGAAGAACCTGATCGTCAGCCACGACCAGGGCTGCACTTTCCGCCGCAGCGCTGTGCTGGACGCGAATGGGCAGCCTGTCCAGGGCATGATGAAGCCCCTTGCCGACCGCTGCATGCCAAACGTGTTCTACGGCTTCGGCGACAAGGGAGAAATCTACGTCAGCACCGACAGCGGCGACACCTTCTGGCAGAAGGCTGCGCCGGAGGGCTTCCCCGAAGTACATTTCGGTAAAGTGGACTGCGCCGACCAGACGGAGATCCGTATGGCAGCAGGCGAACCGGGCGTGATGGTCATCGCAACCGGAGAGGGCCTGTGGAAGCTGGTGTACGATCCTGCCGCGGACGAATTCACCGGCAAACGCCTGACCAAGGAAGGCGACAAGGCCTTCTGCGCGGGACTCGGTTTGGGACGGCCCGGCGGCGACTACTTCACCGAGCCCAAGGCGATCTACTTCAACGGCGTCATTGACGGCGAGTACGGTTTCTACCGCACATTTGACGAATGCGCCACCATCGAGCGCATCAACACTGACCAGCAAATGTATGGCCGCATCCATTCCATTGATGGGGACAAGCGCGTTTTTGGCCGCTTCTTCCTCGCCACGGGATCAAGCGGATTACTTTACGGAATACAGGAGGATTGACCTATGCGAATTGAACAGGAAGGCTCCCGTCTCATCATCTATAGCGGCGTGACTCAGTTGTGGATCGACCCCTGGGGTCCGGACAGCGTCCGCGTCCGCATGACGGGCGAGCCCGAGATGGACGCCCACGACTGGGCCCTCACCGAAGAGATGCCGGAGATCACCCCCGTCGTTACCGTGGAAGAGATCGACACCACCGACCCTTGGTACAAGGGCGAAGAGTGGGCCCACTATCATCAGATGGGGAAGGTATACACCTACACCAACGGCAAGCTGACGGTGAAGATCAACCACGAAGGCTGGCTGAGCTTCTACAACCAGAAGGGCGAGCTGCTTACCGAGGAATACTGGCGCAACCGCAACCGCATCAACCGGTATTCGACCTCGCTGCGCATCCCGGCGCGGGAATTGAAGCCCATCCCTTCCACCAATGATTTCGCCCTGTCCGTCCGCTTCGAGGCCTTCGATGACGAGATGATCTTCGGTATGGGCCAGTATCAGGACAAGCACCTGAACAAGAAAGGCGCTACTCTTGAATTGTGCCATCGCAATTCTCAGGCCAGCGTACCCTTCTATGTGTCCAGCCGCGGCTATGGCTTCCTGTGGAACAACCCGGCCATTGGCACCTGCACCTTCGGCACCAACCGCACCGAATGGACAGCCAAGTCTACCAAGAAGATGGACTATTTCATCACCTGCGGCGACACCCCCGCAGAGATCGAGTACAACTACACCGCCGCCACCGGCCGCACCCCCATGATGCCCGAATATGGCATGGGATACTGGCAGTGCAAGCTCCGCTACCGCACGCAGGATGAGTTGATGGCCGTCGCCCGCAAGCACAAGGCCATGGGCCTCCCGCTGGACGCCATCGTGGTGGACTTCTTCCACTGGACGCGCCAGGGCGACTTCAAGTTCGAGCCCCTCGATTGGCCCGATCCCGACGCGATGGTCAAGGAGCTCAAGGAGATGGGCGTGGAAACCGTCGTTTCTGTGTGGCCGACGATCGACGAGCGCAGCGAAAACTACGGCGCGATGGCGGATCGTGGCTACCTCGTCCGCACCGACCGCGGCAACGACACCATGACCTGGATGGGCGCAACCGTCTATTTCGACGCGACCCACCCCGGAGCCCAGAAGTTCGTCTGGGAGCGCTGCAAGGAAAACTATTACAAGAAGGGCATCCGCTGCTTCTGGCTGGATGAGGCCGAGCCGGAGTATGGCTGCTACGAGTTTGACAACTACCGCTACTTCGCGGGTCCGGCACTGCAGACCTCCAACGTCTATCCCGTCGGCTACGCCAAGGGCTTCTACGACGGCCTGAAGGAAGCGGGTGAGACGGAGATCATGTCCCTGACCCGCTGTGCCTGGGCGGGCAGCCAGAAGTACGCTGTGCTGGCCTGGTCCGGCGATATCTACTCCTCCTTCCGCGCGATGCGGGAACAGCTGCAGGCAGGCCTTTCCATGCAGATGGCGGGCATCCCCTGGTGGACGAGCGACATCGGCGGCTTCATGGGCGGCGACATAAGCGACCCCGCCTTCAAGGAGCTGCTGCTGCGCTGGTTCGCGTGGGGCTGCTTCAACCCCGTGTTCCGCATGCACGGCGAGCGCTCTCCCTGGTACGAGCGGGAGCAGGAGTTCCGCAACGGCGTGCGCCAGATGTCCTCCGGTCAGGACAATGAGGTGTGGGCCTTCGGCGATGAGAACACGCCCATCCTGTGCAAGTATCTGTTCATCCGCGAGCGCATCCGCCCCTACGTCCGTCAGCTGATGAAGGACGCACATGAGACCGGCGCGCCCGTCATGCGCCCGCTGTTCTATGACTTCCCACAGGACAAGGCTGCCTGGCAGGTGGAGGATGCCTACATGTTTGGCCCGGATATGCTGGTCGCTCCCGTGATGGAGCCCGGCGTGACCGAGCGCAGCGTATACCTGCCCCAGGGCGCGACCTGGAAGGACGCCTACACCGGCAAGATGTACGAAGGCGGACAAACCGTCACCGTGCCTGCGCCCATTGATGTGATCCCCGTGATGCTCCGCGACGGGAAGAAATTCGATATCTACAACTAATGCACGCAAAAAGGCCCGGAGCCGTGATGGTTCCGGGTTTTCGTCTGTTTATGCGCCATAGTAATTCTCTACCGTCATGCCGCGAATGTGCCGCGCGTCGTTCATCAGCTCGAACCGGGGCGCAACCAGCTCGCCAAGCCTGTCGGGGAAGTCCACGATGGTGATGCCTGTGTAGTCCGGGCCCATCGCCTGGCATGCGAAGGGGAAGGGCAGATTGAACAGGTGGGTCAGCATGGCAGCGGTCTCTCCGCCGTGCCCGAAAGCCGCGATGGTGCGTTTTGTATCGCCTGTCACGCGATAATACGAGCCTTCGCGGGTGTAGCCGAGAGACGCCAGCCATTCATCCGCCCCGGCAGCGACCTTGTCGCAGCAGCTCAGCAGGCGGTTGCATCGGAAGTCGGCAAGAGCACGCCAATCCGTGTCTATCAGCGGCTCGCCCTTTGCGACCATCTGATCAGCGATCGTCCACGGATGGCCGTCCGCGTAGGCCTGACCATCCACCGCACCCCAGCCGATTTCCCGCATGAAGTCGCAGCCGATCACGGGCAGGCCGATCAGGTCACCCAGGTGCTGCGCGGTCTCGAAGGCGCGTCCGCAGGTGGAGGAGAAAATCTGCTCAATCCCCTCATGGCGCAGTCTTTCCGCAGCAGCGGCAGCGTGGCGGTGGCCAAGTTCGGTCAGGCAATCCTTCTCGTAATTCGGATGACCGTGGCGGACAAAGATGATACGCATGGCAGGTTGCTCCTTTTCTTGTCATTGTTATCATGATAGCATAGGCCGCATCGGTAAGCAATTGTAAATTTTGCGGTGCGTTATTTTCGCTTGGTTGCCATATTGCCATGCATCTGCTATAATATCGTGAAAGGCAGTTATCTGCCGGAAACCGTGAAAGGACTGTCGCCCCATGAAGAAATACTGGCTCTTTGTCTTGATTGCGCTGATGTGCATGCTGGCGCTGCCTGCCAGCGCTGATGTGGTCATCAATGAGATTATGACCAACAATGGCGTGTTCACGGACGGGGAACGTTTTGACTGGATCGAGCTGCACAACAATGGCAGCAAAGCGGTGGATCTGTCCGGGTATGGTCTGAGCGATTCGAAGAAGAAGCCCATGCAGTGGCTCTTCCCTGAAGGCGCGGTGCTCGATGCTGGCGACTATGCTTTGATTTACTGCACAGGTGAGGATGGGTACACCAATAACCTCAAGCGCAATGTGTACTACACGCCCTTCAAGCTCTCTGATGAGGGGGAGAATATCGTCCTCTCCAATGCGGCAGGCGAGCAGCTGGATCTGGTGAAGTACCCCCAGCAGTACGGCAACACCACCTGGGGCCTCTCCACCGCCGGAGAATGGGGCTATTTCGATGAGGCAACGCCCCAGAATAAAAACGCGATGAAGGTCTATGCCGTCCAGGCGGAGCGCCCTGCCTTTGAAACGCCAGCAGGCTTCTACACCCTGGGCAATGGCGAGAAGCTGACCGTCACCCTCTCCGGCGAGGGAGAGATCCGCTATACCACCGATGGCAGCGAGCCGACCCGCTCCTCCAAGCTATACACCGGCCCCATTGAAATCAGCAAGACCACTGTCATCCGTGCCCGCACCTGCAACGCGGATCAGCTCATGTCTCCCAGTGTCGGTGCGACGTATCTGATCAACGATCCTGCCACCGTTGCTGTGGTATCCCTGAGCACGGATGAAAAGTACCTGTATGACCAGACGATCGGCGTCTTCGTCAAGGGCAGCGGAAAAACGCCCAACTACATGAAGGAGCTGGAACATCCTATCCATGTGGAATACTTTGATACGGAGGGCGTACGGCAGATCGCGCAGATCGCTTCATTCCACGTCACCGGAACTTCCACCCGCGGCTATGCGCAGAAGTCCATGGGTATCTATGCCCGGGATGCCTATGGGGATGCGAACCGCTTCTACTATAATCCCTTCCCGAACCGGGATTATGACTCCTACAAGTCCCTCCAGCTGCGCTCCACCGGCTCTGACGGCCGGGCGACCCGTATGCGCGACGTTGTCCTGACCTCCCTGGCCAAGGACTTGGGCATCATGTATCAGGATGCAAGGCCCATTGTTGTCTACATCAACGGTGAATACTGGGGCCAGTACAACCTGCGCGAGAAGGTGAACAAGCACTCCATCGCCCAGTGGGAGGGAGTTACCGACAGTGAGATCATCGACCAGATCGACGTGCTGGAGAGCATGGCCAAGGATGACCAGATCCAGAACGGCTCCAGCAAGGACTGGCTGGCCCTGCGCGAGTATGCAAAGAGCAATGATCTGAACGACCCTGAGCACCTCAAATACGTCACCGACCGGGTGGATGTGGACAATTTCTTCACCTGGGTCAGCCTGCAGCTTGGTTTCCGCAACGCCGATCTGGAGAACGTTCGCGTCTACCGCGTCCCCGGCGGCAAGTGGAAGTATGTGCTCTACGACCTGGACGGAGGCGGTGTGTCTGACCCCAAGGGAATCTATATGCTCATGTATTCTGCCAAGGCTGGCGGTCAGGTGTCCTCGCAGTACAGCCTGCTGAGCTCCCTGCTGAAGGTGCCGGAGATGAAGGATCGCTTCCTGACCGTCCTTGCCAAGGTCATGGAACACAGCTTCCTCTATGAATCTGTTGTGGACCCAGTGATTGATGAATGGGAAGCGACACTCAAGGAGCTTCTGCCCCGGCACCTGAAGCGTTACACCTCTCTGACAATGCCGGAGTGGCGGACTAATCTCAATGCGTTCCGCTATGCAATTCGTACATCTCCCAGGAAAACCATTGATGAGGTTTCCAGTATCCTGAAACTAACCAGGGCAGAGAAGGAACAGTATTTCGGCCATGTGCTGGAGCTGCTCACTGTCCAGAACGCCAAGGAAAAGCAGTGATTCCTTTGGCAGCATCCTCCGGGATGCTGCCTTTTTCTGTGACATGGTGCAGGAAGCAGTGGATTTTCGCCGCATGATGTGGTAATATGTCAGCGGATATTCTGCATTTCATCCGACTGCGGAGAGAACATATGGAAAACGCAAGCAAGCTGCCATCCACCAGCCCGGAATACCGCCGAGCACTGGATCTGGCCATGGAAGCGGGGCACATCCTGCTGGAAAACGGCGCGGAAATCGCCCGCGTCGAGGAAACGATGGAGAAGATCTGCGCCCATTATGGCGTGGAGACCGGTGAGTTTTTCGTGCTGAGCAACGGTATCTTCACCACAGCCGGGCATGCGGAGGAAAATGCCTATGCCCGGGTGCAGCACATCCCTGTCAAAGGAACGCGGATGGATAAGATCGTCGCCGTCAACCAGCTTTCCCGGGAAATCGTGGAGGGCAGGTACGATTGCATCGGGGATGCGGAAGCGCGGCTGGAGGAGATCCGCCGCATGCCTGGTGAAAGCATGTGGAAGCAGGTGCTCGCCTCTGGTGTGGGCAGCGGATTCTTCTGCGTGCTCTTTGGCGGCGGCGTGCTGGACTGCGTCAGCGCCTTCATTGCCGGACTCCTGCTGTATGTTTATGTGCTCAGGATCGGCGCGCCCCACCTGTCCAAGATCGTGGGGAATATCCTGGGCGGCATGCTGGTGGTGCTGATCTGTCTGGCATGTAAGATGCTGATCCCCGGAACGAATCTCAGCCCGATGATCTCCGGGGCGATCATGCCGCTGGTGCCCGGCGTGGCCTTCACCAATGGCATCCGCGATATTGCAGGCAGCGATTATCTCTCCGGCACCATCCGATTGCTGGATGCGATCCTGGTCTTTTTGTCCATTGCCATCGGGGTGGGCGTGATGTTCACCATTTACCATGCGCTGACAGGAGGGATCATGCCATGATCGCAGAACTCATTGCATCCGCGGTGGGCACGGTGGCCTTCTCCCTGCTTTTCGGCGTGCCGCGCAGATACTACCTGGACTGCGGGCTGATCGGCATGGCGGGATGGCTGGTGTATCGGCTGTCGCTGAGCGTGAATACGGGCAACACCTTTGCTGTGTTCTTTGCTGCGGTGGTGATCGTGCTGCTTTCCCGCTTCACCGCCGTGCGCAGGCAGTGTCCGGCGACGGTGTTCATGATCACCGGCATTTTTCCGCTGGTGCCCGGCGCGCAGATCTACTGGGCGGCCTACTATTTGGTGACGAATCAGTTTGATGCGGCCCTCAGCAGCGGCTTCACGGCGATCAAGGTCATCATCGCCATCGTGTTGGGGATCATTTTCGTGTTTGAGATCCCGGGCAGGGCGTTTCTGTTGCCCTGGCGCAAAGCCCGGTGATGGCAGTCCTGCATCCAATCGACAAAACAAGCCCGGAATCCCCGCATGTGCAAGGGGTTCCGGGCTTGTGTGATTCAGGGGTGCGCAGGCCGCTTTTTCCAGAAGAAGCATCCCAGCAGGATGTATGCGCCGATCACCGCGATGTATGCGCTGTAGAGCAGTCCATCGCCGATGCTGGAGCGATCCAGCGCAAATTCCAGCGCGATCACCGCGCAGGCCAGCGCTGCTGTCGCCAAAAAGGATAGCAGGATGCGCTCCTTCGTTTTCGCCAGATACAGCAGTGCGGGAAGGGCGAAACAAAGATTGAAGATCATCTCCGCATGGACGAAGCCCCATACCATATGGCCATCCCGGCGCAGGCTCTCAAGGAGGATCATTACCGTGCCGTAGAGGAAGGCATACAGGGCGAAACGCTGACCAGCAGGTGATTGTACTTTCTGCATGCGAAGGGTTGCAGCGATAAAAACAATGGACAGCACAACGATCAGCAGCCAGGTGGTATCGAGCCGGGGCGTGCCGTTGACAGCCACGGAAAAGAAGCCTTCTTCGATTTCAGGGCCGTAGCCCATGCTGATTGCTCTGGCTGCGATGGCAGCGGCGATAACAACGACGTATACCGCCGGAGAAAGGGCGTGAAGCACTTGTCCCACAGGCGCCTTGCCGAGCTTTGCACCGATCACGCCTGCCAGCGCAATGAAAGCCAGCGCGCCGGCGAGGGATAGCCCGCCTTCCCAGACCTTCAGCATGGCTTCGGGTGCGGCGATGTCATGAAGATAGAAAGGAAGGTTCACCGCACAGTAGACCAGCCGCGCGCCGATCAGCCCGAAAGGAATGCCCAGCACAATCGTCCAAAGGAGTGCATGGCGCAAGCTGGTCTGCTTCCGGTTCAGGAGGAGCATCAGCGCTGCCGCCGTCAGTGCGCCGATGGCCAGCACCAGGCCAAACCATGTGAACGTAGGCTTGCTGGGCTCTGCTTCCACTGCGGGAACGGCAGCGCCGCCCAGCAGCAGGCGCATCAATTCTGCCTCAGGGCCGGTGGCGTTCAGGGCTTCATCCTGCGCTTTTTGCTCGTAATAGGCGGTGGAGACCTCCGGCAGGATGTTGGAGTGGGCGCACAGGAAGGGCATCGCCCCGATGCAGGCAGCTGCCAGCAGCGCCAGGAGGATCAGCGGGAGTTTCTTCATAATAAGTATCCCCTTTGCAAAAAGAACGGCGGCGGAGCACCACCGGCCGTTCTGCGGATGTTATTGATCGTCGGGCACGGCGGAGCAGACGTAGATGATATCGCTCTGCGGGCGCTCTGCGGAGGCGTAGTTGGAATCGTAATACCGGCTGTTGAAGAGCATGATGCAGGAGTTGCCGCCATCAAGACAGTAGGCGGTCTGCACGCCCAGCTCCACCATGAACTCGCCCATCTGGTTGGTGGTGACGCCCTTGGAGTGCTTCACGCGGCCTTCCGCTTCCACAAAGACGTATTCCAGCGGGCCGATCTGCGCGATGACCGTGCGGGGAGCGCGGATGGCGCTGTCGAAGCGGGTCTGATAGGTGTCGGGCATGGGCAGCGCCTGGCCGTCCTTGACGATGGCGGGCCCGAAGGTGAAGGCATTGACGATCGTCCGCCCGGACTGCAGGAAGGCCAGCAGCTCATTGCTCTGCTCCTCGCCGCCCAGGAATACACGCAGGTCGCCCAGATCGTCGATGACCAGAATATCCTTCTCCGGGTTGAGAATGTAGCGGAAAGCCTGACCCTGACGGTAGATCAGTCCGTCCTTGCGCTGGACGTAGTAATCACCGTTGATGGCGACCACCGCATTCTTGCTGCGGGCGATGCGGCTGGGCTTTTCAGCTGTGATCTGGTTGGGCTTGCCTGCAATGGCAGTGCGCAGCTGCGTCGGGCTGGCAACCTTGATCCAGGCAATATCGTAGCGGACGCCGTTGATATCCCGTTTTTCCATCTTTACAGACAGGCTTGCGTCCTCGTAGGAATCATTGGTGAAGCCGTTGGGATCAGGCTCGTACCCGCCGGAAAAATCCACCGGAAGGGTATATTCCTCTGCCAGTGCGGGCAGCATCAGCAGAAGGCAGAACAGCGGAATCAGCAGCTTTTTCATGTACAGAAGCTCCTTGCAGGATGTGTGACTTTTATCCTGTTTATTATACCGTCCATGGCGGTATGGTGCAAGGGAACGGCTGTTCTTTTACATTTTCAGCGTGCGCGAAAGAACTTGTATCGTGTTGTGATGTGAAAAATGGTTTTGCGCAAGAAAATGTTGACAAGATGGACAATATCTTCTATAATGGGGGCAGATTATATGCGTTCGTTTATATGTGCGCATCAATGGAAGGAGACCTGAACGTGAAGAAGACCCTGACCCGTATTCTGCTTCTGGCAGCGGCGATGGTGCTGGCGCTGACCATGCTGGCCTATGCCGAGGAAGTTCCTGCTGTGGAAGGCGAAGAAGCTGCTGTCAGCACCACCGCCTACCTGTTCTGGCAGGATGAAGACTGGTGGCCTGCTGTTGGCCGCACCGAGGATGAGTACTGGACTCCCACCCCCGCAACCGTGACCGGCGAAGGCTACTACACTGTGGCTGTGCAGGGCCATATGCCCGGCTGGTTCTACCCCTCCAACTCCAACCGCGGCGCCCAGAAGCTGGCTGTCGTCATCGCTGATGGCGCGACCCTCTTCCCCGGCTACTACATGCAGATCACTGACATCCGCATCAATGGCGTGTCCTACCCCTGCGGCGATGTGACCTACGGTCAGACTGGCTATGACAATCTGGACGGCACCCGCGTTTTCTGGAACTCCACCGACTCCTATGGCCTGATTTATGACCAGTGGATGATCGACAATGGCGGCACCACCGGCGGCGTCACCTGGAACAGCGCTGCGACCCCTGAGAAGTATGACGTGTTCGACGTGAGCGTGCTGAACAACCCCGGCTCCATCGAGATCGACTTCTTCCTCTCTGCCCAGCAGGATGTGAAGCCCGCTGGCGGCCCCGCTCTGCGCATCATCGGCGCAGGCCCCGAACTCAATTGCGATGTTGCTGAGCCCAGCAACCTGCCCACTGTTCCTGACAATGCGACCACTGCTCACCTGCACTACCAGGCTGGCGGCTGGTGGCCTGTCACTGACGGCAAGCTGGGTGAGTCCACCGAAGTGACCATCACCGGCAACGGCGATTACACCGTGAGCCTCAACTGGCTGGATCAGGGCGGCTGGAAGCCCTCCGGCAATGGCGTTATGAAGCTGCTTCTGGTTGTTGACGATGCGTCTGCTGAAGGCTCCATCATGGAAGGCAAGTACCTGGGCATCAATGACGTCCGCGTCAACGGCCAGTCCATCGACCTGGGCAATGTCGCCTACGGCCCCACTGGCTACGACCCCGGCGACGGCGTGTTTGATGCTGACGACGGCTATGCCATCCTCTTCGACGAGTGGATGATCGCCAACCAGCCCGACGGCCCCTGGGGCCATGAGACTTGGGACGGCTCCGACGGTACTGTCGAGGCTGTGAAGCCCGAGCAGTTCAACAATGTCAGCTCCCTGGAGATCGACTTCTTCGTCACCGACACTCAGGGCGAGAAGCCCGCTCCCTGGGCTCCCCAGTGGGATCGCTTCTGGTATCCCAACAACACCATGGGCGTGGCCGGCATCAGCCTGCGCGACAAGGGCATCACTGATAAGTGGTACAACGTTGTGCCCGTTGACCTGACCACCAACGGCATCTACCAGATCCCCATGATCGCCTCCAACATGTTCCAGATCGGCAACGCCTTCGTGGCGGTGCAGGACGGCGAAGCGACCGTCACCTACGAGACCTTCCATGCTTCTTATGGCAACCTGACCATTGAGAACGAGCTGGTCAAGTGGTTCGGCAGCATCGACGAGATCACCGACGAGTTCTGCGACGCTCCTACCAGCGAGATCGCCTTTGGCGAGCCTGTGGACGTGTCCTCCTTCGGCGACGTGGGCTACCTGTTCATCTGCAACGGTGTGACCTACTGCCAGCCCATTTGTGACAACGGCGTGCGTCTGCCCCGCTACCTGCCCAAGGATGAAAAGCGCTGGGTTGACTACCGCGCTGAGCTGGAAGCCCTGATGGCTCCCCCCGCTGAGGAAGTTCCTGCTGAGGAAGTTCCCGCTGAGTAAGGCGCAGTAAATGCATATCCTGCCCGGAATCCCGCAAGGGGTTCCGGGTTTTATGATGCATCGCCCTTGTCATTTTCTGAAAAACCCTGTATAATGGTAGAAAATGAAGCAAAGGAATGAGGTATATGCAGAGAATGGGCCCCCGTGGCTTCCTGACGGATGCGGAGAAGGAAAAACTGCCCGAGGTCACATGGCCGCTGATCAAGCGGATATTGTCCTATCTGACGCCCTACTGGGTGCGCTTTGTGATGGTGTTTGCCACCATCCTGATCTCCGCGGTGCTGGGGTTGCTGCCTTCGATCATCACCGGCCGCATCGTGGACGAGGCGCTGGTGGGCGAGAGCATGAAGCTGCTCATGCAGCTGATCCTCGCGGCGCTGGCGACGATGATCGCCTCCCAGCTGGTGACGGTGCTGACCAGCTACCTCAACGCCTGGATCAGCCAGCATATCATCTTCGACATGAAGAACCAGATGTACGCCCACCTGCAGCAGATGAGCCACGCCTTCTTCACCAGCGAGCGCCAGGGTGACGTCATCACCCGCATGAACAGCGACATCTCCGGTGTGTCCAGCGTGATTTCCGGCACGCTGCAGTCCATCCTGTCCAACGTGGCGACGGTGGTGACCACGTTGGTTGCCCTCTTCGGCATGAACTGGAAGATGGCCATCATCGGTATTTTGGTCATCCCGCTGCTGGTGCTGCCCACCCGCACCGCCGGCCGCCAGCGGTGGAAGCTGCTCTCCGACGGTCAGGCCAAGCATGACGAGATGAACCAGCTCATCAACGAAACGCTGTCCGTCTCCGGCTCGATGCTGACCAAGTTGTTCACCCGCGAGAAGACAGAATACGACCGCTTCGTCAAGGTCAACGGCGAGGTGACGAAGCTCGCGCTCAAGGAGCAGCTGTCCGGCCGTTGGTTCCACCTGACGATGGGCATTTTCACCCAACTCGGCCCGCTGCTGATTTACTTTGCCGGCGGCTACCTCATCATCGTCTCCGGCGATTCAGGGCTGACGGTGGGTATGATCACCGCCATGGTGGCGCTGGTGAACCGCCTGTATCGCCCGGTAGAATCGCTGCTGAACATCCAAGTGGACTTCACCCGCTCGATGGCGCTGTTCACCCGTATTTTCGACTATTTCGACAGGCCGATTGACATCAAATCCCCTGAGAACGCCAAGAAGCCCGACCTCAGCCATGCGGACGTCCGCTTTGAGCATGTGCGCTTTGGCTATACCGAGGAAAAGGAGATCCTCCACGATGTGGACTTTGTCGTCCACCCTGGCGAAATGGCGGCCATTGTGGGAGGTTCCGGCTCGGGCAAATCTACGGTGATCAACTTCATCCCGCGCTTGTGGGATGTGAAGGCGGGCCGCGTCCTGGTAGGCGGTGTGGATGTGCGGGAGTTCGACCTGCATTGGCTGCGCAGTCAGATCGGCATGGTCAGCCAGGATACCTACCTGTTCAACGGCACCATCCGCGAAAACCTGCGTTACGCCAAGGAGGATGCCACCGACGAGGAGCTCGTTGCGGCCTGCAAGGCGGCGGCCATCCATGACTTCATCGTCGCCCAGCCCAAGGGCTACGATACCGAGGTGGGCAACCGGGGCTTGAAGCTCTCCGGCGGCGAGAAGCAGCGCCTTTCCATCGCCCGCGTGATCCTCAAGGACCCCAAGATCCTCATCCTCGACGAGGCCACCTCCGCCCTGGACTCCATCTCCGAGGCTGCCATTCAGGAGGCCCTGGATTACATCATGAAGGGCCGCACCAGCATTGTCATTGCCCACCGGCTGTCCACCATCATGTCGGCGGACAAGATCCTGGTGCTGGCGGATGGCCGCATCGCCCAGTGCGGAAGCCATGACGAGCTGCTCCGGCAGGAATTTGCTGATCCGGAGGACAATGTTTACCGGCATCTGTTTGAGACGCAGTTCAACAAGGTGCTTGAAATGGAACGCAGCCTCCCGGAAAATACATGAGAAAAACACCTGGATGATTGACACCGGGCTTTGCCTGTGCTACACTGATTAAAACCGTTGAGGCGGAGATCAAACCGGCGGCGCACGCACAGAGATGGGGGCCAGGGCTGAAAGCCCCCTCGCAGCGAACCGGCAAATGGACCGCCGAGGGCGCGCTGAACGTGGGTGAGGGGACGATCCTGCAAGTATTGCGCGACGCAAAGCCAGCGTTAGAGGGCTTCGGGTGTGTCGGCACTCGAATGAGGTGGGCGGATTTTCCGTCAAACAAGGTGGTACCGCAGATGTATTTTCACGCATCTGTCCTTGTATGGGGACAGGTGCGTTTTTTCGTACCGTCCCCTGGATAGAAAACGCGCTGAACCGACGCAGCGCGGCAACGACTTGCCATTCCGGCAGAAAGGACGGAACCCCATGAAGAAGACCATCGCGATGCTCCTGACCCTCATCCTGACCCTGACCTGCACTGCCCTTGCGGAGGACGCTCTCCGCGTTGGTATTATCCAGATGGCTGACAACGGCGCCTTCACCGACATGCGCGAGGGCTTCATTGACCGCATGCGCGAGCTGGGCTACACCGAGGACAAAATGACCTTCACCTATCGCAATGCCCTGGGCGATATGACGGCGCTTGTGGCCAACTGCGAGGCTGCCCTGGATGACGGCGCAGATGTGGTCGTCACCATCGCGACCCCGCCCACCCAGGCCTTCTGCAACCTGGACAGCGGTGTGCCGCAGTTCTTTATCAGCGTGTCGAACCCTGTGGGAGCGGGCGTTATCAGCGATATGGCGCATCCTGACATGAACGCCACCGGCACCTCCAACGCCATCCCGGTCAGCGAGATGTTCAAGCTCTCCGACCAGCTGACCCCCGGCTGCAAGGTGTATGGCCTGCTCTACTGCCAGAGCGAGATCAACTCCGTGACCACTGCCAAGCAGGCCAAGGAGTACATGGACGCAAACGGCCTGACCTACGTGGAGCAGGTGGTGACCAATGTTTCCGAGGTGCAGATGGCAGTGGACGTGCTGCTGGAGCAGGTGGACGCCATCTTCGTGCCCAATGACTCTGTGATCCAGACCGCTATGACCGTTGTGGCGGACAGCGCTGCCGAGATGGGCGTGCCCGTGTACGGCTCCTCTGCCGTCATGGTGCAGTCCGGCGCCTTTGCCACTATTTCCATCGGTGACCGCGATATCGGCGCCATCACTGCGGATATGCTCCATACTTATCTCACTGGCACGCCCATCGAGGAGATCCCCGCTGTGGTGGTGGACGAGTTCACCATGGTGATCAACCAGTCCACCGCGGACATGATCGGCGCCGAACTCCCCCCTGACGTGCTGGAAACTGCCGTAATCGTGAATTGATGAACTCCCGTTTGTCTGATGCAAGCGCCGGATGTGGGGCGGGCGAGCAATGCTCGCCCCTACGGTATACACAATAAATTCCGCATTCCGCATTCCGAATTCCGCATTCCGAATTCGGAATGCCTCCAAAGGAGGCATTCCCATGTCCCTGACCATGTTCCTTGGCGGCCTGCAGGAGGGCTTGTTCTATGCCCTGCTGGCGATGGGCGTGTACATCAGCTTCCGCATCCTCAACACTCCCGACCTGACCACGGAGGGTTCCTACACCCTGGGCGTGGCGGTGTCTGCGGTGCTGACGGTGGCGGGTCATCCGGTGCTGGGCCTGATCTGCGCGTTCCTGGCGGGCGCGGCGGCGGGCAGCGTGACCGGTGTACTGCAGACGAAGGTGGGCATCCATCCCATCCTTGCGGGCATCCTCACCATGAGCGGATTGTACACCATCAACACCGCCGTCATGGGCGGCAAGCCGGACGTGACGCTCACCAAAACCACCATCTTCAACAAGCTTTATGAGGGTTTCAATATCAACCTGCAGGCTTTCAACCGGGACCGCCAGGCCTTCACCATGGCCAAGGAGATCACCGTGCTGATCGTGGCTGCAGTGCTGGCTGCTGTGGTGCTGATCGCGCTGATCTGGTTCTTCCGCACCCATGTGGGGCTGTGCATCCGCGCCACCGGCAACAATGAAGCCATGGTGCGTTCCTCCTCCATCAATGCCGGCGGCATGAAGATCCTGGGCCTGGCTGTTGCTAATGGCTGCACGGCCCTCGCCGGCGGCGTGATGACTCAGTCCGGCGGCTTTGCGACCATCTCCAACGGCGCAGGCGTGCTGGTGGTGGGCCTGGCGAGCGTCATTATCGGCGAGGCCATCATTGGCAAGCGCGGCGTGACCATCGGGCTGATGAGCGTGATTGTCGGTTCGGTGCTGTACCAGTGCCTGATCCGTCTGGCGACCAGCCTGAATGTCTTCCCGGCATACTATCTGAAGCTGGTGTCCGCCGTGATCGTTGCTTTTGCCCTGGCGCTGCCGATGCTCAAGGAGAGCATGGCCCGTCATCATCACCGGAAGGGAGGCGCGAAGCATGCTTGAACTGCGAAATGTGACAAAAACCTTCGCCAAGGGCACGGTGAATGAACACACCGCCCTCAAGAACGTGTCCCTCACGCTGAAGGATGACGACTTCATTACCATTCTGGGCTCCAACGGCGCGGGTAAATCGACGCTGTTCGGTGCGATCGCCGGTATCTTCTATGTGGATGATGGCGAGATCATCCTGGACGGCAAGCACATGGAGAATCTGCCCGAGCACAAGCGGGCCCGCGCGGTGGGTACGCTCTTCCAGGACCCGATGAAGGGCACCGCACCCGACCTGACCATCGAGGAAAACCTCTCCCTGGCCTGCAACCAGACACGGCGCTTCCCGTTGTCTCTGGCGGTGCAGAAGAAGGATCTTGCCTATTACCGCGAGCAGCTCTTTGCCTTTTCGATGGGCCTGGAGGATCGCATGAAGATGAAGGTCGGCTTGCTCTCCGGCGGCCAGCGTCAGGCGCTGACGCTGCTGATGGCAACCATTGCCCACCCCAAGATGCTCCTGCTGGATGAGCACACCGCCGCCCTCGACCCTGCCACAGCGGAGAAGGTCATGGCCATCACCGTGAAAATCGTGAACGAGCAGAAGATTCCCACGATGATGATCACGCACAACATGGGCCAGGCGCTCACTGTGGGTAATCGCACGATCATGATGGACGCGGGCCAGATCATCCTGGACATTGCGGGCGACGAGCGTGCGGAAATGACCGTGCCGAAGCTGATGACGATGTACTCCGGCGCGCGCGGCAAGGAGCTGGACAACGACAGGATGCTGCTGAGCCAATAAACAAGGGAAGGGACAAATAAGGGTTAAGGGCCTAAGGCCCT
>JBGUSK010000075.1:0-65308 GCA_045132495.1 Christensenellales bacterium | reverse complement strand
TGACGGAACTTTTGGTTGCCGAGGGTGCAATCCAGGCTGTCCGGCTGAAACAGAAATCCAAAACCAAGCGCAAAAAGAAAATCGCCGCTGCAATCTACGAATACCAAGCAGACTGCGATGGCGAATGGGGAGAATTTTCATTGGATTTTGAGAACGGCACAGCAGAAATAGTCCGACTTGCCGATTGGGATACGATGAAAACAAATCGCTTTGCGAACAGGGCAATAGAGTATCTTTTGAACTGTGAAAATGAGAAGCTACCAAAGGAAGCAATGGTGGCATTCGAACAGATTTGATTCAAAATCAGCTATATTACGCTAATTCTCGTATTCCGAGAGTGATTCTGAGTCTATTGGGTGGTATTCTCACTACCGAAATCTTAGAATAAAGACACAGAAAGCAAACCACCTATCCAAAGGAGGACTCAATATGGAAAAGAAAACTATCGGCGGTTTTATCGCTGCTTTACGAAAGGCCAATGGGATGACCCAAAAGGATTTGGCTGAACGACTGAATGTTTCTGATAAAACAGTCAGCCGTTGGGAACGTGATGATGGTGCGCCGGATTTGGCTGTGATTCCTGTTATTGCAGAGATTTTTAATGTGACCTGTGACGAACTGCTTCGTGGTGAACGAAAGTCGCCCATCGAGCGAGCTGATGCTACAGAAGAATCTGAGCCTACACCCAAGGCAGAAAAACAGCGTCAGAGACTTTTGAAGTCCACGCTATCACAGTATAAGAATCACACCTATATTGCCATGTGTGTTTCTGTTATCGGTATAATTGTGGCACTAATCTGCAATCTTGCATTCCTTAAAGCTATACTTGGTTTCTTCTTGGGGGCAATCTTCTTTGCAGCCAGCATCGTTTGCCAAGCGGTTTTTGTGAACAAAGCGTTTTTCAGTGTAGAAGATGCTGGACTGGATGAAAGAGTCCTTTCTGACTTCAAGAGAAAAGTTATTAACTTTGCAGAGAAATCCATCGGTTTGACAGTAGTCTTTATCGGCTTTACATTTCCTCTAATTTTGGTGGATGCGTACATGGGTCTCGGCTCTGACAGCTTGCTGATCTGGGGAGCCATGGGAGCTTCGTCCTTCCTCCTGATCTATGCTATTGTGCTGTATTTACTCAATGCCTCTCTTTTGAGAAAAGGTGTTTATAGCTTATCCGAACAAGAATCCGCTATTTATCACCATAACCATAAGCTGAAACGTATCTGCGTCATTGTATTGATTGTTCTTCTGGGAGTTACTGGTATTGGCCATTATTTTTCCACCTCGATCTGGGGGCCATTCAGCATTATGAAAGGAACAACATTCGATGACTACGATAGCTTCATTGAATATATGGAGCAAGATGTTCCAGAAGATCAATGGCACTCTTTCGATGACGGAACGGGAGCTGTAGAAATCCCCGTTCCATCTGAAGAAATTGAAAAGGGTACTTATTATGATGAATATGGAAATGAAATCACCGAAGAAGAAGCCCTGACCAGCAGACTGAAAGATAAAAACGGCAATGTGGTCTGTGAATATATTCACCGCCGAAATTTTGTTTCCCTCCGATACACGCCTAAAGATGGAACTGTCCTTCCGATTACAGTTTGCACGGAGGATGATTTGCAGGAAGCTCGGCAAACCGCTGCTGTCCGTCATGTGATTTTCGGAGCAGCATATTGCATTGAATGCCTTGCTGTAGTGTTGATCTATTTCAAAAAAAGAGCCAAGTAAAAAGGCACAGCCCGCAGGTATCTACCTATGGGCTGTTTTGCTGTTAGTCCATCATCCGATGTTCCGGCATCCCTTGCACGTACTGTTCCAAATCACCACCGAATACCAGTTGTGCATATTCCAGCGGCTTGTTGTAGATTAGCCAATCCAATTCGGACCGCTGATACATATTGTCGGCAACTTCGTTCTCCATCACAATCGTATCAATAGCAATCATACTGCCATCAAAAAATTTCAGTTCTACACAAGCGTTATCCATGTTAAACTCACAAGAAATCAATCTATCCATAAGAAACCTCCGTTCTGCAGGATGTTAGATCATCCCAAAATATTTGAATGCTTCTCGGATTGCTTTCTCTTTTTCCGGCGGACACAGGGGCTGTCTGGAATCTTCAGACTTTGGCAGATTGTAGTTCTTACCAATCTCAATCCCACATTTCCTCTTAATCTGTGAGATATACAGGTTGGATACCTTTAATCCGCTATGTTCCAGTACATAGTCCTTGATCTGCGTGTAGGTTGCTCCATCCTGAAATTCGGACATATCCATATCTTCCAAAGAGAACTCAACCCGAATCTTTTTCGAGTCGACCTCGCCCTTGGAAAGCAAGACAACCGTCTCGACGAGCTCCTGGCCTTTTGCTTGCGTAAAATCGCCGCTGTCCCGGGCCGCGAGGGTCCAGTGGGGATTGTTTTGAAGTCCCTTATCCAGGCTGGCGGAGCGTCCCACCTGGGCGGAGGAACCGTAATTACCCTGCAGGTGGACGATCTGCAGGGGAGCATCGCCGAAGCGCTGCTCAAGCCAGGCCACCGCGCAGTCCCCTTGGCGCTGGAAGTCCGAGCCGATCCAGCAGGTGAACAGGTCGTCCCCCACATCGCCGGTGGCAAGGGAGCTGTCGATCATTCGATCGATGATGATGACCGGGATGCCCGCTGCCTTGGCCTCGCCCAGGACGGTCTCCCAGCCATCCTCAGTGGTGGGCGCGAGGACGATATAATCCACGCCCTGGTGGATGAAATTGCGGATGGCGGTGATCTGTCGTTCCTTCTTCTGCTGGGCGTCGTCGAGGATGAGGCGGAAGCCATTCTCGGCGGACAGGGCCTGCTGCATGCTCCGGGTGTTGGCGTTGCGCCAGTCGCTCTCTGCACCGACCTGGGAGAAGCCGACGACGATCAGATCGTCATACTTTTCATCCATCGTGTTGCCAGTGGGGGAGGTGCAGCCGCCAAGCAGGCAGAGCATCGCCATCAGGATCGGGATCAAACGGAGCTTCATCTTTTTTCAACCTCCTTCTCGCCAAGGCTGCGGGTCATGGGCAGCAGCACGGATACCGTGGAGCCCTTGCCCACGCTGCTCTCAAAGGACAGACCATAGGGTTCGCTGCCAGCGGGGCTCCCGCCGCAGTACAGGCGGATGCGCTTGTGTACGTTCACCAGGCCCAGGCCGGTGTGCTTGTCCTCATAGATGCCGGACTGCAATATGCGCACCTGCTCCTCGTCCATACCGGCGCCGTTGTCGGTCACCTTCAGGAGGAGATCGCTGCCCTTTGCCTCGCCGGTCACGGTGATCATGCCCATGCCCCTGCGGTTCTTGATGCCATGGTACAGGGCATTCTCCACCAGGGGCTGGAGGATCAGCTTGGGCACCATGCAGTCCATCAGCTCCTGGGGCACGTTGATCTCATACCGCAGGATGTCCGAGTAGCGGATCTGCTGGATCTCCAGGTAGCTGGTCACCTGCGCGCACTCCGCGCCCAGGGTCAGCACGTCCTGGCCCTTGTTGAGGGAGTTGCGGAAGAAGGTCGAAAGGCTGGTCACCATCGTGACCACGTCCTCGCTGCGGTCGCTCTCAGCCAGGATGGCGATGGAATCCAGCGTGTTATACAGGAAATGCGGATTGATCTGGGCCTGCAGCAGCTCCAGCTCTGCGCGGTGCAGCGAGCGCTGATCCTCTATTTGCTTTTCCATCAGCGCATTGATGCGCAGAGCCATGTCGTTGAAGCCGGTGTCCAGCGTCTGCAGCTCGGTGATGTGGGTCTCCACCGGGGTCGGAGTGAAATCTCCGCTGCCGAACTGCTGCGCCTTGCGGCTGAGGGTGCTGATGGGCCCGGTGATGCGCCGCGTCACCCGGACGGAATAGAGCACGATCAGCATCACCAGCACCGCCACGCCCGCCGCGATCACGATGGACAGCACCATCACCTGCGCGCGGATCTGCCCCTGGATGCGGGCCAGTTCCCGCACCTCATCGCCGATGTAGTCGTGCATGTAGGTTTCGATCAGCAGCGTCAAGCCCGTCTCGCCGCGGATGTTGCGCTCCAGCAGGAGCATCCGCTGGTCGTAGGATTCCTCCTGGGCGATGTCCAGCATGTACTGGCGCAGGTTCTCGCACATGTCCAGCATGCTCTGGATGCGCCAGCGGTTGTCCGGCAGCGTGGTGGTCGTTTCCAGGCGGCGCAGGACGGCCTCTGCATCCTCCAGCACGTCCATGGGCAGGTCCTCCGCCGTGTTTTCGCTGCGGGGCCGGATGACATGGTTGTACATGTCCGAATCCAGCATCACCTTAAATTCCTTGTTGAAATCCGCCGCCGTGTTGGCGCTCATCAGCACAGACGTATAGCGGGAATTGACAGAAAACAGCGTTACGATCAGAATGATGATGATCGCCGCCATCACAGGCAGGATGGTCAACAGTAGCCTGGCGATCTGCTGCTCAATGCTGCGGTTGGCATGTTGGTTTTTCCCGGTCATCGTATCCACCTCTTGCAGCCATTATAGCATGGATTTGGCCTCATCCGGCAACATGCAAAAAAATCTGTCACAAATCGAAAGGATTTATCATTTTTGCTGCCCGGACGAAAAAGTCCCAAAATAGTTGCTATGTTCTGTAAAAAGAATTTGAATGTTATTTTCCTCCGGATCATATACAATAACATCAACAAGTCCACCAGAATGGACAAAGTGAGATAGGAGGAACCAATCATGAAGAAGTTTGCCCGTCTGTTCGTCGCCCTGATGATGGTCTGCATCATGACCATCGGCGTTGCCGCGGCTGAGATCACCGTGGGCATCGTGAACAACCCCCCGTCCGAGTCCGGCTACCGTGAGGCCAACGTGAAGGACTTCGAGGCTGTCTTCTCCGCCGAGAACGGCTACGCCGCCAAGACCTTCTACAGCCTGAAGAACGATGAGCAGCTCTCCGCCGCTCAGCAGTTCATCACCGACGGCGTGGATTACCTGCTGATCTCCGCTGCTGAGACCACCGGCTGGGACGCCGTGCTGGCTTCCGCCCAGGAGAATGGCATCCCCGTGTTCCTGTTCGACCGCATGATCGACTGTGACGAGAGCCTGTACGAGGCCGCCGTCGTGTCCGACATGGCCAACCAGGGCAAGCTGGCCGTTGAATGGCTGATCGCTCAGAACCTGGAAGCCTACAACATCATCCACATCCAGGGCGCTATGGGCTCCGACGCTCAGCTGGGCCGTACCGGCGCTGTGGACGCTCAGGTCGCCGCCGCCGACAATTGGAAGATCGTCGTGCAGCAGACCGCTACCTGGGACGAAGCCGAAGCCAAGAAGATCGTGGAATCCGTCATCAACTCCGATGAAGACTTCAACATCGTTTACGCTGAGAACGACGGCATGGCCCGCGGCGCTGTGGCTGCGCTGGACGAGGCTGGCATCACCCACGGCGTGGGCGGCAAGGTCATCGTGATGGGCTTCGACTGCAACCGCTGGGCGCTGCGCGAAGTGCTCGCCGGCAACTGGAACTACGACGGTCAGTGCTCTCCCTTCCAGGCCAAGGTCATCTCCGACCTGATCCAGAAGCTGGAAGCCGGTGAAGAGCTGGGCCTGGAGTCCAAGAAGATCATCTCCGAGGAGAAGGGCTTCGACGCTGCCACCATCACGCAGGCGGACATCGATGCTTACGGCCTGGGCGAGTGATCGCACAGGGACATGTGATCGTTAGGTAAATCTTGCGGTGCGGCAGCTGTGGAGAAAATCCGCACGCCGCACCGCTTTCGCCGTGAAGCGGCGGAATGCGATATGCCCTGCGGCGCTGCATGAGGCGGCGCGGGGCCGGACATGAGATAAGCCAATGCTCCTGCGTTGGCAGAACGGAGGAACGTGTATGCAAAGCGAAGTCGTTTTGTCTATGCGGGGGATCGGAAAAACCTTTCCGGGCGTCCGGGCGCTGCACAATGTAGATTTCACCCTGCGCAAGGGCGAAGTCCATGCGCTGATGGGTGAGAATGGCGCAGGAAAGTCCACCCTGATCAAGGTTCTTACCGGCGTATACGGCAAGGACGCAGGCACCATCGCCATCGAAGGGAAGGAAGTTGTCATCCGTTCCCCCCAGGATGCGCAGAAGGCGGGCATCTCCACCGTTTATCAGGAGATCACCCTTTGCCCCAACCTGACTGTGGCGGAAAATATGTTCATCGGTCGCGAAAAGGGCAGCATTGTCGGGTGGAAGAAGCGCTACCAGCGGGCAGGGGAGATCCTGGACAGCCTTGGCATCCCCGCCAGACCCCGCCAGCAGCTGGGCTCCTGCTCTCTGGCGGTGCAGCAGATGGTCGCCATCGCCCGCGCGGTGGATATGGACTGCAAGGTGCTCATCCTGGACGAACCCACCTCCTCCCTGGACGACAAGGAAGTTGAAATGCTCTTCTCCCTCATGCGCGACCTGAAGGCCCGGGGCGTGGGCATCATCTTCGTCACCCACTTCCTGGAGCAGGTCTATGCCGTCAGCGACCGCATCACCGTCCTTCGCAACGGCGAGCTGGTGGGGGAATATGAGGTGGAAAATCTCCCCCAGGTCGAGCTGGTCGCCAAAATGATGGGCAAGGAGCTGCAGGGGCTGAGCGACCTCAAGCGGGACGACGCAGCCGCCGCAGACACCTCCACCCCGGTGTACGAGGCCGCTCATCTGGCCAGCAACACCGGCATCGCGCCCTTCGACTTCGCCATCCGCAAGGGCGAGGTCAACGGCTTTACGGGCCTGCTGGGCTCCGGCCGCTCAGAGAGCGTACGCGCCATCTTCGGCGCAGACCGGGTCAGCGGCGGCAGCATCCAGATGGACGGCAGGCAGGTGAAGATCACCACCCCCAAGCAGGCCATGAAGCACGGCATCGGCTACCTCCCCGAGGACCGCAAGGACGACGGCATCATCGCCGATCTGTCCGTCCGCGAGAACATCATCCTGGCCTTGCAGGTGATGAAGGGCTTCTTCCGCCCGATGACCCAGAAGGAGCAGGAAGCCTTTGCAGACGAATACATTAAGGCGCTGGAGATCAAGACGGCCTCCAGCGACACGCCCATTAAGTCCCTCTCCGGCGGCAACCAGCAGAAGGTCATCCTGGCCCGCTGGCTGCTGACCCACCCCAAGTACCTGATCCTGGACGAACCGACCCGCGGCATTGACGTGGGCACCAAGACGGAGATCCAGCGACTGGTGCGCAAGCTCTCCGAGGAGGGCATGAGCGTGACCTTTATTTCCTCGGAGATCGAGGAGATGCTGCGCACCTGCTCCCGCCTGATCGTCATGCGTGACCGGCGCATCGTGGGCGAGCTGCGCGGAACAGAACTGAGCCAGGACAATGTGATGCGGACGATCGCGGGAGGTGCAGATTAAGCCATGAAACCGAAATTCTCTCAGGTGAAATGGAGCCGGTATGCACAGCTGCTGGTACCGCTCCTGTCCATCCTTCTGATCGTGGTGTTCAACCTCATCCGCGACCCCAGCTTCTTCTCCGTGGGGATGAGCACCAACAACCTGGGCAATCCCGTGCTGGCGGGCAACCTGATCTCCATCCTCAACGGCGCGTCGGAGCTGGCGATCATCGCCATGGGCATGACGCTGGTGACGGCGGCCTGCGGTGGTCAGGATATCTCCGTGGGTGCGCTGGCGACCATCGCGGGCAGCGTGTTCGTCAAATACCTGCGCGCCGGTGAGATCACCATGGGCTCCATCATCGTGGGCTTCCTGCTGTGCTGCGTGGTGGCGATGCTCTTTGGTGCCTTCAACGGCACGCTGGTGTCCGTCTTCAAGATCCAGCCGATGATCGCCACGCTGGTGCTCTTCACCTGCGGCCGCTCCATCGCCTACTGGATCAACGGCGGCGCAACCCCCACCATTTCCAGCCCCCTGATCACCGCCATCGGCAGCTTCATTCCCGGCTGCCCCATCCCCACGCCGATCATCATCGTGGCGGCTGTGGCGATCATCCTGGGCCTGATCTTCCGCTTTACCACCCTGGGCCTCTACACCCAGACGGTGGGCATCAACCAGCGTGCCGCCCGCCTCAACGGCATCAGCCCCACGCTGATCAAGCTGGCATCCTTCCTGGTGCTGGGCGTGTGCTGTGCGGTGGCGGGCTGCATCAGCGTCAGCCGACTGAGCCTGATCAACCATGAGACCATGCTGCTGGAGATCGAGATGGACGCCATCCTGGCGGTCGCCATCGGCGGCAACGCGCTGGGCGGCGGCAAGTTCAAGGTCACCGGCTCCGTGCTGGGCGCGTATGCCATCCAGGCACTGACCACCACCCTCTACGCCATGAAGGTGCCCTCCACCGACGTCAAGGCCTACAAGGCCATCGTCATCATCCTGATCGTGGTGATCTCCTCGCCCATCGTGAAACAGGCCTTCTCCCGCCTGTGGACGAAGCTCAAGGCCCGCGGGGCCGCGAAGAAGGAGGTGGCAGCATGCTGAAGTGCAATCCTGATCGCCGCCGCGAGCCGCTGACGGACACGATGCTGCTCGTCACCATCACCATCGGCATCTTCTTTGCCATGTACTTCTCCGCCATGGCCATCTGGGGCGGCGGATTCCTCCGCTGGCAGCGCGTGTTTGACATGCTCAACGACAATGCGGCGCTGATCATCGTCGCCTGCGGCCTGACCATCGTGATGATCGGCGGCGGTATTGATATTTCCGTCGGCGGCGTGATCGCGCTGGTGGTCATGTCCTGCGTTGTTCACCTGAACAGCGGCGGAAGTATCTTCACTGCGGCGCTGCTGGCCATCGGCATCGGTCTGGCCTTCGGTCTGACCCAGGGCTTCCTCATCTCCTACCTGGAGATACAGCCCTTCATCATCACCCTGGCGGGCATGTTCTTCGCCAGAGGCATGACCACCATCGTCAGCGTCCAGCCGCAGAAAGTTGCCCATGCAGGCTTCAAGGCCTTGATGAAGACCAAGATCGAAATTCCCTGGCTGGGCTACATTGCCAAGAAGGGCAATCTGATCCCCGCCCGTGCGGAGATCGGTGTGGTGGTGGCGCTGGCCATCGTCATCATCGTGTTCATCATGCTGCGCAAGACCAAGCTGGGCCGCGGTTTCTACGCAATCGGCGGCAATAGCAACAGCGCCCTGATGCTGGGCGTGAACGTCAAGCGTACCCGCTTCCTCAGCTATGTCATCAGCGGATTGCTCTCCGGCATCGCAGGTTTCGTATTCATGATGCACACCGGCGCAGGCAACGCCACCAACGCCGCCGGCGCGGAGATGAATGCCATCGCCTCGGCTATCATCGGCGGAACGCTGCTCTCTGGCGGCGTGGGCAACGTGATCGGCACCTTCTTCGGCGTGCTGACGCTGTCCACCATCAACGCCATCGTGACCTCCTCGGGCCTGCGCGACCCCTGGTGGCAGGAGATCACCGTGGGCGCGATGCTGTGCTTCTTCATCCTGCTGCAGAGCGTGGTACTCTCGCTGCGGGGCAAGGGCGGCATCAGGCAGATGATGCCCAAGTGGCTGACTTCCCACGGGAAGGAATGACCTCGCATAACAATAAGCACACCCGGCCGGAAATGGTCAGGTGTGCTTTTTGTATGGTGGTGCGCCGGATCAGACAGCGCCCGCCTCCCCCAGCATCCAATCAATATACAGCCCATACCCTTGCTGAGGATCCGCCACAAACACGTAGGTGTGTCGATGATGTCGAAGCTTTTCACGCAATTCTAATCCAACTCCAAAGCGGCTCTCATTGTATTCAGCAACAGCATAATGTATAATCCTTTCGAAAAGGAACGAAAGGAACTTTCCTTTATGCATAAGAAGCTATGGAATAAAGACTATATTCTGCTTCTGCAGGGAAACACGGTCAGCACCATTGGCGATTTGATGTACAGCGTTGCCATCGGCTATTGGGTCTATCAGCAGACAGGTTCCAGCGCCCTGATGGGAATCATGTCCTCCATATCGATGTTTGTGACCATGTTTTTCTCTCCTCTTTGCGGCAGCATCGTGGACAAATGCAACCGCAAGTGGATGATCGTAGGCATCGATGTATTGCAGGGCCTGCTCATGCTGGTCGTAGGACTATTGGCCTGGCAGAATACCCTGAGTGTACCCATCGTGCTGATCGTGGCATTGCTGGCCGCCTTTGGCAGCGTTTTCTATTCTCCTGCTGTCAGCACGCTGATGATCGATATTATCCCTCGCAATGATATGGTACAGGGCCAGTCTGTTTTTTCAGGTGTTTCATCGCTTATCAACCTGACTGGTTCAGCCCTCAGCGGCGTGATGGTAGCTTTCCTCGGCGTACCGCTGATTGTGGTCATCAACGGCCTGAGCAACCTGTATTCCGCTGTCTCTGAGTTCTTCATCCATGTGCCAAGAACTCCCCAGCAAGGCACACAGGTTACAGCCAGTGGCCTCTTGCGGGATATGGGCAGCGCCGTGAAGACCATCTTTTCAGACGGCTGCCTGCGCCTGTTTGTCCCCAGCATCCTGCTGCTGAACCTGCTTTGTGCAGGTCCCACGACCCTCATGCTGCCCTTCTGCCTGGAAAAGGGGTTCACCGTGGATATGTACGGCTACCTTTCTGCGGTCATGACAGCAGGTTCCCTTTTGTGCGTGCTGTTTCTGGGCATTGTGAAGCTGACGCCCAAGGCACGCTTCTGGACGATGACTCTTGGCTTTTCCCTCTTCGGAGTGTTCAGCCTGCTGGCATATTTCTCCACGCAGTTCATACCCATGTGTGTACTCTTTTTCCTTGCCAGCCTGACCAATGCAGCCGGCAACGCCGTATTCAACGCCGCCCTGATGCTGGCCCTGCCGGAAGAGAACCGCAGTGCTATCCTGGGCTTTGTCCAGTCCTCCTGCTGTGGCGGCATGGCGCTGTCCGCGGTGGTCTTTGGTTTTCTGGGGGATGTTTTCCCGTTACACCTGGTTTTTGCCGCAGGCATCACACTGGCGCTACTCCCCATACTGTACGTTTGCCTGAACAGACACACCAAGGCATTCATTCTGACCCATTGCGAATAATGTACTTCCGCACGTCCTTTGCCGGGACGTGCATTTTTATGTCTGCCCCGCTTCCCCCAGCATCCAATCCACATACAGCCCATACCCCTGCGTGGGGTCACTCACAAACACATATGTACGTCGATGATACCAATCTTCACTCAATTCTTCGCCATTTCAAACTGAGTGCCTTGACACAACTCCAATCAGGCTGGATGTCTTCGATGTTTTCACACCAATCGTCAGCCCAGACAACCATTTCATCCACAATCCGAAGCATTGCACAGCAAATATCGCGAAGGCGGTTTTCCTTGGGCGGGCGGATATGAATCTCTGTTACGCCCTCGAAGCATAGTTCAACAATTCCATACCATCCACGATTATCAAAAGTCGCTGTGAGTTTAGTTCTTTGATTTTCTTCTTCATAGATCATTTTGTTTAGTGTGGAATCATGGAATCCAGCGAAGATATCCATAAAGGCATCTGCATCTTCTTGTGTTGAAATGTACTTCCACTCCTGGATATCAGGCAGTTGGCGAACAGAAAACCAAGCGTCCTTAGCCGGAATGCTGCGCTGATTCAGAAACTGCACCAGTTTATCAACATCAGAAAACACATCTTCGTATCCTGTCATCTGTGCTGTAACTCCACATCCCAGAGTCCTGCTTAACACAGGTTTGAGTATATGCAGTTCCTTTGCACCTGCTGTTATCCAATCTCCACGATCCGGATGAATGATTTCATAGCCTGTCTGAAATGGATCAAAATCCTTGCCGGTCTTGCTTCTGTCAAAATAGCTGATAATCTCAAAACAGTTTCCCAGAGGATTCAGTACGATCGCTTCTTCATAATAGCCGCAATTCAAAAGACCATACACGATGGATTTGAAGTGCTTTCCTGTAGCTCGGTCTGTAACTCGCACAAACATAAGAGTGTCCTCCTTGCACGAAAATATAAGGACTTTACTGCATTATATCACAACCTTTACTTGTTTTACAATAATGGTATCAATCAGTTATGCTGCTCTCCTGCAACATCCAATCAATGTACAATCCATACCCCTGCTGGGGATCCCCCACAAACACATGCGTCACCGCCCCCACAATCCGCCCATCCTGAATGATGGGGCTCCCGCTCATACCCTGTACGATGCCGCCGGTGGCAGCCAGGAGGCGCTCGTCTGTTACCCGCAGCACCATGGATTTGGGCGCTGGTGCACTTTGAGGGTTCACTCGGGTGATCTCAATGGCGTACTCCTTCACACCTTCGCCGTCCACGGAGGACAAAATGCTTGCCTCGCCAGTGTGGACGCCGGAACGAAGCCCGATTGGAAGTCCATCCGGGTAAAGGGGGTTCACGGCTGCTTCGTCCAGCTCGCCGTAGATGCCCAGGATGGAGTTGCGGCGGATGTTCCCCAGTACTTCGCCTTCCCGGAGAAAGCTGCCCTTGAGTTCTCCCGGAACACCCTTTTGTCCCTTCTGCACGGCAACGATATTCGCCTTCAGCACTTGTCCCTCGCTCACGGACAGAACGGAGCCGGTGTCTCCGTCTGTGATGGCGTGCCCAAGGGCTGCGTAGTGCCCTGTGTCCGGGTCGTAGAAGGACAGCGTGCCCACGCCTGCGGTGGAGTCGCGTACCCATGCGCCCAGCCGGACGGCACCGGTAGCCTCGTCCCTGTGCGGGGTGAGCAGGGCTGTGCGGTTTTCTCCGGCGCGGCGGTAGGTGATGTGCACCGGCTGGGGGCCGAAGCTGCTGAGCAAACTGGTCAAGCTGTCAGCGGTGGTGACCGTCTTGCCGTTGATGCTGGTGATCACATCTCCGGCAGACAGTCCGGCGGATTTGGCAGGACTGACGCCCTCTGTCACGTCGCTTACTCCGACGATCAGCACTCCATCCGTGCGCATGGCCACGCCGAGGGCCATTCCGCCGGGAATCAGCCGCTTCTCCGGGCTGACGCGTACCTCTACCTTTTTCAGCGGGATGCCGAAAAGGGTCAGCAGCATCTCTGACGTGCCGGTCTGCTGGCTGACAACATTCACCGCCCCGACGGAAGCGAGGGTTTCGTCCCCGGAGGACGTGACGGTCAGCGCGTCGGATTGGAGGGCTAACCCGCCAAGGCTGATGGTGCGCATCTGCCCCTGTGTGAGGGCGAGGGTATCGGGCATGTCCCGGAGCGTCTGCTGCATGGGGGAGAACCAGCTCGCTGCCAGCAAAAACGTGGCGACCAGTCCGGCGGACTTTCGCAGCACCGTGGGCTTTTTCATCGTAAAACCTCCCTTTTTCACAGGGAGTTTGCCTGGTTTGAGCGTCCGTTATGCTGGCAAAGCTGCGCAAAATGTGAGGCGTTTTCTTCGCTTTATTGGTAGACATCCGCTGCTTTTGACGTTATAATGAGGGCAGGCTTCAGCTTTCGTTCAATTTCATAAGGAGGTCAAATCGATGATTTATTACGTCAACGCCCGTGCGCACCGTGAAGGCAGCGGAACCAGGGAACGCCCCTTCCGCCGTATTTCTGACGCGGCCAGCATCGCCCAGCCCGGCGACGAAGTGCTGGTGTACCCAGGCATATACCGGGAACAGGTCAGTCCCCGTAACGGCGGCACCGAGGATAATCGCATCACCTACCGCTCCGCGGAGCCTCTGGGTGCTGTCATCACCGGCGCGGAAGAGGTTTCCGGCTGGGTCAAGCAGGATAACGGCCTGTGGATGATCCGCGTGGACAACGCCATCTTCGGCGACTTCAATCCCTACATCGTCGAGGCCTTCGGCGACTGGTACTTTGCCCCCACCGTCCGCCACACCGGCTGCGTCTACCTCAACGACAACGCCATGTACGAGGCGCTGACGATGGAGGAGTGCATCGCGGGCGAGGTCTATACGCCCTCCTGGGACCCGGAAAACTCCATCTACAAGTGGATCGCCCAGCAGGTCGGCAATGAGACTGTCATCTATGCTAACTTCCACAACGTTGACCCCAACACTCAGAAGACGGAGATCAACGTCCGCCGCCGCTGCTTCTTCCCGGAGGAAACAGGGCGCGGCTACATCACCTTTTCAGGCTTCAAGGTGGAGAAGGCTGCCACTACCTGGGCGCCCCCGGCGGCCTTCCAGGACGGCATGGTTGGCCCCCACTGGTCCAAGGGCTGGATCATCGAGGATTGCGAGATCTCCCATTCCAAGTGCTGCGGCATCTCCCTGGGCAAGTATTATGACCCGGAAAACGACCACTATTTCACGACCAAGCACCTCAAATCCCCCACCCAGATGGAGCGCGACGCCCTGTGCCGCGGCCAGTACCACGGCTGGCTGAAGAAGAAGGTCGGCAGCCACATCGTCCGCCGCTGCAACATCCATCACTGCGAGCAGACCGGCATCGTGGGCCGCATGGGCGCGGTGTTTTCTGTGATCGAGGACAACCACATCCACCACATCAACAACATGCAGGAGCTGGGCGGCGCGGAGATCTCCGGTATCAAGCTCCACGCGGCCATCGACGTGACCATGCGCCGCAATCACATCCACCACTGCACCATGGGCATCTGGTGCGACTGGCAGGCTCAGGGCACCCGGATCAGCCAGAACCTGCTGCATGACAACCAGCGCCCGGACTTCTGCACCTGGGCCGAGGGCGGCATGGAAAGCCAGGACATCTTCGTGGAGGTCAGTCATGGCCCGACCCTCATCGACAACAACATCCTGCTTTCCCGCGTGAGCCTTCGCATCGCGACCCAGGGCGTGGCCATGGTGCACAATCTGATGATGGGCACCTTTACCTTTGTCGGCGGCGGAACCGGCACCCGCTACACCCCCTACCACATCCGTCACCGCACGGAGGTCGCCGGCTTCATGCACTTCCTCCACGGCGACGACCGCTTCTACAACAACATCTTCGTTCAGGGCATTGACAAGAATCCTGATCCCCGCCGCGGCGAGCCGAACGAAAACGAGCGCATCTGCGGCACCTGGCAGTTCGACGAGTATCCCACCTATGACGAGTGGATCAGTTGGTTCGACCTGGATGTAGCCCGCCCCAACATGCACAAGCTGGGCGAATTCCACGAGAAGCATCTGCCTGTCTGGGCCAAGGGCAATGTGTATCTGGGCGGTGCGAAGCCCTGGAAGAACGAGACCGACTGCCTTGTCCTGCCCGACATGCCCAAGGTGGAGCTGGTCGAACAGGACGGCGCGCCGGTGCTGAACACCAATGTGTACGAGCTGATTGCGGCCTATCGCGCGGGAATGGTGAACAGCGACATCCTGGGCAAGGCCTTCGAGCCGGAGCAACGCTTCGAGAGCCCCGACGGCAGTGATATCGTTTTTGACCGGGACTACCTGGGCAACACCCGCGGCGTGGGCGTCCTGCCCGGCCCCTTCGCCTCTGCCGATGCGGCGGAAATGCCCCTGTGGTAATGCTTTCTGTTTCCTCGCAGGTCCTCCCGATGCAGGCTGGTCTGCTTCCGCAGGAAATGAAAAAGATGCGGCCCTTCCCGGTTGGGGAGAGCCGCATTGCTTATGGTGTGGGTTCCTCTGTCAATTCAGAGAAGGTCATGATATCCACATTGTTCTGCCCGGGGGCCCAGATTGTTACCAGCTTGCCCTTTTGGTTGCGGTACATCAGCGCTGAGGAAGGCCCGCCGTCCAGATTGTAGGCCCATTCCGGGCTGAACTTTTCCAGCAGGAAGTCCACGCACTGCTGCATGGTCAATCCGCCCTTCTGTCTTGTGACGGTCATGAGCAGGTAATTGTGGTCATCCATTTTGGCGACGATGGTGCGCATGGCCCTTACACGGGTGAAGGTCCATTCCGGGTCAAGAATGGACTGGTGATCGTTGATGATGGGGCATTCCACATAGAAGGACCAGGTCTGGGTAGGTTCCTCGTCCAGCACGTCGATGGGATCGTCCGACACATGGAGGCGCAGCCCTTCCCGGTTGAGGGTCAGTCCGTAGTAGGGAACGCCCTCCAAACAGCGCAAAACCTCGCCGTCCGTCACCGTTATCGAACCCAGGGGTGTGTAGTGATAATCTTCGCTCACGCCGGGGTAGTTTTCCGGGATCCAGGCGTACCGCTTGGTCACATAGCCGCTGCCGTTGATGATCAGGGACGCCTCCGGTGCACGCTTGGCGATATCCTCGGCGGCCATGGTGTTTTCCCGCCAGTCGGAGGTCGCCTTGCCGATCTGCCGTCCAGGATCGGCCATACAGACCTTGGTCAGATAGACGTTCGCGCCTTCAACGTTGAACTTTTCGATCCGCCACCACAGTGTCTCGGATGTATGCTCTGCGATGGCGTCGCCCTGTGCCTCGTAGGGATAGACGGGGAGCTCTGCCAGCGCCGTCAGCGGCAGCAGGAAGACAAAAAGAAGAATAAGCATCTTGCGCATTTTTGGATTCCTCCTTTGCATTATCATATCACAGCCTTGCGGATAAGGGAAGCAAAACTTCATTTTTGATTCATGGGGGATTCATACCGGGGACACATGGCTGCGGTAGAATCAGCATGTTGAAAGGAGGAAAAAACATGAATCGCACCCGACTCGACGCTGTGATCGTTGCGGCGCTGCTGCTGACCAGCATTCCCGACCTGGCCGGGGAGCTCCATGCGCTTCCGTCCCAGGATCCCCTCGCTGTCCTGACCCAGACCGCCCCGGAACCCTCTACACCCGACAATCCAGCCGAAAGGCTTTGCTGATATACTTATCTTATGGGAGCTGCTGCATATGGCGGCTCCTCTTTTGTTGACGGGAAAAGCCGGGCGTGTTATCATAGTTCAAAAGGGGGAATCTCCATGCCCATCCTGATGACCGGCTTTTCCCCTTCGATCTGGCATCAATCCTGACTGGTAAGCTGTGCCCTCTGTGTCGAGGCTGGAGGCTGCTGATGCAGAACCATCTGCCTGAGCCATCGGGCGGTGAAAGCATAATGTGATCTTCGCGGATGGCGAATAAATACAATTTGCCCGCCCAAACTGTCATTGGGAGGGCATTGTATGAAGGAATGGACGGCCTGGATGGCGAACAAACTGGATGAGCACATCGCGACGCTGGAGCGGATGCATCTGCCGGATTACGTCCGCTTTCTGGATGACAGGAAGCGTTTCTATCGGATGCACTTTATCGCTGGTATGATCCGCGGACTGGGGTCGGCCATTGGCTTCACCATCCTCGGCGCGGCGCTGGTGTGGCTGCTGCAGGATCTGGCTCAGCGCAATCTTCCGGTCATCGGGGATTTCCTGGCGGATATCGTTAACGTTGTGCAGCGCAGATTGGAGTAATATGCGGAAGTATTATTGGATCGCCGCACTGACGGTGATCATCGACCACCTGACGAAATGGCTCAGCATGGGTCTGACGGACAGCGTGACGCTGATTCCCGGTATGCTGGCGCTGACCTACGCGGAGAACACCGGCATGGCCTTCAGCCTGTTTTCGGGCAGGTCATGGGCGCTGGGTGTGGTATCAGCCCTGTGCATCCTCGTGGGATGGCTGGTTCTGCGCCGCTACAGGCTGGGGCCCCTCAGCCGGGTCGCGGCGATGCTGATGCTCGGCGGCGCGGTGGGCAACATGATCGACCGCTTTTTGAGGGGCTATGTGGTGGATATGTTCGAGGCGCTGTTTGTGAAATTCGCCATCTTTAACGTGGCGGATTCAGCCCTCACGGTAGGCGCGGTGCTGATGGCAGCGTCGCTGCTGCTTTTCCCGGATGAATGGAGAGAGAAGTACGATGGAAGCAACTGAAATGACCTTTTCTGCCGATGGCCGCCGTCTGGATGTGCTTTTGTCCGAGCAATCAGGGCTGACCCGCAGCCGTGTGGCAGCTCTGATGGAAGCGGGTAACGTCACTGTGGACGGCGTTGTCGTCATCAAAGCAGGACTCAAAGCCAAGCCTGGGCAAACGGTGGTGCTGACCATTCCGGCACCCAGGCCGGCCATCCCTGAAGCGCAGGATATTCCGCTGACGATCCTGTATGAGGACACCGATCTGGCTGTTGTGGTCAAGCCCTGCGGCATGGTCGTTCATCCGGCGGCAGGCAATGAGGACGGCACCCTCGTCAACGCCCTTCTCCATCATCTGGACAGCCTGGGCGGCATCGGCGGTGAGCTGCGTCCGGGTATCGTCCACCGGCTGGACAAGGATACCAGCGGTCTGCTGCTTGTTGCCAAGAATGACGCATCCCAGCTGGCGCTTTCTGAGCAGCTCTCTGCCCGCACGATGGAGAAGCATTACCGTGCGCTGGTGGAGGGCGGCGTCCGCGAGGATTCGGGCCGCATCGAGGCCGCCATCGCCCGGAGCAAGAAGGATCGCAAGAAAATGGCGGTGGACGAGGACGGCCGCGAGGCCATCACCGAATGGACGGTGCTTCAGCGAGGCCGCGGCGTGACGCTGCTGGATGTGCACATCCTTACCGGGCGGACGCATCAAATCCGTGTGCATATGAAGCACATCGGTCACCCCGTCTGCGGCGACCCGATCTATGGCAGCCCCAAGGGGGCGAAGGTGCCCAGGCTCATGCTGCATGCGTATTCGCTGTCCTTCACCCACCCGACCACCGGCGAACGGCTGACCTTCACGGCGGAGCTGCCGGAGGCCTTCCTGCGGGGGATGAAATCCAACGGAATCGAACAATGACCTTAAGGCGATCCCTCCCAAAGGGACGCCTTTTCATTGTCTCAGCCGAATGAATTCCAGCACACCCTCCGCGACGGCTTCTCCGATGCGCGCCTGATAAGCCGCATCCAGCAGCAGCTTTTCCTCTGTCGGGTTGGAAATGAACCCGCATTCCACCAGAACCGATGGCACATCCAGCTGCAATATGAAGTAATCTCCGGCCATCGCGACCCGTTCCTTTGCTGGCTGAAGATGCTGGATCATCGCGGCCTGCACACATCCTGCCAGCAGACGGCCTGCGTCGCAACCCTCCCGGTAGAACACCTGCGGCCCGGATTCCGAGCGCACGCGGTATTCGTTCATGTGAACGGAGATCACCATGTCCGCCTGATTGTCCCGGGCAATGGCGACGCGGTTTTGCATGTCCTGGCGTTTTTTCGTCAGCCCGGCGGGACGGTTGACTTCACACAGGTCAGCGTCCTCCGTCCGGGTCATGACCACCTGCGCGCCCTGACTGGTGAGGGCTTTCGCTACCTCCAGCGCCACGGACAGGTTGATTTCCTTTTCCCACACGCCGGAATCCCGGCACCGCGCGCCGCCGTCATAACCGCCATGGCCCGGGTCAACGGCGATGACCAAACCGCTTAGTGGCCCGGGCGCCGCCGTCAGGGCGGGGGAGGGCATCGGCCCGGACGATGACGCATTTGTGTCTTTTTTCCGCCATGCGGCGACAGCGGTGAGGCCGCCGATCAGTACGAGCAATGCGGCAGCGAGCGTCACCAGATGTTCGGCTTTTTTGCGAGGGAGAATGGGGCGTTCTGATGCTTTCATGGCAAAACCTCCGTGAAAAAGCCTATGCAGCCCCCGCTTTTGCCATACCTTGCAGGATTTCCTTCGTGTATACAGTTTGCATGCATACAAAAAACAGCGTGTTTCGGACGAATGTTCGCCCGCGGCATGCCGATTTTGCGAAGAATATGCGCTTATACATCTTCATAAACGTGGCGTATGCACAGCCAAAGAGTTGTTTCATCCACAGTGTCCACAGGGTTATCCACAATTCAACAGGGGAAAAGTGGCGGATTTACGCGCTTTGTATCGCGGTTATCCACATTATCCACAGGTTATCCACAAATGTTATCCTCAATGAAATCATATGTGGATATTCATGTGGACATGCACTATTGTATTTTTTTGCCTGTTTACACATGTGACAAAATGAATAATTATGCGCGTTCGTGTATGTTCGGCAGAGATGTATTGCTTCATTCGGTTGCCCTGAGGGTCGGAAATAACAAAACCGAAAGTTTAGTCCGTAACGAAAATGTCAAATCCCCAAAGGATTTGTGTTGCTTAGGCCGCTGGGAAAGCGCTGGACATATCCACACAAAAAGGCCGCACCGCCACGGTGCGACCCTGATATTACTTGTTCTTGCTGCTGCCGCGGATGGTGGCGTCCGGCTTGGCGGCCTGCTTCATGAACGCGGAGGGGCTGATGCCCACGATGTTCTTGAACTGCTTGGAGAAATGGTAGGGGTCCTGCATGCCGACCTCGATACCGGCCTGGCGGACGGTGTGGCCCTCTTCGCGCAGCAGCTCCTTGGCGCGCTCCATCTTGCAGTGGAGGACGTAGCTCAGCGGAGGCATACCCACTTCGCTCACGAAACGCTTGCGGAAGGTCTCCATGGGCATGCGGGAGATCGCGGCCATTTCCGCCAGGGAGAAATTATCCCGGTATTGGTTAGCGCGCAGGGTGTCCACCACCTTGGCGATCTCGTGGGAGAGCATCGCGTCCATGGCGACAGGCTGACCCCAGTGGCTGGCCAGCATGCCGTACATCAGGTGCTGGAGCTGATAGGTGGCGTCCGCCGTGCCGGAATGACGCACCATGACCTGCACGATCTGCTTGGCCAGGTACATCTGGCTGGGCAGCGCGCCCTGACGCAGGGGCATATGCAGCAGCGCGCCCATCTTGCGCACGACCATGGGGGCCAGATTGCCCTCCAGGGCGACCCACAGCACGCGGGCCTGCTCGGGAACCTCGAGGTACGCCTGATGCTCGCCTGCGGGGAGGAAGCAGGTGTCCTCGGCCTTGAGCTTCAGGTCATTGTCCTGCCAGTGCAGCGTGACTTCGCCTGCCTCTACGGCAAACCAGATCCACTGCTCGTGGCTGTTGAGGGCTACCTCGCCCTTCTCAAACATGGCGGTGCCTGCGGCGTGGATCCACGCGCCGCTGGAGCGGGTCAGGGTACCGGGCTTATGCCAGCCTTCCACCACGAGGGTGTCGGCCGCGGCTTCAACATTCGTAAACAGGTAGGACTCCATGAAACAGGCCTCCTTCGACCAAATAAAACATTTTCCATTATGACCATTATAAAGCCCATTATGCCCATTGTCAATAAGCTGCACGAAGGTTTTTCGGATTTATTTGCAGCGTGGTTTGCTCGCCCGACGGCCTCATCCGTCATCGGGCAGAGCCCGATGCCACCTTCCCCAGAGGGGAAGGGTTGAATAGATGCCAACCTGCCCCAGGGAGATGTGGTCACAAAATCCACCTTCCCCTTTGGGGAAGGTGGATTCCCGCGTTAGCGGGAAGACGGATGAGGCCGTTACTTCTTCTCAATCGCAGCAATCCTCTCACTCAGCGGGGGATGGCTGTACTGCAGCACCACCAGCGCCTTGGAGGGCGCAAGGTTGGAGAAGTTCTCCCGGGCAAGCTTTTTCAGACCTCCGACCAGCGCATTACCGTAGCCTTCCTTCACCGCCTGAGCGTCAGCGCGGTATTCCGCGTGGCGGGAGTAGGCGTTCATCGCCATACCCGTCAGCGGCTGGATCAGTCCCAGCAGTCCGCTCAGCAGCACAAACGCAAACCCGTAATTCACCTCCGCAAACCCGAAGGCCTCGTGCATCACCGGGGTGCGGATGGTCAGCCAGACCGCGATCGCCATCAGGAGCAGATTGCCCAGGTTCATGATCTGCTGCTTGAGCACATCCTTGTTCAGACCGTGGCCCAGCTCGTGGGCGAACACCGCGACGATCTCATCCGTGGACATGCTGTTCACCAGATTGTCATACAGCACGATGCTCTTCAGCTTGCCAAACCCGGTGAAGTAGGCATTCAGCTTGGTGGTGCGGCGGGAGGCGTCCATGACCTCGATGGACTTGACCTGGTAGCCGTGCTTCGTCAGCAGGGAGAGGAGCTTGTCCTTGAGTTCGCCGTCTTCGAGGGGGACAAACTTGTTGCCCAGGCGGCTGAACACGGGGCCGTAGAGGAAGGAGATCGCCAGCGTCAGCGCGAACACCGCGCCGGTGAACAGCACCACCACCCAGTCGCCCATGGAGATGTGCAGCCAGGCCAGCAGCCCCATCAGGATCACGCCCAGCACGATCTCGATCACAAAGGACCTCACCTGGTCGATCACAAACGTCCTGACGGTGGTTTTGTTGAAGCCGTACTTCTGCTCGATGACCATCGTGTCCACCCAGGCAAAGCCCATGAACACCACGGTCTCTGCCAGCGTCTGCGCGAGGATCACACCCAGCAGCTGCATGAAGGTATTCGCCGGGAAGAGGCTTGCGGCCCATGCGTGGAAGTCCGTCATCAGCAGAACCATCGTCAGCACCCAGGAGACCAGCGTCCGCCACAGGGTCAGCCGGCTCTTTTCGCCGTGGTAGGCGCGCCAGCGTTCGTAGGTTTTCCTGTCGTACACATCCGCCACGTTGGCCGGAGTGGGGTTCGACGCGCTGCGGGACTGCACCAGGTTCAGGATCAGCTGATAGATGTGCTCCAGCGTGAAAAGAATGAGGAAGAGCGCCTTATAGTTCATGCGTGTGCTCCTTTGCTTCTGTCAGGATCGCCCCGAGGGCGGCTTTCACGGTCTGCTGCCGGACTTCTGCCCGACTGCCGGACAACTTCAGAGGGATAGCCCGCGTTCCGTGGGCAGACGCCACACCTACAAACACCGTCCCTGCAGGAGGCTCCCAGCTTTCTCCCGGACTGGCCATACCGGTTGCGCTCACGGCGATATCCGCCGCCAATTTGCTGCGGACGCCCTCTGCCATGGCCATTGCGACCTCCGCGCTGACCACACCCCTGTCGGCAATCAGTGCTGCTGAAACGTCCGCCAGCAGGCTCTTCGTGTCGGTCTGGTAGGTGATGAATCCGCCGCGCACCACCTGGGACGCACCGGGCACGTCCACCAACGTGGAGCAGATCATGCCGCCGGTCAGGCTTTCGCAGGTTGCGACGGTCAGGCCCTTTGCTTTCAGCAGGGCAATGGCGGAACTGGCGAGATCATGCATAACGGGTACCTCCTGCGCCGGAATCTGCTTCAGTATAGCATGATTGTCGAGGTCTGTCAAAACAGTTGGCGATCCATGCCGCCACTTGCAATCCTGCGCAGCCTTCGATATAATATAGGTACATATACCAAGGGAGGGCACACACATGCAGCAGCTTGTCAAGATCGTGATCACCGGCGGGCCCTGCGCGGGCAAATCCACCGCCATGAGCTGGATTCAAAATCACTTCAGCGAGAAGGGCTGGACGGTGCTCTTCGTGCCGGAAACCGCCACGGAGTTCATTTCCGGCGGCGTCGCCCCCTGGACCTGCGGCACCAATGCGGAGTATCAGGTGGTGCAGATGACTCTCCAAAGGGAGAAGGAACGCCTCTTTGAGCAGGCTGCACGCACCATGCCCAAGGATCGCATCCTCATCGTCTGTGACCGGGGTATGCTGGACAACCGGGCCTACATGAACGAGGAGGAAACGGCCTGGGTGCTGGACCGCATCGGCGAGGGTGAGGTCGAAATGCGGGATCAGTATGATGCGGTGTTCCACCTGGTGACTGCCGCCAAGGGCGCGGAGCAGTTCTACACAACGGCGAATAATTCTGCCCGCATCGAAACGGTGGAGCAGGCTGTGGCGCTGGATGATAAGATTATCGCCGCATGGACGGGGCATCCCCATTTCCGCGTGATCGACAACGAAACCAATTTTGAGGACAAGATGAAGCGGCTGATCAAGGAGATATCCTCCTTCCTCGGCGGGCCGGAGCCCCTGGAGATCGAGCGCAAGTTCCTCATCGAATATCCGGATATCGCCTGGCTGGAGAGCCTGCCCAACTGCTCGAAGATCGACCTGCTCCAAACCTACCTCACCGCGAAAAACGGTGAGGAAAGGCGCATCCGCCAGCGGGGCTGTGACGGGCATTATCTGTACTTCAAGACCATCAAGCGCGGCACAGGCCTCAAGCGCGTGGAGGTCGAGAAGCGTCTCACCAAGGACGAGTACCTTATCGCCATGATGGACGCTGATGTCAGCCGCCGCCAAATCCGCAAGACCCGCTACTGCCTGACCTGGGGCATCCAGTATTTCGAGATCGACGTATACCCCTTCTGGCAGGACAAGGCCATCGTGGAGATCGAGCTGAGCGATGAAAACGAACCGGTTGAATTCCCGCCCCAGCTGCACGTGATCTGCGAGGTCACTGACGACCCGGAATACAAAAATGCCCGCTTGGCTGAAATATAAGGAGGCGAAAATCGTGCACAGCGAGTACAAACGCATCATCCCCAGCGCGAAGAATGCGGTGCTCTTCGTGCACGGCATCAACGCCACGCCCCGGTTCTTTGATGAATACGCAGCTGCCCTTCCGGCAGATATCTCGGTGTACAGCATCCTCCTTCCTGGTCACGGCGGAAGCGTCAGCGATTTCGGCAAGCATGGCGCGAAGGAGTGGGAAGCCCACGTCCGCGGCGCGATTGACGAGCTGCGTGCGACTCATGAGAGGGTGTACATCGTTGCCCATTCGCTGGGAACGCTGCTGGCGATCCGCGAGGCCGTCCGGGATGATTCCCGCATTGCCGGGCTGCTGCTGCTCTGCGTACCGCTGCGCATCTGGTCGCGGCCCACGGCCTGGGTGCGGAACATCGGCAAAGCCGTGCTTGGCCTGACGAGTCAGGAGGAGCTGCACACCTGCTACGGCACGGAGGTGGATTGGCGTATCTGGCGATATATCGGGTGGATTCCCCGGTATCTGGAGCTCTTTGACCTCAGCAGGGATGCACGGCAGAAGGTATCCCGCCTGACCGTCCCTACCCGTGTGTTTATGGCTGCGCATGACGAGCAGGTCAGCCAACGCAGCGAAAAGTGCATGGCAGGAAATCCGGCGATCATACTGCACCGCATGCCGGGGAGCCGGCATCATGAATTCGCCCCAGCGGACAAGACGGCTATCCGCGCGGCCATGCTGGATATGATCATCCCTGCAGAACAGGAGGCCCCATGAGACTTCTATTCGCCATGGACATGCAGGATTACGCCGATTGCACCTACACCTTCGTGCGCAACTCCGCCAGGAGCATCATCCTGCGCGGCGGCAAGGTGGCGATGATCCACAGCCTCAAGCAGGGGTACTACAAGTTTCCTGGCGGCGGCATTGAGGAGGGCGAAGACCCTGTCACTGCCATGATCCGGGAGACCCGCGAGGAAGCCGGGCTGATCGTCAAGCCGGAAACCGTGCGGGAGTATGGTTATGTCCACCGCATCCAGCGGGGCGGGAAGGATCCGAACGAGTGCTTCATCCAGGATAATTTCTACTATATATGCGAGGCGGAGGAGGAAGCCCTGCCCCCGCAAATGGAGGATTACGAGGCGGAGGCAGGATTCACGCCGGAATTTGCGGACGCACGCCACGTCATTCGCGCAAACCACGAATACGCCCTGAACAACCGCTATCAGACCATGCTTCTCCGGGAGGCGCGGGTGCTGGAGCTGCTGATCGAAGAGGGCATCATTCCCTGATGTACAAGACCGGAGGCCGATGCTTCCGGTCTTTTTGCGTCGTTTTTTCGCAGGACAAGGAGGTGCCGTGCTATCCTTTACGGGGGAGGGAACGGCATGGATGTGATCGTACTTGCGCCGTCGGAGCATACCGGGCGGCAGTGGCAATTTGCGGTGGAGGATCTGGGGGCGGACTGGCGCTGCACGCCGGCTGCCAGCGCGGAACAGGCCGCTCTTCTCCTGCGGGAATGGGCGGATGTGCTGCTTCTCCTGCCGGGAGGAGAAAGCAAACGGCTGCTGCGCTCGCTGGCAGAGCATCCGCTCCTTGCGCCGCCCTATGTGCTGGGGACAGGTGCACCGGATGGAGCGCTCCCCGCTGTGGCGGAACTGCCTGTGCTGCTGCATGCCTGGCAGAAGGAGGGGCGTCTGCCGGTGATGGCGGAGCGACATCTGCCAGCCACGATGGACATCGCTGCCGCGCTCCTGCGGACGCTGGCGGTGCCGGGACGGCTGCGGGCATGGCAGTTTCTGCCGGAAATGTGCGCGCTGACGGTGGTGCATCCGCCGCTGCTGAAGGATCTCCAGCATGGGCTGTATCCCCTGATTGCCAGGAAATACGGCATGACCGCTGCCGGGGTGGAGCGGAGCCTGCGGCTGTGCGTGGAGTCCACCTGGATACATGGCAGCCTTGCGGCGATGGAGCGTTTTTTCGGCTCCAGCGTTGATCCGGAGAAGGGGAAGCCCACCAACCGGGAGTTCCTCTGCCGGGTGCAGGAAAGGCTCACGCTTGGCATGCAGCGGTTGGTGTAACGGCGCTGTTTATATGGAAGAAATGGAATGAAGTCCCCTTGACGAAGCAGGACGATTCGTGTATGATGAGGAGGATATCGACAAAAAGGAGCTTTTTGCATGGAGCAGAAGCGATTTGATAAAAGGAACCTGATCGTGATCGCCGTGATCGTGCTGGTGATCGCTGTGGTTGGCGTGATCGCCGCGATGCAGCGCAAGCAATTGGCAGACGTTCCGGAGGATGCGTCGGCATGGCTGGTGATCACCGTTGCCGGCGAGATGTACGAGCCCATCAAGCTGGAGGAGGATGGCCGCTACACCATCACCCGGGGAGATAAGGTCAACGTGATCGAGGTCACCCCGGACAGCGTGGTCATGCATTCCTCCACCTGTGACAATCAGGACTGCGTGCTGCAGGGCGTTGTGTCCCTTCAGAACCGCGCCGACCGAGTGCTGCAGAACATGATCCTCTGCATGCCCAATGAAGTGGTGCTGGAGCTTTATACCGAGGAGGAAGTGGCAGGTCTGTTGCTGTCCATGGCTGGCTATACCGGGGAGGAAGGCAATGAGTAAACGATTCAACACCAAGCGGGTGGCTCTGTGCGGGCTGCTGCTGGCGATGATGCTCATTCTCGGATGGGTGGAGAAACAGATTCCCTCTCCCTATCCGGGTGTGAAGCTGGGGCTTTCCAACAGCGTGCTGATCTTTGCGGTGTATATGCTGGATATTCCAACCGCCTTTGTGCTGATGCTCTTTAAGGTATTCCTGTCCAATGTGCTGTTTGGCAGCCTGGGCGTGACCTTCGCGATGGGTTTTGCGGGCGGTATCGTGTCGCTGACGGCGATGGTGCTGATCTCCCGCATCAAGGGCATGCATCCGGTGACGGTCTCCATCGTGGGCGGCGTGATGCACAATGTGGGCCAGATCGGCATGGCGATGCTGGTTGTCAATACGCCGGGGCTGCTGGGATATCTGCCGGTGCTGATGATCTCCGGCCTCATTTTCGGCGCGCTGACCGGTGTGTGTGCGGATCGCGTGATGAAGTATATGAAGCATATGCGGCTGTAAAAATTCGGGGTTGCAAAAGCGTTTGAACCGTGCTAAAATAGGCAGGTATTCAATATCAACAACGATGACCGGGACACAGTAACCCCCAGCTTTCCCTTCACAGAGAGCGGCTGCATGCTGAAAAGCCGTAAGGGTGCTGACGGATGAATTTCACCCCGTGAGTTCCCCCTGTGGGCGTTCGCCGCGTTAAGGCATCGAGTGGCCGAACGACACGGCAATTTGAGTGGTACCGCGGATAATCCGTCTCATTTATGTGAGACGGTTTTTATTTTGTATTTCTATCAAGGAGGCAACATACATGAACGAGAAGATCGCTGCCCTGAAGGCAAGCTTCGAAGCCGAGCTTTCTCAGGTGGCCGATATGGCTGCTCTGGAAGCGCTGCGCGTGGGCTACCTGGGCAAGAAGGGCAAGATGACCGAGCTGCTCAAGGGCATGGGCAACATGTCCGTGGAGGAGCGCAAGACCATCGGCGCCGAGACCAACGAGCTGAAGAACCAGATCACCGTCGCCCTGGCGGAAAAGCTGGAAGAAATGAAGGCTGCCGAGCTCCAAAAGGAGATCGACTCCCTGCCGGAGTTCGATGTGTCCATGCCCGCCAATATGGATCGCGGTTCCTACCACCCCATCACCCTGGTGCAGCGTCAGTGTGAGCAGGTCTTCCGCACGATGGGCTTCCATCTGGAGGACTATGCTGAGATCGTCACGGACTACGAGTGCTTCGAGTCCCTGAACATCCCCAAGTTCCACCCTGCCCGCGACATGCAGGACACCTACTACCTGGACAATGGCCAGCTGCTCAAGACCCAGACTTCTGCCGCCCAGAACGCCATCTACCGCAAGTACCGCGATGATCTGGTGAATAACGGCGTGCCGATCAAGGCCGTGTTCCCCGGCCGCTGCTTCCGCAACGAGGCCACCGACGCCTGCCATGAGAACACCTTCTTCCAGATGGAAGGCATGATGGTGGACAAGAACATCTCCATTTCCAACCTGATCTACTTCATGAAGACCATGCTGAGCGAGGTGTTCCGCAAGGACATCAAGGTGCGCCTGCGTCCCGGCTTCTTCCCCTTCGTTGAGCCCGGCTTCGAGCTGGACATCTCCTGCCTGATCTGCGGCGGCGAGGGCTGCCCCTCCTGCAAGCACTCCGGCTGGCTGGAGCTGTGCCCCTGCGGCATGATCCACCCCGAAGTCCTCAAGGCCGGCGGCATCGACCCCGAGGAGTACACCGGCTTCGCCTTCGGCCTGGGCCTGACCCGTCTGGCCATGATGCAGTACGGCGTGAAGGACATCCGTGACCTGAACAGCGGCAATTTGACCCGCCTGTCTCAGTTTACCGACGACGAGTAACCGAAGGGGTGCAGGGGGCGATCGGAAAGCCCCCTGCCCGCACCGCAGTGCGGCTCCTCTTATGCAGATAAGAAAGATTGTTGCAAAGGGTTTCGCCTCTGCGGAGGCGACCAAAGGGCTTTCCGATCGCCCTTTGGAAACCTTCGGGCCCGCTCTTTGCATAAATTAGGAGGCAAACGAAGCTCATGTATATTTCTATGAACTGGATCCAGGAATTCGTGGATCTGTCCGGCATTGACCTGATGGCGCTGATCCATCAGTTCTCCCTGTCCACCGCCGAGGTGGAAAACGAGATCTTCCTCAAGGGCTCCGATCTCTCCGGCGTTGTCGTCGCGGAGATCAAGAGCGTTGAGAATCACCCCGAAAGCAAGAAGCTCCACCTGCTGAAGGTGGACTGCGGCGAAGCCGACCTCGTCGACGTTGTCTGCGGCGCGCCGAACGTCCGCGTGGGCATGAAGACCGCCTTCGCCAAGCTGGGCGCCCAGATCGGTGACATCACCATCGCCCCCCGCAAGCTGGCCGGCTGCACTTCCCACGGCATGTGCTGCTCTGAAAAGGAGCTGGGCCTGAGCGACAACAACGACGGCATCATGGACATCATTGAGGATGTGGCCGTCGGCACCGACGTGAAGGACCTGTGGCAGATCGACGACATCGTGTTCGAGGTGGACAACAAGTCCCTGACCAACCGTCCCGACCTGTGGGGCCACTACGGCATCGCCCGCGAGTTCGCCGCCCTGGCCAAGCGTCCCCTCAAGCCCATGGCTGTGGTGGATCTGGAGCAGTACAAGAACCTGCCCGCTATCGACATGAAGATTGAGGATCCCCTCTGCCAGCGCTATTCCTGCCTGACGGTGGAGAACATCACCCGCAACGTCGCGCCGATGAACATGCGCATCCGCCTGTTCTACTGCGGCATGCGCGCCATCAACCTGCTGGCCGACCTGACCAACTACCTGATGCTGGAGATGGGCCAGCCCATGCACGCCTTCGACAGCCGCAAGGTGGAGAAGATCCGCATCAAGCGTTTCGCCGAGCCCTTCACCTTCCAGACCCTGGATAAGGTGGAGCGCAACATCGACGAGAACACCCTGATGATCTGCAATGGTGACAAGCCCGTGGCCATCGCCGGCATCATGGGCGGTCTGGACTCCGAGATCGTGGCCGACACCACCTCCCTCACCCTGGAGTCTGCCACCTTCGACGCGGCTTCCGTCCGTAAGTCCACCGTGCGTCTGGCCCATCGTACCGATGCGTCCGCCCGTTACGAGAAGTCCCTCGATCCTGAGATGACCGTGCCCGCCATTGCCCGCTTCGTCAAGCTCCTGCAGGATGCCGATGCCGGCATGCGCGTCACCTCCTGCCTGACCGACGAGCGCGCCTTCGAATACCCCAAGGTCACCCTGGACTTCGACAAGCGCTTCGTGGATCGCTACACCGGCATCGAGATCAGCGACGAGCACATCGTGTCCACCCTGACCGCCCTGGGCTTCGTCGTCCGTCAGGATGGCGACAAGTTCAGCGTGGACGTGCCTTCCTGGCGCGCCACCAAGGACGTGACCATCAAGGCCGACATCATCGAGGAGATCACCCGTATCTACGGCTACGACAACTTCGACGTCCATACCGCCGAAGCGCCCCTGTACCCCGTGCGCGAGCATGTGGAAAAGACCACCGAGAACAAGGTGAAGGACATCCTCGTCAAGCGTTACGGGCTGCATGAGGTGCACTCCTACGTCTGGCAGTACTCCGACGAGTACAAGAAGCTGGGCATCGAGGTGGAGGACAACATCCGCCTGCTGGGCGCGGCCAACCCCAACATCGAGGTCATCCGCCGCTCCATCGTGCCCACTCAGCTGGTGCAGGTGAAGGGCAACACCGCCTATGCGCCTTCCTTCGGCGTGTTCGAGGTGGGCCGTGTGGCTGACGGCGTGGACGAGAACAACCTCGCCCGCGAGCACAAGAAGCTCTGCATCACCCTGTTCAGCAAGGTGGAGAGCGTCGAAACGCTGTACTTCAAGCTGCGCGACATGCTGGCCGTCACCGTGGACGACCTCAAGCATAAGCCTCTGACCTGGGTGAAGGCGGAAGCCGCCCACTCCTGGGAGCATCCCAAGAACCTGAACGCCATCGTCTGCGACGGCGTGACCCTGGGCACCATCGGCGTGGCGCACCCCGTCGTCAGCAAGAAGATCGACAAGAAGGCCGCCATTGTCTTTGCGGAGATCGACATCGACGCGCTGGCGAACATCGGCGCTGAGCGCATCAAGTACGTCGAGCCCAGCCGCTTCCCCGGCATGGAGCAGGATCTGACCTTCATCTGCGATAAGTATGAGCCCATCAAGCAGGCCATCGAGGCTGCCAACAGCCCCCTGGTGAACAAGGTGGCCGTCGTGGGTACTTACACCGACGATGCGGGCAAGTCCATCACCGTGCGCATCTTTTTCTCCCATGCTGAGCGCACCCTCACCCGTGAGGAAGTGCAGGCTGTCGTGGACGGCGTCATTGCCGACCTGGAGAAGCAGGGCGTCATGCTGAAGAAGTAATTCCAAAACGTATAAGGGGACTGTCGTGATGACAGTCCCCTTTATGGTGCAAATTAGCCCGGAACGCGTCCGCTCCGGGCAAACAAATCAGGTCAGTAAGAATACTCGCGGGCCAGCTGACGCATGCAGTGTACATCGCGTTCACGGTCAAGCTGTTCCTTCACGGACAGGGTCACCACACCAACCAGAGCAGCCACCAGAATCCACATCATAAGCTTACCTCCCGACCATATTGGTCCACATAATGCAGGAAACCCTGCAAATATCTTCTTGTGCTTCTAATTATACGCATCGAAAGCGGAAAATCAAGAGGACAATGCAGGATTTCATGAAAAATGTTTTTTATCTGTACTTGCATTTTGACCTGTCGGAAAGCCCTTTTGCATGTAAACTTGCAGCTTGCAGGGCAAGGGATTGCAAGTCAACACCGGGGATGGAAGATGTGGTCGGGAATCTGTGCCAGGGGTGATAAAACAAGTTATCCACGGAGAAGCGTGGAAGTGGTGCTGGTAAGGTGACGGCAATTTCTTCAGACAAGTGAAAAGCTCTGAATCTTACGATTCAGAGCTTAAGCACCTCCGAGGGGATTCGAACCCCTGTTTCAGCCTTGAGAGGGCCGCGTCCTAGGCCTCTAGACAACGGAGGCATATAAAGCTGGGGAACTAGGATTCGAACCTAGGCAATACGAGTCAGAGTCGCAGGTGCTACCGTTACACCATTCCCCATCGGCTTTTGTCCGGCAGGGAGCTTTCTCGCTCGACTGCGAGAATTAGTATAGCACAATACTGAGGGCTTGTCAACACCTTTTTTCAAAAAATTTTGAAGAAATTTTTCCCTTCCCTGGCATTGACTCCACAGCAGTGCTGTGGGAGTGGTCTGCGGCGGGATAACGGCTCGTTTGTCATACCGCCGGAAGATATGAATGTGTACTGCCTGTGGCGAGAAAAATGCTGAAAAGTACGCCAAGAATTCTTCTGATAAGATAACATCTGATTTGTGCAAATTGACGTGAATCATCCCATTTCAGCCGTTGCGCACGCAACGATTCCGTGCTATACTGTCCGCGAATTTATGTACCTCACGACGCGGCATGTCCGCACGCTTCCGGCTGACCGGGACATACAGGAGGGAAAGAATACCGTGGAAAACATCAAATGGCTTTTTGGCCTGATGGACAAGAAGTACCGCAAGTGGCACATCATGGCGCTGTGCATCAGTGCGGTCAGCTCTCTGGGGCTGCTGATCAATCCGACGCTGCAAAAGCGCCTGGTGGATGATGTCATCATCGCGCAGAATCCCGATCCTCTGCTGGGTATTCTGTTTGCCATGCTGGCGGTGCGGATCCTCCATGAAGGCTTCCGATACCTGATGGTCATCACGCTGGAAAAAACAAGCCAGAATGTGATCTATAACCTGCGTGTGCGGCTGTTCACGCGTCTGCAGTATCAGGACACCCGCTTCTTCGACCGGCACCGCACCGGTGATCTGATGACCCGCATGTCCGCCGATACGGACTGGTGCCGTCATTTCCTGAGCTACATTGATTATTCCATCATTGACAGCGTGGTCATGTTCCTGTCCACGTCCATCTACCTGTTCTGGATCAACTGGAAGCTTGCGCTGGCGCTGGTGTGCGTTACACCCGTGCTGATGCTGATCACCAAGGTGTATTCAAAGGGCTCCCGCAAGCTGTTCATGGCCATGCGTGAGCGTCAGAGCGAGATGAACGCCGCGGCCCAGGAGAACATCGCCGCCAACCGCGTCATCAAGGCCTTTGCCCGCGAGGAATATGAGAAGGACGCCTTTGACAAGCGATCCTCTGCCTTCCGTGACGCTCATCTGGCAATCAACAAGCGCTGGTTGACCTTCTTCCCCTTTATTGAGATCCTCGCCAACGCCATGACCCTCATCACTGTCTTCTTCGGCGGCTTCCTGATGATCCAGGGCGAAATGACCGCTGGCGACCTGACCGTCTTCACCAGCCTTTCCTGGGCGCTGTCCGTGCCCATGCGCAATCTGGGCAACCTGCTCAATGACTGGCAGCGTTTCATTACTTGCTCCAACAAGGTCATGGAGCTGGAACTGTCCAGGGCGGACATCGTTGATGCGCCTGACGCGGTGGAGCATGATCGCGTCAAGGGTGAGGTGGAGTTCCGCAATGTGTCCTTCAGCCATGATGGCGCCCCTGTCCTCAAAAATGTGAGCTTCAAGGTGGCCCCCGGCAAGACACTGGCGATCATGGGCCCCACCGGTTCCGGCAAGACCACCATCATCCAGCTGCTGGCCCGCTGCTATGAGGTCAAGCAGGGTGAGATCCTGGTGGACGGCTGCCCCATCAAGCGCTGGAAGCTGAATCAGCTGCGCGATGGCATCGGCACTGCTACCCAGGACGTCTTCCTCTTCTCCGACACCGTGGAGGGCAACATTGCCTTCGGTGATCAGGAGCTGACCGAAGAGCAGGTGCATGACTTCGCCCGCCGTGCGGCGGCAGGGGACTTCATCGAGCACCTTTCCGATGGCTACGACACCATCGTGGGCGAACGCGGCGTGGGCCTCTCCGGCGGCCAGAAGCAGCGTATTGCCCTGGCCCGTGCGCTGGTCGTCCAGCCCGGCATCCTCATCATGGACGACACCACCTCCGCCGTGGATATGGAGACCGAGCAGTACATCCAGCAGCAGCTGCGCGAGCTGCCCTATGACTGCACCAAGATCATCATTGCCCAGCGCATCTCCTCCGTCAAGGAGGCGGATGAGATCCTCATCCTGCAGGACGGCGAGATCTCCGAGCGCGGCACACACGAGGAGTTGCTGAAGAACCGCGGCTACTACTACGAGACCTTCTGCCTGCAGAACGGCATCGATATTGATGAAGCTCCTTCCGGAAAGGAGGTTGAGTAATCATGGCACGCAATAAGTTCGACGTGGACGAGAGCCTGGAGAGCCCCTTTGACGCAGGCCACCTGAAGCGCGTTATTTATTACATCGGCCGCCATAAGTGGAAGATGCTCATTGCGCTGCTGCTGAGCTCCTTCGCCTCCATCGCAGGCCTGTTCTCCCCCAAGATCACCGAGCATGTGCTGAATGTCATCGTGCCTAACAAGGCGGCGGATCAGCTGCTGCCCATGGCGCTGGCATACCTGGGCATCATCTCCGTTTCCATCGCGTTTACGGTCATCCGTTCCCGCATGATGGCCAAGGTCTCCCAGGAGATCATTTACGATATCCGCAAGGATCTGTTTGCCCACCTGCAGCGGCTGCCCTTCTCCTACTACGACAGCCGCCCCGCCGGAAAGATCCTCGTGCGCGTGATCAACTATGTCAACTCCGTGTCGGATATCCTGTCCAACGGCATCATCAACGCCATCCTGGAGATCATCAACGTGATCTTCATCGTGGTGTTCATGTACGCCACCGAGCCTACCCTGGCGACGGTGGTCGTGGCTGGACTGCCGGTGTTCGTGGCATTCATCATGTTCATCAAGCCGAGGCAGCGCAAGGCCTGGCAGGCGCAGTCCAACAAAAACTCCAACTATAACGCCTATCTGGCAGAGTCCATTGACGGCGTTCGCGTTTCCCAGATATTCTCCCGCCAGGAAGTTAATATCTCCATCATGAAGAAGCTGGCGATCGCCTGCCGGAAGGTATGGATGCGTGCAATTTACATTTCCAACACCGTGTGGCTGACCTCTGCCCTGACCACCCAGATCGTGTTTACACTGCTGTATATCGCGGGCGTGTATTGGGTGGGCGGCGGCATCATCGCCTTCGGTACCATCCTGGCGATGGGTCAGTACCTCAACCGCTTCTGGCAGCCCATCACCAACCTGGCGAACATCTACAATTCCTTCGTCAACAACCTGGCTTACCTGGAGCGCATCTTCGAAACTATGGATGAGCCCGTTGTGGTGGATGATAAGCCCGGCGCGACCACGCTGCCTGCCATCACCGGCGAGGTCGATTTTGAGCACGTCAACTTCGGCTACGAAGAGGGCCAGACGGTGCTGGAGGACCTGAATCTTCATGTCAAGGCGGGCGAATCCATTGCCCTGGTCGGTCCCACCGGCGCGGGCAAGTCCACCATCGTGAACCTGCTGTGCCGCTTCTACAACCTGCGCGGCGGCAAGATCCTTCTCACTGACGAGAAGGGCGAAAAGCACGACATCACGGATGTGACCATCCACAGCCTGCGCACCCAGCTGGGCATCATGCTGCAGGATTCCTTCATCTTCACCGGCACGCTGATGGACAACATCCGCTATGGCCGCCTGAACGCTACCGACGAGGAAGTCCGCCAGGCCGCCGCCGTGGTGCGCGCGGATGACTTCATCCGCGAGATGCCCCAGCAGTATCAAACCAGCGTCAACGAGCGCGGCTCCAGTCTCAGCCAGGGCCAGCGTCAGCTGATCGCCTTCGCCCGTACGCTGCTGAGCGATCCCCGCATCCTGATCCTGGATGAGGCCACCTCCTCCATCGACACCAAGACGGAGAAGCTCCTGCAGGACGGCATCCAGGCGCTGCTCAAGGGCCGCACCTCCTTCATCATCGCCCATCGCCTGTCCACCATCAAGAACTGCGACCGCATCCTCTACATCGGCAACAAGGGGATCATGGAAGCTGGTTCCCACGACGAGCTGATGGCGAAAAAGGGCGCCTACTACGAGCTTTACACCGCTCAGGCCCGTGAACAGGGCGTCAACATTTGATCCCGCAGGGAGTCATGCGCGAGCATGGCTCCCTTTTGCGTGGAGAAAAGCAAAATCCACATAGAATCCGGCAAGATGTGCGAGGCCAATCCTTTGTTCAAGCTGTTATGATAAGGATACAGCCAATCGTTTACAGGGAGGTGCACGCATGCACGCGACCAATCCCGTCATATATGCCGATTTCCCCGACCCCGACGTGGTACGGGTGGGGGACTGCTACTACATGGTTTCCACGACGATGCACATGTTTCCCGGCGCGCAGATCCTGCGTTCCTATGACCTGATGCACTGGGAGCACTGCGGCTATGTCTACGACACCCTGGGCGAAACCGCCCGCCAGCGTATGGAGGGGGAAGGTAAGCCGCCCCATATTTATGGCAAGGGCATGTGGGCTGCGTCCCTCAAGCACCACGGCGGACGTTTCCATGTGGTGTTTACGTCCAATGACACCGGACACAGCTACCATTACACCGCCGAACAGGCCGAGGGCCCCTGGTCGCGCCAGGAAATGACCGGTGCCGGCGGGGCTCCCGCCTTCTGGTACGACCCCGGTTTGCTGTTTGATGACGACGGCAGAGTATACGTTGCCCACGGCAACCGCACGGTTCGCATCACCGAGCTGACGGCTGACCTGTCTGCCCCGAAGGAGGGCGGACTGGATCGCGTGGTCGTGGTGGACGACAATCCCCGGCTGGGCTGGGAGGGCAGTCACCTCATCAAGCACGACGGCGGGTACTACCTGTTCTGCATCCACTGGCGGCCCGATGCCATGCGCGCGATGGGCTGCTTCCGCGCGAAAACTCTCGACGGTGCCTTTGAGGGCGGCGAGTTCATGGAGCTTGACCTGGATGAGCGCCATGATGGCGTGGCCCAGGGCGGCCCGGTACAGCTGCACGACGGCTCCTGGGCGCTGTTCCTGTTCCAGGATCACGGTGCGGTGGGGCGCATCCCGGTGGTCGTGCCCTTCCGCTGGGCGGACGGCTGGCCGGTGGTCGATGAGGTCCCCAAGCAGCTTGATCTGCCCTCCTCCCGCCCGGATTATGAATACGCGCCGTTGTATGCCACCGGTCAGTTGACACGCATACCGACATCCCCGCTGTGGCAGTGGAATCACGAACCGCATCCGGCACTGGTGGATACGACGCATGGCTTGCGCATCACCACTGACCGTCTGGCGACCAACTGTACCGAGGCCATCAACACCCTGACCCAGCGCTGCTTCGGCCCGAAGTGCGAGGCCGGCGTGTGCCTGCACCCGGAGGACATGAAGATCGGCGATTATGCGGGCATCTGCGCGCTGATGGGCTGCTTCGCCCAGCTCGCCGTTACCCGGAAGGAGGATGGGCTGTACCTCGTTTATACCCGCAGGGATGCGGATACCGGCGAGATCATCACAGAAGCCGAACGGCCCCTGGGCGATGTCTCCCGCCTGCACGCACGGTTCGACTTCACCAACGACACGGTGCAATTCATCCTCGCGGATGCACAGGCGGGCAGGCTGGAATTCGGCCCGCCCCACCAGCTCGTCTACCGGCTGGATCACTTCATGGGCTGCCGCATCGGGCTGTTCATGTATTCCACCCGGGAAACCGGCGGCAGCGCCCGATTCACCGGCTTCACCTACCACGTTGAGGAGGAATAAGGTATGAAGCGCATCGTTATCATTCTCCTGTCCTTGCTCCTGCTGTGCAGCATCGCCCATGCGGCGCAGCTTGATTACGAGTCCGACTTCTCCGTCAGCACCGATGGCTGGTATGGCCGCGGCTGCTCCGTGCGGGTGACGAAGGAGGGCCTGCTGACCGATTTTCGCAAGTCTGCATGGAATTCCCCCGGACGAGCCTTTGAGCTGGCGCCCGGCGAGATCTACACGATCTCTGTTGAGGTGAAGCAGACCAAGCTTGATTCCGGGCGATTCATCCTTTCCTGCGAGCACAAAAAGGGCGAAGAGACATCCTATGAGAACATCGTCGCTGCAGACGTCCCCAAGGATGAGTGGACGACCCTCTCCGCCTCTTGGACGGCGGGTGACTTCGACACATACGTCCTCTACATCGAGGGTGGGAGCCCCACTGGCAGCGGCGAAGCCACCACGCCTTTCACCATCCGCAACTTCCGCATCACCGGCGCTGCCCCCCAAACCGAGGAGGAGCTGGCCGCCGAGCCCTTCATGATGCCTGAAACCAAGGAGGAACTCAACGCCATGTTCAACGATCTGCAGCTGAATAAGAGCCACAAGAAGGACGGCGAAAACAACCCGCTGTTCACCCAGCGCTTCGGCGCAGACCCCGGCTATCTGGTCTGGAATGACCGCCTTTACGTTTACACCACCAACGATGTGATTGAGTACAACGCCGACGGCACCGTGAAGGAAAACGGCTACGGTCTGGTGAACAAGATCAACTGCATTTCTTCTGCTGACCTCGTCAACTGGACGGATCACGGCGCGATTCCTGTGGCGGGGCGCAAGGGGATTGCCAAGTGGGCGAACAACTCCTGGGCGCCCGCGGCTGCTCATAAGGTCGTGGACGGCAAGGACAAGTTTTTCCTGTACTTCTGCAACGGCGGCAACGGTGTGTCCGTGCTGACGGCGGATGATCCTGCTGGTCCCTGGACCGATCCGCTGGGACATGGCCTCATCACCCGCAAGACCCCCAACTGCGCCAACGTGCTGTGGCTCTTTGACCCCGCCGTGTTCGTGGATGACGACGGCACGGGCTATCTGTACTTCGGCGGCGGTGTGCCTGCGGGCATGGACGCCAACCCCGGCACTATCCGCTGCGTCCAATTGGGGGACGATATGATCTCCATCATCGGCGAGCCGCAGGTCATTGACGCGCCCTACGTCTTTGAAGACAGCGGCATGAACAAGATTGGCGGCAGGTATTACTACTCCTACTGCTCCAACTGGAACACCACCGGCAATCCCTACGGCCTGACCTCCGGCGCGATCAACTACATGGTGTCAGACAGCCCCATGGGCCCCTTCACCTACGGCGGCGAGCTGTTTGTCAATCAGGGCCGGTTCTTCGGGCTTTACGGCAACAACCATCACTCCATCGTGACCTTCAAGGGCGTGCACTATCTGCTGTACCATAACCGTCCGGTGGAGAAGTCGATGGGCATCACCGGCAACTACCGCAGCCCGCAGATCAACGTGCTGCCCGTGAATGCGGATGGCTCCCTCGGCCCGGTGAAGGGCACGATGAAGGGCGTCGGCCAGCTGGAAAGCTTCAATCCGTACCAGTGCGTGTCCGCCCAGACGATGTATCGCCAGGCAGGCCTGACCGTCACCGGCTATGCGGACGAAGCCCGCACCGTCGCCACCTCCGGCGACTGGCTGCAGGTGAAGGAGGTGGACTTTGCGCAGGGCGCCAAGCAGTTTACCCTGTGTGCGTCCTCCGACAATGGCGGTGCTGTGCGCGTCGCCACCGGCAAGATCGACGGCGATGTGCTCTGTGAGATGACCCTGCCTGCGGGGCATGAGGGCGAGATCACTGTGGATTGCGCCGCTGTCAGCGGAAAAACCGACCTTTACATCATCTTCGCCGGAGATGTGACGGCGGACTGGTGGATGGTCACGCCTGAGAACTGATAACACAAAGGACGCTGCGATTGTGCAGCGTCCTTCTCATGTCCACTTGATTTTCTTCGGAACGAACTGGCGGATGGTCTCCTCGATGATGACTTCCCGGTCAGCGTCGGGGATGGCTTCAAAAGCGGTCAGCTCCACATTGCCGTTCTTCTCCTTCCACTTGCCGACAACCCTGCCGTGCAGCAGGATCGCCGGGTTCACGATGCCGGCGAGATTGAAGATCCCCCGCAGATGGGCTGGCGGCAGGAAGGGGTTGTCCTCCTTGCGGTAGCCCAGCATCAGCGGATCGAAGCCCGCCAGCAGGATGCAGTCCGGCGTGTCCTGTTCCGGCTCGCCGCAGGGGATGTAGAAGTACGTCCGGTTTGCAGCGACCATGCTCTCCACAGGGAGCTGTGCCAGCAGCGCCTTCACCTCTGTCTGCGTCCAGTGGAAGAAGTAGGCTGCGTCCCGCAGCGTCGCCGGGCCGTAGTGGGTGAAATAGCGGCGGGCCAGTTCCAGATGCGCGGCGGATTCATCCATCGGCTCAAAGGGCGCAAGCAGTCGGTAGCGCTTGGTTTCCTCCACGCGGAAGGCGATCACGCCGACGTTCGCCAGCTCGGCGATCAGCCCGCCCCAGGGGTTGAAGACGCGGGCTTCCTCGTCCTCTGTCATGCCGCAGCTACGGAGATGAAGCCGCAGCGCTTCCCGATCGTCAATGCCGTTCGCGATGGCGTCCACCATGAGCCGGGCGAAATGCCGCTCCCGCTCCGGGGGATTGGCGTGGCCGCGCCCGGCTGTCCACTGATACCACCCGGACTGGCATACGTCCTCCGCTGTGCCGCAATGACGGATGTACAGCGGCAGGTCGCGCTCCGGAACCAGATGCACCGTGCCGCGCAGCGTCCAGGTTTTGACCAGGTCATCCAGGTACACCTCATGGGAACGGATGCGCAGGGCGTGCAGGGCATTGCGCAGGAACTGGGCCTGCATGCCGCACAAGTCCGCCGCCGGATCGGAAGAGGGAGACAGCAGGTGCTGGGCATGGAGGCGATGCAAGAGGAGGTCGGCGATGGTCATGGGCATTTCACCCCCTGATGTAGTTATTCATGTCCTCAAAGGTGTAGTAATGCAGGCATTCCGCGTCCACCGTGACGTGTACCTTCGGAAGCTTGTTGATCTCGTGAAGCGCTTCCGCCAGCGCGGCGACCTCCTCCGGGCCGTAGCTGCCGGGCTTGTAGTAGGCCAGCGTCACATGGGGCGTGAGGGGGTAGTTCAGCGCGACAACGGTCTGATAATCGGCGTGCATGCTCATGAGGGCGGCGCAATCCGTCTCGGTATCCGGCGCAAATCCCAGGGCCACGCTGCCGTTTGTCATGTTGAAGGCCAGCGTAGAGCTCAGGCGGATGGGCGGAATTCCGGCGGCGCGCTGTCGGGCAAGGATGGCTTTCGCCTGCGCGCCCGTTTGGCGGACGGGCTCTGCCAGCCCGTCTGCGTCTACGCCGTTGAGCAGATCGTGGAGGGTCATATGCAGCGTGTCCGGGGTGAGCGGCTGGGCCAGCATCCACCCGCAGCGGTGGTGGAGGATGAGCTGCATCCGGGTGATGGTGAGCTGCACATCCTGCGGCAGGTCGAAGATCATTGTATTCCCGAAAAAGGGGCGAAGTCCGCCGTCCGGGGCGACCTTCTCCACCAGCAGGGGCTTGGTCACCAGCGGGCCGTCGTGGGGCAGGCTATCATGCTGAAAGCCGTCCACCCGGGCGTGAAATTCGTGCAAGGTTTCCATTATGCTTCCTCCCAGAGCGCGTCCAGCAGCGCGGCGATGTTGTCCTCGGAGTACTCGATCTCAGCAGAGTACATCCGGGCGAATTCGATACAGTCCGCCAGGGTGCAGCTTTCGTGTGATGCACACAGGGCCATCAGCACCCGTGTGGACAACACGCAGAAGGCCACCCGGCCGGGGATGTCGTCGTCATCCAACGCGCCCGGCAGGTGCCGGTAGAGCAGGTATACGGTGAAGTTGCTCCATGCTCTTTGCATGGATTTCGCCTCTTTGGAGGTGCCCCCGAAGGGGTCCAGGGGGCGATCGGAAAGCCCCCTGGGAACAAGCAGGTTCAGACAGTGATCCCATGTGGAGTCAAGCCGCTCCAAATTGCGATAAACCGCCGCCCAGTTGCGCTCAGGGATGGTGAAATCCACCGCAGCCAGCAGCCTGTCCAGCCGTGCGGCAAGGGGCTGGGTTTCGTTCTGCATGATGCAGATCAGCGCTGTGCGCAGGGCCAGCAGGTTGGCTTCCTCCTCGTTGGGTTCATCATCAGCACCGTCGTCCTCCAGGAAGATCAGTCGCATGGGCTCTTCCTGCGAGAGGATCAGCCGCGCCGCCTCCTCGCAGCACATGCCGAGGCCGATTTCCGTGCGGTCTGCATAGAAGTTGCGGAACCGCGGGTGATCCGCGCAGATCTGGCAAAGGCTTTCTTCGCCCAGCTCGGTGATCAGATCGCACAGGCCGGTGGCGTTCAGCATTGGGCAGCGCTCGCCTTCGCCAAGGCGGAAGCTGCTGACCTCGCCGTCCTCAATGGCTGCATTCAGCCGTGCGCCGAAGTCCCCGGGCACCCGCCGATAAGCCTCGCGGGCAGACGAGTCGATGTCGATCTCCCAGCCGATGCAGCAGGAATGGCGGCATTTGTCCGCGATGCAGTGGAATTCGCGGTAATAATCAGGTGCAATTATGCGCATGTCAATGCCTCCAGCAGCGACGCCGCGAAGGCCTGAACGGACACGTCATCTGCGTCCTCCCACAGGCGGGCGGTCAGGTGGGGCACGCCCTCCTGCTCCCACAGGATGCACAGCCGCTGGCAGCGCTCGGTGTTGTCGATGACCTGAATAACCGGTGCGGCACATTCCACATTCTCGCAGTGGGCCGTCTGGATGACGCGGTACCACGCGGGGGTGGTGTGGTCCTCCTGTGTGAAGGAATTGAGCCACGGGTGCTGCGCATCCACGCACAGGCCCAGCGTGCCGATGGGCAGCGGCTTGCCCATGCTCTCGGAGATGGAGCGGAACATCGGGTAGCACCAGAAGTCGCTGGCGTAGGTGGCGGGGAGCTTTCCTTCAGCGGATGGAATAACAATGGCGGGCACGGCGGAAGCCTTCGCCTCCTCGATGGACTTCACGAACACCACCCGCTTGTCGCCCAGCGTGATGCCCTGCTCGGTGATCTCGATGGGATACCGGGGGAACACCCACAGGGGGTAGTGATTGACGGTGCCGTCTTCCAGTGTCAATCGGACGGTGAGGCGGCGGGGCTGGAAGGGCAGGGTGTGCACCTGCCCCAGCGATGCCTGCACCGCTTCGGACAGGCGGCGGTCGGTGTTGTGCACCGGTACGGTGATGTCTGCGAGGACGGCGTCTCCCTCCATCAGCTCGCAGTGCACGGAGGTATGCACTTTGCGCGGGTCGCACTCGCTGACGCGGACACTGAAGCGGACTTCCTCCCCGCAGGCGAGGACAAACCTGTCAAACTCGCCCAGCACCACCGTGGACGCGCAGAATTCCCGCCATGCCTCCGGGGTGATGAGGTCCTTGGACTCCATGAAGGCGTTCAGCACGCCCACCAGCGCGGTGCCCTGGCCGGTGAAGTCCTGCAGGTCGAGCAGCTGGAAACCGGACAATTCCGACGTGCGCAGGAAGGCCTCGATCTCCCGGCGGTAGCAGTCGATGGCCAGCTTGCCTGCCGCGCGGAAGAAACGCTCGTGGTCTTCCCAAAGCCCAGCCTTTTGCAGCCTCTCCCGGAAAACCTCGAAGTTGCGGGCCTTGAGGGGGCCGGTATATTTGTCAATTTCATCGAAGTCCGGGTAGAACTCATACTGCCCGACCTCATGGCTGATCACCGGCACCTCGGGGATGAAGGCCTGCGCGCTCTCCGCATCCACTTCCTTCACGCCTGTGCCGTACTGAATCTGAATCTTTCCGGTTTTGCCGGCGTTGTCCGCCATGACCTCAGGGGCGATCATCCTGTCATAGTTGGTGACGGATTCCGGCTCGGTCGTCTGCACGATGCCCTGGGGTGCGTCGCACATGGCGTAGCTGCCGCGGATGAGCCGCTCGCCGGACAGACGCACGCCCACGAAGACGTCCTCTTCGTCCAGCACCTCGGGCACCCACTGGAAGTTGTTCGCGCCGGAAACGTAGAGCTTGTCCGGGTCGAAATTGCGGTAGTCGGCCAGCATGGCGTTCAGGGCCTTCTTGCTGCCCCACAGCTCGTTGCCCATGGACAGGAACACGAAGCTGGGGTGATGCCCGAACTCCCGCAGCATGCGGAAACCCTCTTTGATCAGGAAGGTGCGCTCGGCAGCATCGTAACCCTCTTCGCCCTCCTCGTGGATCGTGCCCCAGAAGGGCAGCTCCGGGGACATGGCAATGCCCAGCTCGTCGGCGGCGGTGAAAGCTGCATCCGGCGGACAGCAGGTGTGGAAGCGGTAGTGATTCACGCCGTAATCCTTCGCGGTCTGCATGACCTTGCGCCAGCTTTCCACGTCGGTGGGGGCGTAGCCAGTCAGGGGGAAGATGAGGCCGTCGTGCTTGCCGCGCAGGAACACCTCGCGCCCGTTGCACAGGAGGCTCCGGCCCTTGCCCTCAAACTTGCGCAGGCCGAAGGTGGTCATGTAGACGTCGCCGTCCACGTCGATGGAGAGGGTGTGCAGGTTGGGGGAGAACTCGTCCCAGAGGGCTTCATTGCCGGTCAGGGGGAGGACGCCGTCCAGCTTGTCATCCACGATGGGGATGAGCTGCTCCATCTGGCCGGGCAGCGCGACGGAGGCAAAGCCGTTGTGCTCGCCGAGCACGTCCGCCCGGATGCGGAGGCTGCCGCCTGCGATGTCCGGGAACACCTGCACCTGGCCGACGATGGCCTTGGCAACCGTCAGGCTGATTTCGCCGGTGATTCCGTTCCAGTTGGACTGGGTGTCCTGGCTGGTCAGATGGCCGCCGCGGGTGGGGTAGTCGGTGTTGTCCACGCGCACGACGAGGGAGTGGACGCCCGCCGTCAGCCCTTCCAGCAGATAGCGGTGGGGTGCGCACAGGCTGTCCTGGCTGCCGACTTCTTTGCCGTCGAGGAACACGGTGGTCTTGCGGGTGCGCTCCAGGGTGAGCTCCACCTGCATGTTCTGCCAGTCGCCGCTTTCAAAGGTGCGCATGAACCACGCATACCCCTCGAATTTGTGGGCGTCGGTGAGAAAATAGGTTTCCCGGGCAGGATTTTCCGGGCCGAGTCCGGCGGCGGAGGTCGTGCCGGGGAGGGTTATTGCATCGGGATATACGGCGGGCAGGGCAGGGGACTTGTCCGCGTCCAGATACACCTGCCACAGGCCGGAAAGATCGATCTTTTGCATACATCGCACCTCGCTGATGTGAAATCGGATGGCAACATTATAAGCCCCGAAGCTGTTTTTTTCAATCAACTTTGCATATCTGTTCATATTCGGTTGAAAAATCTCAATTATAATTTATAATGTATCATGGAATGGGACGGGCTTGTCCCGTGGAAAGAAGGAAGACTTATGTGGACTCGGATCAAAATGGCGATCATGCGCTTCATGCAGGGCCGCAACGGTGTGGATAATCTGGGCTATCATGCCCTGTGGGCGGGGCTGATCGTCGTGCTGGTGAATACCTTCATCGGCATGCCGCTGCTGAGCCTTGTTGGCCATGCGCTGTATATCTATGCGCTCTTCCGCATGCTGAGCCGGAATGTGCAGAAGCGTCAGGCGGAAAATGCCCGCTACGTGCAGTTCGCGAACAATTGGCAGAAGGAAGTGAAGCAATTCTTCCTGCGCCTCAAGGGTACGAAGGAGTACAAGTACTTCCGCTGCCCCTCCTGCAAGAACCGCCTGCGCTTGCGCCGCGGGTGCGGGGAGAAGCACATCACCTGCCCGGTGTGCAGGCACCAGTTCGACCAGAAGGCGTGACAAGCGTATGTTTGGCTATGTAAGACCCAACCTGGTCGATATGCAGGAAAGCGACCAGCAGCGCTACCGGGCCCATTACTGCGGGCTGTGCCATGCTATCGGCGCGCGCCACGGCCAAATGGCTCGCATGGCGCTGACCTTCGACTTGACCTACCTGACTGTTTTTCTGGGCTCGCTTTATGAGCCGGAGGAAACCTCCGGCGAGGGCCGCTGCGTGCCTCATCCGGTGAAAACGCACCATTGGGTGCGCTCCCGCGTCACTGATTACGCGGCAGATATGACCATCGCGCTGACATATCACAAGCTCATGGACGACTGGCAGGATGATCACAACCTTGCTGCAAGGGGCGCCTCCGCAGCGCTGAAGAAGGCCTACGCGAAGGTCAGGGCGGACTGGCCGAGGCAGTGCGAAGTCATCGAGCGCACACTGGCGGACCTCTCTGAGGTGGAGAAGCGGCGCGACCCGTCTCCCGATGCGGCGGCGCGGTGCTTCGGTGAATTAATGGCGGAGCTCTTCGTGATGCAGGAGGACTACTGGGCGAATGCCCTGCGCGCCTTCGGGTATTCCCTGGGCCGATATATCTACCTGCTGGACGCGACCTGCGATTACGACAAGGACGTGAAATCTGGCAGCTACAATCCGGTCATCCTCATGGAGAAAAAGCCGGAGGACATGCGCGATACCCTTGAGTTGCTGCTGGGAGACGCCTCCGCAGCCTTCGAGAGGCTGCCGCTCATTCAGGATGAGGAGATCCTGCGCAACATCCTCTATTCCGGCGTGTGGCAGGGTTACAATGAATATCTGCACAAAAAGGATAAAAAGATGAACAAGGAAAGCGAGGTGGAAGGCCATGGTGAATAATCCCCATCAGCTGCTGGGCGTATCGGAAAACGCCACGCAGGAGGAGATCAAGCGCGCCTATCGTCGCAAGGCCAAGGAGTGCCACCCTGACCTGCACCCGGGGGACTCCAACGCAGCCCGAAAGATGAACGAGCTCAACGAAGCCTACGACATGTTGATGAATCCGGAGAAGTACCGCCAGCGTCAGCAGCAGCCAAACCCCTATGGAGGCAATCCCTATGGACAGGCCTACGGCGGTCAGAGCTACGGCGGCTATGGTCAGCAGGGAAATCCCTATGGCCAGCAGCGGCAGCAGTACGGCGGTCAGCAATACGGAGGCTATTCCTCCGGACAGGGCGGGTATAATCGCGGCGGCTGGCAGAGCGATTTCGGCGGCTTCGGGTTTGACGATTTCTTCGGCTTTGGCGGCTATCAGAGCACCCAGGTGCCTCCGCCTGCCGAGCAGCCCGGCGACCCGGAACTCGTCCGTCAGGCCATCCGCGATATTCAGATGCGGGCGTACAACTCCGCCATTCTGCACCTGTCGAATGTGGTGAGCGCCCAGCGCAACGCCCGGTGGTATTATCTCTCCGGCGTGGCAAATCACGGCGCAGGCAATACCATCCAGGCGGTGGAGCACATGACCCGAGCCTGTCAGATGGACCCCAACAATGGCGTATACCAGACTCTTCTGCGGCAATATCGGCAGTCCGGCCAGACTTACCAGCAGAATGCCGGCGGGTACAAAACGACCTTCTTTGATCCCAGTCGCCTGTGCTATCTGTGCTGCCTGATGCAGCTGTGCTGCCCCTATGGGCCGGGGATTATTTGCTGTTGAGGTCTTCGACCCCGTTTTCGCGCGGGGACTTCGTCCCTTTTTCACGCGATCGAGTTGACTTCTTCGCCATAGACCTACCGCGTGGGGCTGGGACTGCCTCTGATGTTGACTGGCCGCGCTCGCTATCGCGCGGGCTATGTGGTTGAGTGGTCGTGAAGGTTGCGGGCGACCAATGGTCGCCCCTACGGCCTGTTTGCGTCTTCCGTTGATACGTAGGGGCGAGCATTGCTCGCCCGTTCCTCCGGCTGTACGGCCGCATATAGAAAGGATATTATCGTTATGAGCAAAGTGATCGGCATTGATCTTGGTACCACCAACAGCTGCGTCTCCGTGGTGGAGGGCGGCGTGGCCACCATTATCCCCAACGACAAGGGCGAGCGCACCACCCCCAGCGTGGTGGCCTTCACTGATTCCGGCGAGCGGCTCGTCGGCACTGCAGCGAAACGTCAGGCGGCGGTGAATGCAAACCGCACTGTTGCGTCCATCAAACGCCACATGGGCACCGACTGGCGCAAGGAGCTGGGCGGCAAGATGTACAACCCGCAGGAGATCAGCGCGATGATCCTGCGCAAGCTCCGCGAGGATGCGGAAGCCTACCTGGGCGAGAAGGTCACCGACGCAGTCATCACCGTGCCGGCATACTTCAACGACATTCAGCGCCAGGCTACCAAGGACGCAGGCCGCATCGCCGGGCTGAACGTTCGCCGCATCATCAATGAGCCCACCAGCGCGGCCCTGGCTTATGGCCTGAACAACGGTGCGGCCCAGAAGATCATGGTCTACGACCTGGGCGGCGGTACCTTTGACGTGTCCATCATTGAGATCGGCGACGGCGTCATTGAGGTGCTGGCGACCTGCGGCGATAATCATCTTGGCGGAGACGACTTCGACGAGCGCATCGTGCAGTGGATGTGCGGCGAGTTCATGAAGACCTCCCGCGCTGACCTGACCCGTGACCCCGCCGCGATGGTGCGTGTCAAGGAAGCTGCCGAGCAGGCCAAAAAGGAGCTGTCCGCCTCCGAGATGGCAAGCATTTCCCTGCCCTTCATCATGCAGGTGAACGGTCAGCCTGTCCACCTGGACATGACCCTCACCCGCGCCAAATTCAACGAACTGACCCGCGATCTGGTTGACCGCACGGAAGGCCCTGTCCGCAGCGCCCTGAACGACGCGGGCATCGCCCCCAGCGAGCTGGGCCGCGTGCTGCTGGTGGGCGGCTCCACCCGAATCCCCGCCGTGCAGCAGAAGGTGCAGCAGATCACCGGGAAGATTCCCTCCAAAAACATCAACCCTGACGAGTGCGTCGCCCAGGGCGCAGCCATCCAGGGCGATACCCTGGGCAGCGAGAACACCACGCTGACCCAGCATACCGGCATCCTGCTGCTGGACGTGACGCCCCTGAGCCTTGCCATCGAGACCGTCGGCGGTGTCGCCACCCGCGTGGTGGAGCGCAATTCCACCCTGCCGGTGCACTACTCCCAGGTGTTCACCACGGCAGGCATGTTCCAGGGCAGCGTCGAGATCCACGTGCTGCAGGGCGAGCGTCCCATGGCCAAGGACAACAAGACCATCGGCAAGTTCAAGCTCAAGGGCATCCGCAAGGCCATGGCCGGCGTGCCCAAGATCGAGGTCACCTTTGATATCGACGTCAACGGTATCCTCACCGTGTCTGCCCGCGATCAGGACACCGGCGCGAACCAGTCCATCACCATCACGGCGAATGAGAAGATGTCCGAAGCAGAGATCCAGCAGGCCATCCGCGACGCGGAGCAGTACGCCGTGCAGGATGGCTTCCGCCGCGACCTGATGCAGACTCTCAACGAGGCGCAAATGCTGTGCAATCAGGTCAGCATGGCGCTGGGCAAGGCCGGCAAGCAGCTCGAAAAGGAAGAAAAGAAACGCGTCAAGGACGACGAGGCCGCCCTTCGCAAGCTGATTTCCCGTGCCAAGCCCGACAAGATGACCGAGGCTGATCTGACCGACATCAAGGCTTCGATGGAGGTGCTGCGCGGCAGCAGCATCCATGTCATCCACCTGGCGAACAACATGGGGGAACAGCAGTGAGAATCAGGCGCAAACTATGGGCCTGGCTGATTGCCATTGTGCTGGTGCTGGCGGTGGCTGCGGCGGGCGCAACTGTCTGGGTGGAGAGTCTCTACCCCGTACAGGAAGCGGCTCAGGCAGCGCTCGCCCCGGCCCAGAATGTGACCGTACAGAGCACGGACGACAGTATTGTATTCATCCCGGATGAGCCCGAAGTGGGCTTCATCTTTTACCCTGGCGCTTTGGTGCCAGCGGAGGCCTATGCGCCCCTGCTGCGGGCCCTGGCGGAGAACGGCGTCCTCTGCGTGGCAGTACATATGCCCCTGCGCCTGGCGGTGCTGGACATGAATGCTGCTGACGGCATTGCCAATCAGTACCCTGAGATCATCCGCTGGGCCATTGGCGGTCACAGCCTTGGCGGCGCGATGGCAGCCTCTTATGCTGCGAAGAACGCGGCAGATTACGACGCTTTGGTGCTGCTGGCGGCCTATTCCACGGCGGAATTGCCGGAGAGCCTGTCCGTTGTGAGCATCTATGGCGATCAGGATCAGGTCATGAAGCGGGAAAAGTACGCTGAATATCGCGGCAATCTGCTGGAAAGTGCGGTGGAAGTCATCGTGGCCGGCGGGAATCACGCCCAGTTCGGCGATTATGGGCATCAGAAGGGCGATGGCGTTGCATCCATCACCGCCCAAGAGCAGTTGGATGCGACGGTACAGGCGATTTTGTCTGTGCTGGCAGGAGAATAACGGAAGGAAGCGAATAACCTATTATGATAGTTGAGTTTATTGTTTGCCTGTTCGCAGGCCTCGGCGCGGGCCTGGGCACAGGTTTTGCAGGAATGAGCGCTGCTGCGGTCATCACCCCGATGCTGGTGACCTTCCTGGGGATGGAAACCTATGACGCGGTGGGCATCGCCCTTGCCAGCGATGTGCTGGCCAGCGCTGTGTCCGCATGGACGTACAAGAAAAACGGAAATCTGGACGTCAAAAATGGCCTGACGATGATGCTTTCGGTGCTGGCCTTTACCGTGGTGGGCAGTTGGGTATCCAGCCTGGTGCCCAGCCAGACGATGGGCAGCTTCTCTGTGTTCATGACGATGATGCTGGGCGTGAAGTTCATCCTGAAGCCTGTCATGACCACCAAGGAAGCCATGGCGCAGGTGGATGCGAAGAAGCGCACCATCCAGTCCATCCTCTGCGGTGCGATGATCGGCTTCATCTGCGGTTTCATCGGCGCTGGCGGCGGCATGATGATGCTCCTCATCCTCACCACGGTCATGGGCTATGAGCTCAAGACAGCGGTGGGTACCAGCGTGTTCATCATGGCCTTCACGGCGCTGACGGGCTCGGTGAGCCACTTTGCCATTGGCGGCGCACCGGACTGGTGGACGCTGATCCTCTGTGTGGCATTCACGCTGCTCTTTGCCCGCCTGGCGGCGAAGTTCGCCAACAAGGCCAAGCCTGTCACCCTCAACCGGGCCACTGGCGTGGTTCTGGTGGTGCTGGGTGCGGTGATTCTTTTGGTCAACGCTTTCACTTGATTTACGAAGGAGGCCTTCCCCATGGAACGCAAATCCCTTTCCTCTGATGTGATCACCCGGGCCTATATTGACTCTCTGCTGGTGGAGGTGCGCCACCTGGATGCGGTCATGCCCTCCACGGAGATGACGCTCTTCGGCAAAACCTTTGCTACCCCCGTTGCAACGGCGGCCCTCTCTCACATGGCGAATCAGTACCCCGACGGCATGGCAGCCATGGCGGACGGCGCAAATCAGGCGGGCGCCCTGGTCTTCAGCGGCATGGGACCCAAGGATGAGCTGGAGCGCATGGTTGCCACCGGTGCGCAGGTCATCAAGATCATCAAGCCCTACGCCGACCGCGAATCTGTGTATGACAAGATCCGCCATGCCGAGGAGATCGGCTGCCTGGGCGTGGGCATCGACACTGACCATGCGTTCAGTAGAAACGGCTACGATTGCATCGAGGGCATGCCCATGTTCCCGCTGTCCTCCGCGGAATTGGCAGATATGGTCAAGGCAACGAAGCTGCCCTTCTTTATCAAGGGCGTGCTGTCCCGCAAGGAAGCCCGCAAGTGCCTGGACTGCGGCGTGAAGGGCATGGTGGTCAGTCACCACAACGGCCGCATTGACACCGCTGTGCCTCCGCTGATGGTGCTGCCGGAGATCGCTGAAGAAGTGAACGGCGAAGCGGCACTGTTTGTGGACTGCGCCATCCAGTCCGGCCTGGACGTGCTCAAGTGCCTGGCCCTGGGCGCGACGGGCGCCTGCGTGGGCCGTCCGCTGATGCAGCCCCTGCGGGAAAAGGGCGCGGAGGGCGTGCGCGGTGTGATCGCGAACATCACCACTGACCTGCGCTATAACATGGCGATGACGGCCTCTCCGGATGTGCGGAGCGTGGATCCGAGCATCGTCCGGCTGGCAAAGCACACCTGGTAAGGAGGAAATTGTATGCGGCTTGGCGGTTCTGTGATGAAGCCCTACTCAAGTCCCAAGGAATGGCTCGCGCATGTGAAGGAACTGGGGTATAGTGCAGTGATCTTCCCGGTGGAGAGCACAGCGCCTGCCCATGTCATCCGTGATTATCTGCAGTGCTGCCGCGACAACGACCTGCTCATTGGCGAGGTCGGCGCGTGGCGCAATGTCATGGCCCGGGATGAAAAGGAACGTGCGGCGAATCTCGACTGAAACATCCGTCAGCTGGAGCTGGCTGAAACAGTCGGTGCGAACTGCTGTGTGAACATCTCCGGCTCCATGGCGGAGCTGTGGGATGGCTATCATCCCGCGCTGGGCACCCGTGAGGTGTACGAACGGGTCGTGGAAAACACGCAGCGCATCATTGATGCCGTGAAGCCCGCCCATACGGCCTACTCCCTGGAACCCATGCCGTGGATGGTGCCTGAATCCCCAGAGCAGTATCTGCAGCTGATGAGGGATGTTGACCGCAGCGCCTTCAAGGTACATCTGGACTACTGCAACATGATCAACGGCGTGGAGCGTTACCGTGATGCGTCGAACTTTATCGCCCACTGCTTCGAACTGCTGGGGGAAAACATCGTGTCCATCCATGCCAAGGATGTGCTGATCTCCGAGGGCGCGCTGCCGGTGAATATCAACGAGGTTCCCCCGGGGGAAGGCAGCATCGACCTGCCGCTGGTGACGGAACTTGCTCATGCGCTGGGTGACGACATCCCAGTCTTTGTGGAACACCTGCCGGATCATGCGGCCTACATGAAGGCTGCCGCCGTGATGCGTCAGGCTGCGGAGCAGGCAGGTGTACCGGTAAAGTAAGGAGGCGCTTATGGGGATTTTTGATCTGTTCGCAAAGAAGGAAAAGCTGCCCGAAAAGGATCGCAAGTGGAACAGAATGTGGGATCTATGGACGGAAGGGAAGGCTGCTGCCCCCTATGCACAGCTGATGACCTACCAGAGCGAGGTGGGCAATGGCGGGCATGACCAGTACTTTTTCAATGTCAACGAAGCCAGCGATCTGAAGGCGGAGGTGGAGACTGTGCTGTCCATCCTGCCGGAGCCGCTGAAGGTGAATTTGCTGCGGGCCTATGAGGCTTACAAGGCCTGTCCGGATGCGGAAGATGAAAACGATGATATCTTCAGCGAATGCGATGATGTGTTCTACGAGCATGAGGGCCTCATCAACGCACTGCTGGAGGAATATGCTGAGACGATGAAAATCTGACACAGATGAGAATTGCATGAAAAAAGCCCCCTTTCCGTTGTGACACGTGGCCGCCTATGCTACAATGACAGCGGAAAGGGGGCTTTTTGATGCGAAAACTCAACTGGCAGATCCTGCTGCTGGCGCTGTGGCCCTATTCAGGCGTTTTGCTGCTGGAGGTGCTGCGGCAGTTGGAGTCGTGGACATTCGTGCCGGTGCTGGCATGGATGGCAGGGTTGGTTGTCGCCTGTGGGATAAACATCATTCATGCAATGAGGAGGAAGGAAGGGGCCGCTCTTGCGGGAATGCTTGTCAAGCTGACGCTGATTCCTTACTATGCGATTACCTTTGTATATGGGATCATGCTCTTTGCTGCGCCGCCTGCGGTGATCGTCATCTTCCTTCTGAACGCACTGCTATTGCTGGCGACCTCCGCCTATACCCTGCGGAGCGTGTACCTTGACTGGCGCGCGGGACACCTGTTCACGGCGTGGGCGTTCGTGCTGGCGGTCAGCCAGTGCATCTTTGTGTTGGATGTGGTGGGCAGTATCATTCTCTATAGATGCGAAAAGCGACGGTCGCACTGACCGCCGCTTTTTCCATATCACAGCCCCTGCAGGCAGCTTCCCCCGCGTTCGGGCCCCTGCCTGCCGGAAATATACCCCTTGTTGAAGGCTGCGTTGCACTCGCGCAGCTCCATTTTGCCATCGATATAGGCCTGATACATTTCCGCCAGGCCGGGCGTGCAGCCGTCGCAAGAGGCCTCGATATTGCCCAGGGCTTCGGCGACGATCTGTTCTCGCTCCTCGCGGGTCGTGTCCTTGATGAGATAGCTTTTCATGGGGGCCTCCTTACTGCTGCGGCAGCAGACCGCAGATGAGAATGATGACAATCAGCACCGGCAGCACAAACTGGAACACTGGCTTGAGCCTCGGAGAGAGCTTCAAACCGCTGCCGGTGTTGGCTTCCGTCAGGTATTTATCAAAGCCCCAGCCCCATTTGCTGACGCAGAACAGCAGATACACCAGCGACCCAATGGGCAGCAGCAGGTTACTGACGATGAAATCCTCCGTGTCCAGGATGTCCATGCCGCGGATGAGCCGTACATCCTTGAGGAGATTATAGCCCAGCAATGCGGGCAGGCTGGCGATGAGCATAAAGCCGCAGTTGAGCAGCACCGCCTTTTTGCGACTCCAGCCGAAGGTGTCGATGCAGAAAGCCAGCAGGTTCTCAAACACCGCGATCACCGTGGAGAAGCTGGCGAAGGTCATGAACAGGAAGAACAGCGCGCCCCAGATGCGCCCTCCTGTCATGTTGACGAACACATTGGGCAGCGTCTTGAAGATCAGCGAGGGGCCTGCATCCGGCTCCACGCCATAGGAGAAGCAGGCGGGGAAGATGATCATGCCGCTCATCAGTGCCACAAAGGTATCCAGCCCGCAGATGCGCACAGATTCGCCTGCAAGGGTATTGTCCCGAGACATGTAGCTGCCGAAGATCTGCATGGAGCCTGCGCCGATGCTCAGGGTGAAGAAGGCCTGATTCATCGCCGCGACGATCACTTTGCCCAGCCCGCCGACGCTTTGCACCTGTTTGAGGCTCGGCAGCAGGTAGAACTTCACGCCGTCCATGCCTCCCTTCAGCGTCAGGCTGTGGACGGCCAGCACCACGATCAGCCCCAGCAGCGCGAGCATCATCCACTTGCTGATGCGCTCCAGCCCCTTTTGCAGGCCAAGGCTCACCACAGCGAAGCCCGCAATGACGGTCAGCGCCATCCAGAAGATCATCTCCGCAGGATGTTGCAGCATCGCCGAGAACACGCCGTCCACAGCGGATTTGTCCATCCCGGCGGAAAAGACGCCGGTAAGAAATTTGCCGAAATAGTTTACCATCCACCCGGCAACGGTGGTGTAATACATCATCAGCAGATAGCAGCCGAGCATGGCCATCCAACCGTGCAGATGCCACTTGTGTCCCGGTTTTTCAAGGGCCTTGTAGCCCTCCACAGCGGTTTTGCGGCTGGCGCGGCCGACGGCAAATTCCATCGTCAGCACCGGTACGCCCAGGCACAGGAGGAACAGCAGATAAAACAGCACAAATATGCCGCCGCCGTTTTGCCCTGCCACATAGGGAAAACGCCACACATTGCCGATGCCAATGGCACAGCCGGCGCTCACCAGCAGGAAGCCCAGGCGGGATTTGAAGGATTCACGTTGCATAAATTGCCCCCGGATTGCAGTTGGTCAAGCAATATTGTACGCTCGTTCATCCGCAGATTCAAGAAAAAACAATAAAAAAACAATGCCCGCACGGGCTTCCGGCGGGCGGTGGGATCAGGTGTGAAAATCTTCCGAATGCCTGGTGAAGAAATCGTGATAGGCTCTGACGGCAGGAAGCTCCGTCCACCTGCGGCGGCAGACGGGATCTGCCTCCATGTCATAGATGCGCGCGCCCCGCATGGCCAGCAGGAAGGGGGAATGGGTCGCGATGATGAACTGGCAGTCGTAGAAACGGGCGGAGTCCTCCAGGAACTGCAGCAGGTCCATCTGCCGGGTGGGAGAGAGGCTATTTTCCGGCTCGTCCAGGAGGTACAATCCGCCATCCTGAATGCGGCTGGTGAAGTAGAACGACGCGCTTTCGCCGTTGGACTGCTCCCGAACGTTGGGCATCAGCCGCTTTTTCGTATAGGCGGATTGGGTCGTGCGGCGGGCCAGGTTGACGCGCTTCAGACGGTCGTAGTCCTCCATCGTGCGGTAGCGAAAGGGGTTGACCTTGTCGTTGCCCTCGATGTACTCGCGGAAGATCTCCTCCCGGCGTTCGTCGATTCCCTCGTTGAGTGCGCGGAGGTTGAGCATGTAGTCAAACACATCGTCCGAGGTGATGATGCGGCTGTGGCGGGGCACGGAACGGCGGAGTTCTGCCTCGCACAGGCCCACATAGCGCTCGAAGAAGGTGGAACGGTTGTATCTCGCGTCCCGCTGGAGGGCCAGCTTCTCCGCGATGACATTGAGGGCGGTGGACTTGCCTGTGCCGTTGCCGCCGTAGAGGATGGTGACGGGCTCGAACTCGATGACCGTGGGATCAAAACGGGCGATGATGCCGAAGGGGTAGTTGGTGTTGTAGCACTGCCGCTGGGGGCCGTGGAAGGCGAGGGACTCCCGCTCCTGGCTGGGGAAGGTGAAACGGCTGAGGTAGAGCATGGCGGAGGCCTCCTTGGGGGCATCAAATGCCCTTTTTCATGCGGCGGCGGTGGTAGAGGGAGATGCCCAGGAACATGGCCGGGCCAACGCCCAGGCCGGGGTTGAAGCCCTTCTGGAGCGTATGCGGAAGAACGCGGAGCCCCATGAGGGTGGCGATGGCCGCGGAGAGGCTGAAAAACAGGACGCAGAGATTGCCGAATCGCTCATTGCTGGGGGAGAACCGGTTGATGAAGTACATGCTGCCTGCAAAAAGAGCGTCCAGCAGCAGTGGGAGCACCCAGCCCATGGGCTCTGCGGGGGGCCAGGCGATCATGGAAATCACATAGAGCAGCCCCATCAGCGCCAGAGGGATGATGCGCGCCCATTTGCTGCCGTGGACGGCATCAATGAAGCTTCGAAGCGTATTGGGGGTCTGGTCGGACATGGCGGAGGCCTCCCTTCGTCAGTGGATGGGGATATTATAGCATGCATGGCGCAGGGGAACAAGGGGAACGCGCCTTTTTGCGGGCAGGCATTTGAGCGAGCCTGCGTGAGCCGTGCCAACGTCTGTTTCAAAAAGAACCAGCCCGGAAGCGACTGCCTCCGGGCTGTGTGTGCATGGAGTTATTCCGCTTCGGCATACTCAGCGTACACCTCCGCCAGGCGGTGAGGGTAGTCGGTCATGATGCCGTCCGCGCCGATGCCGATCAGCATGCGCATTTCTTCGGGATCATTGATCGTCCAGTAGTGCACGGCCAGGTTATGCTTGTGGGCCGTATCCACCAGGTATTCAGTAGCCAGATCGAAGGTCAGTCCGGCAAGGGAGTAGTCGATGGGCAGCTGGAAGACGCACATATCATCCTGGAACAGGGAGTCGGCGCCCAGCAGATGCATGACGTAGAAGATCGCTGCGTTGCCCAAACCGGGGGAGCACATGAAGTTCTCCGGCACTTCACCGGTTTCCTGCAGGCGCTGGTACTCGGCGTAGATGTCGTTGTGGAAGGAGGCCAGCACCACGCGATCCCAGGCGTTGTGCTTTTTTAGAAGGCGGAGAACCTCCTGCATGCACTTCATGCCCAGCTCGCCTTCCTGCTTGATCTCCACATTGATGGCGTTCTCCGGGAAAGCGACGATCAGCTCCTCCAGCGTGGTGGCGAGGAAAACCTCACTGTCACGAGGTGTGATGCCTTCGGGATACTCCACATCCAGCGGAGTGACAGCCTTGCCGTCATCGGTGGTGAATTTGATCAGCTCGCTGCCTTCGACCCGCACCTGAGACTTGGTCTGGTTCGTGTAGCCGAAATCGACCTTCTGGGCGATGAGGTCGGTGTAGTTCCATTCAGCGATCTCGCCAGTGACGTTGGTCTTGCGGTCAAGGCGTACATCGTGGGAGAGGATGACCACGCCGTCCCTGGTGATGGACACATCGGTTTCCATCATCGCGCGGGGATCGACGCTGTAGGCGTTGTAGAAGGCCTCCAGGGTGTTGTCGGGGAACTCCCGGTTGCCGCCGCCGTGGGCGATGAGGATGGGCAGCTCGCTGCTTTTCATCATGGGGTTATCCATGGGGAAATTCTGCGGCTTGGGCAGAATGAAGCACACCAGCCAGGCGAGAAGCAGCACCAGCACCACAACGGCAAGGCCTTTGAAAAATTTCTTCATAACCGGATTTCTCCTTTGTCAAAGCTTGTATCAGGGTTTGGAATACCTCCCCATTATAGGATTTTAACGGGAATTCGTCAAGCGCTGGCCGGCAAAATTCCTTGGGATGTCAAAACAATTGCGGTAAGAAAAAGCGCCTCCCGGTGGTAGGAGGGTTGTTAAGGAACAATTTATCCTGCAACGAACAAACGAGCATCCGTGTTTGGATGCTCGTTTTTCATGTGGTTGCACAGACGCAATGCACTGGTACAGTGCGCATAATTGCGCCCTCCTAAGAGGGAGAAAATCTGCTTTGGTTTGCTCAACAAATTGGAATTTGTCGTTATTTCCATCCTTCGGCATTACTTCCTGTTTCATAGCTTTTTGTTGTCGAATACGGATAATCACCAGCATCTTCTCCGTGCTTTCTTTCCCACGCGCACATAGGAACACTCAAAATGGCTTCAAATTCCATTTGCCATAGATCACTAACCTTCCCAGCTTTAGCCTTCTCATAATACTCCTCACCGTTAATCAACGCGCAACAGCGAGAATAAAGAAAGCTATCATCCGAGTGGTTATAGTATCTGCGAGCCTTTCTAAAGTTCTTTTTTGTGTCCAATTCAAAAAGCAACTCTGCCATAGTTTCGTCGAAAGAAAATATGGTTTCGTCTGGCTGTTGTGCCAGATACTCTATCAAGGGACTTAACACCTTGTCATCATCACCCATTGCGTCCCAATCGCAGATAGTCATAATGATTTCGAAAAAAAGTTGTCTGTCCATATATCCAATCCTTTCGCCAAATTCAAGTTTGTCGCTTTCATTCTATCACGCAGAACAAGAAACAGCAAGCCTTGGCGGGCTTGCTGTTTCGGTATTTCTTTGGTGCAAAGGGAAGGATAACTCCTTCCTTTCCATCCTCCCAGCTGTCGGGAGACGCGTATGGGTCAATAAGGACTGTCGAACTCCGCTTCGGCCTTCTTCACTGCATCCTCCAGCGTCATGCCGGTGAAGTGCGGTGCATTGAGGTAGCGGCCAGACTTCTTGTCGTCCACGAAGGCGCCTACCACAATGCCGGGGATGGCGCTTTCGGGGGCGTTGGGGGCGTGGGGGCCGCCCAGGTCGGTGCGGCACCAGCCGGGATCGGTCAGGTTGATCATCACATCCGTGCCCTGCACCTTGCTTCCCAGGTCGATGGTGACCTTGTCCAGGGCTGCCTTGCTGGCGGAGTAGCCTGCCTGCTGGGGATCCAGGCGGATGCCGCTGGTGGTGTTCAGGATGCGGCCGAAGCCCCGTTCCATCATGCCGGGCAGGAAGTGGTAGCAGATCATCATAGGGGCGATGGTGTTGATCTTGAAGGACTCGGTGTAGTCCTCGATGGGAGTCTTCAAATAGTCCACGCGATAGGCGATCTGCATGCCCGCGTTGTTGAGGACGATATCCACCTGGGTGCCGCGCTCGTCGATCTGCGCCAGCATGGCCTTGACGGCCTCCAGGTCGGTGAGTTCAGCTTCCACTGCGTAGGCCTCCACACCCAGGGCGCGGACTTCTTCCAGCACCTTTTCGGTGTGGGCCAGCTTGCGGCTGTGCAGGATCAGGTTCGCGCCCTGCTCTGCCATGAACTTCGCGGTCAGATAGCCGATGCCGCGTGCTGCGCCGGTGATCAGGCACCAGCGTCCCTTCATATTAACCATTGAGAATGTCCTCCTTTGCTTTTTCCATGGCGGTGATCACCTTGTCGCACCAGGCGTCGAACTCAGGGTCTTCCACCTGCAGCTCGGGGGTGGCCAGCATGTGGCGGACGGTCTTGCGCAGGCCCTGATCCGCGCGCACGGTGCACACGAAGTCCGGCATGGCCCGCTTGACCTTGGAATTGTCAAACACGACGGTGTTGGCCTTGTCGCCGATGAGGCCGCCCTCGAAGTCATACTTGCCCGCCTTATGCAGGAAGTCGGAGGGCACATAGTAGGGCTTCAGCTCCACGCCCAGCTCGTCCGCGATGATGCGATAGATCTGGTTCCAGGTGACTGACTCGTCGGAGGTGATGTGGTAGGCTTCGCCGATGGCATGGATATTGCCCATCAGGCCGATGAAGGCCTTGGCGAAATCGGTGTTGTGGGTGATGGTCCACAGAGTGGTGCCGTCGCCGTGGACGATGACGGGCTTGCCTTCCATCATGCGCTTGAGGACCTGCCAGGAGCCGTTATCGCCATGGGCGCCCACGGGCACATTGCGCTCGTCGTAGGTGTGGCTGGGACGGATGATCGTCACCGGGAAGCCATTCTCCCGATGCATCTTCATCAGATATTCTTCGCAGGCGATCTTGTTGCGGCTGTACTCCCAATAGGGATTGACCAGGGGCGTGGACTCGGTGATGCGATAATCCGCCAGGGGCTTCTGGTAAGCAGAGGCGGAGGAGATGAACATGAACTGCTTGGTCTTGACGCTGAAGAGGCGGTAATCGCGCTCCAGCTGGCCGGGGACGAAAGCGATGAAGTCACACACACAGTCGAACGTCATCTCTTCCAGGGCCTTGGCGGCTTCCTGCTCGTCATTGATGTTGGCGTGGATGGTGTGTACGCCGGCGGGGAGCTCATCCTCACGGCTGCCGCGGTTGAGCAGGTACAGCTCCCAGTCGGGATTCTGTGCCAGGGCGCGGGTGATGGCCATCGAGATGGTGCCGGTACCGCCGATAAAGAGTGCTTTCATGGGGGAACCTCCTTATTCTGTTGGGTGCGATTAAATCACGTTGGCATCAGTATAACACATATTGGGCGGATAGGGAAGATGAAAATTTGCTTGGGTGATAGCAATTTCGTGCAAGCTGTGCTATACTGATCCCGATTGAAACAAGGAGGCATCCGCCATGTCTGAAATGAAAAACATTTTGCTCCTGGGCGACAGCCGCCGCCAGGGCTATGAACCCTTTGTCCGCCAGATCCTCGAGGGCCGCGCCGGCGTTTACGGCCCCAGTGAAAACGGCCGCTGGGCGGGCTACACGCTGAACTCCCTGCGATTCTGGCTTGATCAGTTCCCCGTGCCGGATATCGTCCACTGGAATTGCGGCCTGTGGGATCTGGGCGATGACTACCACATCGGCCGCCCCTTCTCCCTGCCGGAGGAGTACGAGTCCGCGGTGGAGCGCACGGTGATCGTGCTGCGCAAGCTTTTCCCCGGCGTGAAGATCATCTTTGCCACCATCATGCCCACCACCGGCCCTGATCACACGGGCATCATCAGCTACAACAACATCATCAAGAAGGTCGCGGCGAAGTACGACATCCCGGTGGATGACCTGTATGCCGGCTTCCATGATAAGATGGTCACCTATGACCGCGGCGATCACCTGCACCTGAACGAGGAGGGCAACACCCTCGTGGCGAAGCAGGTCGTGGGCGCGATCGAACAGTACCTGTGAGAAAGACGAAGGCTCCTCCGCTTATGCGGAGGAGCCTGTCTTGACGTTATTCAGCCGGAGCAACGAGCTCAAAGGTGACTGAGATGGTCTTGATCTTCTTCATTTCGGGGGCATTCTTGTTCAGGGGCGTGGCGGTCACGCCGGTCTTCTTGCCCACCCATTCGTTGTACAGGTTGACGCGGCTGGTCACGCCGTCGTCCGTAGTGGTGTAGGGCGTGCCGGTGAGGGTGTGGGGCTGCCCGTTGACCAGCACCTCACGGATGACGATCTGATGGTTGGGGAAGAGCTTCTCGCCGTTCATGATCGCCAGGGCGGAGAAGCCCACGGAGGCGGACGCACCCTGCTGCGTGCCGGTGAAGTCCAGTTTGACGGTGTAGACGCCGGGGCCGGTGACCTGGGCGTCAGTGACCGTCATGCCGGGAGAGATGGCGTCCGGGCTGTAGGTGTCGCCCACGGAGTAGGACAAGGCCCAGTCGCCGGAGTTCCACATGATCCAGGCGGCGGTGGCGGTGTCGCTGATCTCCAGCTGAACATCCCGGTAGGTGGCGGGTGCAGCGGCAAGGGCTTCGTCCAGGCGGACCTTGGCGGCGGACTGGATCTCCGCGTATTCCTTGCCGGCCTCGGAGGCGGCATTGCGGGAAACATAGAGCTCCGCCAGCTTGGAATCGGACATGCTCAGTGTCCGGCGGACAAAGAAGCCGCTGCAGTCCCACAGGCAGGAAGTCAGGTCGTAGTAGTCGCACAGGTCGAGGAAGCGGGTGTGGTAGGCGAGGCTGTTGGCCTTGATGCGGCCCTTGTCATCCGGCAGCGCGCCGTATTCGCCGATGACCACGCCGACGCCGCGCTTGACAAACTTGGTCATTTTGGCCAGCTGCTTGTCCATGTATTCATAGTCGGAAGTGATGCCCCAGGCAGTGGCGCCCGTCGCGTCGGTGGCGCCGCAGTAGCTCCAGGGATCATAGTAGTGCACGGAGACGAGGAGCTTCTTCTGAGCGGAGTCCCGGGGCATGAAGAAGCGGGAATCACAGGTAGAATCAATATTGGTGCCATAGCCTGCGATGAGCAGGAAGCGCTGGGCGTTGTTGCCGCCGGTGGCGCGAACGGTATCCACAAAGGCCTGATTGATCTGGTTGCAGACGTTGTAGCGCAGGAGATCCATCATCGGCTTTGCGGCGGAATCGGAGCAGTACAGCGGGGAATCCTCATCAAAACGGGCGCCCAGCTCTTCGTTGGCGGACTCGAAGATCACATAGTCCGAGTAATCCCGGAAGTACTCAGCGATCTGCGTCCACATGCCCTTGTAGGCTTCCAGGGCCAGGTCGCGGGTGGCCTTGTCCTCCGAGCCGAACATGCCCCACCAGCCGCCGTCCCAGTGGTCGTTGAGGATGACATACATATCCGCATTGCGGGCGTAGTCGACGACCTCCTTGACACGGGCCAGGTAGGCGGGATCAATGGTGTAATCGCCCTTGTCCAGATTGGTGGCGTTGGTCATCCAGGCCACAGGGATGCGGATGGTGTCAAAGCCGGCGGCCTTCATGGCGGTGAGCATCGCCTGGGTGGTGACGGGCTGGCCCCAGTAGGTTTCGTAGCTCTTGGGGTCGGTGGAGAAATTGCCCCGCTTGTTGTCGCAAGCCTCAAGGGTATTGCCCAGGTTGGTGCCGTTGCCCATCAGGCGGGTGAGCTCCACGGCGGTGAGCCCTTCGCGCATAACGCCGTCATCGGCGGAGTCTGCCATGGCGGGCAGGACGCTGAGCAGCAGGAGTGCCAGCAGGGTGCAGACGAGTTTCTTCATGAACCGTCCATCCTTTCAGAGAATAATGAAAACGCTGGGTTGGGTGCAATCAATATATCATTTTTCGCGAGGCTTGTCAATGAACCCGGCATCGGCAGGAGTTGTAACAATTGTGCCGCGCATCTTGACGGCTGTCGCTGCGGTTGATATACTGACCGAAGATGAAAAGCGGAAGGATGAGGAATATGCCGAAACGGCTGCGGTGCTGCTGGCTGATCTCGCTTGCAGCGGTGCTGGTATTGTCGATATATCCGCTGATGATGGGTGCACGGATTCTTGCGGACGTGATTCGTTATGGCGTGGTTTCGAGTGCCAATTACCCGAAATATGTGATCCCGTATACGCCCATCAGCCTGGCGGTGATGGCGGGCACGCTTGTCATGCCGTGGTTTGTCCAGCGAATCCGCCGTCCAATACTGGCGGGTTCCGTGCTATCGCTGGCGGTGTTCTTTGCAAGCGAGCTTCTGCTCGAAAATGTCATGGTGCGCGGATGGGTGACGACAAAACTGGAAAGCTGGCAGATGTACATGTGCTATCAGCCCATCAACAAGGCCATCGAGGTGACCGGTGGGCTGCGGATGCCTGAAGCGCTGTCGGAGGTGGAGGTGCTGATGGGGGAGTATGATCCGTCCTTCAAGCTCCATTTCTATATGATTTCCATCGTGTTGATCTTGGGCATGCTGAGCTGCCTGTACGGGTTTTTTTCCGCAGTCTGCACCGGCAACTGGAGCCGCCTTCGCCTGCTGATCACCCAGTCCGCTGCGACAGGGGCTTTCCTGGCGATGTGTGTGCTGGCCTGCCTTACCGCATTCTTACGGGACGGCAGCCTGCTGGTATCGCCCTTGTCCGCGGGACTGATGGCGGTATTTTTCATCCTGCTGGGTGTTACGGCTGGGCTGATGCTGGGGAATGTGCTGCATGGCCAGCGTACGATTTGGGCAGCGTGTACATCCTCCGTGGTGACGCTGCTGATGTACCTGGGCGAGATGGCGCTGTTGGGTGGTCATCTGTATCGCTTTGGACAGGGCTTTTTCTTCGCCGGTATGGGCGCATTGGTGATAGCGCCGGTAGATGCGGCAGTCATTCTGCTGGCAGGTGCGGCCTGCGCTTTGCTGATGCGGATAACAGCGCCCTCGCGAGAATAAGAAAACGGCGGAGCCTTCGCAGGACTCCGCCGCTGATCTCAGCAGCCGAACAACCAGGGCAGCATGTGCCACAGGTACTCATAGCAGTCGTCATAAGTGTGCCAGCCATCGGGCTTGAGCAGGTAGCAGAGGTTGCCTTCTTCCGGCGTTTCACCCGGGGTGAACCAGGGATGACGCTTTTCAAGCTCATGCACCATGGGGTCAAGGGCTTCATAGGCGATATCCTTGTCGCCGGTGCAGGGGAGGACGCGGTAATCCTCCGGATTCACGCCCGATGCGGCGATGGAAGCGATCAGCGCATCTGCCGTTTCCACAGGGAAATCCTTACCGCCTTTGAGACCAACGGCCCAGTAGTCCCCGGACAGGGGCAGGAAGCACCAGACATCCCTAAGAGCCTGGGCCATGACGCTCCAGGTGGTCTCGCCGCCCATGGAGAATCTGCCGAATGCGCGGGCTTTGCGGTCATTCATTGCCCGGAAATTCGCCTGGATGGCGGGGATCAGATCCCGCTTGAATTCCTCCGGGAATCGGTGGGTCAGCTGAACCGCCTCGCCGATCTGACGGCGAGCGCCCTCTACGCCTTCGATCATGTACGTCGGCGCGACGACGATCATCGGTCGGGCGTATCCGGCGGCGATGGCGTTGTCCAGCAGATTCTTCAGCGGCGTACGGGCTTCGAGACCGCCGAAGAACTCGTCGGAGTTGCCTCCGCCGCCATGCATTAGGTACAGTACGGGATAATCCGCCGTGCCGTCCGCATACCCATAGGGCAGGTAGACAAGGGCGTCCTTTTGTTTACCGCCGCTGGTATACCAGAAGCGTTGCAGCTTTCCGGGCTGATCGCAGGGCGCGTACATTTCTTTCGGAACGGGATTGTATTGCATAGGACACCTTGCTAATATCAGTATGGAAACGTTTTTGTCAGTGTAACATAAAAGGGGACCCAAAGTGCAAGCGAAGGCTGGCAGACGCAAAAGATTTACTGAAAAACCCTTGCATCCCCCTTGACAAAGGCGGGGTTCTCTGCTATCATGTTAAGGCTGAATCTGTTTCGGCATATGCCAATATGGCTCAGGTGGTAGAGCAGCTCACTCGTAATGAGCAGGTCGAGGGTTCGAGTCCCTCTATTGGCTCTTTTTGTTGTCATTCATGACGTAAGCTCTGAATGGCAACAGGTTTCGAGGTGTAGCGCAGTTTGGTAGCGGGTTTGGTTCGGGACCAAAAGGCCGCGGGTTCGAATCCCGCCACTTCGACACGTAAAACGACCGATTTCAAGTGAAATCCGGTCGTTTTTTTGTTGCATTTTGTACATGCTGGTATGTCTTGCCGGATGGGACAATGGCTCA
>JBGUSK010000074.1:0-8640 GCA_045132495.1 Christensenellales bacterium | reverse complement strand
CCCCCCCACCAGTGCGCGAGTGCAACTCCTCGCAAAAATTCCGTTAGAATTTTGCGAAGCTTTACTGCAGGATGGACACCGCATCGGAGATGGTCTTCTCCATGGCCTCGCGGCCGTACTTGTCCACATCGTTCTTGTTCTTCTCGCCGTGGGTCAGGCAGCCGGCGCCGTTGATGCAGCCGCCCAGGCAGGCCATGCCCTCGATGAAGTTGCCGCCCAGGATCTTGGGGTTCTTGCTGAGCTTCAGCAACGCCATGCGGCATTCCTCGATACCGCTGCAGATGACGGGCTTTGCCTCGAAGTCGATGTTCTGCTCCTTCAGCGCCTGGGCAACGGCCTCGCTCAGGCCGCCGGAGCGGGCGAAGATGCGGCCGAAGTAGGACGCGTTGTCCAGCACATCCTCCGGCAGCTCAGTCAGCTCGATGTCCTTGGAGTCAAACAGAGCCTGCAGCTCCTCGAAGGTCAGCACCGCATCGACGTATTCCTTCACGCCGTCCAGCTCGCGCTCCGCCTTCTTGGCGGTGCAGGGGCCGACGAAGACGACCTTCGCGGACTCGTCGGTGGACTTGATGTACTTCGCCAGCGCCGCCATGGGGCTCATGTTGTGGCTGACGAAGTCCGCCAGCTCGGGAAATGCGGTCTTGATATAGCGCACGAAGGCGGGGCAGCAGGAGGAGGTCATCGCGCCCTTCTCGGCCACCTTTTCCACCAGCTCGCGGGATTCAGACATGGCCACGATATCCGCGCCCAGGGCCGCCTCGATGACGGTGTGGAAGCCCAGCTGCTTCATGCCGGTGATGGCCTGGCCGACCTTGGCATGGCTGAACTGGCTGGAGAAGGCGGGAGCCACGATGGCATACACCTTGTAGGCCTTGTTTCCTTCAGACTTATTGATAATGTCAATGACGTCCATGATGAAGCTGCGGTCGCTGATCGCGCCGAAGGGGCACTGATACACGCAGGCGCCGCACTGGATGCACTTGTCGTCATTGATCTGGGCAGCGCCGTCAGCGCCGATGTCGATGGCCTTGATCTTGCAGGCGTTCTGGCAGGGACGCTTGCGGTTGACGATCGCGCCGAAGGGGCAGACCTTCGCGCACTGACCACACTCGACGCACAGGGTCTTGTCGATGTGGGCCACATGGTTGTGGTCAAAGGAGATCGCCTTGCGCTTGCACACGTCCTCGCAGCGGTTGGCCAGGCAGCCGCGGCAGGAGCCAGTCACCTCGTAACCTGCAGCAGGGCACTCATCGCAGGCGATGTCGATCACCTGGATGATGTTCTTGCTGTTGCGGTCGCCGCCCATGGCCAGCTTCACGCGCTCGCCGAGGATGGCGCGCTCCTTGTACACACAGCAGCGCATCGTGGGCACCTTGCCGGGCACGATGGCCTTGGGGATGTCCAGCACCTCTTCAGGGGTCAGACCGTCCCATGCACGGCGGGCTACCTCACGCAGCACCTTATACTTCAGATATTGTACCTTCGTATCAAACTTTCTCATTGCTGTATCTCCTTAGAAGTAGCTTACCTTGACGCGCTTGCCCATGGCCCGCAGGCACTTCGAGAGCTCCTCCACCAGATTCATCTTGATGTTGAAGTTGATGGGCAGATCAGGATTCTGATGGGCCGGATTGATCGCGCGGCCGACGTAAAAGTTGATGTCCGTCGCTTCCTCAAAGAGCAGGCGGCTGATCTGGGATGCACCGTCCCGCTTGAAGCTCCACTCCTCGTAGAAGGCGTTCTCCCCGAGATAATCCTTGGCGTATTCGACCACCTTGTTCATGGTGATAACGCCCTCGGTGACCAGATCAACGCCCTCGATACTGGCGGTAGGCGGCAGGTCAGAGGAGAAGTCCAGGTTGGCGCGCAGGGGCTTGCCCAGGTACTTCGCCGCAATGGAGGAGGTCGTGCCGCCGCAGATGATGTGCTTGCCTTCCTTGGAGAAGAAGAGCGACATCATCCGGTCCGCATCGTCGCGGTTGAAGGGCGGGCCAAAGAGGATGTTCATGGGCACGCGCTTGCGGATGCGCACCACACAGGCGGTAGCGTCATCGCCGGGCTCGTGGCCGTAGAGCTTGTCGCACTCGTCCACCAGCATGGTCGCCAGGGTCTTGGCGGTGTAGCCCACTGGCGCGAGGGTCTCCATGAAGTCGATGATGTCATCCCGCTTCCAGCCGAAGTTGTAGGCCATGCCGATGCCGGCATGGGGACAGCCATCGCTCATGGCGATGAACAGGTCGCCCTCGCGGAGGTTCACCACGGACTTCAAAATCTTCTTGCCGCCGATGTTCATCTCGATCTTGGCATAATCGAAATTCTTATCGTTGCGGATGAGAATGAGCTGCGGGTTGTCATACTGGATGATCTCCGCCGTCTCATTGTTCTTGAGGTGGATGATGGTGAAGGTGGAATACGCCACGCCGCGCACGGAGCAGACCGGCAGCGTCTGGGCGATGGTCTCCACGCAGTCTTCCAGGGGGAGGCCTTCTGCGAGCATGGTGGAGATGATCTTGGAGGTCAGCGTGGAAAGGATGGAGGCCTTCACGCCGCTGCCCAAGCCGTCGGAGAGCACGATCACCGTCGAGTTCTCATCCGGCTCCACAATGTCCACATGGTCGCCGCAGAGCTGTTCACCAACGTGGTTGATGCTTTTGTAGCCGATATCCGCGCAAAGGTCATTCATTGATGATCGACTCCTTCAGCTTGGTCAGGGCGATCTTGGTTTCCGCGGCAGTCTCGCCCAGGAGGGATGCGATCTCCTGCACGATGCGCATCTGCTTTTCGACCACACGATCGGCTACCTCGATGGTCTTCTGGCTGATGTCTTCCTTCTTTTCGCGGGCCATTTCCTCCTCGGTCACATCGCGCATGATGCCGATGAGCAGACGGGAGTCATAGTCATACATGACGGTCATGTCCACATAGCGGGTGTACTCGGCCAGATAAGTGCGCTGGCTGAGCACATTGCGGCGGCTGTTGAGGACGTTGAGGAACACCTCCGGCTCCAGGATGCGGGCCACATGGGCGCCCATCACGTCAGAGGCGGAACGGATATTCATCAGGCGGCGGGCAGCGGAGTTGATCTGCTGCACCTCCAGCTTTTCGTTCAGCACGATCAGGCCGTTGGGAGTGTTCTCCACAATGGTGTCGGAGAAGGATTCCGCCTTGTCCTTGAGGTAGGGCAGGCACATCGAGATCTCCGCCTTGCCCTGGCAGATGGCGATGGCCTTTTCACGGCAGGTGTTGTAGCCGCAGGAGCCGCAGTTGAGCTCCTGCTCGGGGCGGAACTTGCCCATCTGGCGCAGCACGCTGTAAATCTCTGCCTCGGTGGGCTCGGCGGCCTTCTGAATGATGCTGCTGAAGCCCTTCTTCATCTCCAGCGGATCGGGCTGATTGACGATGAAGTCCTTCTCGCCGGCAAAGTTGGACACATTGACGTAGTCCTGGATCACCGCACGGGAGTGCTTCTCCATCACGGGGCCGCCGACACAGCTGCCCACGCAGGCGTTCATCTCAATGAAGCACTTGTGCACCTTGCCCGCGATGATCTCCTTGAGGGCTGCCATGCAGTTTTCCACGCCGTCCACGGCAAGGTAGGTGAAGCCGGGGCGATCCTTGGCCATGGTCTTCAAAACGCCGCCAGCGGTGGGGAAGAAGCGGGCGCGGCTGTTTTCGTCCGCATCCATGATCTTCTCCAGCAGGATGTCCTCCTTCTCCAGCCAGCGGGTCAGCTCCTCAAAGGTCAGCACAGCATCCACGATGCCCTCGTAGTGCTCCGCCTCGTCCTTCTTGGCTACGCAGGGGCCGATGAAGACAGTCTTGCAGTTGGGGTAACGCTTCTTCAGATCCAGGCAGTGGGCCTGCATGGGGCTGACCACGTCCGCCAGGTATTCCAGTGCAGCGGGGAAATACTTCTGGATCAGCAGGTTGATGGAATGGCAGCAGGAGGTGATGATCACGTCCCGGGCCTCTTCCTTGAGCATGCGCTCGTACTCATTCTTGACCATGGTCGCGCCGATGGCAGTTTCCTCCACGCCGGCAAAGCCCAGCTTCTTGAGCGCGCGGGTCATGGCCTGAATACCCACGCCGGAATAATTGGCGATGAAGGAGGGCGCAAGGCTGACATACACCGGGTCGCCGGTCTGGAGCAGCACCTTGGCCTTCTCGGTTTCGTTGACGATCTCCTTGGCATTCTGGGGGCAGACCACAAAGCACTGGCCGCACAGGATGCACTCGTTGTTGATGATATGCGCCTGCCCGCCGGAAAAGCGGATGGCCTTCACCGGGCAATGGCGGATGCACTTGTAGCAGTTCATGCAGTTGGATTTCTTCAGTGTCAGGCAGTTCATCGACTGTTCCTTCCTTCCTTATCTCCTTAACGGAGCTTGGCCAGCACATGCTCCTGGAAGAACTCCTTGAAGCCGGCCGGGGTCACGCCGGTATGCACCTCGTCATCCACCTGGACGGTCACGCCCACGCGGTTGCACTTGCCGATGCAGAAGCTGCCTGCCAGGGTGACCTCATTCTCCAGGTGATGCTCCGCCACAGCGGCTTGCAGCAGCTCCACGATTTCAGGCGAGCCCTTGATGTGGCAGGAGCTGCCTACACAAATCTGAATGATCATGCCTTACACCTTTTCCTTCACGTTCTTCTGGAAGAAATCCGCCACGGTATCGGGGCTCACGGAGAAGAACTCGCCGTCCACCGTGACGCACACGCCCTTCTGGCAGTTGCCCATGCAGAAGGTGCCACCCAGCTCGACCTTATCGCCCAGGTTGTTTTCCGCGATCAGCTGCTGGAGCTGGCCCACCACCTGGCGGGAACCCTTGATGTGGCAGGAGCTGCCGATACAGACCGTAATTTTCATATCCTTTATCCTCCTTGTATATTGAGCGTGGCAGCGCAAAAAAGCGCTTCCACAGTAGCGACTTCGTTAAAATTATATCATAACCTTTGTTATATTGCAACACGGAAACACAAGAATTGACAAGGTTTTCAGCATTCTTCCTGCGATCGGGAGGCGGCATTCATCCTGCTGCGGATTTGCTCCACAATGCGGGCATAAGCGCCTTCATAGCCGTCCGTGGCGTCGAAGCGCTCGCCGTCCACCTGCATCGCCCGGAAGAGCGCCTCCTGGGGCAGATGCTTGTCCCGCTTCTCCGACATGCAGGCATAGAGCTTTCCATGGGCGGCCTTTTCCCGGGCCTTACGCTCAATGGCCCACCACAGATCAAACTCCGAGGTGTCAAAGCCCAGGCCCACCGCGTACACGTCGCCCATCAGGAAGTAATCCAGCCAGCTCTGCACTACAACGGACTTTCCTTCCTGTTGGGATTCCTGATAGAGGTTTCCCCGCTGCTGGTTGAACTCACACAGCTTGGACACCGATTTTGCATAGCTGTAATAGCTCAGCACCAACGAATGCTTGCGGCCCTTCTCCCCGTGGATGTGAAAAACGGGGATGCACCTGCCATCCGCCCGCTGAACCAGATTACAGGTGCAGGTATTGTGCCGCACGCCGGTCTTTCCGTCCAGAGCGCAGAAGGCCTTCCGCCGCTGATACTCCCCCCAGGGCCTGCCTGTGAGCGTCTCCTCGATCTCGTAGGTAAAGTTGGTGGTCAGAATGGCGTCGAAGTCCATATGCAGGAGCTCCGCCAGCAGCGGATGCACCCGGCTGTTTTCGATCGTCCGGGCAGCGCGGCGCTGCACCTCCTCCACATCCGTGCCGCACAGCGCCTCCGGCTGCATGGCGTAGGGAACGCCATGCAGATTGATTTCCTCCGGCCTCTCCGTCAGCTGCTGGAGCAGCGCACTCCAGTCTCCCCCGCCAGCCAGGCGTAGCAGACCATTGCCCAACAGCAGCACCTTCGGCGGCTTATTGACGTCCAGCATGAGGGGTGAATTTTTCGGCATGTAGCATCCGCCTTTCGTCATCGTCCGTTCAATGGGATCCTCCTGCGATGCTTAACGAGCTTTTTTCCATTGTACCACAAATATCGACAAAATGCACCCCTTGTCTCATCGCAGCAACAAAAAAAGCAGTGGATTCCCACCGCTTTACAGGTAGCTGCGGATATCAACCGCCAGCTTCTGCTCCAGGTTGATCAGCTTTTTGGTGATCTCTTTGGCAGCCTCATCTGCCGCCTTGTATTCATTCAGGTACTTATGCAGGGATTTCACGCCCATATTGCAGCCGTCAGTCATCAGATCGGCAATGGTCCGGTCGCTGTGGTTCATCATCAGCATGGCATTGGTTTTAATACAGGACATACTCCGGGCCATAGGTTTTGGCTCCTTGCCCTTGTCCTGATAGCGATCCAGTTGCCGCTGGATTTCCCGGTCCAGCTCGTCATGATGATGACGACTTTCCACCAGCGCCTGACGGAAATCCTCCGCTTTGATCTTGTCCACCACTTCCTCAATGGACTCCACACCCATCTTTACGCCTGCATCGCACTCTCTGAGGAGTCGAATGGTATCCGGTTCGATCATGGCTCACCCTCCTTTACGAAGCATTCTGCCCGGATGCCCGGACTTCCATCCGCCTGATCACCGGGAAAATCCTGCAGCACGCAATTCTTCCTTCAGCCAGCTGTTCAAAATATGCAAGATCGCAGCAAAGCTCAGAAAGCTTGGAAACGTTTCGTGTCCTGCTGGCAGCTTTCCGACTTGCAGGACGCTTAGAGCCGATGGTTCCCCGACCTCCATGACGGCACGAAAAAAATGCCGCAAAGCTCTCGTTTACGGCATTTTGGCACGCCCGGCGGGATTCGAACCCACGGCCTGTCGCTTAGGAGCACTGAAAATTGTCTGATCCACGCTGTGCTACGATGTCTTGCCATGTCTTGCAATCCCTTGAAATACAAGGGTTTCAGCCGAAACTCGTGCTATTTGGTGTTGTGCGATTTCGTCCCTTTTTCCCGCGTTATTTTGCGTCCTGTTAGCAAAATGTTAGCAGAATCCAGGAGCAAAATGCGTGGGAATCGAACCCGGACGAACGCTGCTTCGTTTCCGCTGGTTAGCAAATCGCCACCCTTATAGCAAGTATACCACAAGTTTCTGGAGTTTAGTAGCCCCTAATAGCGGTATGCCAGTCTCGAAAGAGTTCTTGCATATCGCTATTTGTTTATGCAGTCTGGTACGTCTTTCCGTTCCAGTTTGCATGTTGGCCACGATGTGTCACACGATGCACCGTGGCTTTTCTATTACAGAATAGGAGGAATGTTCCCATGCCCCGTTACGGCGGCAGTCTCGCTTTTGAAGCTGCCATGAATGAAAGCCCATACTCGCAATATGACAGTGGTGAGGACGGTATGTTTGAGGAATGCCGTTCCTGTAGATTCCATCGCCCCCACGGCGTTGATCGCACCTGTGTATTCCATCGATGTCCTTACTCCCCAAATAGAGAATCTACTCATCGCCCCAAGCCCCAACCGAAATGGAAACGTACCTATGTGAAGCACAAGGAGGAAAAGCGAGATGCCCGCCACAGTCACAGCAATCATCAATCAAAAGGGCGGCACGGGTAAAACCTGTACATGTGCCAATCTTGGTGTCGGCCTTGCCCGCGAAGGCAAAAAGGTCCTTCTGGTTGATTTCGACCCTCAAAGCAGTCTTACCATCAGCCTTGGCTATGACAAGCCTGACGACTTGCCTGTTACGGTTGCCACACTCATGTCAAAGGTGCTGGACAGTAAGCCAGTCACACCTGGTGAGGGTATATTGCATCAGCAGGAGGCAGTAGACCTCATTCCTTCCTGCATTGAGCTGTCTGGTGTGGAAGCAGCCACTGTGAATGCGTTAAGCCGTGAAAATCTACTTAAGCAGATCCTCGCCCCTCTGCGCAAGCAGTACGACCATATCTTGATTGACTGTTCGCCGTCGTTGAGCATGTTGAATCTGAATGCTCTATCAGCTGCTGATAACGTAATCATTCCGGTGCAGCCACAGTATCTGTCTGCCAAGGGCTTGGTCGATCTGCTCAACACCATCAAGCAGGTACGGAATAAAATCAATCCCCGTCTGAAAACAGAAGGCATAGTCCTGACAATGGTGGACAACCGCACCAACCTGGCAAAAGAGATCGGTTCCCTTGTCAGAAACACCTACGGTAAGCACATCAACATATTCTCCACGGAAATACCGATGTCCGTGCGTGCTGCGGAAGCCTCTGCTGCTGGTGTCAGCATCCATACTTATGACCCCAAGGGAAAGGTTGCAGAAGCATACCGTAATCTCACCAAGGAGGTGTTGAGTCGTGAAAGGCAACGGCAAAAAGCTAAGTCTGCCTGCATATGATGAAATTTTCAGCACCGAGGAGAGCCGCGCCGATGCAGCCCGTGAGAAGGTCATGGATATTCCATTGAGCGAGCTGCACCCCTTCGCTATCTGGCTGGCGCGACCTTCGAGATCCGCGCTGCAGAGGACATCATCGGCGGAGACGGTACGCTCTGGTACACCAAGGATGCCCTTGTGGAGACGATCACCACCTCCGGCACCGGCTCTGACATGAGCAAGGAGCTGCCCCTCGGTCGGTATTACCTGATCGAGACTGGCGCACCTGTCGGCTACATCCTGGAGGATGTGCCCTACGAGGCTGATCTGACCTATCTGGACGGTAACACGCCCGTGGTCACGATC
>JBGUSK010000073.1:0-7151 GCA_045132495.1 Christensenellales bacterium | reverse complement strand
ACGCAGGATATCGTGCTTTACTTCACCCAGCCCGGTGAGAGCGCCTGGGATATTGCCCGGCGTTACCGCATCCCGGAAAGTGAACTCCGCAGGCTCAATCCCGATCTGGCGGGCGATCCAAAAGCCGGTCAGGGATTGGTGGTCTGGCGCAGGCATGCAGGATGACCAATAATCTGGCGGAAAATTTCCCGAATTGTCAGAAAACCCCTTGACGGACGCAAGGAAATGGGTATATACTTGACAGCGTTGTGACCATCACAAACAAAAATTTTGCAGAAAGGAGGCCAAATCGATGTTCATGATCAATCTTGCAGCAACCATGACCCTGATGACGGCTCCTTCTGCCTTTGTGCGCCTGCGGTAAAAGGGACTCCATGCCTGACAACCGCATCATGACGCTCTATGTGCACCGGCCGTCTGCAAGGATGGCGCGGTGCTTTTTTGCTATCATCAAGCGCCGCTGACGGCCAGCGCACACAAAGGCAGAAGCAGCCAACCCGACCGACCCTCTGATTATCCCTGTGAGAAGGGGAAAAGGAGAATCCCATGCAGCAGAAAAAGACCAAACAGAAACCTATGTCCGCCATGCTTGCCCTGATCGGCGAGAACTGGCCGAGCTATCTTGGCGCGATGATCGCTACGGTGCTGATCGTCATCATCGGATTCATCACGCCTCTGGTGCTGGCGGAAACCATTGATTTCGTGCTGGACACGAAGCCCTCGACCCTCCCGGCCTTTGCCCTGGCTCCTATTGAAAAGCTGGGCGGCAGGGATTTCCTGCGCGCAAACCTGTGGGTGATGGGACTTGCGCTGATCGTGCTCAATGTGGTCAACGGCATATTCACCTATGTGAAGGGCCGCCTGTCCGCCGTGGCGAGCGAGAATATATCCCAGACCCTGCGCGAACGCCTCTATGCTCATTTACAGCGCCTGCCCTTTGCCTATCACGTCAAGGCTGAAACCGGCGACCTCATCCAGCGCTGTACCTCTGATGTGGAAACCATCCGCCGCTTTCTCTCCGTGCAGGTGATGGAAGTGGTCAACTCGGTGCTGATGATCATCATTGCGCTGGTCATCCTGCTTCAGAAGAACGTTCAAATCACGCTGATCTCCATGGTGCTGGTGCCGCCGCTGTTCATCTTTGCCACCTGGTTTTTCAAGATGGTGCACAAGTCCTTCAAGGAGGCAGATGAATGCGAAGGCAAAATGTCAGCGGCCCTCCAGGAGAACCTCTCCGGCGTGCGCGTGGTGCGCGCATTTGGACAGCAGCAGCGCGAGGTGGAGAAATTCGATGAGAAAAACGCAACCCTGCGCAAACGCTGGCTGAAGCTGAACTGGCTCAGCGCCATTTACTGGTCCGGCGGAGATACGCTGTCCATGGTGCAGAACCTGATCACCCTGCTGGTGTGCATTGTCTATGCCGTGCGGGGGGAGATCACCGTGGGCGAGCTGATCATCTTTACCAGCTACATCGGCATGCTGCTCTGGCCGATCCGATCCCTGGGCCGCACGCTGAGCGACGCGGGCAAGTCCATGGTCGCCATGGGCCGCGTGCAGGAAATTCTCCATGCCGAGCCTGAACCCGACGAGCCGGACGCCATCAAGCCCGACCTGCACGGCGACATTGTCTTTGATCATGTGTCCTTCGCTTACCCGGATGACGGCGTGCCCGTCCTCAAGGACGTGAGCTTCACCATTCCGGCAGGTTCCACCGCGGCGGTCCTGGGCGGCACGGGCAGTGGTAAGTCCACGATGATGTATCTGCTTCAGCGGCTGTATGAACCGACTTCCGGTCGGATTACCATCGGCGGCGTGAACATCAGGAACATCGACCGCAGCCATCTGCGCAGCCATGTGGGCCTGATTTTGCAGGAGCCCTTCCTGTACTCAAAAACCATCTATGACAATGTGGGCATCATCGGCGGGCGCGACGAAAAGGGCATCCGTCACGCGGCGGACGTTGCCCGTGCCTCCGGTTTCATTGCCAAGGCGGACAAGGGCTGGGAAACCCTCGTCGGCGAACGCGGCGTGACCCTTTCCGGCGGCCAGAAGCAGCGTATTGCCATCGCCCGAACGCTCCTCAAGGACAACCACGTCCTGATTTTCGATGACTCTCTGTCTGCGGTGGACACCGAGACCGACGCGCAGATCCGCGCTGCCCTCAAGGGCGAGAAAACCGGCGTCACCACGCTGATCATCTCCCACCGCGTGACGACACTTTCCCAGGCGGACATGATCCTCGTGCTGGAGGATGGCCGCATTACCCAGCAGGGAACCCATGAGGAGCTCTGCCGCGAGGAAGGCCTCTATGCCCGTATCAACGCCATTCAGAATACCCTCGAAGAAGAGCTGAACCACGCCATCGCGGCGGAGACAGCTCAGTAATTCCCGACCTGCAAAGAAGGTGAAAACATATGCAGTCCTTTCAGGAAGAAGATTATACCAAACGATTTGATTTGTCCCTGTGGAAGAAGATCATCCGCCTCGCCAAGCCCTACCACAAGAACCTGCTGCTGACGATGCTGTTCATGGCCGTCTGCGCGGTGCTGGACGTGGTGCTGCCCCGCATGACCGGTTACGCGATGGATACCTTCATCGCCGGAGAAACCACCGACGGATTGACCTGGTTCTCCATTGTGTACCTGGCCCTGCTGGCGATTCAGGTGGCAGCCATCTTCGGCTTCCAGATCCAGAGCGGCCGCGTGGAGACCGGCACCTGCTACACCATCCGCAAGCTGGGCTTCCAGAAGCTCCAGGAGCTGCCCTTTTCCTACTATGACCGCATGCCCGTGGGCTACCTGATGTCCCGATTGACCAATGACACCCAGCGCCTGGGCGATACCATCGGATGGTCGATCCTCGACCTGTGCTGGGGCGCGGTGTTTCTGGTTTCCTGCACCATTCAGATGCTGCTGCTCAACTGGAAGCTGACGCTGGTGATCCTGCTCGTCCTGCCGCCGCTGGCGGTGATTTCATGGAAGTTCCAGAAGGGCATCCTCGAGTCCTACCGCCAGGTGCGTAAGCGCAATTCACAGATCACCGCTGGCTTTAATGAGGGCATCAACGGTGCGAAAACCACCAAGACCCTCGTCCGCGAAGACCTCAACATCCAGGAGTTCAACGCTGTTTCCGCTGATATGAAGAAGGCCTCCGTACGTGCGGCGACCTTGTCGGCCCTGTTCCTGCCCATCGTGGTGTCCATCGGCTCCCTCGGCACGGCGTATGCGCTGTGGCAGGGCGGCTCTGCGATCGTGAATGGCGTGGAGGTCATGGGCGCGGTGATGACCATCGGCACCCTGCAGGTGTTCGTGAACTATACCGTCAGCTTCTTCCAGCCGGTGCGCGATATCGCCCGCATCTTCGCTGAGCTGCAGTCCTCCCAGGCAGCAGCGGAGCGCGTGGTCTCTCTGCTGGAGACCGAGCCTGATATCGTTGATTCTCCCGAGGTGGAGGCCGTCTTCGGCGACAACTTCCACCCGAAAAAGGAGAACTGGCCCAAGCTTATCGGCGACATTGACTTTGAGGATGTCACCTTCCGATACAAGGACGGCGAGAAGGTGCTGGAGCACTTCAACCTCCACGTCGATCATGGCCAGACCATTGCTCTTGTTGGTGAGACTGGCTCCGGTAAGTCTACCATCGTCAACCTGATTTGCCGCTTCTACGAACCGACTTCCGGTCGGATTTTGATCGATGGCGCGGATTACCGTACCCGCAGCCAGTTGTGGCTCCAGTCGAATCTGGGCTATGTGCTGCAGTCGCCCCACCTGTTCTCCGGAACCGTGGCAGACAACATCCGCTATGGCCGCCCCGATGCGACCATTGAGGAAGTCCGGGCGGCGGCCCGCATGGTTGGCGCGGAGGACTTCATCCTCGCCATGAAAGACGGCTTCAATGCCAATGTCGGCGAGGGCGGAAATCGCCTGTCCACCGGCCAGAAGCAGCTGATCTCCTTTGCCCGCGCGATCCTGACCAACCCGTCCATCTTCGTGCTGGACGAGGCGACCTCCTCCGTGGATACCGAAACGGAGCAGCTCATCCAGAATGCTATCCAAACCGTGCTGGAGGGCCGCACCAGCTTCATCATCGCTCACCGCCTGTCCACCATCCGCAGCGCTGACCGAATCCTGGTCATCCAGAATGGCAAGATCACCGAGGACGGCACCCATCGCCAGTTGATCGCTAAGCAGGGCTATTACTACCAGCTCTACACCAACCAGTTCCAGGAGGAGCAGGGCCTCGACATCCTGGATGGAAAGAGGTAATATGCAGAGTACTGTTTGGAAATGTGCAGCGGCTGTGAACATTAGAACGGCACATCATATTACACCCGGATTCAGTGTTGGTTTTGATATCGCTGTACCGGAAGAAATGAAAAGCCGACTGATTGATTTTGTTACATGGGTAGAGTCGCACTTTGTTCTGCCATTGCCGTTGTGGGTGGACTTTGAATGGAAACACTATGTGGTCGCCCGTGACGGCAGGCATGTTGGCTATCTGTTTTATTGGGCGGCTGTTGATCTTAAGGATGTTTTTGACGATGAGGATGCAACGCCAATGCTCCGATTGCCTGTCCGTAATGAACGCTGGGGATTTAATGAAATTCTGGGTTCTTTCGTGGAAGGCTTGACTGATTACTACGCTTGGCTGTGCGGCAAGAAACTCGGTGAGCAAGAGAAAGAAGACACTGTCGCTACGATTCTGGAAGCATACTATGAGGAAAAAGCTGCGCGGGAAATGCACATCATCGACTACTTCGCCTGTAACGACCAACCCCACTGGCGCGCCGCCATCGCGGACAACGAATGGCGCGCGGCGAAATACCTCGCGCAGCTGCTGGAGCAGGGCATCTTCAATGATGAAGTCGGCAAGGGCACGGTTTACCTGCTGACCGACGGGGATAAGCTGGTGTCCTTCCTGACCCTCGCTGAACGCGACTGCGTGGACGCACCCTATGGTCCATGGATCGGCTTCGTCCATACCGCGCCTGAATACCGCGGACACCGTTATGTCGGCAAGCTGATTGAACATGCCTGCGACGTCGCCCGTGAGCACGGCGCAGCGCGGGTTTACCTCTGCACCGACCATGTGGGCCTGTACGAGAAGTACGGCTTCACCTATCTGGAGAACCGGGTCAGCATCTACGGGGAGGACAGCCGGGTGTATGTGCGGGATACATCTTTATGGCGTGTTGAACGCCTGATGGAGGTGCATCTCCCTGCGCTGTTTGCCTATGAACGCCGCCTGAGCGAGGAAGAACCAGGCTTCTACCGTTGGACGGAGGAAACGGGCTATCAGGATAAGGTGCGCGTTTCATTCCAGGATAAACGATATGAAAATGCGCTGTCATTCGTGGCAATGACGGAAATGGGCGAGATTGTGGGCCGCATTGATGCAGCGCTGATTCCCAGCCATTTTGACGGTTCCATAAAGTGTTACCTTGACTGGATATGCGTGCTGAAAAGCTTCCGGCATCAGGGCGTTGCCCAGGCATTGATAGCAGCGCTGCGTACAGAGTTGAAAGGACGCGGTATTGACACGCTGGTTGGTTTGATTGCAGCAAATGAAGAATCTCAGCGATTCTATCGCAGCATGCAAAATGCTTTGATCAGGGATGAAGGTATTTGGATCGATTGCTAAAGAAGGGAGGCGCCGCACCCATGGTGCTGGCCATTGCCGGTGCTCCTGTTTATGATTGACCCATTCAACATGAACAGGAGCGAATAAAATGAAATTCAAACTGAAATCTATGATGACGACTCTGCGCGAAATGCACGCTTTCCTGATTTTGTGGGTGACGCAGGCCTTCTCTGGCCTGGGCAGCGCCGTGACCAGCTACGCGCTGGTGGTGTGGAGCTACACCCAGGCGGGCAGCGCCCTTGTGACCGCAGGGCTGATGATCTCCTCCTACGCACCCTATGTGCTGTGTTCTATCTTTGCCGGTGCGCTTTCTGACCGCTGGGACAAGCGTCGGACGATGCTCGTCTGCGATGCGATGGCGGCGCTGACCACCATTGCCACCCTGGTGCTGCTGAAGACGGAGACTTTGCAGGTGTGGCACCTGTACCTGCTCAATGCGCTGAACGGCCTGATGAATACTGTCCAGCAGCCTGCGAGTGAAGTCGCCACGACGGCGCTTTTGCCAAAGAAACATTATCAGCGCGTCGGCGGACTGCGCTACCTGTCCTCCAGCCTGAACGGCATTCTGAATCCCGTCATCGCCACGGCCATGATGACGCTGCTGGGCATGGATGCGGTCATCCTCTTTGACCTGTTCACCTTTGCGGTGGCGTTTGTGGTGCTGCTGGTGTTCATCCGCATCCCGGAAGGGGAGAAGCGCACGACGGAGAAAGAAACCTTGCTGGCGTCTGTGCGCGAAGGCTTGTCCTTCCTGCGGCAGAAGCGGGGCATCCTGATGCTGGTGTTCTTCCTGGCGGCGATCAACCTGGTGGCCTCTATGTTCAATGCGACACTGCCGGCCATGGTGATTCCGCGCAAAGGGGAAGCGGCTTTGGGCCTGATCAACAGCCTCACGGGCGTGACCACCCTCATCGGCAGCGTGATCGCATCGCTGCTGCCTGCCCCCAAAAGCCGTGTGAAGGTGGTCTGCTGGACGCTGCTGTTCTCCATGTCCACGGAGAACTTCCTTCTGGCCTTCGGACAGACGGCGCCTGTCTGGTGCATAGGCGCGTTCCTGGGGTGGATCTGCATCCCGCTGATGAACGCCAACCTGGATGCCATCATGCGGACATCCATCCCTCAGGATATCCAGGGCCGGGTCTTTGCCTGCCGCAACTCCTTGCAGTTCTTCACCATCCCGCTGGGATATTTTCTCGGCGGACTGCTGGTGGATGCTGTGTTTGAGCCACTGATGGCAAGCCAGCATGTGGGTAGTGTCCTCACTGCCGCCTTTGGAACCGGAAAGGGCAGCGGCGCGCAGATGTGTTTTGCACTGCAGGCGGTGCTGGGTGTGCTGGTTTGCCTGTATTTCATGCGAAACAAGCACATCCGCGCCATGAAGACGGAAGAACTTAAATCGTAATAGCAACAAGCCCGGAAGCAGCAATGCTTCCGGGCACTATGTGTCCGATGAAAGGAGGACAAGCATGACATACATTGTAGCAAACTCACAGATATGGGATAAACGATCT
>JBGUSK010000072.1:0-49978 GCA_045132495.1 Christensenellales bacterium | reverse complement strand
ACCTGATCACGAACACCCACGAAACCGAGGATACCTCTGTGTCCGTGGAGAAGAAGTGGGTGGACAACAACGACCAGGACGGCATCCGCCCTGAGAAGATCATCGTGCAGCTGCTGGCCGATGGTACTGCGTCTGGCGAACCTGTGGAGCTGAGCGAAGCCAACGAGTGGAAGCACACCTGGGCAGACCTGCCGAAGAAGGCGGGCGGCGCAGAGATTGCGTACACCGTGCAGGAAGAAGCGGTTGAGGGCTACACCGGCGAAATCACCGGCGATGCAGAGACCGGCTACCTGATCACGAACACCCACGAAACCGAGGATACCTCTGTGTCCGTGGAGAAGAAGTGGGTGGACAACAACGACCAGGACGGCATCCGCCCTGAGAAGATCATCGTGCAGCTGCTGGCTGATGGCACTGCGTCCGGCGAACCTGTGGAGCTGAGCGAAGCCAACGAGTGGAAGCACACCTGGGCCAACCTGCCGAAGAAGGCGGGCGGCGCAGAGATTGCGTACACCGTGCAGGAAGAAGCGGTTGAGGGCTACACCGGCGAGATCACCGGCGATGCAGAGAACGGCTACCTGATCACGAACACCCACGAAACCGACGATACTTCTGTGTCTGTGGAGAAGAAGTGGGTGGATAACAACAATCAGGACGGCATCCGCCCCGAGAGCATCACCGTGCAGCTGCTGGCCGACGGCAAGGTGGTTGAGGGCAAGACTGCGACTCTGAGCGGAACCGGCAACGAGTGGACGTACACCTTCACCAATCTGCCCAAGAAGGCGAACGGCACGGATATTGTCTACACGGTTGAGGAAGTTGGCGAAACTGTGGGCTACACGACGGCCTACAGCGCGGATACCCTGACCATCACCAATACCCATGAGACGGAAAACGTCGCAGTGGCGGTGGAAAAGGTCTGGGAGGACAGCGATAATGTCGCTGGCCTGCGCGCCAGGAGCATCGAAGTTCAGCTGCTGGCGGATGGTCTGCCTGTTGAAGGCAAGACCCTGACCCTCAGCAAGGACAACAGCTGGAAGGGCAGCTGGACGGAGCTTGACAAGTACGCCGCCGGCAAGGCGATCAAGTACAGCGTCGAGGAAGTCAGCGTGCCCGAAGGCTATACCTCCAAGACGGAAATGACCGAGCCTATCTCCGGCCACTTCCAGGTGAAGATCACCAACACCTACGAGGTGGGCAAGACGCAGGTGCCTGTCACCAAGAAGTGGGTCGATGGCAACAATGTGGATGGCCTGCGTCCGCGCAGCATCACCATTCAGCTGGTGGCTGACGGCAAGCCGCTGGAAGACAAAATCGCCGTCATGACCGGCATCGGCAATGACTGGACCTATACCTTCACCGATCTGCCCAAGTACGCCGAGGGTGAAGAGGGTAAGCTGATCGAATACACCGTCAAAGAGCTGGGCGAGATCGTCGGCTACACCACCGCCTACAGTGATGACGAGCTGACCATCACCAACACCCATGAGGTTTACAAGCGCTACAGCCTTGTGGTGGAAAAGTTCGACGAGAACGATCCCGACAAGAAGCTGAGCGGTGCGAAGTTCGCCGTCTATGCGGACAGCGACTGCGCTGAGCTGGTGGATATCATCACCACCGGCAAGGACGGCAAGGCGACGCTGACCAACCTCCTGGCTGGCACCTACTACCTGCTGGAGACTGATGCGCCCGCTGGTTATCAGCTGGACAAGACGCTCCATGAGGTGCAGGTCGGCGAGGACGAGAGCAAAACCGTCACTGTCCGGATGCCCAACAAGGCTATCGTTGGCTCGCTCACCCTGAGCAAGACCGTGGTTGGCGATGCGGGCAACAACATGAGCTTCCAGTTTGATGTTGAGCTGAGCATTTCCACCGGCGACAAGCTGGCGGGCGCCTACAGTGCGACCCTGAATGGAGCGGCGACCACCGTGACCTTCACCGAGACAGCTGACGGTGCGAAGGCAACTGTCACCCTCAAGGGCGGCGAGAAGCTGACGATCCTCGGCCTGCGCACTGGCGTTAGCTACAGGATCACCGAGCGCAGCAGCGACTTCTACACCACCTGGGTTGACGGCAAGCAGACCAATGTTGCTGCGGGTGAGATCGGCGAAAATACCGTGAGCAGCGTGGAGTTCCAGAATAAGCTGGATCTGACCACCTTCATGGTCAAGAAGGAGTGGACGGGCCTGCTGGAGGGCGAAATCACGCCCGACATCACCCTGACCCTCTTCTGCAACGGCGAGGTGTATTCCAACGAAACGCCCAAGCCCACCGCTGGCGGCTGGTACATCTACGAGAACCTGCCCACCATGGTGAACGGCGTGAAGGCCGTCTACACAGTGGAGGAGAAGCAGCTGGAAGGCTTCACCATCACCTACCGCAACATTGAGGAGTATGAGGCCGAGACCGGCTGTGCGTACAATGGCGGCGTGATCGTGAACGGCCGTATCCCGCAGACCGGCGACAACGGGCTGCCGATGCTGTGGATGGCCATGATGCTGCTGGCTGGCCTGGGCATGATGAGCCTGAAGGCATATAGCCGCAAGCGCACCTAAAACTCTATACAACGAAAAGCGCCGCAGGGAGTGATCCTTGCGGCGCTGTTTTGTGCATCATAAAAGCACGGAATGCGATCCGTGCTTCAGGGGAGATTATTAGTAGCTATAACCCTCGATTGTTGCAACGCCGGAGGAAATCCAGCACAGCTTGTTGTCATCCATGATCTGATACCAGAGCGTTCCATCAGAGGCGTGTGTCACATCCAAGATGGTGTATTCCTTGTTCCTGCCGACGTACTCCACAATTGGATAGGCGGTACCGGCTTTGACGCGGGCACGGGCGCTGCTGACGGTGATCCTGCAGCGCATGCCGACACAATAGGAATGACAGGAACAGGAAACGCCGGTCGAGGGAGGAGTAACAGGTGCTTGAGTGGGCCAGGTAGCCGGCGAAGTAGGCTGAACGACCCCGCTGCAATCAATTTCTACCAAGCTGGCAGCGATCCAGGCGCTGCTGTAGAGATACTGAATTTGCAGCCAAAGACTGGTGGGGCTGTTGTACTGGTAACCAAGGATTGTAAACTCTTCATCGCGGAAGGCAGTCCCCAGCAGACGAGAGGAAGAGGTATAGCTCTGGCGGATATTTCCGGCATGAACAACTCGGGCGGTCATGCCGCTGATGTTTCCGTTATGTTCCGTGATGACGCGAAATGCAGCGTTACGGAGCTCCTCATTTGTCGGATCATTGTCGTCATCGTCGTCATACCACCATTCGTCTCCGCAGTATTCCGTGCAGGCAAAAGCGGTGAAAGTAAAGGAGAAGGCAAGTAAAACGGCCAGCAGCAGGACAAGAACTTTATTCATATTTGGGCTCCTTTCTATGACAGAATCAAATCTGCCTGATAATGGAAGTATACATCACATCAGGTCAAAAAGTCAATACATCTGATGCTGTGTCAAGCAAAATGATGAGGTGACTCATCATGAAAGAATACTGGGAAATTCTCAGGGAACTGCGGGAAGATCGTGACCTGATGCAAGCCGATATTGCGGCGGTGCTGCAAACCACGCAGCAGGTTTATTCGCGTTATGAGAAGGGGCTCAATGAAATACCTGTCTATCGGCTAAAGAAGTTGTGTGAGTATTATCAGGTGAGTGCAGACTATATTTTAGGGTTATCCAAAGAAATGGATATCAGGTGAGCGCGGAAGCGAGGCTTGGCGGTTAGGTGCTGCCACTGATTTGCCTGCGCTCTGTTTTGTGCATCGAAAAAGCTGACAACCGCAGGGCTGTCAGCAGCTTTGCTATAGGGGGAAATCAGTACAATTCAGCCAGGGAAGAGGAGATCCAGCATTCGGTGCGGTCAACCTTGATCTTAAACCAAAGAGTGTCATCGGCAGCGGGCTGGCAATCCAGAATGGTGTATTTTTCGTTGTAGCGGACGTAAGCGACGATGGGATTCTTCGTGCCGGGCGCGATACGGCCACGACCGCTGCTGACCTTGATCCGGCAGGTACGATTCACATAAAACTCGGCGTAATCATACAGCGCGGTATCGCCGGAAATCTTGGCCAGACTGGCGGAGACCCAGGCAGTGCCGTCGAGATACTTGATCTCCAGCCAGACCGTATTGTCGGCAGAAATCTGGTAAGAGACGATCTCGTATTCATCGCCGGAGATCACTGCACCCAGATCAGCGGAGTCCTTGCTGGCTGCTGCGCGGAGATTGCCATTGTGGATGATGATCGCGGTCTTGCCGGGGATATTTTCGCCATCCTCGGTCACGCGCTTCTGCGCCGCAGCCTGCAGCTCTTCAGTGGTGGGGCCGGAGCTGCCATCATAACCACAAGAGAAGCAGGGGTGGCCTTTACCAGAATCATGAGGTACCAATCCGTCTTCATACCGGGTCAAATTATACAGCCAGGTGTTACAGTCTTCACATTTGACGTCTACCTGGCAGTAAATGTGATGATACGATGAATTAAAAGACTCAAAGAGATAACCACCGTAGAACTCCTCGGTATTAGTGTGAGGACAGCTGCTTTCTTCTGCTATCACAGCAACAGAAAAGCAAAAGGCAAACACAGTCAGAACGAGAAATAGTTTTTTCATGAAAGACGACCTCCTTTTCTATATTATAGCAAAACCAGAAAAAGATGTCAATAAAAGATGGTCTGCATGAATGCAAACCATCAGTGAAATTATCGTTCTCCGTTGCGCCCTCGCGCGCGGTTTATCCGTTGCACAGGCTTGGCGATGGCGGCTTTGCTGGGTTTGCCAGCGGGTTTCTGTGCAGGCTTGGCGGGCTTGGACGCAGGCGTCTGCACCTTTCCGCCCTTGCCAATGATGATGGCCTGTCCGGCCTTGGGCAGGGCGGGACGCACCGCGGCGGCCCGGTTCTCGCTGCCGGGACCGAAGCGCGGTTTGTATTCCGGCACAGCGGGCTTTGTCGTCTTAACGGGAGCCTTCTCGACCTTTGGAGCGCTCTTTGCCTGTATGGCCTTGGACGCCGTCTTCATGGCCTTGCGCTCCGGCGCGGGATTACCGGAAGCGGTCAGCTTCTTGGGCATTTCCGCCGTGCGGCCGAGCTTGGCCATGCGGGCTGCCTTCGCCAGCTGACGGGCGGCTTCTTTTTCCTTGGGATCGGTGGGGGTGGTGATGAGCATCGGCCACTCGCTTTCCCGCACAGGCAGGCGCTTGCCGATCAGCTTTTCCACCTGGTCGAGCTGCTTCATCTCATCAATGCAGCAGAAGGAGATCGCTTTGCCGTCGCGACCAGCGCGACCGGTACGTCCAATGCGGTGGACGTAGGCTTCGGGCTCCATGGGCATGTCGTAGTTGAAGACGTGGCTGAGGCCGGCAATGTCGATGCCGCGGGCGGCGATATCGGTGGCGATGAGCACCTTGCTCTCGCCGGACTTGAACTTGGCGAGGGCGTTTTGCCGCTGGCCCTGGCTCTTGTCGCCGTGGATGGCAACGCTCTCGATGCCCTCCTTCTTCAGCTCGCGGACGATGCGATCCGCGCCGTGCTTGGTGCGGCTGAAGACCAGCGCATTCTCCACATCCGGGTCGCGCAGGAGCTTGGCCAGCAGGAGCTTCTTGTTGGCCTTGTCCACATAGTAGAGGCACTGGTCGATCTTCTTTACCGTGGAGGACACTGGGTCCACCTTGACGGATTCCGGGTTGTGGAGCAAATCCATGGCCAGCTTTTCCACCTCGGCGGGCATGGTGGCGGAGAAGAGCAGGGTCTGATGCTTCTCCGGGAGCTTCGCTGCGATGCGGCGCACGTCGTGGATGAAGCCCATATCCAGCATGCGGTCAGCCTCGTCCAGCACGAAGGTCTCCACCCAGTCCAGGCGGACATAGCCCTGATTCATCAGGTCCCACAGGCGGCCGGGGCAGGCGATGACTGTATCCGCGCCGCGATGGAGCGCGTCGATCTGCCCCTGCTGGCCCACGCCGCCGAAGATCACGCAGGGATACACGGGCAGGGTCTTGCCGTAGATGACAAAGTTCTCATAAATCTGCAGCGCCAGCTCGCGGGTGGGGGTGAGGATCAGCTGGCGGATGACGCGGGGCTGACCGGGACGGACAGGCTTCTTCGCCATCTGCTGGATCATCGGCAGGGCAAAGGCGGCGGTCTTGCCGGTGCCGGTCTGTGCGCAGCCGAGCACATCCTTGCCCGCCATCACCAGTGGGATCGTGGCATGCTGGATGGGAGTGGGCGTCTCGTAGCCCGCGTTGTGGACGTTCTTGAGGATAATGGGCATCAGGCCCAGGGATTCAAAGCTCATGTTGATGGTTTCCATTCCGTTTCATAAAATAGGCGCATATCACACCATGATACATTATAGCACATGAAGGCGGCGCTTGACAAGCCCGGTTCGGGCGGTTATCATAGGGACATACCTATCATATGCAATGAGGAGGCCGACCATGACGATCCTTTGGGACTGGAACGGCACACTGGTGGCAGATGTGCCCCATGTGGTGAAGATGAACAATCAGGTGCTGGAGCAGTTTGGCTACCGGCACACCTCGGAGGAGGAATATCGGGCGAAGTTCCGCCATCCGGTGCATGAGTACTACTACGATCTGGGCGTGACGGCAGAGGATTTCCCGAAGATCGCCAAGGTGTGGAACAAGGCCTATGTGGAGGGCTTCGACTGCGTGCCGCTGGCTCCCGGCGCGGCGGAGGCGGTGCGCCGTTTCAAGGCGGCCGGACATAAGCAGGTCATCATCTCGGCCTCCCAGGTGGATCAGCTGCGAGCACAGGTGGAGCATTTCCCGGAGCTGCGGGGGATGTTCGACGAGGTGCTGGGGCTGAACAATCAGCTGGCGGTGAGCAAGGTGCACCTGGCGGTGGATTTCCTGGCTCGCACGGGCGAGAGTGCCGAGGAATGCGTGTTTATCGGCGACACCACCCATGACGCGGAGACCGCTGCAGCCATCGGGTGCAGGTGTTTCCTCATTGAGGGCGGCCACCAGGAGCGCAGCGTGCTGGATATGGCGGAAAATGCAACGGTGCTGTCCAGTTTGTTGGATGCGGTGGAGTTGCTCGGCTGCTAAGAAGGTGGGCAAGCAATGGTCGTTCCTACGGGGTTTCAAAGGCTCTCCCTACGGGAGAGCTGTCGCCGAAAGGCAACTGAGAGGGCTTTCTTGCTGCACGTTAGCCCTTTCAGTCATCCGCAGAGTCACCGACACTTACGGATGCCAGCTCCCCCGGAGGGGGAGCCTTTTTGTTTGCGGGAAATTGCACATTTCCTACTTGTACCCCCTTGACGGGCGTGCTATAATATAATGTGGCGGCAATCGGGCCGCCAAGCTAAGAATCAACCGAAATGGAGATACGATCATGATCAAGATCAACATTATTTCCGGCTTCCTGGGCGCGGGCAAGACCACCCTGATCAAGAAGCTTCTCACCGGTATCAAGCCCGGCTCTGAAAAGATCATCCTGCTGGAGAACGAATACGGCGATGTGGGCGTGGACGGCGCGTTCATGAAGGATTCCGGCGTCATCGTGGACGAACTGAACTCCGGCTGCATCTGCTGCACCCTGGTGGGCGACTTCCAGAAGGCCGTGGACGAGCTGATCGAGAAGTACAGCCCCGACCGCCTGATCATCGAGCCCAGCGGCGTTGGCAAGCTGAGCGAGATCGTCAATGCGGTGGAGAAGTGCAAGGCCCGCCATGCTGACCTCGAAATTGCCGGCTGTGCCACCGTCGTGGACGCGGGCAAGTGCCGCATGCACATGAAGAACTTCGGCGAGTTCTTCCTGGATCAGGTGAAGACCGCTGATACCGTCATCTTCAGCCGCACCCAGATGCTGTCTGCTGAGCGCGTGGAGAAGAGCCGCGTCCTCATTGAGGAGGCCCATCCCGGTGTGCGTGTGGTCACCACCGCCTGGGACGAGCTGCCTGCTGAGGTGATGCTGGAGGTTGTCGAGACTGGCCGCCCCATTGAGCTGCATGTGGAGCATCACCACCACCATGATCATGACGAGCACTGCGAGTGCGGCTGCCATGATCACGATCATGAGCATCACCACCATCACCATGAGGATGGCGAGGAGTGCCACTGCCACGATCATGAGCATCATCATGACCACGAGCACCACCACGATCATGACGAGCACTGCGAGTGCGGCTGCCATGACCACGAGCACGGTCACCACCATCACCACCACGCCGACGAGGTCTTCGTGTCCATCGGCTGGGAGACCGCGAAGCGCTACGAGCAGGCTGACATCGCCGCGATGCTGGACAAGCTCTCCGACGAGGAGGAGTACGGCAATGTGCTGCGCGCCAAGGGTATCCTGGCGAATGCCGCCGGAGAGTGGTTCCAGTTTGACTATGTTCCCGGCGAGAGCCAGTTCCGCGCGGGCAGCCCGGATTATACCGGCCGCATCTGCGTGATCGGCGCGCACATCGACGAGAAGGCCCTGAAGGAGTTGTTCCAGGCATGAGCAATCAGGAGTTCATCCCCGTATATCTGATCACCGGCTTCCTGGAGAGCGGCAAAACCACCCTGATCAGCGGTATGCTGGCAGATGAGGACTTCACCCGCCGTTCCACCGGCGGCAAGCAGAAGACGCTGGTGATCGTCTGCGAAGAGGGCATGGAAGAGTACGATGAAGACAAGCTGGCGAAGTCCGGCGTGAGCGTCGTGTACCTGGACAGCGCGGAGGAAGTTACCACCGAGCGCATGGCAGCTCTGGCGGAGGAGTACGACCCCGATCGCGTGATCATCGAGTATAACAGCGTGTGGACCATCGAGCGTCTGGGCGGCTGCATGCTGCCCCGCCTGTGGGAGGTCGTGCAGATCATGACCTGCGTGGACGCCACCACCTTCGACAACTACTACACCAATATGCGTCAGATCATGACCGACCCGATGAAGGTGGCGGATCTGGTGCTGTTCAACCGCTGCGACCCCAAGGCGAACAAGAGCCCCTGGCGCCGTCAGGTGAAGGCTGTCGCGCCCCGCACCAACGTGCTGTTTGAGAATACCGACGGCACCAGCGAGGACGGCGTGGCGGACGAGGATCTGCCCTACGACATGAAGGCGGGCATCATCGACATCCCCGACGAGCACATCACGACCTTCTACATCGACTCCATGGATCATCCCGACCGCTATGACCGCAAGACCGTGCGGCTGGTGGGTCAGGTGTTCTCCGAGAAGGGCATGCCCAAGGGGTACTACCTCTTTGGCCGCATGGCAATGACCTGCTGTGCGGATGATATCGCCCCCATCGGCTGGATCACCCAGGGCCTGCAGCGTCCTTCCACGAAGAACTTCGTGAAGATGACCGCTTCCTGCAAGAAGGTGGTTTCCGGCGGCGAACCGATGCTGCTTCTGACCGAGGTGCGCGTGGAGCCCGCTCCGGCGCCCAAGGAGAAGTACCTGAGCTTTAACTGATCCATAGCAGCGTCTCCGAGAGATCGGGGACGCTGTTTTCGTTGCATTCCGTCCACTGCCGTGGTATAATGACAAGGAAAACTTCCCCCGGAGGCACACCAATGAAGCATATTTACAGCCAGTTCCGCCTGGACGGCCGGGTCATCAGCTGCACCCGCACCGGCGGCGGTCATATCAACCGCACCTATCTTGTCGTCACCGCACGGCCCCACCTGTACATCCTGCAGTGGCTCAACGGCCAGGTTTTCAAGGATCTGACCGGCCTGATGAACAACGTCATCGCCGTGACGGATTATCTGCGCGGCCAGGTGGATGATCCCCGTTGTGCCCTCAAGCTGGTGCCCACCCTGACCGGCGAGCCCTATCTGCTGACCGCCGAGGGCGACTGCTGGCGCGTGTATGAGTACATCCTGGACAGCGTGTGCCTGGATGCGGCGGAAACTGCGGAGGATCTGCGCCAGTCCGGCGTGGCCTTCGGTATGTTCCAGAATCAGCTGGCGGACTTCCCGGCGGCTACCCTGACCGAAACCATTCCTCATTTCCATGACACGCCGGATCGCTTCCGTATCTTCCGCGAGGCTATCGCGGCGGACCGTGCCACCCGGCTGGAATCCGTCCGGGATGAGGTGAACCGCTTCCTCTCCCGCGAGAAGGAAGCCGGCGTGCTCCACGAGCTGCTCCGCAAGGGCGAGATTCCTCTGCGCGTCACCCATAACGACACCAAGCTCACCAACGTCATGCTGGATGAAGCTACCCGTGAGCCGTTGTGCGTGATCGACCTGGATACGGTCATGCCCGGTCTGGCTGCCCATGACTATGGCGATGCGATCCGATTTGGCGCGTCCACTGCGGCGGAGGACGAGACGGATCTCAGCAAGGTCGAGATGTCTCTGGAGATGTACGAGGCCTTTACAGAGGGCTTCCTCTCCGCCTGCGGAAACCGCCTGACGGACAAGGAGATCGAGACGCTGCCCATGGGCGCAAAGCTCATGACGCTGGAATGCGGCGTACGCTTCCTCACCGACTACCTCAACGGCGACACCTATTTTGCCATCAGCCGCCCCAATCAGAACCTGGATCGTGCCCGCACCCAACTCAAGCTGGTGGAGGACATGGAGAAGAAGTGGGACGAGATGAACGCGGTGATCGCAAAGCTGCGCCCCTGAATGGAATACGGAAATGTCAAGGTTCTCCCGGAGGGAGAGCCTTTTGGGTTGCACAAAAACAACGGCGACATTGCTGTCGCCGCTGTATGGATTTGACTTAGAAGAGCAGGCTCTCCTCGGTCTGAGGATCGAACATGTGCACAACCTTGCTGGCGAAGGTGAAGTACAGCTTGTTGCCGTAGGTCAGGCTGGCGCGCTGCTCATCGCTCAGGTCGATGGTGGGCAGGCGCAGGATGATCTTGTCCTCGCCGTTGGTGGTGACGTGCAGGTGCAGTTCGCTGCCCATCATCTCGTTGACCAGGATGGTGGACTCGATCGCGCCCTCGGTCTTGTCGAAGCACACGGTGGTGTGCTCAGGACGCACGCCCAGGATGATGTCCTGGCTTTCCACGGCCTTGTCCTGCAGCTTCTGGAGCTTGGCGCCCTCCATGGTGATGGTGGTGCCCAGCACGTCCACGTTGTAGCCGCCAGCGGTCTTCACCAGCTTGGAGGGGATGAAGTTCATCTGGGGCGCGCCGATGAAGCCGGCCACAAACAGGTTCTTGGGGGTGTCGAAGACCTCCTGGGGGGTACCGACCTGCTGGATGAAGCCGTCCTTCATGATTACGATGCGGTCGCCCAGGGTCATGGCCTCGGTCTGGTCGTGGGTGACGTAGATGAAGGTGGTATCCAGACGCTTGCGCAGCAGGATGATCTCGGCGCGCATCTGGTTACGGAGCTTTGCGTCCAGGTTGGACAGGGGCTCGTCCATCAGGAAGACGGCGGGCTCACGGACGATGGCACGGCCGATGGCCACGCGCTGACGCTGGCCGCCGGACAGGGCCTTGGGCTTGCGGGTCAGATACTGGGTGATGCCCAGGATCTCCGCAGCCTGGCACACGCGGCGATGGATCTCGTCGTTGTCCATCTTGCGGATGCGCAGGGGGAAGGCCATGTTCTCGTACACGGAGATGTGGGGGTACAGAGCGTAGTTCTGGAAGACCATGGCGATGTCACGGTCCTTGGGCTCCACGTCGTTGACGACGCGGTCGCCGATGGTCAGGGTGCCTTCGGAGATGTCCTCCAGACCGGCGACCATGCGCAGAGTGGTGGACTTGCCGCAGCCGGAGGGGCCGACGAAGACCACGAATTCCTTATCCTGGATCTCCAGGTTGAAGTCATGAACGGCAACGACCTTGTTGTCGTAGATTTTCTTGACGCCTTCAAGCTTGACGCTTGCCATTGTTGTTTCCTCCTCAAATGTAGGATGTATCGATCATCAGTTTATTGTCAGTTCACTAACTTGCCGTCGGCAGACTGTAATCGTATCGCGGGGTTTTGCCGCACGGGCGAGCGTTTCCGGCTCTGCCGGAAACATTCCTTAGCCCTTCACTGCGCCGCCGGTAACGCCTTCAACGTAGTACTTCTGCAGGCACATGAACAGCACGGTGATCGGAATCGCGACCAGCACGCCGCCGGCACAGAAGCGGGTGAAGTAGCCCTGGTAGTCGTTGGTGTTGACCCAGCGGTAGAGGCCGACAGCCACGTTGTAGCTGGCCTTGTGGCCAAAGGCAACGTAGGAGGCGAAGACATAGTCGCCCCAGGGGCCCATGAAGGCCATCAGGATCGTGTAGATGACGATGGGCTTGGCCATGGGCATGATGATCTTGAGGAAGACCTGGAAACGGGTCGCGCCGTCGATACGGGCGGACTCGTCCAGGGACTTCGGAACGGTGTCGAAGAAGCCCTTGGAGATGTAGTAGCCCATACCGGAGGAGGCGCAGGAGATCAGGATCAGACCGGGGATTGCACCCGCCTGGGTCAGACCCAGCATCTTGAGCAGGTAGTACAGAACGATCATCGTCAGGAAGCCGGGGAACATGCCCAGCACCAGGCAGACGTTCATCAGCAGCTTGCGGCCCTTGAAGCGCATACGGCTCAGGGTGTAGGACACGGACAGCTGCATGATGGTCTGGATCACCGCGCAGAACAGCGCGATGGTCAGCGTGTTCATGAACCAGCGGACGAAGTCGCAGTTGGTGGAGTCCACGCAGCGGACGAAGTTGATCACAACCAGGCCCAGCAGAACCAGCGCCGCAGCCTTGAAGTTGCCCTTGGTCTTCTCCAGGGGGTTCTTGGGCTTGCGCACCAGGCAGGCGATGATCGCCGCGATGCCGGCCAGGTTGGACAGCACGGTCAGGATGATCGCGCCGGCATCCTTCACCAGCAGTTTGAAGGAGAAGGCAGCGCCCTGGAACAGGAAGGTGTAATTGTCCAGAGAGAACTGCTTGGGAACGATGTAATTCACCATGCCGCCGGCTTCCGTCGCGTAGGAGCGGAAGGACTGCAGCACCAGGAATACGAAGGGAGCCAGCCAGATCACGGACATGGCAATGAGGATGGCGTAGATGCCGGCGTTGACGCGCATCTCATGGCCCTTCTTGGAGCGCAGCTTCTTTTCGGGCTGCACTTCGCGGATGACGCCCGCTTTTTCGTCAACAATGATGTCGACTTCCGGAATGTTATTCTGCTTAGCCATTACTGGAAATCCTCCTCATTCTTGACCGACGGGATCATGTTGTAGACGACCAGGTTGATCACCGCACAGACGATGAAGACCAGGATACCCATAACAGCCGCCAGCTTGTAGTTGGAGTCGGTAACGGTCATCTTGTACAGCCAGGTGATCAGCAGGTCAGTGCTGCCCGCGTTGCCTGCCATGCCGACGGAAAGCGGCTTGCCGCCGGAGAGCAGGAAGATCACGTTGAAGTTGTTGATGTTGCCTGTGAAGCTGGTCAGCAGGTAGGGACCGGTGACGAACAGCATGTAGGGCAGGGTGATCTTCATGTAGGTCTGGAAGGCGTTTGCGCCGTCGATACGGGCGGATTCGTACAGGTCAGCGGGGATGTTCATCAGGATGCCGGTGGCGATCAGCATCAGGTAGGGGATGCCGATCCACACGTTGATGCCGATGATGGTGACCTTGGCCCAGGTGGGATCAGTCCAGAAGGGCAGGGGCTCCTTGATCCAGCCCCAGTTCATCAGGGTGGAGTTGATCAGACCGTCCGCAGCGAACATCTTGGAGACGTACAGCAGGGAAATGAACTGCGGGATGGCGATGGTCATGACCAGGATGGTACGCCACAGCTTCTTGAACTTGATGCCTTTCTTGTTGATCATGATGGCGACCAGCATGCCCAGGAAGTAGTGGAGGAACGTGGCGAAGAAGGCCCAGATCAGCGTCCAGAGCAGCACCTGCTTGAAGGTGTTGGCCATGGAGGGGGTCTGCACAAAGGTCAGCGCGGTGATGGCCATATCCACGGGGGAGCCATTGTCACCATAGACGGTGATGGCGCCAGTCTTGTCGCCGTTATCGGTCAGGGCGAACTCGCCGGAGCCGTCCGCGATCAGCGCAACCGCGGCGTTGGCGGCGTCCTTGTTGTCCGTCTTGGCGGTGATCACGTCGCCGTTCTTGGCGGTGATGGTCATGGACACGGTGCCGTCCGCATTCTCCTTCAGCTCCAGGCCCATGGGATTCTCTTCCACCGTCAGCAGGGTGTTGAAGTTCTCCATGCCGACCCAGGTGAAGAGCTTTCCGGGAGGCTGATGGGTGTTGTCATAATTGGTGAAGGCCACCAGGATCATGAAGATGATGGGCAGAATGGTGAAGAAGGTCACTCCTACGACGGGGATGGCCAGCAGGGTCTTGTGAAACTGGGAATCCAGCATGTCATGCAGATCCTGCTTGGCGGTCTTGAGCTTCTTGCCGTCCGCCAGGTACTTCTGGGCGAGCTTGTTCTGCTTCACGTTCAGGCGCCAGGTGTAGATGAACGCCAGGATGAAGAAGATGGTCAGCACGCCGTAGAGCATGATGAGGAAGGAGTTATCGCCGTAAACGGTCTTGCGGCCGACCTTCTGGGTTTCAACGGTGCCCAGAGTAGCCAGCTTGGCCACATAGGAACCGCCGAAGCAGAACAGGTACACATTGAAGACCGTCTGGAACACAAAGAACAGGATACCGCGCAGCCACTGGCCGCGGGCGCAGGAACCGAAGCCCATCACTGTGTAGGACACGCGGGTCTTCCAGTCGCCCTTGCGATAGGTGTCGAAGATATCGTACAGCTCATTGCCCACGCCCTTGAACACGCCCACGAACCAAGCGATCAGGCCCTTGAAGGCATTCACGATGGCTTTGGGCAGATTCACAAAGAAGCGGCGGAGCTTGTACAGGAACTTTTGAGGGCCATTCAGCCGCAGAAATTCCAGATCCGTCATGCTTTCACCAACCTTTGTCTATTGTGGGGGATGTATTTCGGGTGCGCTTCTATATCGACAGGTGTAGAAACAGAAGTGCTCCGCAGCGTCAACCACGCGCGAAGCGGCAGAATGGATTCGCCTCGCGCGTGGTTGACATTTTTCGACCGGATACATGTTGAAAAGCGGGCTGGAAGCAGTGCCTCCAGCCCGCTTGAGGCTTGAATTACTTCACGTAGGAACCAGCGGTGGTCTGGAAGGTGGTCAGAACGTCCATCAGCTGCTCGTCGGTGTAAGCATCGTACTTGTCAGCCAGGATGTCGTCGCCCAGAGCGGTGGCCAGAGTCCAGTACTCGCCGGGGTACTGACCCTGGGGCACGGTGTTGGCCAGCTGAGCAGCCAGAGCAGACAGGGCAACGTCCTTCTTGACAGCCTCAGACTGCTGAGCGGTCAGGTTGGAGGGGCCCCAGCCAACCGCCTCGAAACGAGCGGTCTGCACTTCGCCAGAGGACAGGAACAGAGCCAGAGCGTCGCAAGCGGCCAGCTTCTTCTCATCGGTCTGGGGCTTGACACCCAGCATCTTGAAGCCGCCGAAGCCGCCCAGCTGGTAGCCGTCGATGGTGGGCAGCTTCACAGCAGCGTAGTTGTCACCCAGGATGCCCTGAACAGCAACCGCATCCCAAGTGCCGTCAACGATGGCGCCCAGGTTGGTGGCGTTGGAGGCGGAGGAGCCGTTCACGAACACGGGGGACTTGGCCAGCTTGATCATGGACTTCAGGGCCTTCACGCCGTTCTCGGAAGCGTAGTCGCAGTTCATCTTGACGATGTTGCCCGCGTTGTCGGTGTCGTAGGTCAGGTTGCAGCCAGCGCCGAAGAAGAAGGCGGTCTGGTACCAACCGGAGTTGATCTCGAAGTACACGTTCTTGCCGGCCTTCTCGCAGTCAGCCAGGATGGCTTCCATGTTGGTGGGGTCGGTCACGACGGACTTGTCGTAGTACAGGAAGTAGCCGTTGTCAGAGGTCATGGGGTAGGCGTACATGGTCTCGCCCAGCTTGACAGCGGACACGGAGCCAGCGTCGTTCTCAGCGGCGACGGTCTTGGCGTTCTCGTCGGAAACAACTTCCAGAGCGCCAGCGGCAACCAGACGGGCCAGCTGGTCCTGTGCGAAGACGTACAGGTCAGCACCGGCCTCAACGTCGGTCAGCATGTTGGAGGCAGCATCGCCTTCGCCAACGGGCTGAACGGTCACGGTCATCTTGGCGTACTCGGGGTGAGCGGCCTTGAACTTCTCGACCTGAGCCTTGGTGAAATCAACGGTCGCCTCAGCAACCCACACCTTGACTTCGCCTTCGTAGCCGGTGGCAACGGGCGCAGCAGTGGGCTCGGCGGGCTTGGGCTCTTCCTTCTGGCAGGCAGCAAGGGTGAGGCACACAACAACCAGCACCAGAGCCAGCAGCAGTCGCTTCATCATTTTCATGGGGGTATCCTCCTTGTATAGTTTGCAGGACTGGCCTGCAATGTAGTGGGATAAGGACGACATGTCCCTATCGTTATGGTTAGTATAGCACCTTTTTCGCCATCATGCAATAGGTGTTGGAAACGTTTCCGAAAATTTCTTTGGAAAAATTTCTACCAATTTGCACATGAAAATGAAAATGCCCGCCCAATGGGCGAGCGAAAACCTTTTAGTTGACAGAAACAACCTCCACCCGGCCTGTCAGCAGGTTTTGAAAGAATTGCATGCGGTCAAAAATCACAAAAAAGGCAGACGCCGTTTTGGCATCTGCCGCATGTGGTTACTTCGTCAAATTCAGCTTCGCGTCGTCGACCTTGCCCCACGCGCCATTGCCGGAGCCGGAGCATTTCACATACAGGCCAACGGTGACCACATCGCCGTCCTGGATTTCAATGCCCTCAATGACGGGGGTATCCCAGACGTTATAAGAGGTGATGGTGGAATCCTTGCGCGCCACCTCAACGCCGTTAACCTTGGCGTAGGCGTAGATATCCACCGTGCCGCCATCGCCGCCCATGACGGCGATCTCGTAACGGTAGGTGCCTGCGGGGAGGGCATCGGCGGTCTGCTCCAGGGTGAACTCCACCGTGCCGGGCGCGGCGGAGTAGAAGTGGTAGTGCTTCGTGCCGGTGACGGAGTCGGTCTTCTTTTCTTCAATATAGAGCTGCTCGCATCCTCCCAGGTTGCTCACGACCCACTCGCCCTTGTCCTCGTCCTCGAAGGACCAGTTGCGCAGGTGGTTGTACTCGATCATGGCGACCTGGCAGGTGGCTGTCATGCCGCCAGCCATGCCCTTGATAGTGTAGGTCTTCACGCCGCCGTCCTTCATGGCCTGGGCATCGTAAGGCTCCCATTCCACAGGAACTGCCTGACGGCTGTTGTCGGACATGACTGCATTGACGGTCACCGGCAGCACGATCTCTCCGGCCAGGTCGATCATCAGGGTGACGTCGTCCAGCGCATCCACCGTGACGGGGACTTCATTGCCCTTCCGGATGAGGCGGAAGGCCTTCAGGCTTTCCAGGGCCTTGCCGGAGAAGTCGAACATGGCCTGATTGTCGCAGGCGCTGCCGCCGTAGAACTTACCTGCGTCGTTGGGGTCGTACTCCGCTGCGTAGGAGGAAGCCCAGCCTGCGCCGTACTTCTCCCACAGCTCGGAGTTAGCCTCCCAGCTGCCGCCGGGCACGGGCACCCACGCGCCCTCCCAGTAGAACACGCCGATGCCGCCGATGTCATGCATCGCCTGGATGACATCGGTGAGGTTGTTGACCTGGCCCTGCTGGGTGAAGGGGTAGGGTTTCAAATAAGCGCCGCCTTCGCCAATGGTGTTGCCGGAGAAGTCGCCGTCCTCGATGGTGTAGGCATAGGAGGTCTCGGCGACCATGACCTTCTTGCCGTAGTCCTTGGCGATGGTGCCCAGCACGGTTTTCAAATTGTCCAGCGTGCCGTGCCAGTAGGGGTAGTAGCTGGAGGCAAAGACGTCATAGTCCAGTCCGGCTTCATCGAGCTTGCGGGCGTAGGTGTAATAGTTGTCCGCGTTCTCCGGGTTGGCGAAGTGCACGGCGATCAGCGCCTTGGGGTACACCTCGCGCACGGCTGCCGCACCGGCGGCCATCAGCGCCGCCATGTTGGAGAAACTCTTTTCACCCGCCAGGCCGTTGTTGCTTTCGTTGCCCAGCTGCACCATGCCCACATCCACCTTGGCGGATTTGAGCTGGTTGAGGCAGTCCAGGGTGTATTCCTTCAGCAGCCCGACCTTGGCGCTGGTGCGCTTGCCCTGCCAGGCCTTGGGCAGCATCTGCTTGGCCGGGTCCGCCCAGAAGTCGGAGTAGTGGAAGTCCACCAGCAGCTTCATGCCCTGCTTGGTGGCGCGTTTGCCGATCTCCACGGCGGTGTTGATGTCGCAGTTGCCGCCGCCGTAGCCGTTGCCGTCCTTGTCAAAGGGATCGTTCCACACGCGCACGCGGATGTAGTTCACGCCGTTTTCCGCCAGGATGGCGAAGAGGTCGCGCTCCTTGCCGTCGTGGTCGTAATACTTGACCCCCGCCTTTTCCAAGGCGATCACGCTGGACACGTCCATGCCCAGGGCGAAATCCTTGCTGAGGTCAGGGATGGCCTTGACATACAGGTCGCAGGCCACGGAGTCCGCCTGCCGGGCTGGCAGGAACAGCAGCAGCGTTGCCGCGACAGCTGCCGCCGCAACCAGGGCGATGATCAGGAGCATGATGCGTTTCATGGGGTGCCTCCTTTGTTATTCCACGGTGAAGTCCGTCCAGGCCACTTTGTTCAGCATGTAGATGTCGTCGGGCTTGACCATGCCCAGCTTCTCGTAAAAGCCGGTGGCGTTCTCATTGGCGCAGGTGTACATGATGATGTTGCTTTCGCCGCCGCCAGCGAGGCTCTCGCCTGCAATCCGGTGCAGCTCGCGCACCAGGGCTTTACCCACGCCACGCCCCGTCCATTCCCGGACGACGCCCAGATCGGTGATGAACAGCCAGTAAGCAAAATCAGTGATGCCGAAGCACACGCCGATGAGCGCGCCGTCCGCATCCCTGGCGGTCAGGCTGATAGAGGCCTTCTCCACCAGGATGGCGATGCGCTCGTGGAAGCGCTCCTTGGGGTACTGGCTGCCCAGGTCGGTGTGACGGAGAAATTCGATATAAGCCTCCGGGGTGAGGCGCTCCTGCTGGATGGTGTAATTCATGGGGCCTCCTTGATGCCAAGCATACGGTAAGCAAAGTCCCAGTATTCCTTTTCCAAATGGTTCTCCGTATACCAGACATGGCAGGCGTGTTGAACCTCCTGGTCATTCATATCCGCCACCGCTTTGAGGTGGAAACGGTAGACCCGGTGTGCCTTCAGGAATGCCCGGGCGATGGCCGCATAATCGTTTATTTGCGCAAAAGAAGCGTCGTTTTTCATGATATCTCCTTTACCAGATGAAAGGGATCAGCCGCCAGCGCACTTTCTGCATGTATTCGGGGTAGCCATTCAGCTCGCGGGCGAGGACTTCCTCCTCATTGCGGATACGTTTCATAATAATGAAGGGATAGGCGAGGAAAACGATGAAGGCCAGCACGGAGCCCAGCACCAGCGGCATGGACAGGAAGAGCACCAAAGTCACCGCGTACATCGGGTGGCGGACGATACCGTACAGTCCGGTGGACACGACTTGCTGCCCTTCCTGCACCTCGATGGTGCGGGAGATCCAGGTGTTTTCACGCAGGACTTCGGCGTACAGGGCGTAGCTGATCAGGAACAGCACCGCGCCGAGGATGCTCACCCAGCGGGGCAGCATGAGCCAGCCGAAGCGATAGCTCAGCCCTGCGAGGATGAACCCGACGAGGAACATCAGCCCGCTGAGCTTCACCATCAGGGACTGCTCGCGCTGCTTCTCCTTGGCGTTGAGACGGCTGCGGAGCAGGTTGGGGTTCTTGGCCATCATCACCAGCCCGGCGATGAACATGGGGATGAACAAAATGCCCATCAGCAGCCAGCCCTGGGGGTAGGCCGTTGTTCCGGCGGGGAGAAAGAGCAGCGCGCCGATGAGCACGACGCCCAGCGCGAATTTGCTGATGGCGGAGAGGAAGAGAAATTTGGTCATGGGGTTCACCTCAAAAGAAGTTTGTTGTCGGCGGAGCATCCACCTCATCCGCCCTTCGGGCACCTTCCCCTCAAGGGGAAGGCTAAAAAGATAGCTCGTCCAATCCTCGGCTTCCCCTTGAGGGGAAGCTGTCGCCGCAGCGACTGATGAGGTGTGTATGCTTATTCGACCACGACGATACCATACCCCGGCAGCGTCACGGTGGTCAGGCCGTCGCCCTTGGTCAGATTGGCCTTGGTGTCCGCGACCTCCAGGTCGGAGACGATTTTCAGCCCCGTCGCGGGGATGTCCACGGTGGCCTCGGTCTTGGCAAAGTTCACCGCGATGTAGCAGCATTTGCCGTCCAATTTGCGCTGCATGAGCACCACATTCTTGTCCGAATACAGGAAGGTGTTCTCGCCGCGGGCGATCAGCGGGGACTGCAAACGGGCCTGGTTGACGGCCTTGCAGTAGTTCAGCAGGGAGGTGCTGTCCTTCTTCTGCGCGTCCACGGAGGGATAGGCGTATTCAACGCTGGTCACGCCGGGGGGCTGCTGGGTCATGTCGCCATCGTTCCAGTACATGGCCAGGCGCTTGTTGGGATCGTCACCGGAGCCGACCATGCCGATCTCATCGCCGTAGTAGGTGAAGACGTTGCCGGGCATCATGCCCAGCAGGCCCTGGGCGAACTTGGCCCGTTCGGGGAGCTTGCGGGCCTGCAGAAGGCCGATGGAACGACCCGTGTCATGGTTGCACAGGAAGGGCGCCAGCACCCGGCCCTCCGGCAGCAGGTCGAGGACGGTCTGCAAGCCGGTGACGAAGTTCTGTGCGTTGGGGCTGCGGCCCAGGATGGATTTGACGATGAAGCCCTCCGCCTGGGAGGAAGGGAAGAGGAAGAAGCTGTCCACGGTGGACTGCCAGTATTCAGCCAGGGCGCTCTGGCCCACCCAGGCCTCGCCCACCACATAGGAGCCGGGCTTGGCCTCCTCGCACATGGCCTTGATCTTGTCCAGTGTGGCGATGTTCTCCGCCACATCCGCCGCATGGAAGGAGGTGACCGCATCCAGACGGAAACCGTCCACGTCCACATCTGTCAGCCAGAAGGTGATGACGTCCTTCAGCTCTGCCAGCACGGCCTCATTGTGCAGGTTCAAGTCGGGCATGTTGCCTCCGGCGAATTGCTCCTCGTAGTGCCAGTCGGAGCCGGAGACCTTCACATATTTGTTGCCCGCGGGTTCCCGGGTGAAGCAGTAGTAGTCCATGTAGGGGCTGTCGTTGGTGCGCTTCTGGATGGATTCCACTGCACTGAGGAACCAGGGGTGCCGGGTGGAGGTGTGGTTTACCGGCAGGTCGATGATCACGCGGATACCGCGGTCGTGGCATTCCTTCACCAGGGCGCGGAAGTCATCCATCGTGCCGTACTGGGGATCGACGGCCTTGTAATCTGTCACGTCGTACTTATGATAGGAAGGGGAGGGCATGATGGGCATGAACCAGATGCCGGTATAGCCCATGTCGGCGATGTAATCCAGGCGCTTGCGGACGCCGTTGAAATCGCCGATGCCGTCGCCGTTGGAATCCTGGTAGGAATAGACGAAGATCTCGTACCAGTTGTAGGAGTCGCCCAGCTCGCGGGTCTTCGGGGCGCATCCGGCGGGGATCAGGCAGCAGAGGAGGAGCAGGAAAATCAGGAATCGCTTCATGGGGATCGCTTCTTTCTGTGTTGAATCGGTGAAGGCGTTACTTCTTGGTCAGCTTGTACGTCTTGGTCTCCTGGCCCACGCCGCTGGTGGTGAACTCGGCAGCATCGCCGTCAAAGCGGCAGGTCATGTCCAGGGTGAAGGGGGCGTTCAGCACCCGCAGGAGCATCGTCAACTTGCCGCCCTTCATGCCGCAGCAGGAGACGCAGCCGCCGCATTCCTCCGCGCGGCCCACATGGAACAGCGCGGTGTGGTGGTCGTCCAGCGGCAGGGTGACGCGGTCTTCTTCGATGGTCAATACAGGACCGTCGCCCTCCGAGGCGTACACGCCCATGGGAAGGGCGCTTCCGTCGTGCTCCGGCCAGGGGTAGGAGAGGGTAGCCAGCCTGGATTGCAGCTCGGCTTGGGTGGCTTCATCTGCAGGCGCCATGTCCGCCGCAGCGAGGATGTGGGTGTAGATCAGGTCGAGCGCCTTGCCGATATCCCCCACGCCGCTGACGCAGCAGATGACCATGTCGCGCTTTTCATCCACGATGATGAACTGGCTGAACATGCCGTCGCCACGGTAGCGGGGCTGTTGACCGGGCTCATGGTCGGTTTTGCACATCCAAAACTGGTAGCCGTAGCCCATGTTCCAGTCGTGATCGTGGGGATGGTCGCCGTTGCCGTTGTCGATCTGGGCGGTGGTGGCCAGGTCAAGCCACTCGCGGGGGAGCACCTGCTTGCCGTCCCACATACCCTTCTGCAGCAGGCACTGGCCGAAGGGCGCGAGCTGCTTCGCGCTCAGCCACAATCCCCAGCCGCCGACGTTGATGCCGTCCGGTGATGAGTCCCACTTGGGTGCGGAACCGTCCTCGTTCATCATCCCCAGGGGCTCAAACAGGCGGGGGACAAGGTAGTCCCGCACGGTCATCCCCGTCACGCGTTGAACCATGCAGGAGACCAGATAGGTGCTCATGCTGTTGTAGGCGAAATGGGTGCCGGGCTCGTGGTCGCAGCCGTAGGCGATCACCCGTCTGGCCCAGTCCGGCCCCTTGCGTCCGCCGTCGGATTCCGGCTTGAGGCCGCTGCCCATGGTAAGCAGGTGGTGGAGGGTGATGGCGCGCAGCCAGTCGGAGGCATCCTCCGGGAAAGCCTCCGGCAGAATGTGGATAAGCTTGGTATCCCAATTCAGCAGGCCCTCCTGCACCGCAAAGCCCGCCGCCGCCGAGCAGAAGGACTTCGACAGGGAGAAGAGCATATGGGGCGTGTGATCGTCATAGGGTGAGTAAGCCAGCTTTGCGGCGACCTTGCTGTGGCGCATCACCCAGATGGCATGGTGCTCCAGACCGGCCTCCTCACGGGCCTTGATATAGGAAAGAATACCGGCGGAGGATACCCCGACTTCCTCAGGGAAACGGACGGTTTCGAGCTTCTGCATGATGAACCTCCTTCTATATGAACGCATGGATGTGCTTTTATTGTAAAGGAAATCAGAGGCGATTGCAAGCGTATTTTCCTTGTGGACAAGCATTTGCAAACATGGTATACTATTGGAAGCGACTGATTCCATCCGGGAATTGTTATAGGAGGAAACAACATGAATATTGAAGCGATCGCAAAGCTCATCAGCGCGGGCAAGGGTGTGCTGGGCATCGAGCTGGGCTCCACCCGCATCAAGGCGGTGCTGATTGGCGAAGACCATTCTCCCATCGCGTCCGGCGACCACACCTGGGAGAACCGCCTGGAAAACGGCGTGTGGACCTACCATCTGGACGACGTGTGGACCGGCATTCAGGACGCCTACGCCAACCTGGTGGCTGACGTGAAGGCCAAGTACAATGTCGAGCTGGTGAAGCTGGCTGCCTTTGGCGTGTCAGCGATGATGCACGGCTACCTGCCCTTTGACAAGGACGGCAAGCAGCTCTGCGAGTTCCGCACCTGGCGCAATACCATGACCGGTGCGGCCGCGGCCGAACTGACCGATCTGCTGGGCTTCAACATTCCCCAGCGCTGGTCCATCGCCCATCTGTATCAGGCGATGCTGAACGGCGAAGCCCATGTGGCTGATATCGACCACCTGACCACCCTGGCCGGCTATGTGCACTGGCAGCTCTGCGGCAAGAAGGTGCTGGGCGTGGGCGAGGCCAGCGGCATGTTCCCCATTGACAGCGATAAGTGCGACTACGATCAGAGGATGATCGATCTGGTGGACGAGAAGGCCGCTGCAAAGGGCTATGCCTGGAAGCTGCGCGGCATCCTGCCCCAGGTGCTCAATGCCGGCGAGGACGCGGGCGTGATGACCGCCGAGGGCGCGAAGCTCCTCGATCCCACCGGCAAGCTGGAAGCCGGCGCGCTGATGGCTCCTCCCGAGGGCGACGCCGGTACCGGCATGGTCGCTACCAACGCTGTCGCCGTCCGCACGGGCAATGTATCCGCCGGCACCTCCGTGTTTGCCATGATCGTCCTGGAGAAGATGCTCTCCAAGGTTTATCCTGAGATCGACATGGTCACCACCCCCACCGGCAAGCCCGTCGCCATGGTGCACTGCAACAACTGCACTTCCGACATCAACGCCTGGGCGGGCATGCTCAAGGGCTTTGTGGATGCCTGCGGCCTGAACATCTCCATGAATGACATCTATGTCAATCTGTTCAATGCGGCACTCGAGGGCGAGAAAGACTGCGGCGGCGTGGTGAATGTGCCCCTGTTCTCCGGCGAGCCTGTGGTGAACCTGGATGAGGGCCGTCCCATGATGGTGCGCATGCCTGACGCCAAGCTGACCTTCCAGAATTTCGCCCGCAGCCTCGTTGCCGGTGCGATGACCAGCCTCAAGATCGGCATGGACATCCTGGTGGACGAGAATGTGCAGATCGACTCCCTGCTGGGCCACGGCGGCTACTTCAAGACCCCCGGCGTGGGTCAGAAGATCCTGGCTGCAGCTTTGAAGACCCCCATCTCCGTCATGGAGACTGCGGGCGAGGGCGGCCCCTGGGGCATGGCCCTGCTGGCTGCCTACCGCGTCAACGGCCAGGCCGGCGAGACGCTCGAAGCCTATCTGAACCGCTGCGTGTTCGCTGGTGCGGCGGGCTCCACCATCGCGCCTGATGCGGCGGATGCGGAAGGTCTGGATGCCTACACCGCGAAGTTCCAGCAGGCCCTGGCGGCGGAAGAAGCCGCTGTGGCGGAGATGAAGTAAGCGCCCTCTCAGTCATCCTTGCGGATGACAGCTCTCCCGGAGGGAGAGCCTTTGCGCCGCATATACGCATGTATCCGTAGGGGAGGGGCTTGCCCCTCCCATGGAATCCCTTGCCGTCATCTGTGAGGCTGGGGGGCGGGCGAGCAATGCGCGCCCCCTACGGCGTTTTCCCGAAATCGAAGAGATGGAGGTCATCCTATGCTGAAAAAGCTCAAGCAGGCCGTCTATGAGGCCAATATGGAACTGCCCAAGCGTAACCTCGTCACCTATACCTGGGGCAATGTGTCCGGCATCGACCGGGAGAAGGGCCTCGTGGTCATCAAGCCCTCCGGCGTGGATTATGAGGATCTGGAGCCGGAGATGATGGTCGTGCTCGACCTGGAGGGCAATGTGGTGGAGGGCAAGCTGAATCCGTCCTCCGATACCAAGACCCACATCGAGCTGTACAAGAAGTACCCTGAGATCGGCGGCATCGTCCACACACATAGTCCCTATGCCGTGGGCTGGGCTCAGGCCTGCGAGGACATTCCCTGCTACGGCACCACCCATGCGGACTACTTCTACGGCGCGATCCCCTGCGCCCGTCATCTTACCACTGAGGAGATCGACGAGGATTACGAGAAGAACACCGGCAAGGTCATCATCGAGGAGCTGACCAAGCGCGAGATCGAGCCCCTGCACACCCCCGGTATTGTGTGCGCCAGCCACGGCCCCTTCACCTGGGGCAAGAGCCCGGCTCAGGCGGTGTATCACGCCGTGGTGCTGGAGGAGGTCGCCAAGATGGCGGTCTACACCCGTCAGATCAAGGCGGACGCAGCTCCTGCACCCCAGAACATCCAGGACAAGCATTTCCTGCGCAAGCACGGCCCGAATGCGTATTATGGTCAGCCCGGCAAGGAGCATTAATAGCGAAAAAGGCAGAATAAACGTATATCATGAATAAGAAACCACCTGTGACAGGCTGACGCTTTAACGGTCATAGCCTGACACAGGTGGTTTGTCGTGAAAAAAGGTTTATTCCAGATCGAATATCCCGCCCTCCAGCGCACTGCGCGCGGCGAGGATGTACTTGCTCGTATCCAGCGGATCGACGCTGCGGCGGGCCGCCGTTGCGCCCAGCTCAAGGGGGCAGTCCCGGTAGCCGTGGAGCTTCACGCTCATGCTGCCCCGGCCGCTGGTGGCGCTGGCGAGGGTCGAGGCGTAGTCCACGCTGGTCGCCACGGGGATCAGCGCCGTCATCAGCACGCGGTCTTCATCGGTCTCGGTGTGGGTGACTTCGCCGCGCATCAGGGCTACGTCGCTCATAACGCGCCCCACACAGTCCGGCGGCAGAAGAAAGCGGGTCTCCAATATAGGCTCCAGCAGGGTCGAACCGCCGCGCTGCAAGCCATCCTGGATGCCCCACGGGGTCGCAACGATAAAATCCAGCGGGTGGGTGTGGAACTGGTGGTGATTGCCGTCCACCAGGGTGATGCAGACATCGGTGACTTCCCAGCCCAGGCGGCCCTGGTGAAGGGCCAGCGGCAGAGCTTGCTCCACCTGATGCTGATAGCGCAGAAGGATGTCCCGCACCGGCACGGTGGACTTGAACGTCACGCTGCTTCCGCGGGGGGCAGGCTCGATCTCAAAGCGCATGATCGCCCAGCAGGGCTTGGGCATGGTGTAAGCCACGAATCCGGATGCGGCCTTCGCGATGGTTTCCTTATAAATAACGGCCGGCTTGGAGAAAGTAACCTTCATGCCGAAGCGGGTGTCCAGCAGCTCCTGGATGATCTCCAGCTGGATGGTGCCCATGACGTGCAATTGGAGTTCGTTCAGCGCCTTGGCGTAGCGCACCTGCAGAAGCGGATCCTCGGCGGAGAGCGCCTCGCAGGCAACCCGGAGGGATTGCATGTCCTCCGGCTTTTCCGGGATGACCTGCACGGTGATCAGCGGCGTACGGAGCCTGCCCGGCTCAACGCGGCGGGGCAGCAGGGCTTCATCGCCCAGCACCTGCCCGACCTTCACGTCGCCAAGGCCGTACACTACGCCGATCTCGCCTGCCGTCAGGCTGCCCGCGTCGGAGCCATCCACCCGGCGAATCTGCGTGATTTTTCGCTGGACGAGCTTTTCTTCGCCGGTCAGCGGGTCAACCCCGGCAGGGAGTGTCACCGGCGCGCGGTTCTCCAGCGAACCGGCATACAAACGCACCCACACGCCCCGGCCCAGCACGCGATCCTGCGTAGTGGCAAAGACTACGCCACAGAGGTCGCCGCCGCCGGAAACCGGTGCAGGCAGGAAGTCCACCATCGCGTCCAACAGGGGAGTGACGCCCTCATCCCGCAGGGCTGAGCCGCTGTACACGGGACAGGCGTCCGCCGTGCGGGTCATGTCCGCCAGGCGGGCGCGAATATAATCCGGCGCAAATTCCTCACCGGAGAGGTAGCGTTCCAGAAGGTCATCATCCTGCGCGCATACGAACTCCGTCACCGCGTCGCTGTCTGCCATAAGGACGGCATTCGGGGTCAGCAGACGGTGGATCTGCGCCAGCACGCGGGGCACGTCCGCGCCCTCACGGTCTGTTTTGTTCAGGAAGAACAGCGTCGGGATGGACTGCTCCTTCAGTGCATGGAAGAGCGTCTCCGTGTGGGGCTGCACGCCCTCCACCGCACAGACGACCACCACCGCTGCGTCCAACGCCCACAAGGAGCGCTCCACCTCGGCGGAAAAGTCCACATGGCCGGGGGTGTCGATCAGGTTGATGTTCACGCCACGCCAGGTGAGGCTGACGCAGGTCGCCTTGACGGAAATGCCCCGGCGCTGCTCCACGGGGAGATTGTCGGTATGAGCGGTGCCCTCGTCCACGCTGCCTGCGCGGCGAATCGCGCCGGAGTGCATCAGCAGCTGCTCGGAGAGGGTGGTTTTGCCCGCGTCAACGTGGGCAAAGGTGCCGATGTTGCGGATGTTCATGGGTTCCTCCAACTGTGTGTTGGGGGTATTATAGCACATCGGTGGGTTGAGCGCAACCGACAAAGCGCCGCATGAAAAGAGCGCACATCTGCTGTGCGCCCCTGATGTTTACCGCTTTTTGTAGATGACCAGTTCCGGATCTTCTCCCAGGGGCCCGTAGGTGCACACCAGCAGGAACTGCATGCTGGCCGCGATGCCGAAGCACCGGCTGCCTCCGTACAGGTTGTGCAGCTCATTGCCCAGGTAGGTGGCGTTGTCATTCAGGAACTTCACCTTTTCGCCGCTGGGTAGGGTGTATTCCAGATTGATATAACCGCCGGAGAGCACGTTCAGTCCCTCGACTGTGGGCATGCCGTCCACGCCCAGGGCGTTCAGCTCGTCCACCAGCTGCTGCTTGAAGCGCTCGAAGCCTTCCTCGCCGCCCAGCTCCACATACCGCTGCCAGAAATCCAGCGTGAATTTGCCCTCGTGGTAGCACCATTTGCAGTAATCCTCGTTGAAGCCGCCGTCGATCTCCCGGCTGGTGGTGGAATCGTCCAGCTCCATGCCGCAGCAATGGCAGATCATCCTGCGGGGGGACCCAAGCAGGGTATTGATGGACACATCGAAGAGCTTCGACAGCAGCTTCAGGGTCTCAGTGTTGGGGGTCGTTGCGCCGTTTTCCCAGCGGGACACCGCCTGACGAGTCACGAACACCTTCTCCGCCAGTTCATCCTGTGACAAGCCCTTCAGCAGCCGCAGCTCATGGATGGGATTCTTTGTGCTCATTCTCGATCACCTCCAGGCATATTGTATGACAGGAATACATAGATTGCAAGCAACCTGCTGTTGCTTCCAGGGCTGAAGCGGCTGCGCTTGACGTTTTTAGGGTTATGGGCTATAATAGTCGTAGCATTATTCTTCCATAGCCTGCACGCACAGCCACCTGCTGGGCGTTTTTGCTGCGGAGGATCCACTGAGGTGAAATAATGGAACGAGTGCTGATCTTTGGCAACACAAAAGAGGCTCGCGATATGGCTGCGACCTTGCGCAGAAGGGGCAGACAGGTGATCTTCAGCGTTGTATCGGAGTATGCAAAATCCCAGCTGCCACTGGGTACGATGTGCCAGGTGGGCCGACTGGATGGCGCGGAGATGCTGGCTTTCATCCGGGAAACCAATCCCCAGCGCGTGGTCGATGCGACTCATCCCTATGCCGTCGTTGCCAGCCAGAATATCCGCCAGTGCTGCGATGCGCTGAACATCGCCTATGAACGCGTCCACTTCGCCGATATCGACAACGCCTGGCGCGACGCGGTGGAATGGGTTGATTCCCATGAGAAGATCTTCGCAGCCGTCATTCGTGAAAAAGGCAACATCCTCCTTGGCATCGGCCGCGATCCGATCCTGCCCATCCCCGCAGAGGTAGAGCCGCAGCGTTTGTTCCCACGCATCACCCCCTCGGCGGAATCTGTGGCGGCCTGTCTGGCGGCGGGCTTCCCCAAGGCAAACATCATCGCCATGGACGGCCCCTTCTCCAAGACACTGACGATGGCCCTCTTTGACGACAAGAACATCACCGCTGTCGTTGTTCGCGACGCGACGGACAAGAGCTACCTGTATGAGATGGTCGTGCCCGCGCTGGAACGCGGGTATCATGTGATCATGTATGGGAAGAAGTGAACACAAATCCACACGAGCATTTTTGGCTTTGCGTGGATTTATTTTGATTTCAAGCTTGACAATTGACCATTTGTGTGGTAAAATGCCATTGCGAGCGCAATAAATCCACACAAATCAAAGGAGATCAACGCCATGTACGCAGAAGAACGCCAGCAGGAAATTGCCGCCCTGATCCTCGAAACGGGCAAGGTTTCTATCGCCGAATTGGTAGACAAGTACGGCATCTCCGGCGAATCAGTCCGCCGCGACCTTCGCGCACTGGAGCAACATGGCCTGTGCAAGCGCACCCACGGCGGCGCGATCCGCCCCACACAGGTCAGCGTCCTCCCGCCCCGTGACCGCAATTTCGACGAGATGCCCATCTTTGACAATTATGACCGCATTGCCGCCCATGCGGCAACTCTTATCAATCCCGGCGACATGGTCTACTTCACCGGCGGCAGCTTCGGCTTCCTGATGCTGCGCCATCTGCCCCGGGACCTCAAGTGCACCCTCGTCGTCAACAACGCCGATATCGCAAACCGTCTGCGGGCCTATCCCAACATTGATGTGTACATCGCTGGAGGCCTGATGCGCAAGTCCGGCTCCATCGTAGACAGCATGGCCCGCGAGTTCATGTCCCGGCTGCACTTCGACTTGTGCTTTATCACCGGCGGCGGTCTGACCGCAGGCTTCGGCCTTTCCAACGGCAAAGACGAGACTGCGTCCCTCCAGCGGCAGGTCATCCACAATTCCCGCAGGAAAGTGCTGCTGATGCCCTCCCAGAAGGTAGGCACGGACTCCTTCGTGAAGGTCTGCGACGCAGCGGCCTTTGACGTTCTCATCACCGACTGGGACTGTGTGGAGGACGAACTGATTCGCCTGGAGGAATCCGGTGTGGCCGTCACTGTCGTGCCAGAGAAAGATAGCTGAATATGCAAAAAGAGCGACCCCCAGCTGGGAGGATGGAAAGGAAGGAGTTATCCTTCACTTTACCCCAAAGAAATACCGAAACAGCAAGCCCGCCAAGGCTTGCTGTTTCTTGTTCTGCGTGATAGAATGAAAGCGACAAATAAGAATTTGACGACGAGGTGGTTTATATTATGGCTTATGTAAATATTTGTGGCAAAATGATATATTATGAAGAATATGGTGTGGGGAATAATCCTACTTTGTTATATTTGCATGGTGGGCCAGGTGAAAGTTGTTTAACCTATACTTATCAAGCACAAATGTTGGGAGAGCATTTTCACATCATCAGTTTTGACCAATATGGTGTATTTCGTTCGGAGGCCATTCCTAAAGAACAAAAAACAGATGTAAATTATCATGTCAACATGATAGAGCAAATGCGAGTTGCACTTAACATTAAAACTTGGATTCCTCTTGGACACTCTTTTGGTGGAATGCTCGCACTTTTATATGCACACAATTATCCTGATAGGATTGATGCCGTAATATATGATTGTCCATTATGGAGTGCACTGCATACTGCAAGAGCAATTGCCGAGGCAACCTTACCTTATTTTGAACAAAATAATGTTACGGAACAGATAGAACTTGTTAGTAAGATATTTGAAAAAGATATTTCTCCACAGGATGCTTTTGACAGGGCCATGAGCATTGAGTGGGATGAAAAACTTGAGGATTACTGTCATGTTATTGAATTGAGTAGATACCGAGATTATAAAAACAAGTATATTCCTGTGCCTAAAGTGTCAAACGATTGCTGGGAAAAGCACATTATCTTCAGAAAGAAAATCTATGAATCAGAAGACTTTTATTTTAATTATCTGCCTTTTCTTGCAGATATATGCAAGCCTCAACTTTTGATTGTGGGCGAATATGACATCACCTGTGGAAAGTTTGAACAGGAGTGGTTTGACAAATATGCTCCAAATGGCACAACTAATGTACTTGCTAATAGTGCACATTTATCGTGGTTCGAACATCCTCAAAAATATACTAATCTGGTAAAAAAATTTGTTTTGTCATGTAATTGATAAATTCCAATTTGTTGAGCAAACCAAAGCAGCTTTTCTCCCTCTTAGGAGGGCGCAATTATACGCACCGTTCCGGTGCATTGCGTTTGGGTACCACATAGGCAAACGAGCATCCGAATGTCGGATGCCCGTTTGTTTGTTGTTGGATAAATGGTTCCTTAAGAATCCTCCCGCCATCGGGCCGCTCTTTCTTATTTCTTCTTCGCATAATGCGCCATCGTCAGCGCCACCATCAGACCGATGATGATCCACGGCAGAGCATGCTGGATGAAATCCTTCATTGCTTGTCCTCCTTTTTTGCCCCCAGCGCCACGCCGTAGCATATTCCAACACCCATACCGAGGCAGAGCCCCAGCGCCATGTTGCCCATTGCTACGCCAAAGCACAAGCCTACGCCTGCACCCAGGCAGAGTCCAATCGGGTTAAAACCCCTGGATTGCTTCTTGTTCTGATCTGCCATTTGGCTGCACCTCATTCGAACAGCTGGCTGTCCTTCGTCAGCTGCTTTTTCTTTTCATTCAGCTTGATCAGTCCCCGCACCAGCAGTACCGTCACTGCCGCGGACAAGCCCGCGCACAGCACATTCACCACTGAACCAATTCCGACGCCGATGCACAGATTATACACGCCCGCGCCGATGTTGAATCCCCCCAGCATGCCCAGCAAACGGATGATCCCCTGCAGATGCTTGATGCGGGTGGCGTTGTCGCCGTGGAGCTCGAAGGGGCCATCCGCCGTCTTCTTGCGGAAGTACACCCACTTCATGACTTTGCCGACATATTCAGCGCCGGTCTCCTCTACAAAGGAGATGTACGCCATGCCTGCCTCGCTGTCGGGAGCATTCTCCAGCATCTCCAGGCGGATGGCATATTCGCCAGGCTCGCTGCCCTCGAACTCATAGGTAGCATAACGGGCACTGACCAAAGCCTTGCCCTGGGCTGCCATGTCGTTCAGCCACTTTTCCTCCTTGTCGAATTCCCACGCCCAGAACCACTTGCGAATCACCTGTCTCATCCTTCTTCACCCTCCAATGCCACGCGGCCGTTTTCCACCAGTTCCTTCAGCCGCGCGTACTCGGCACGGAGAACTTCACGGCCAGTATCTGTGATGACGTATTCCTTCTTGCGGCTGTCACCATCACTTGTAAGCGCGGTGATCCAGCCCTTTTCCAGCATCGTACTGATGGCTCCGTAGAGCGTGCCTGCCGCCAGCCGCAGCCGTCCGCCGGAACGATGCTCGACATTTTGCATGATGCCGTAGCCGTGCAGCGGCTCCATCAGCGACAGCAGGATGTAGTAAACCGCCTCGGTCAGTGCCCCTGTAGTGATTCCCATACTTCACAATCCTTTCGGAAAACGATATATCGGCTGACGATATATATTATATCGGACGCCGATATAGTTGTCAATAGGTCTTGCAAAAAAAGTTCTCCCACGCGGGAGAACTTCTGAGGTCGGGCCCCGATGCATGCAAAGAGCCATCAAGGGCTAAGCCTTATTCTATTATCAGCTCAAACACACCGCCGTCGAACACGATATCCTGCCCGGAAACGTCTTTGTAGAAGCTGACCTTCTCCGTGCCGGCAAGCTGGAAACCAAGGCTCGACAGCAGCTTCACCGAGGGTGTGTTGTTCAGCGCAGTCCCGGCGGAAAACCGGGTGAAGCCCTGCTCTTGCAGGTGCGAGAGGAGTGCGGCGAAAGCCTCTTTGGCGTAGCCCTTACCGTGGTGCGCGGAGTGGAAGCAGTAGCCGATCTCATGACTGTTGTCACGGATGTTGAAGGCGATGTAGCCAATGACTTCTTCCTGCACGCAGGCGACGAAGAACATATGCTCCGTCCCTGCAGCGGTGAATGCTGCCCAGCGGGCAATACGGGCGCGCACATCGTCTGGAGTGGTGTTGTGGGGCTTGTCGTACTGCGCGTACTCGGAGGTGGAAAAGTCCGCCCAGATGTCGCGCACGGCAGGCCAGTCCGCTGCCTCAATGGGGCGGATCAGCAATCGCGCGGTGGTAATGTGCATGGGGATCACTCCTTGCTGCGTACAAGCCTGACGAGGTACTCCTCCGTGTCCTCCTCCAGCCGGCGCTCGTCCGTCACGCGGAAGCCGTGCCGCTGATAAAAGGCGATGGCGCGGGGGTTCTTCTCCAGCGCCCAAAGGCGGGTCACATGCAGTTCACTGATGGCGTATTCCAGCAGCGCCGCGCCGACGCCTTGTCCCTGAAGAACCGGCTCGACATACAGCCTGCGGACTTCGTCGCCGCCGTAGTGCAGAAAGCCCTTCACCACGCCGTCGTCGTAGACGAGGATGTCGGCGATGAAGGCTGCGCGGGTCTGCATGAGGTTGGGCACGGTCAGCTCGTCAAAGTAGAATGCGTCGCTGCGGAAGATGGGATAGAAGTTCAGCCGGTAATTGAATACCTCGATCTCCGCAATGCGGGGGAGGTCGGCGGGGGTGGCGGGGCGGATGTGATTCATTCTACCACCTCATCCAGTTCCGCCAGCGCGGCGACATAGATCTTCGATACGGTCAGCAGCTTTTCGATGGGCAGCACCTCGTCCCGGCCGTGTGCGCCGCCATGGCCCTCGGGCAGGAAGGCGGAGTAATCCCGCTTGGTTCCCGGCATGCCCGGGCCGAAGGAGATCGCGCCCGGCACCGCCCGGGAGTAGGTGCCGCCGCCCATCGCGTAGGGCGGATCATCCCGGCTGGTCACGTCCTTGTACAGGGCCATGAGTGTGGTAACGCGGGGATCGTCTACCGGGATATAGAAGGGCTCGGACAGGTCAAATTCCTTCACGGCAAAATTTCGTGCTGCCCACGCGGCGCGCAGGTCGGATTCCAGCTTGGCGCCGTCCATGGTGACGGGGTAGCGGCTGTCCACGGAGACGGTGAGCATGCCGTCCTTCAAATGAGCCACGCCGTAAACCAGCGTCAGCTCGCCCGAGGGCTCGTCGGAGTAGGCCACGCCCTCGCTGACGCCGTTGGCGTCGGAGGTCAGCTCGGCTAGCGCGGCAATGGCCTCCCGGCAGGAACCTTCCAGCAGGCCGGATGCAGTCAGCACCCGCGCGAGCCGCCCGATGGCGTTGTCTCCGCCGGCAGGGAAGGCTGCATGCCCGGATTTGCCCTTGGCGACGATGCGCGTGCCGCCATCCACGGCGGAAATCTCGGTGAGGGCAGCATCGCTTTCGTCCGCATGGGTGAGGGCGGCACGGACTGCCTCGACGTCCGCCGCGACGACGCAAACCGCCTCGTCCGGGATGACGTTGCGCACCGAGCCAGCGTCAAGCTGCAGCAGATTGCCCTCGCAGGGGGTGACGATCGCTCCATCCACCATGCCCTTCTGGGCGTAGTTGACCGGGAAGCCCGCGTCCGGCACGAGGGAGGTGTCAGGGAAGCGATGGCCCATCCGGCGCAGCGCCTGCATGTCCTGCATGCCGGTTTCCTCGCTGGTGCCGCAGATGAGACGCACACCGTGGCGCATGGGAACACCGAATTCGCGCAGCATCCGCATGGCGAAAAGGCCTGCAACAAAGGCGGATTTGTTGTCGTCCACACCGCGCCCGATGAGCACGTCGTGCTCCGGGAGATACGTTGCGCCGAAGGTCGGGTATACCCAGCCGTCCCCTACGGGCACCACGTCCAGGTGGGCGATCACGCCGATGGAATGGTCATAGTCGCCCCAGGTGATGGAGCCTGCGTAGCCGTTGTGATCGGCGGCGTCAAAGCCATAAAAGCGGCCCCGCTCCAGGGCGTGGTCAAGAACCTTGCGGCAGTCCGGCCCAAAGGGCGCGCCGGGCTGAGCGAGATCCGCGCGGCTGACGGAGGGAATGCGGGCGATGGATTGCAGTTCGGTGATGTATTCCTCGCGGTGAGCGGCGATCCATTCTTCCGCTTTGGCGAGCAGTTCAGTACGGGTCATATGTATCAGCTCCTTTGATGGTATGATAGCACATTTCAGTCTGCGCTGCAACCTTGACGGATGCAGCAATAAAGGTTATACTGTTTATAGAAAATTCCGTTCAACAACATAGAGGAGGGATTCCCATGACCAAGCGTGAACGCGTGATCGCTGCGATGAACAACGCCCCGGTGGATCGTCCGCCGGTGGGCTTCTGGTTCCATTTTACGGGGGATGAGCAGCTCGGCCAGCCCTGTGTGGACGCCCATCTGCGCTACTACAACAACGTGGACGTGGACATAGCCAAGCTGATGTGCGACGGCTATTTTGACTACCCCAACCGGGTGGCGAAGGCTGTGAAGAAGCCGGAGGACTGGTTCCAGATGCAGCCCCTGGGCCCGGACAGCGATTTCATCCGCGGGCAGGTGGAGCGCGCCAAGGCGGTCAAGGCCGGGCTGACCAGTGATTGTCTGGTGCTGTACAATGTGTTTGCGCCCTTCTCCTCCATCCGCTTTGGCACGTCGGATGAGCTGGTCATGCGCCATCTGCGGGAGAACCCCGAGGCCATCCACTACGCGCTGAACGTCATCGCCCAGGACAACGCGCTTCTGTGCGAGAAGCTCATCACCGAGGCGGGCATCGACGGCGTGTACTACTGCGTGCAGGGCGGCGAGAAGGATCGCTTCACCCCTGAACAGTACCGTCGCCATATCACGCCGACGGATAAGAAGGTGCTGGAGCATGCGAACAAGTTCTCCGACCTGAACGTGCTGCACTGCTGCGGCTGGGCGGGCATCCCCAACCACCTCGAAGTGTGGCAGGACTACCCTGCCAAGGCCATCAACTGGGCCTGCTTCGTGGAGGATGTGGACCTGACGGCGGGCAAGGAATTCTTTGGCGGCAAGTGCGTGCTGGGCGGCTTCGACAACCGGCCTGGCAGCGTGATGGTGAACGGTACGAAGGAAGAGATCCAGGCCTATGCGAAGGAGCTGGTCGCAAAGCATGGCAAGAGCGGCGTCATGCTCGGCGCGGACTGCACCCTGCCTGCGGGCACCGACGTGCAGCGCATGCAGTGGGTCGTGGATGCGGTGAACGAGCTGTAATAGAATCGGCGGCAATCCCGGTCGAAGGGGAATGCCGCCGTGTTTATTGCTTTGATTTGGGCTGGATCTCATTCCACAGCGTGAAGCCGAGAATCAGCAATCCGCCGATGATCTGCACAGGGCTCATGCGCTCGCCCAGCAGCGCCACCGACAGCACACAGGCCAGCAGCGGGTCGATGTAGGAGAGGATGGCCGTCTCCTGACCAGGCAGCTCCTTGATGGAGGGGAAGTACAGGCAGTAGGCCAGGCAGGTGTGCACGCCGCCCACGATCAGCAGGTTCACCCAGCCCTTCGCGTCAAGTGTGCCGAGGGTGAAGCCGCCGGTAGCCAGTACATAGGGCACGAGGATCACGATCGCCGCGAGAAATTGCAGGTACGTCCTTTGCAGGCCGGACACGCCCTTGATGCGCTTGTTCAGCAGCATGACGCTGGCGTAGAATACCGCCGCGCCAAGGCCAAAGGCGATGCCGGTCAGGTGGCTCGACCCGGCGGAGAGGTCGCCAAGGCCCGTGATCAGGATGAGTCCCAGCGCGGACATGGCGAAGCAGATCCATTGCCGCACACTCATCTTTTCTTTGAAGAAGATCGGGCAGGCCAGCGTCACCAGCACCGGCGCGAAGTAGTAGCTCAGCGTCGCCACGGACACAGTGGTGTATTTATACGCCTCAAAGAGGAGGATCCAGTTGACGCCCATCGCCATGCCGGAAATCAGCAGCAGCGGCAGCTCCTTGCCGATCATGTGCAGGTCAATGCGGGTTCGGGTGACAAGAAAATATCCGCTGAGCAGTACGGCGGCGATCACGGCGCGGTACAGGGCGAGCTCGGCGGAGGACACGCCGATCATGCGCACGAACAATCCGATGGTGCCGAAGATCGCCATCGCGGTGATCAGGGAAAGTCTTGCGCGGCTGTGTTTGGTCATACAAAAACCCCTCGCTTTTGACAGGAATGCCCTTCCATTATCGCGGAGGATGTGGACGCTGTCAAGGCGAGGGGATGTATTTGTTGTGTTCTGTCTGCAGGCGTGGTATAATGGCGGAAAAGGGGGCGTTGATATGAAGAAGCTGCTCGTCACCGGCGGCACGGTCTTTGTCAGCCGGTATGCGGCGGAGTATTTCGTGCGCCGGGGCTGGGAGGTGCATGTGCTTAACCGGGGAAGCCGGGCGCAGAGCGAGGGCGTACGGCTGATCCGCGCGGACAGGCATGACCTGGGCGATGTGCTGAAGGGGATGCACTTCGACGCGGTGCTGGACGTGACTGCCTACAACGCCCAGGACGTGAACGATCTGCTGGATGGCCTGGACAGCTGCGGGGTGTACATTCTCATCAGCTCCAGCGCGGTGTATCCGGAGACGGGCCCGCAGCCCTTCCGCGAGGATGCGCCGGTGGGGGAGAACATCCACTGGGGCCGCTACGGGACGGACAAGATCGCTGCGGAACAGGCTCTCCGCGCCCGCAGGCCTGATGCGTACATCCTGCGTCCGCCCTATCTCTACGGCCCGGGCAACAATGTCTACCGGGAAGCGTTCGTGTTCGACTGTGCACTGGCGGACAGGCCGTTTTACCTGCCGGGGGACGGCAAAATGAATCTGCAATTCTTCCATGTGGACGATCTGTGCCGCTTTGCGGAGATCCTGTTGGAGCAAAGGCCTGCGCAGCGCGTCTTCAACGTGGGCAACCCGGATTGCATCACCATTGCCGAATGGGTGCAGCGCTGCTATGCCGCTGCCGGGAAGGTAGCGCAGTCCGCGCCCGTATCCACTGATATCGAGCAGCGGAGTTACTTCCCCTTCTACCGTTATGAGTACGCGCTGGATGTGTCCGCGCAAACCGCGCTGATGCCCGCTGTGACGCCCCTGGATGAAGGGCTGCGGGCGTCGCTTATCTGGTATCTGGCGCATCCTGAGCTGGTGCGAAAAAAAGCCATTCATCGAATATATCGACAGCCATCTGGTATAAGTATTGCGTTGCGCATTGCTGCAGGCTGTGGTATAATGAGCAAAATCAACGCCCGTCCCATGGGCCAAGGAGAAATGAGAATGGCCAAGATATTTGATGTTCGCTGCGGCGTGAATCTGGGCGGCTGGCTGAGCCAGTGCGACTACAGCGCGGAGCGACTGAATCATTTCATCAAGGAAGAGGATTTTGCCGTGATCGCATCCTGGGGGGCGGATCATGTCCGCATCCCGGTGGACTTCAATGTTCTGGAGGATGGGCAGGGCGGCTATGACGCTCCTGGCTGGGCCCGCATTGACTGGGCCCTTGCCCTGTGCGAAAAGCAGGGCCTGAAGACGGTCATCGACCTGCATAAGACTGCGGGCTTCTCCTTTGACAAGGGCGAGTGCGAGACGGGCTTCTTCAGCAGCGAGGCATATCAGGAGCGTTTCTGCCGCCTGTGGGAGGAGATCGCCCGCCGTTACGGTCGGATGAATGACCGCGTGGTCTTCGAACTCCTCAACGAGGTGACTGACGCGAGCTTTATTGATGCGTGGAACCGTATCTCTCATGCGTGTATCCGCCGTATCCGCGCCATCGCGCCGGATACCTTCATTCTCGTGGGCAGCTACCATAACAACAGCGCCCCGGCCGTGAAGGATCTGGCTGCCCCGGCGGATGACAAGGTGGTCTACAATTTCCACTGCTACGATCCCATTGAGTATACCCACCAGGGCGCATACTGGGTGGAAGCGCTGGATCGCGAAGCCCGCGTGCCCTTCGCCCAGAGCGGCGTGACCGAGGAAACCTTCGAGAAGCTCTTTGCCCCGGCGCTGGAGGCCGCTGCGAAGTACAACGTGCCCCTTTACTGCGGCGAGTACGGGGTGATCGACGTTGTTCCTCCGGAGGACGCAGTTCAGTGGGTGCGCGTGATCAACAGGGTTTTTGAGAAGCATGGCATCGCCCGTGCCATCTGGAGCTATCGCGGCATGGACTTCGGCATTGCTGACGCCCGCTGGGATGCGGTGCGCGATGAACTGATCAAGGTGCTGTAAGGGCAAAGAAGCTGTATATGGTCAGGCTGAATATTTCCGGCGCGGAACCTGTTCTGCGCCGGCTTTTTCATATGGAGCAGCAGCGGATGAGCCTGTTGACATTGCTGCTCAAAGTGTCTATAATGAATTGATATGAATCGACACGTAAGCGGAAGGGGGAGAGAGAACATGCTGTTTTCCAGTCTTTCTTTTCTGCTGTATTTTTTTCCGCTGGTCATTCTGATCCACTATTTCCTGCCGAAAAGGGGACAGAATGCCTTTTTGCTGCTGGCGAGCCTGTTGTTTTATGCCTGGGGTGATGCCGGGCAGGTGCCGCTTTTCGCGGGTCTGCTGGCGCTGAACTGGGGCGTTGGGGTTTTGCTGGGCCGGACGGAAAAAGCACCCCTCCGCCGTCTGCTGCTGACGGCCGGGCTGGTATGCGACTTCGGGGCGCTGCTGTTTTATAAGTATACCGGCTTCCTGCTGGGCGCGTTAGGGCTGCATCCGGCGTTTGTGTCCGGGCTGACGCTGCCGCTGGGCATCAGCTTTTTCATCTTTCAGGCGGCCGGATATCTCATCGACGTCTATCGGGGCAGCGTCGCGCCGGAGAAAAATCCGGTGGATTTCGGCGCATTTCTCTTTCTGTTTCCGCAATTGATCGCGGGCCCGATCGTCCGCTACAGTGATATGGCTGACGCTTTGCACAGCAAGCGCCGCCCGGATGCGCAGGCGCTGGAGAGCGGCATGGCGCTGTTCGCGGCGGGCCTGGCGGCGAAGGTTCTGCTGGCCAACCCGCTGGGGGAGGCGTACACGCAGCTGCATTCCCTGTCAGGGGATATGCTGTGCGCCTGGGCGTCCTTGGGCACGTATACGCTGCAGATCTACTTTGATTTCATGGGCTATTCCGTGATGGCGGTGGGCATGGGAAGGATGCTGGGCTTTTCGTTCCCGCGGAACTTCCGGCATCCTTATGCAGCCGTGTCTGTGACGGACTTCTGGCGCAGGTGGCATATCACCCTCAGCGGCTGGTTCAGGGATTATGTGTATATCCCCCTGGGCGGCAGTCGCCGTGGAAAGGCGCGAACGGCGCTGAACCTGCTGGCGGTGTGGAGCCTGACGGGCCTGTGGCATGGCGCGGACTGGAACTTCCTCCTGTGGGGACTGTGGTACTTTGTGCTGCTGAGCGCAGAGAAGTTCATTTTTGCCGGGCGGATCAAGCTGCCGATGCTGCTGCAGCGCACATTGACGCTGCTGGGCGTGATGCTGGGCTGGGCGCTGTTTGTGTCCGACGGCATGCCAGGCTTCTCGGCCTATCTTGCATCCCTGTTCTCCTTCCGCACCACGGCCGGATCGCTGTTCTGGCTGCGGGAGTTTGCGGGCGTCATGCTGCTGGGCGTGGTGTTCTGCATCCCGCAGGCAGTGGAGGGGCTGAAGAAGCTTTGCCGGAAATATGCCATTCTCCGCTATGCGGCGGTGCTTGGCGCACTGCTGCTGTGTCTGGCGTCGCTGGCGAAATCCTCCTACAATCCATTCCTGTATTTCCGCTTCTGAGAGGTGAAGGAATTGCGTAAGGCGCCCTTGTTTATCATGGTGATGGCGCTGCTGATGCTGCTGGCGGCGTGCCAGTGCCTGCTGCCGCAGCGACAGATGAGTTCGCTGGAGAACCGCATGCTGGCGCAGGCGCCGCAGCTTTCCGTCGATTCTCTGCGTGACGGCAGCTTTGCGGAGGATGCGGAGCGCTTCGCGATGGATCAGCTGCCCTTGCGGGATCGCTTTGTGGCCCTGTATTCTTCCATGCAATTTATCCTGGGCCGCCGTGCGGTGGGAGACGCCATCTATGGTGACGGCATGCTTTTTGACCAATCTGGAAGCTGGAGTGAGCGTAATGTCCGCCTGAATGCTGCTGCGCTGAACGAACTGGCGGAGAAGACTGGTAAGCCGGTTTATCTGCTGGCGGTGCCGTCCGCAGCGTCGGTGTATCCGGAAAAGCTGCCTTCCTGTGCGCCTGTGGCAGATGAAGAGGCGTTGCTGGCCGCAGCAGAGGCGGAGACTGAGCTGCTGTCCCTGCTGCCTGCCCTGCGAGCAGGTCGGGAGCAGCTGCTCTACTACATGACAGATCATCACTGGACGGCAGCGGGAGCCCGGATCGGATATGAAACGGTATGCGCGGCGCTGGGGCTTGTTCCGGAGGAAAGTCGGGCACTGGAGTCGTTTCCCGGATTCTATGGCAGCTTCTATGCCCGCTATCCGCTGCCCTGGGTGAAGGCGGACTGTTTCGCCTATGCGCCGGTAGAGGGAATCCGCCTGATGGTGAATGGAGCGGAAAAGCCTGGTCTGCTCGATCCGGCGATGTTGGAAGGCCGGGATAAATATGCCGCGCTGCTGTACGGCAATCATGCGCAGATCGAGCTGATCAACGATGCGGCGCCCAGCGGGACGCTGCTGGTCATCAAGGACTCCTATGCCAATGCGTTGCTGCCGCTGCTTGCACAGCATTACCGGCGCATTGTGGCGGTGGATCCCCGTTATTTTGCGGGCGATATCATCAGTACTGTCAATGAATATGAAGGAGAGGCGATCTTGTGCATATATGGACTGAACACGCTGGCGTCCGGTCGAACCATCGCGCTGCTGGAAGGCTTCTGATCCTTGTGCTTGCGCTGATGCTGGGCACTTCGGCGCTGGCGGAATCGGGGGCTGGTACCGTCCTGACGGCCCGGTACAACCCGGAGTATCCCTCTCCGGTGGTGCCGGAGCATGAGCCCACCGACGATGGATACTTTACAGATGCAGTGTTTATCGGTGATTCCATGATGGAATACGTGGAGCTGCTGGGTGAGCTTCCCACGGCGAACTATGTCTGGCAGATCGGCATGAGCCCGACCTCGGTAGGCAGGAAGCAATTCCGGGTCAAGGGCACGGATCAGCGGCTGACCACCTATGAGAAGGCTGCGGAGTATTCGCCGAAGAAGCTGTATATCATGCTGGGGGCCAATGGCGTGGACAATTTCCCCGTCAGCCATGTCATTGCGGAATACGAAAAGGCGGCGGATGCGCTGATCACCCATTTCCCTGATGCGCTGATCTATGTGATCTCTGCACCGCCTATGTCCCGGAAACGGATGCAGGAAGAGCAAGTGCCGAAAAAACGGTATGTCAACTTTGCCAATGCGCTGCAGGAACTGGCAGCCCGGAGGCATTTCTACTTTATTGACCTGTATAGCCTGGTGGTCAATGAGGATGGCTACCTCCCGGGAAAATACGATGCGGGAGACGGCTTTCACCTGTCCAACCGCGCCTATTCGCTGCTGATCGAGCAGGTGCGAAAGCAGACTGTCCCCTATCCCGTGACAGAAGGAGAGACACCATGATGAAGAAGATCCTGCTGCTGCTGGCGATGTGCCTGATGCTCACTGCCTGCTCCGCCAAGGAGGCGGCGCCTATGACGACCGCCGGCATTGCGGAAGCTGTGGCGAAGGCGGCTGCATTTACGGAGCTGACGGATGTGAATGAGAGCTACCTGGAAAAGTATCTGCTGATCGACGCGGACGATCTGTCCTCCTGGGTGATGCGCCGTGATGCGACCCGTGCAACGCCGGAGATGATCCTGGTGCTGGAAGTGAAGCCCAGTGCGGATCAGGCGGCGATCCGGCAGGCCGTGCAGGAATACCATGACGAGCAGATTTTCCAGTATCGGGATTATCAGCCTGGTCAGGTGTTCAAGCTGGAGGGCGCAAAGGTGATGGAAAACGGCCCCTTCATCGTGCTGGCTGTTTCTCCGGATGGGGTGAAGGTCAATGCGGCCCTCGGCAATGGCTGGAAATAAAGAGAGTTAGATAGGTGCAAGCTCCCGTTTCTGTTAAGGAGGCGGGAGCTCTTTTTTTGTCGTTTCGGTGGGATTCGTCAAGTCGGCGCATTGCGTCGGGCAGGAGGCTTCCCTTTGCATGAGACTGAGATTCTGCTCCGGAAGGACGGGAAAAACTTGATTATGACTGCATCCTGTATTATAATAGTTATCAAGAAGCCGTCGAAAAAAGTCCATTGTGGAGGGAGGAATATATCGTGGCAGAACACATTTTGGAAAATGAATTCCTGCGGGTGACCATAGCGGACGCAGGGGCTGAATTGATCAGCGTATGGGACAAGACCCGTGGACAGGAACGCATCTGGACGGGAAATCCGGAGGTTTGGAACCGGCACGCGCCCATTCTCTTTCCCTTTGTGGGCAAGGTGAAGGATGGGAAGTACCGCATCGGCGAGAAGGCATACGCCATGAAAACCCAGCATGGCTTTGCCAGGGATCAGGTCTTTACCTGTGTGGAAAAGACGACTGCGTCCGTCACCCACCGATTGTCCGCCACCGATAAAACACGGGAGATTTATCCTTTTGAGTTCCAGCTGACTGTCTGCCACAGGCTTCTTTCCGGGAAGCAGCTTTCCGTCGAATGGACGATCGAAAACCTCGGGGATGAAAAGATGTTCTACGCCATTGGCGGGCATCCTGGCTTCTTGGTGCCGGCGGGCATCCGGAAGGAGGACTGCCTGATTTCCTTCCCCGGCAAGAAGGAGCTGCATTACCTTTCTGCCAATGCGGCGGGCTTTATCCTGCCTCAAAAGAAGACGCTGACGCTCCGGGAAGGCCTTGCGGTATGGCAGGCGGATATTCCGGATACCTGGATCTTCGAGGATCATCAGGTGCCGTCTGTCGGGATCGTGCTGCCGGACGGTTCTCCCTTTGTGACGCTGCACTGTGAATCCTTCCCCATGCTGGCGGTATGGGCCAATCCAAATGGGCCCTTTATCTGCCTGGAGCCCTGGGTCGGCCGGGCGGATGACGAGGGCTTCACTGGTACGGTCGATCAGAAAAAGGATGTGCAGACCCTGAATGCCAGGGCGCAGCAGGAAATTGCCTATCGCATCGAGTTCCATTAAGGAAATGGGACGATGTGCAGAACCTGACGATGCAGTAAACTCACCTTGGATAAGAAGAATTGATGTCATGAAAATGGCCCCTGCGACACACGTCGCAGGGGCTGTCATATGAGCGGTTACCTGACGAAGGACCGCTTTTTGTTTGCCATCAGCAGGATGACTATTCCCGACAGGCTGATGCCCATCAGGGCTGCCCAAAGCAGCAGGTCGACTTCATCGCCGGTTGGCGGGAGCTCCACGGCGGGGTCAACATACAGTGCCGCCGCGTCGGAGGTGACCTTCTGTCCAGCGGCGTCGGTGATTTCGCAGCGGAACTGGCAGCTGTCATCCGTCAGCTGCGCAGCGCTGATGCGGTATGTATCCGACGCTGCGCCGGAGATCGGTTCCCAGCCCTTGCCGTTGCGGCGGTCGATATACCACTGGTACTGCAGATGATCACCGGCAACGGACACGGAGAAGGCTGCCTGCTCTCCCTCAATGGCATATTGATCCTGCGGGTGCTCCAGGATGGTCATAACGTCGATCGAGAGTTCGTCTGCCTTCTTCAGCAGCGAACGCAGGGCGCTTTCAAAACTTACGCCGGAGTACTGCTGCAGAATCATCACGGCGTCATACAGATCAACAACGCCGTCCTTGCTGATATCGGCGTTCAGGAGGGTGGGAAGAACATCCCAGCCCGCGCTGTATTGCAGGACAAGAAGCGCGTCGTACATATCAACGCTGCCGCTGTCATCCGCATCGCCCGGGATATAGAGGCTGCCCGTAATGGTGATGCTCTCTTCCCGGAGAAGTGCGCCGCAGGTGACACAGGACACGCTGCGAACACCGGCCGTCTGAACTGTCGGCATCACAGTGATCTCCGGATTACCTTCCGTATGCCCCAGTGCAGGGATGATTTCCTGCGCTGCGAATACCGTGCCGCAGATGCTGCAGTGCAAGCCCTCAGTCAGGCCGGGTTTGGTGCAGGTCGGTGCAGCAGAGGGGAGGGACGCTTCCTTGTGGCCCAGAGCAGCAATGCTTTTGGTGAAAGAATCACTACAGGTCAGGCAGGTGAAGGTCATGACGCCTTCTGCCGTGCAGGTAGGAGCCATTGTTTCTATGCCGCTATTGTAGCTGTGGCCCAGGGCAGGGGTTTCATCGGATGTGTAGCTGTCCCCGCAGCCGGAGCAGGTGAAGGTGGTGTAGCCTGTGCCTGTACAGGTGGGGCTCGTCACGACAGGGGTGTAGATGTGACCCAGTGCAGGGATCGTCTGGGTATAGGTATGTCCGCACACAGTGCAGGTGAAGATCGCTTTGCCGTCATTGGTGCAGGTGGGGGCCTGTTTTTCCACACCGTCATCGTAGCTGTGAACATAGACGGTGCATGCGTCTGTAGCCGAACCGACCCGCAGCGTCACGGTAGTCACACCGGGCCCGACAGCAGTCACAAGACCGTTGCTGCTGACTGTCACGACACGCTCATTGCTGCTCGTCCATTCAGCCGCTTCGCCTTCCATTTCAGGTTTCATGGTATAGGTCAGCGTCTGGGTGTCACCGATCTTCATGTCGCAGCGCTCCGCATCAAGCGTCACCTCAAAGGAAGCTTCGATCTGGAAACTGTGGACGGAGGGCGTACCGGTATTCATGTTCATGGAGGTGACGTACATCGTATTGCCGGAGAGGAAGAAATAGAACAGATACTCCCGCTTGTTGTCCATGGAGAAAACCGGGACGGCTTTTCCGCCGGAGATGGGGAGCGCATAGACCGTATCCTGCAGTCCGTAATACACGGTGGAGGCGGTGGCCCACAGGGGATTGATGTTGGGATAGTAGGAGCCGTAGAAGTTTGCGTTGTAGGAGAGGACGTCCTTTACCTTGCCGTTGCTGAGATTACCGGTGCAAATACGGCCGTCAGGGGCGGAATTGTTATTAGGGGTGAAATAGGCCAGGTTGCCCAGTACTGGCACGGCATGGTCGATATCCTGCCAGAAAAAGCTGTCGTACTTGGTGTTGGTTGCTTCCACGGAAGAGACCCAGCTGTAGTGCCCAGCCTCCTCGATGCCTGCGTCGCTGCGAAGGAAATTATCGTGCATGGCACGGTAAGGCATGTCATAGATGGGATCGTTCCAGGTCACGTCCACATGATACCAGCTGCCGTCTATGTTGACCATGTTCCAGATGTGGTTCATGGCGTCGCTGACGGCAGTGGTGTTCTCAACGCCAAGGCGGTTGCATACAGCCACATAGATCATCGTGTACGCCTGACAAACGCCGCGGCCCTTTTCGAACATTTCCTCAGGGGAATGGATCTCACGGGCGGGCTCGTCATATTCGTAGTTCACGCAGAGATAATCGCTGGCCAGCAGCAGCTTGCCGACGGTGGTGCTGGCCTTGTTGGCATAGCTGATGATCTTGTCCAGCTCCCGGTTGAAGGCAGCAACCCTTTCGGGGATCTCTTCCGTGGGATACTTGTACTTGGGGATGATCCTGGTGATGATGTTGCCGTTTTTGTAATAGCTGTAGCTGCCGGATACGTAGAACAGCTCCGGATGGGAGTTCAGCAGCCCTCTGTAAGCAGCGCGGAAGTCATCAAGGGTCAGCTGATAATCAGAGACGTCAATGAGATCCGACAGCGTTGTCAGCTCAGAAAGAACATAGGTGTTGAAATCAGACAAATCCGCACGGGGATAGCGGCTCATGCCCGACGGCAGTAAATATCCTTCGGAGAACAACTCGGCCCGATCCTCGCCCCGAACTTCATCCGCCGCTGCTGCGCAGACAAGCCCTGACATAAGCATCAACGCCAGTACCAGGCTGAAAAAGAAGCGATTTAACATGGTCATCTTCATGATCAGATACCCTTTCCGGATTGAATTGAGCAGAAGATCGGTTGACATGCCCTCCGTCCTCGAGAGAAGGAAGGTTCGCAGGAATCGTTGATCCGGCATTTTCAAGGAGGACCGGGCTTTTGATTCCTCACAGCCTGTTGAGATAAACGTCGCTATGCTCAAAGTGAGTTTGTCTACAGGTTATCATTTACATTTTATCACATTTAACCTGCTGTTTCAAGGGGACTGATGGCGTTTGAGCCTGAAGTCGTGAGGTGTGCGCATTCTGCTGGAAAACAAAAAAACCAGCCATCTCTGACTGGTTCTCCAAAACAAAAATGGAGCTGATACCCGGATTCGAACCGGGGACCTCATCCTTACCAAAATGTACCAGAATACGGAGAAATGAACGGATAAATGTTATCAGGATAGCACTATATGAGCATTCTTATTGGTATAAGGATGCTCGTTTTTGTTCCCTCAATATATGTTGCAGGAACGGCTCTGAAGCAATAACAATCCGACTTTCCGGTACGACTTTAGGACTTTCAGTTACAACAATAAGGATTATTGCTGCGACATTGCTGTTATGATCTACAACATCGTGCATTTGTGGCACAACTATGGTATAATGGGGTATCACGTTATGAAGGAGGTGCGGCCATGACAACAATCAAGAAAACAGTGCGAAAGAAAAAGCGGAAGGTAGGCCGCCCGGCCTTCTCCCGCAAGGATATCCCCGAAAGGTTCTTCCGCTATTATGATGCATACCGCTTTGGCTTCTGGAATAAACGGGAATTTGCGGAACACCTGTGTGTGTCACGCCCTACCCTTGACCGCTATTTTGAAACGATAGACGCAAAGCCGCCGCTGGTTTCAAAGGCGGAAAATAACCGGCTGAGGAAGCAATACTGTGTTGGCAATGATATACGGGATATACTCGACTTTTACAAAATCCTAAAAGAGCGGCACGGTGAGAAAGTGACATCAACTGGACTATATGGAAATGCTGTCCAGATGCGTTTTTACTTCAGAATGCGAGCGATTCAGCGCAGGGATGGCGAACTGACAATAGCATCAGTGTATGAAGCCATTGGGAAAAAGCAACCGCCCAAACCTGACGATGGGGAGTCATGATCGACGTTCAGCAAAATTTGGAGCAGTTAAAATTTGCAAAGTTTCAAAATTTATACTATAATAAGTATATAAACAAAGGGGCAGTGCCCCAAGGAAGTGAATAACCTAATGATCTTTACCCCTATTAGTCATCTACGCGGCATGTTGCAGCATCGTGCAAGCATCCCGAATAACCCTTATCATGACCAGCATATTCTGGAGTTTACCGGATATATGGAAGAGACAGTCGAAATACTGTAGCAGTATTATGATGGCATCCTCCTGAAGCAGAATGAAATGATTGAAGCCCTCGTTCAGCGAGTGGAGAAGTTGGAGCAAAGCGTCCCCACCAAGCGCAATCCGTTTGAAGTGGATGTCGTTGCTACCAAGGAATCTCTGGAGAAACTGAAGAGAACCATCATGGGTATCTTCCGATAAAACAATCTCCCGGTGGTTGAGGCGGCGGCGGCCATTTCAAAATGGCGCGGCGGCTTTCATCCTGAAACACATCCCCATTATGACAGAAGGGAACAGCCACGCTCTAGTGGTCTGTTCCCTTTTCTTATACCTTTTCACCAGTCTCAGGGTCTATAAAGGAAATCTCCAAGCGCAGACCCAGTGCCTCCGCAATTTCGCGCAAGTCTGTCTCGGTGAAGTTGTCGCGTTTCATCTTATGGTTGAAGTTCTGCGGCGTAACGCCAACGCGACGCGCCAGCTCAGCCTCGGAAATGTTGCCGCGCTTAACCATAGCAATACGAATGCTTTGAACCATACCCATCTTCATCCCTCCTGAAGCATCATTATATACTAATTTGTATTCAAAGTCAAACAAAATTTGCTGAAATCGTCAAAAAGATTGATTTTCCTATTGACAAGATATATTTTTTAGTATATAATAGTAGACGTAGACAGGGCCATGAGTCCTGAAGAAAAAGGAGGATAACCTAATGTGTAACCCCAACATGGAAGCCAAAGTCCACGAACTGATGGGACTGAAGCGGATGAAGGAAGAGCTTGAAGCCGAAATCGCCGCCGCAGAAGACGCCATCAAGGCCGTCATGGGAGACGAAGAACTCCTCACCGCTGGCGCTTACAAGGTCAGTTGGAAGACCTTCACCAGCAGCCGCGTTGATACCACTGCCCTGAAGAAGACGCTGCCCGACGTCGCCGCTGCCTACACGAAGACCACCACAGGCCGCCGCTTCTCCATAAACTAAAAGCCGGAACACCTACCACAGCATTCCGGCAAACGCCCCACGATGAACAGTCACGACCAACGGGGAGCAAGTCCATTCTACCACAGGATTTGCTCCCCTGACAAGAGAAAAGGAGCAAGAAAATGGACATTTACGCAGCAGTCACAGAACGCATCATTGAGCAGATGGAACAGGGCATCATCCCGTGGCAGAAGCCCTGGATTTCAAACAGCAAAGCCATCAGCCACGCAACCGGTAAGCCCTACAGCCTTCTGAACCAGCTCATGCTGGGCCGCCCCGGCGAATACCTGACCTTCAAACAGTGCCAGGAGGCTGGCGGCAAAGTCAAGAAAGGCGAAAAGGCCAGCATGGTGGTCTTCTGGAAATGGATTGAGCAGGAAGACGAAGAGACCGGAGAAAAGAAAGAGATTCCCTTCCTGCGCTATTACAACGTATTCCACATCGATCAGTGTGAAGGGCTGAACGCAAAGCACCTGCAGAAGATGCCGGAAAGTGCTTCTGCTGATCAGAGCGCAGAAACCATCATTGCCGGATACATTCAGCGCAGCG
>JBGUSK010000071.1:0-12078 GCA_045132495.1 Christensenellales bacterium | reverse complement strand
ATGCGCATCACATTGCCCTGATTCTCCCCGCTGAAGATGGGGGCAAGCCGCTTCTTCAGGTCGCGGGTCTTGAGGGTGGTGGTGTCAATGATGTAGTTCGCCGTCTCGCGCAGGGGCTGCATGATCTCGCGCTCCTTGGCGATGGCGTCGGTCAGGGACAGATTCTCCCCTGCCAGCGGATGCTCACGGCGGGACTCCTTGTAGCGGCTGACAAGCGCCTCATCGCTGGCTTCCAGAAACAGGCTCTCAATGGTGTAACCCAACCCGCGGGTCTCGCTGATCAGATCGCTGACCGCCTTTGCATCGAAAAACACGGCGCTGCGCACATCCACAGCCATTGCGACCATTGGGCAGTTGATGGTGGACTGCTCGAATGCCTCCATCATCTTGAACATCATGTTCGGTGGAAGATTGTCCACGCAGAATGCGCCCATATCCTCCAGATACCGGTTGACGGACGTTTTTCCTGCGCCGCTCAGGCCTGTCACAAGCAAAAAGCGCATCTTTTCGCTCTCCTTGGTGTAGAAATATTATGCTTCCGTAGCCGGTGCGTCCTCGCCGAGGATACGCACCTCAGGCTCCAGCAGCGTACCGAATTGCGCTTGCACGGTCTGCTGCACATGGGCCATCAGCGCCAGGAAATCCGCCGCTGTACCACCGTTGTTGATGCAGAAGCCAGCATGCTTCTCGCTTACCTGCGCGCCACCGATTGAAAACCCCTTCAGCCCGCACTGGTCGATCATCGCCGATGCATAGCCATTTGCCGGGCGCTTGAAGGTACTTCCAGCGCTGAATCTGGTCAGGGGCTGCTTATCAGCACGGCGGGTGTTGTAGTCCACCATTTCTGCCAGCAGCGCTTCCCGCCTGCCGGGCTGCAGCTGGAAGGTCACATGGGTGATCAGCTTGTTCTCGTCCATCAGCCGGGTATGGCGATGGCTGAACTGCATCTCATAATGGCTGTAGCGGAAGGGCTCGCCGGTCATGTCGTAGCCCTCCACCAGGGATACCACCTGCCCCATTTCCCCCCCATAAGCGCCTGCGTTCATATACACGCCGCCGCCCACCGTACCGGGGATGCCGCTGGCAAAGGTCAGCCCCGCCAGATTCGCCTCCGCTGCCGCCATGGACAGGGTGGACATCATCGTTCCCGCTTCCGCGCGAATGGTATTGCCTCGAACCTCAATGCGTTGCATGTCGCGGCACATCCGCAGCACCAAACCTCGAATGCCGCCGTCCTTCACCAGCAGATTGCTGCCGTTGCCGATGATGATCACCGGCACATCCAGCTCATGTGCAGCCTTGAGCACGAGGGGGATCTGCTCCGGCCTGTCGGGAGATACAAGCAGATCCGCCGGGCCTCCAAGATGTAGAGTAGTATATCGCGCCATGAGCGCATTTCGCTTCACGCTGAGGTGCGCGTCCGCAGTCCGCAGACGATCCTCCAGCGCTGATATTCTTTCATTCAGAGTCATTCTCACGCCTCCTGTTCTTCTATTTTACTATATTTTGTGGGCTGTAGCAAGCCCATATTTTCAAAACCCGATACCGCTTCCATATTTTATGCACAAAAAAGGCTGCGCTTGCACGCAGCCGTGGGGTCAGGCTTCCATATCTTCAAATCTTCTGCACCAGGTATACTTGCTGATGGCGCTCTGCACCGCATTGGGGCAGTATGTACACAGCAAATCGCGGATGTAGGGCGGCATCACCCGGTTGTATTTGACCTCCAGGATGATCTCGCCGTTGTCAAAGGGCGGGATGGTAGGCACCTTCGGGTTGAACAGGTCGATGCTGCCCATGCCAGTGCGCAGCTGTTTGTCAAAGGTGATGCGCACTTCCTCCGCCGGATGGAGATAAGCCTCACGGACATAGTCCACAATGACCACCGGGCGGAGAAGGCCGCAGGTCATCTCGCGGTATACATCACCGAGCAGGCCGCTGCGGGTCTTTTCCAGATCAGTGGTGTCACCAGCGATGATCTGATCCGCCAGGTCGCGGGGGATGGACAGGCTCCTTTTGGAAATCAAGCTGCCCACCTTAGTCTTGCATTCCAACTTAATGACCTTATCCTGCATGTTATAGATGCGGATGCGGTACTTGTTGCGGTTCTGCACGCCGTCAAGCTTGTCGAAGTAGGCGTCGTTGAAGATGGTGTCAAAATACAGCGAGCGGATATGGTACTCGTTGTTCTCGTCGCCATTGGGGTCGCGCCAGAGGACGCGATCCAGCTGGCGGGACAGCACCTGGTACTGCATCTCGCTGATGAAGAACTTCAGCTCATGCCGAAGAGGGATGTTGGCAGGCATGGATGCGCCTCCTTTCATAAGGGTTTCGCAAAAATCCTATTGGGTTTTTTGCAAGGAAAGTTTTTCGCAGAGCGAAAAACGATCCCGCCCCGCCGTGAAACCCGGCGGATACGATTTCAGTCAGAGGACCTGCGGGCCCTCCGACACCTCCCACGGGAAATCTGGCATGTAGCGCGCGCCATGAGGGCGCGGCAAGTCAACGCCACACCCCCACACCCAACTCCCCCGCGCACTCAACCGCAAAGGAGCAGTCCAGCCGCAACGCGAAAAGGGAGTCAAGAGGGATGAATCCCTCTTGCGGGGTTTCTTAAGGGGCAGCGCCCCTTAAGCGCCGGCTTCCGTCTGGCAGGCTACCAGGGTCGCGTCGTGCACGCCGTCAATGCCCAGCATCAGGGCAACGAGATCCTGCTTGTTGTCCAGGCGGACTTCGTAGGTCATCTCCGCACCGGAGCGGGTCACGGTCTTGGAGCGCAGACGGCGGTACTTGACAGACCGGCGCAGCTGCTGGTTGATGTCGTACTCAGCGTCCTCGTCATAGTGCAGCACCAGCAGATAGCCGTTGGGGCTGGTGAACTTGAACAGATTCAGCGCGAAGAGGATGACGGAAATGCCCGCCACCACCACCAGCGCAATGATGTACTGCTCCGCACCCAGCAGGATGCCCATCGTCAGCGCCCAGAACATGTAAGCCGTGTCCAGGGGATCCTTCACCGCAGTACGGAAACGCACGATGGACAGCGCGCCCACCATGCCCATCGAAAGGGCGATGTTGGAGCCGATACACATAACGACAGGGGTGGTCACCAGCGTCAGAAGGATCAGCGTGAGGGCGAAGTTGGGGCTGTAGAGCACACCGCGATAGCAGCGCTTGTACACAAACGCGATGATGAGGCCGACCACCAGGCCGAAGATCAGTCCCAGAGCGACGCTCCAGGGGGTCAGGTTTGCAAACTGCTCCGCAAAGAAGGCGGACAGGGTGTTGTTGTTATTGACAGTCAGGTTACCCGTGTTCACAGGGATTCCTCCTCGTTGTCGTCATGCGCGGACAGCCGCGTTTATTCATTATACAGCATTATCGGTAGAACTGCAAGATTTTCCGACTTTTTTCAGCTTGCTCACTCGGCTTCCAGCGGGGGCTGAGGACCGAAGTAGTTCAGCATCTGGGCATCCGTCAGTTTGAACTGATCCTTCACCATCTGCCACAGCTTATGGGGGCGCTGCTGAATCGTCACATCCCTCAGTCGAGTGATTCGGCCTTGCCAGTAGGTGTACGCAGCGCCTTCTCTGGTAGGCCACTCGCTCATGACCATCCGGTCATGGTACTCGGCCCAGCGGGCAAAATGTAGTTTCATTTCGGTGTCAGGCTTTAGCTCTGCAATGCATTCTTCCAGGATGCCGGTCATGAATTCCGGCGTGAACGTCTGAAATATGTCCCCCAACTTACGTAGGAACATATCCTTATACTCCGGCACCTTGAGCACCGTCAGGAAGCATGTGTTGTCGACATTCTTATCACCCATGCCCTTTGCCTTGGTATAGCTGCGCGGACTGTTGAAGTTGGAGTTGAACATGCCGTAGTCCAGGTCGTAGAGTATCCAGCGCCACTTGTAACGCTCACCAGTCTTCGGATCTGTGCCATGCAGACGGTAGAAGCGGGTATTACCAATATCGGAGTTGCCGAAGAACATCTCCACAGCCATATACTCCAACAGGTTTTCCACATCGATGTTGGCATCCAGATAGGCACGATCCTCCGGATTATTTGCCGGGTCACTCTCTTTGAGCTTCTTGACCATGGCCTTGAATTCCTTGTTGGAGCCATATTCCACGCTGCCGCTGCCCACGAGGATGTCCATATTGTCGGCTTCCTCCAGAGGGAGGCCCTCATGCTGGGCGACAAAATAACGATCGACGCGTTCGCGCAGGTTCATATGGCCCCAGTAAATTCCATTCAAGTACACCGCCACAGGCTTCCATGCCTGGTGGAGAACCTCCACGCCATACGCATCCATCAAACGAGACTGGAAACCGTCCAGCAGGCGCGTCCAAGCACTGTCGTTACCGGAGTTACGCAGCACAAGGGATTTATACTCCGTATAAGGCCGATCCTCAAAAAGAGCGGCGGCAAAGGTCTTTTCACCATATTCCGACTTAGCGCGCACTTTGAAGGACTTCTGAGGCATATCCAGGGAAAAGTCGCCCGCGGTGCTGATGGCAATGCCCTGGCTGAACACCTGCGTGCCGTCTATATCGTAGTACTCCATATAGCCCTCATAGGGGATGGATTTGTCCTTCACCTTGCGGTAGGTGGTGTTCTTCCAAGGCAGCTTGCCAGGAGCGGGTTTGACGATGTCTGGCCCGTCCGCCAGCATGCCATATTCCTCGTTCCACAGCAGGTCAGGATCGACGATCACCGACACCACCGGCACCTCATGATAGGTGTTGATCAGGTAAGTGCCCGAGGTGGTCGTGCTGGCATGGTACATCGGGTTAACGGGATATGCCTTCGCCCGAATGACCGTGGTAAAGTTCAGCTCGATCTCCTGCCCCGTGTAGGGGATGCCATTCATGACCGTGGGCTCAGAGCCGTCGGTGGTGTAATAGACCGTAGCATCCTCGGGGATCGTGAACCCTATTTTCAGGCCCTGGTCATGCATACCTGCCGCTACGGTCAGTTCCGGCGCGTCAGCATAGCCAAGGAAGCCATCGCCATTCTGCTGGCCGGGCGTCGGGGCGTCGTAATAAAAAAAGCCCTCACGCCCCATCGTGCGGCCGTAGGACACATTGGTTGGCACCGCAGGCAGCACGAGCTTGTCCAGAATCTTGCCCGTCGGGTCTGCAAAGACGACGGAATACCCGCCCGCCTTCATCAGCCCGAAGGAGGTATGCGGCTCACCAGCCGAGTTCGCTTCCGTATCGCCGTCACACCAGACGAGCTTGTATTCGCCTGGCATGATGAGCGTTCCATCAGGGAACTGCCACTTCCGGGCACGGCCAAGGTTATCGCTCAGGCCGTACCCGGACAGATCCACCACTTCTGCGGAGGAGTTATAAATCTCGATCCAGTCGGTATAATCCGCCCCGCTGTGGGCCACCACGTCATCATTGGAGGCCATCACCTCGGTGATATACACGCCAGTTTTATTCAGCGCCCGCAGATAGATATCCATCTGATGCTCGCCGGAGGAGGTATTTGGCAGCTGGGGAGTGGTCTTCACATGGATAGAGAAGGTGCCATCCTCGTTGCGCGCGTAGGAAGCGTCCTCGGGGATATTATCCAGCGTGACGCGATCCACCAGACGGCCGCGGCTGTCTGAAAGCACGATGGTAGCATGCTCCGCGTTGACTTTGAAGTTGGAATGAGGCACGCCTGCAGGACCATTGTCAATGTCCTTACCGGAGCAGAATACGACATAGTACCCATAGGGGGCCACCATAGCGCCCTCTGGGAAGCGCCACTTGAGGGGCTTGTTTTCGTTGTTGGACAGGGCATAGTTCGCCAGGGAAACGGTTTCGCCCGTGGTGTTGTACAATTCGATCCAGTCCACCAGCTCGCCATCCTCGTCGCGGTAGCCGCTGAGGGGGTCAGGGCAGATCTCCGAGATGATCAGCGCACCATCGGTGACCATCGTGGCATTGCGGAAGGCCAGGAAGCCTTCGGTGGTATTTTCATACCCTGGGCTGAATTCGCTCGTCAAGCCCCAGGAGCCGTCATCCAGGCGGGCATAGCTTTCATCCGCCGACATGATGGGGGTTTTGACCGAGTCGATCACATAGGCGTCAGGGTCATACAGGGTGATGGTCTCGCCATTGGAGGACAATCCGAACTTGGCATGCATCGCCTTGCCTACAACGGCCTGATTGGTCTTGTCGCAGTAAACGATGAGGCGCTCGCCCGCCTTGATGGTCATTTTCGGGAACAGGAAACTAATGGACAGCTCATCATCACTCAGGCCGACATTTTCCATATTGATGTCCTTGGCACTGCTGTTCCAGATTTCGATCCAGTCGGGGTACTCGCCCTTTTCATCCGGCAGGGCAGTCTGGTTGGAAGCCATAACCTCGCTGATCACCAAGCCCTGATACAGGCCGCTGGAGGCGCCATGGGTTTCCACCTGATTGTCATCCGTGGCGATGGTGTAGTATGCATGGCGCACGGGTTCCTTAGGGCAGATGAGGATCAGCAGCACGACCACAGCAGCGAGGATGAGCATCGCCATGGCGTTGCCGATCTTGCGGATCTTCTGGCGGCGCTTGACCGCAGCGGGCTTCTCGACCGGCTGGGGCTCCGCCTGTGCACGGCGGCGGCGGGTGGTTTGCGGATTCTGCATAATAACATCCTTTCGGCGAAGGCAGTCAATCTCAATCACTGGGACATGTATATAACGAATGACACACGCCCACTCCTGCATTGTACCACAAAATACTATGTTTCTGCAAGCCCTGCGGCGGATTCGGGAGAATATTCAAGCCTTCGTCACCACAAAAAAGGATCGCACGCCATTATTGACGCACGATCCTGCAAACTCAGCGGAAAAGAGACATGATTTCCTGGGGGCTGAGTCCACTGACCTGGCTCTCTCCAGGCTTGATAAGCTGCTCAAAAAGGGCTTTCTTGCGCTGGCCCAGAGCGACCACCTGCTCCTCGATGGAGCCATGGGTCACCAGGCGGATGACCTCCACCTTGCGGGTCTGACCGATGCGGTAGGCACGGTCTGTGGCCTGCTCTTCAGCAGCAGGGTTCCACCAGGGATCATAATGGATGACCATATCCGCGCCGGTGAGATTGAGGCCCGTACCTCCCGCCTTGAGGGAAATGAGGAAGATCTGCGTGCCCTCCGCACCTGCATTGAACTGCTCGCACATCTCCACCCGGCGGGGTGCAGGGGTATCGCCGTCCAGGTACATGCAGCCATAGCCGCTGTTTTCCAGCTCCCGGCGGAGAATCTTCAGCATGGATGTAAATGCGCTGAAAAGCAACACCCGCCTCCCCTTGGCGATGGCCTCCGGGAGGATCTCCAGCAGCAGATCGAGCTTGCCGGAAGCGCCGGTGTAATCATCCAGCACCAGCGCCGGATGGCAGCAGATCTCCCGCAGCTGGGTGATAGCCGCCAAAACCTCCGTGCGGCCCTTGTCGAAGCCCTTCTCCTTGACGATGGCGTCCACCCGGTCGCGCAGGCGCAGCATGGTGGCCTGATAGACCTTGCTCTGCTCAGGACTCATCTGGGCGGTCATGACCGTCTCGATCTTGTCGGGCAGCTCGGTCAGCACGTCCTTCTTCAGGCGGCGCATGAGGAAGGGGCTGATGCGGCGGCGCAGATCGTCGGACTCGCTGCCGTCCTGATACCGGCGCATGAACGCGCTGTAGGAAAGCAAAAAGCCCGGCAACACGAAGTTGAAGATGCTCCATAGTTCGCCTACGCCGTTTTCAAGGGGCGTGCCGGTGAGAGCAAAGCGGGTTTGTGCACGCAGCTGGCGCACGGCAATCGCGCCCTTGCTGCCGGCATTCTTGATGTGCTGCGCCTCGTCCAAAATGGCGAAGCGGAAGTCGATATCGGATAGGAGTGCGATATCCTGACGGATCAGCGGGTAGGAGGTGATGACCACATCTACATCGCCGACTTCCTTCACATGGCGGATCTGGCTGGCGCGCTGGGCTGCGGTGCCCGCCATGACCATCACGGACAGGTCAGGCGCGAAGCGTTCCAGCTCGCTGAGCCAGTTGTAGGTCAGCGTCGTGGGTGCCACCACGATGGAGGGCTGAATCGTCCCTACCTGCGGCTCCGGACGCCTTGCAGACAGCAGCAGCGCGATCACCTGCACCGTTTTGCCCAGGCCCATGTCGTCCGCCAGCACACCGCCAAGATGCAGCCGGTCGAGGGTCTGCATCCACTGCACGCCGCGCTGCTGATAAGGCCGCAGCGTCAGCCCGGCAGGAAGGTTCACCGGCTCCGTCTCAGAGGGCTCCGTCAAGGCACGAACGGTGTCGTGGACGCTTTCCTCCACCTCTACAGGCACATTCAGACCCTGCAGCAGGCTTTCCATATAGCAGACGCGGTATGTCTGCAGCTGCACGGTATCCTCGCCGCCGGTCATGAAGTCGATGCCCTCCACCGTGGCTGCCTCGTAAATACTGTCCGCCAGAGGCTGCCAGTCCTCCATGGCACTCAGGTCGAGGAAGGAGCCATCCTTCAGGCGGAAATAGCGGCGGCGACGGGCGATGGCTTCCATGATGGCATAGATTTCCTGCGCCGGTTCGCCGTCCCCCTCAAATTTGAACTCCAGGGCGGTGCCGTTCATCCGCATTCTGCCTCGGAATATGGGCTTGCGGGGCGCGAGCCGCCTGAACTCATTGGACAGATACACCTCGCTCACGGACTGCAGCTTCGCCACGCCCTCGGAAACAAAATCGAAAATCGCATCCTGCCCAGCGAGATACACATGGCCCTTCGAAACCGTGAAACCCGATGCACCCAGCGCATCCAGCACCTGACGCTCGGCTGCTGCATCCCTCAGGAGCAGCTTCTCCGTACGGGAGATGCTTTCCGGCAATGGCATTTCGTCAAAGGGATCGATCTCGCGCTCACCGTAACGGAAGGTCACGCGGGCCACCACGTCCTTGCCGTTTCCGGCGCGATCAAGATAGACGCGGGCCGTCAAAGGCAGACGGATCAGCTGACGCTGCAGTTCCTCGGCGATCTCCACCACAGCCGTCATCTGCAGGAAGGGTACCAGCTCGCCGATCACGCGGGCAGCCTCCCGCAGGGGATAATCAAACTGGCACTGACTGCCGCCGGCAAGCTGCTCATTGTACAGCACACGGAGTACATTGCGCTGGGCTTCCTCCACATGGACGACCTTGTCGCCCACCAGCGCGTAGGAGCAGGAGGCCGTCAGCGGGCGGAATTCCTTGGGGAAGCGCCCCACCACGGACAGCCCGCGCAGATCGCTGGACACACGGAAGTGCAGCGGAATCCGGCTCTGAATCACCCGCTTGACGGTGTGGGTATTGTCGCCGTCCTTGATGGAGAAGGGCAGTGCGCGCAGCTCGTTCAGGATGGCCTCTGCATAGGGTGCAGGCAGCATCAGCTCGCGCTGCTCCGCGCCGCGAAGAGCCACACCGCCCTCCTTCTGGGCCAGGCACATGGCCTTCAAAATAGACAAAATGCGGTTCTCCGTGGGGCCGAAGCGCATCCATTCCGGGTGGAAGGTGAAGCCCTTGCCATACTCGATGGGCGTACCGGTTTCCATCGCTTCCAGCATTTGCGGGATGGACTTGACCACATACAGCCTTTCCTCACCGATCAGCAGCACCAGCTTCAATTTGCAGGGCTGGCCGGTGGCGTCCTCCTCGCGGATGGGCTCGACAATCAGGCGGATGCTCATGCGGATGGTGCCCTCCTCCGGGAGAGTACGCTCCATGGCCGCCATCAGCTTGGGGCCGGAGGCGGCAGCGCGGCGGCGGATCATCTCATCCATTGCACCTGCATCCTGGCAGGCCATCAGCGCCGCTACAATATGCCGGCACGCGCCATTCTCCTGTGAGGTGGCGCAAGTGCACCGATGGCTTGCCGCATTGGCCGCATCCGCCGAGATACTCACCTCATACCGGCCTTCCTCCACCACCTGGCAGCGCAGGAGCTTAGCGCTTTTTTCCGCAATGCGTACCCGTCCGGCACGGAATAAGCGCTCGCCCAGACGGGTCTCCTCCTCGCCTGCCAGCGTGCGGAGGGTGTAGGGAATCTGAATCATTCAATCACTCGTTTCATTAGGTCAGCGCAATGAACGCGCCTGCATAATCCGCAGACGCGCCAAAACAGCAATCATATATATTCTGTGCCCGCCTGTCGGATTCCTGCCGCGAGGCAGAAACTTTTCCGACATTTTTACAACTCTGCACCTCCTTATTCTGCCCCGCATACGCTGAAGCATCCCGAAATGGAAGTGAGGCGGTTTGCCTTGAGCGAACTGTTGACATTATCTCCCCTATTGCAATCCCTGCTGGCGACACTGCTCACCTGGGGGGTGACAGCCCTCGGTGCAGCCCTGGTTCTCTTTGCCCGGAAGACGCATCCGCTGCTGATGGACGCGCTGCTGGCCTTTGGCGCCGGCGTGATGCTGGCTTCCTCCTACTTCTCGCTGTTGGCGCCCGCCATCGAATTTGCACAGGGCCAGGGACAGCTTCCGTGGCTGGTGGCGGCAGCAGGCTTCCTCTGCGGCGGACTGCTCCTCCTGGCTGCGGATCACATCATGCAAGGCTTTTCACCTGATTTCCTTGTGTCCGCCAAGGGGCATCGCCGCAGCATCCTGCTGGTATCCTCCATCACGCTGCACAACATCCCTGAAGGTCTCGCCATCGGCGTAAGCTTCGGCGCACTGACGGCGACTGCCACCCCCGCTGCACTGACCGCCGCATGGATGCTGGCCATTGGCATTGCGCTTCAGAATTTCCCCGAGGGCGCAGCTGTCAGTCTTCCCCTTCGCCGGGAGGGCATGAGCCGGAGGAAGGCTTTCTTCTTCGGCCAGCTCAGCGGTGCGGTAGAGCCTATAGCTGCGGTACTTGGGTGTTTGCTGGCGGTGTATGTGCAGTCAGTGCTGCCCTTTGCGCTGGCCTTCGCGGCAGGCGCGATGGTGGTGGTCGTCATCGCCGAACTTGTGCCAGAGAGCCAGCGCAGCCTTCACCCGGCATGGATGTCCTTTTCCACAATGGCAGGCTTTGCGGTGATGATGATCCTGGACGTGGCGCTGGGATGATCTTCACCTAAAAAAACGACGCAAAAACCCTTGTGTGCAACCAAAAAAAGTTGTATACTGGTTTCCGCAAAAACCTCGTACAGGAGATCGCCATGCAGAATCTGATCATCGCATTCAACGCCGTGCTGCCCGTGATGCTGTGCATCATGCTGGGTTATTTTCTCGCCCGCATCGGCATGATCAAGGAGGAGCTTCGCAAGGGGCTGAACAGCCTTTGCTTCAAGGTGTTCCTGCCTTTTTATCTGTTCAACAGCGTCTATGACACCGACGTGTCCGCGTCCTTCAACCCCGGACTGATGGTTTTCTGCTGTCTGGCCATGATCGCATGGTTTGCGGCGCTGATGTTCATCATTCCCCGGATGGAGAAGGAGAATCCCCGCCGTGGTGTGCTGATCCAGGCCATGTTCCGCTCGAATTTCGCCCTTTTCGGCCTGCCGATGGCGGAAACGCTGTGCGGCAGGGAGAATATGGGCCCCACCAATCTGCTGATCGGCGTGTGCGTGCCTCTGGTGAATGTGCTCGCGGTCATCACGCTGGAGACCTTCCGCGGCGGCAAGCCCAGCGTGAAGAAAATGCTGCTGGGCATCGCGAAGAATCCGCTGATCATCGCATCCCTGCTGGGCCTGACCTTCAACCTGCTGGGCATCCCGCTCTACGCTGACCTGAAGAAGACGGTCACCGACCTGGGCAAGGTGGCCACCCCCCTGTCCATGGTGGCACTGGGCGCATCCTTCTCCTTCGCCAGCGCGAGGACCTACCGCCGGCAGCTGATGCTGGGCATTGGCGGCAAGCTGGTCGTGTCCCCGCTGATCATGGTGACGCTGGGCGCGCTGCTGGGCTTCCGGGCGGAAACGCTGGTACCGATCCTGATCTACTTCGGTGCACCAACAGCAGTGTCCTCCTTCCCTATGGCCCAGCAAATGGACGGCGACGGAGAATTGGCCGCAGCCCTGGTGGTGTTTACCTCCGCACTGTCGATTGTGACGATCTTCCTGTGGGTGTTTGTACTGAAGACCCT
>JBGUSK010000070.1:0-13337 GCA_045132495.1 Christensenellales bacterium | reverse complement strand
CATGAAGCTACTCCGCGCCGACTCTTGTCTGTGGGCGTCGGCGCGGGGGAATTTTGAACCACAGACTGCGCTCGGAGAAGGTCTTGCTTGCGAGCCTTCGGACAGGAGTTCGACTCTCCTCAGCTCCACCATACGGAACTCAGGTGAACACTTTGAAGCTATATCTTGCAGCATGGGTGTTCGTCCTGGACGTAACCATCAAGGCACCGGAGTGATCCGGTGCTTTTGTTATGCAAAAAAATAAGTGCCCGGGATTTTCCCGGGCATGTGTTAGAAAGTATTCTTGCTCGTGGGGTTGTTAAGCACGCCGAAAGCCGTCAGCGCCTCACAGATGGCGATGATCAGGCCGTTCAGCACCTCGCTCTGGCCGGCGTCGATCACGCCGAGAACGACCAGCAAGCCGATCAGCTGCGCCGCCAGGGCGATCCAAAGGGGCGCAGAGCGCCAGCGTTTATGGGTGGTGTTCTGGTTCTGAGACATGAGGATTCTCCTTTCTGTTGTGGGTGTTGCAGTTCAATCGACGATATACCAGTCTTCGCTGAGCATGTCAGTCTGACTGGCCAACCAACCGACGCAGAACTGGTTCTCTGCGGTTTTCATCACGATGGCAGGGAGAACGAGCTCTCCCTGCAGATGACTCACGCAGGACAAATCTGCATCGGTGTGAAACTCGATTTCCCTGGCAAGGAACAGGAACATATCCTTTCCATGCCATGCACGGTTTGCTACCTTCTTACCCTGCTTGAGGGCTTCAACGGCGGCTCCAAAGTTCACGGTATTTCTCCTTTCTTTAATGCGGCTGGTGGTACTTCTTCAGGTCGCGAAGCTCGTGTTCGGCTTCGTCCATGCGGCCCTCCAGACGGAAGGTGCGCTCGACGACCTTGTTGTGTTTGTTGACCTCTTCCTCCAGCTTCTTCAGCCGGTAGGAGGTCAGGGAGTTGGCGGAGAGGATGCCGCCGAGGGTGCCGATCAGCGTGCACGCGCCGGAAATCAGCGCGACAATGACAGTGTCAGGCATCGTGGATTCCTCCTTCCTGCCGCTTGAGGCGTTCGTTGAGGTTCTCCACCTTTTCCGCGAGGGTGAGGGTGTCCCAGGTGTCGGGGGCTTCCTGCGGCTCGTCAGGGGCTTCTGCGGGAGCTTCCTCCGGCTTGTCCTCGCCGTCTTCGTCATCCTCCAGGATGGCTTTGATGGCTGCCATGGTTTTCTTGCCCGCCTTGCCGTCAGGCGTCAGCCCCTTGTCGGACTGGAAAGCCCGCACTGCACTGACCGTGTCTGCGCCGTAAATGCCGTCGATCAGAGGCGAGCCGTCCTTTGATTTGCCCACATCATAACCGGCTTCGACCAGGCCGCGCTGGAGCCACTTCACCAGCTCGCCCTTCGCACCCTTGGAGAGGGTGTCCGCAGGAATGATGTCGAAGGTCTCCCAGATCTCGTCGGTGTAGTCCACGTCCTTGAGTTCGCCCCACTCGTCCCAGGTGGACAGCGGACTCTTGATGATGCCCGCCTGCGTACCGTGTTCCTCGACGCACATGCCACCGCCGACGTACAGGCCGATGTGACCGCGCTTGCCGTTGGTGTTCTGGAATACGGCGGTTCCGCGCCGGATTCGGACTTCGCCAGCCAGCGGGCCGGTGGTGGAACAATACTTGTTGAAGATGGTGTTGGAGCCGTGGTAGATTTTGAATCCCAGTTTCTTGAACGCCCAGACGAACAGACCGCTGCAGTCGGCAACGATCTTGCCGATCCACTTGCTGCCGTATTTGACCGTCATGGCGCGGGTGGCGGCGGATTGGTTCGCCTGCGTCCACACCTGACCGGACTTGCCCCAGATGTATCCCCAGCCCTCGGCGAGGGCTTGCAGGAACAGGAGAACGAGGTCGATCGCTTTGATCATTTCGTATCACTTCCTTTGCAGGGAACCCACCCCGCCGGAGGCTTGACCCTCCGGCGTTTTGCAGGGGCGGGTGGTGGGGTTAGGCCAACGTGAATTTGCCATCAGGGGTGATGACGTAGCCTGCCCATGCTTTATCAACGTCAAAGTTGCAGAAAACAAGCGCGATCCTTTTCACGCCAAATTCGCACAGGTGAAGGACACTTGTATTGTTTTCATTCGAGACCCTGAATTGCACAGGGATTCCGTCATTCAGCGCAGCTAACACCGCATCATAAGACTTGTCAATGGTCATCGTGGCAACGTCAATGTTGACAAGCATGGTAGTTACGCCCACATTCCCGCTGTCCGTGCTACTGCCCTCCGTCTGCACGATGGAGAGGACAGGCGGGTCGGGGGTGATGCCATTAGTCATCATTTGTACGTGCATGCCATCTAAGCCAGTGGGCATTAGTGCCAACAAATATGGCGCACCCGGTGCAGGGTTTTCGACTCCCATATCAATGAAAAGGTTGGTGTTGCCCAACGCCAACATCGTACCAGCAGGGGCTTCGGACTGTGACGAAACATCGACGGCTTTGCTGATATAGTCAACACCGCCCCAATTGATCTTATAAGTGTTTCCTGCAACAGGGAGATTTTCAAAGGGTGATGGTTCTCCCCAATAGTACATAGACATGCCGTCGTTCGCCTCTGCAAGCGGCAGCTCCGTCTCCGGCAGGATGACGATGTCGGAGGGGGCGGGGGCGGAACATGCGGCTTTCGCCAGGAAGAACATTCTTGCCATATCACTCATACAATTCACCTCCTTACGATGCCTTCACCCAGCCCTTGGGGAGGCGGATGTAAGAAATTGCTTTCTCGTTTTCAACGGTCATGGCGAAGCTGCCTGGTTGGGGGATAACCTTGATCTCGCCGTCGTCCACGATCTCCTCCAGCGCCTGGATCTCTGCTTCGGAGTCGGCATAGATCTCAACGGGCTGCTTGAAGATCATGTCACAGGTGTGGTGTACGAGGGTGTGTCCCTTGGGGGCCGCGATGTGGATAGCCATCAGGATTCTCCTTTCTGTTCAGCCGTTTCCGGCTTGGTCGCGTTGTTCTGCGGAGCCGCTGCGATCTCTCGCAGCAGCATCTTTGCTTTGCACATGCGCTCGACGTCCTCGCCGCGAACGCTGATCTGGTTCAGGATGGCCAGAAGCTGAATGTATCGGGTGTCCATGGGAGTGTTCTCCTTATTGTCCGAGGTTGGTTGAAAAAAGAAAAAGCTTAACCTTCCACTATGCTCACGATACTGCCATCAGCGCACCAATGAGCAGGCCTATGGTCGCGCACAGCGGGACGATCCAAAGTAAGTGCAGTACGCTGATCATGAGTTTATCACCTCGTTGACAGTGATGATGGAGAAAGCGTCAATATTACGAGCGTTCACGCGGAGTTTCGCAACGATATCGCCATCGGCTACGCTGTTCCAACTGCTGACCATCGTGAACTGAATAATGTCTCTGTCAGCATCTCTCACCAAAGCCCAAGTCTCATCGCCGGACGCATCTAAGCTCTCACCAGTAACGCTTGTGATATACGAATAGTCCTCGTTATAGCCTTCGATGCTGTTGCGCGGCCATTCTCCGCCCGAACCATCCACATCAAGGAAGTCCATGTCGTAGAAGCGAACTACATCTCCAGCCTTCGCGGGGAATATACCGGAACGATCCCAGCCTTCAGCGTGTACTTCACTGCCACTGCTTGAACTGTAACGCGTATTCTCCTTGTAGCCATAGCCGCCATTGTACAGACTGCCATCCTCATTTGTCGCAATGCGCAGCATATTCGTGAAGCCAACATCCTCAACAGTCGTGAGGGTTACGCTGTCAGAAGATGTACCCACTTCGTTGTCAGACTTCTGCGGACGCACACTGTAAACATGCTCGCCGGCAGACACGTTGAACAGCACTGCTTGCGTGTGGTCAGTTACCCTTGCAACCTCGGTATCACCGTCATACACAATATAGGTCACGCCATCGACATTATCAGCCCATTCGATAGCGACCGTATCGTTGGAGGTTTGAAGCGTGCGAGTAATGCACGTGGTCATCCAGGTAGTATCCTCAGCATCACTACTATCTTCCGAGTCGTCATAGCTGCTGCCGGAACCGTCGAGGTTCACAATTCTGCTCACTCCACGTCCAATGCGAATAACGTTAACCACGCCGCATGCATAATCCGCAATGATTGCATTAACGCTATTCTCGGAGGTCGTCCCCTTGATACAAGTCAAGCCACTGCGGACGTGCATGCTGTCGGTTTCTACCAGAATGACAGGAATACCATTTGCGGAAGTGTAGTCGCTGTCACGGTGGTTGTGACCGCCGACGCAGAATTCGACACGAGCACCGCAGTTGGAGAAATCCCCCTCTCTCGCATTGTACTTGTCGAACACATCGAGCATATATAAAGCGCTTTCACCCAGTTCTCCGGCTGTCGGAGGGGTGACCGAGTAATCCGGAATTGCCCAAATGTGGGCGGCTGCAACAACATGCCAGTTATCAGGCGTAGAAATAAGCACTTCTTTCAGCCATGTCTTCTGAGCGTCATTCCACGCAATCGCCCCGTCCTTGGTGGCGGTGTCCAGGTACAGGTATCGGGTCTTCTCTACCGGTTCATCAATGTAGTAGTACAGCGCATCACCGCGCATAACATAGGGGGACTCCTCGGCTGCCAGTAGGAAGGTGTAGACATCGGCATCTGTCCAGCGGTTATCCGGGTCGTTGCCATCATCATGGTTGCCGGGCACACTGTGATGTTCCAATCCTCGAAGGGCTGCTCTCCACTCCCACAGGTAATCAAGCGTGGATGCAACCTCGCCCTCGGTGTTGATGATGTCGCCGCCGAAGATAACCTTATTGATGGGGGTGTTCTTATACAGATACTTGAGCAGCGCAGGAGAACTGCCGTAGTTGTAGCCCAAGTGCGCGTCGGAATAGAACAGGAATGCACTTTTGTTCCATCCGGCAGCTGACATTGCCTCGCGGATCCTCGTGACTCGACTTTGCAGGTGCGTCAGCCAGTATGCTGGGACTGCCTCGGTGCCATCGCTGTTGCTGCCGCCCGAAGTCTCCAACTCTTCGAGTCTTGCCATCAGCTCTGCCAAGGTCGGAGAATTGGCGGGAAAATAGACGTTTTCGGTAGCCGTGCGCTTGACGATGCAGTCGACCTTCAGGACGGTGTGGCGCATGGCACCGTTCACCAGTTGGATAGCCAGGGAGCATAAGCCCGGCAGTGCGTAACAATCGTCGTCGAAGGTTACGGATGCCGAGTTTCCACTGATTGTACCGTTGAGCGTCAAGGTATGCTGGATGGCTGGAAAATGCAGGTATCCGTGAGCGGTCATTCCGCTCAGATTGATACTGTTATCGCCCCGGTATACCTCAACGCGGAAAGTGTCCGCCAGTGCATCCTGATGCATGAGAGGTGCTCTCAGTTCGGCCTCGCACGGACCGCAGTTCAGATCACAGCGGTAGCTGTGCAGGGTGGAAATGTCATTCATTCTGCGAGATCGCTTCCTTTCGGTTTTCGTGAGTATGAGACCTTTGCGCAATGCATGCGGCTATTTAATCAGATGACGGACGTCGAACGTGCATTTCACGTAGTGCAGAATGACCATGAACCATGTGGGTGCGTCCTCCTTGCTGTCCGAGTTTGAGACAGCGATTCGATGCTTCTTATCCTTTCGCTTCCAATGCGGAAACACGTGATGCCAATGCGTTCAATTCGGAAGTCGTCGCACAGTATGACACCGCTGACGCTACATCCGATGATGTAGCGTAACCTCGATCCAGCACCCAAGCCTTCGTTGCGTAATTGCTGAGCCTGCCGGAAAGGGCAGAGCTTGTTACATAGTTAGCGGGGTTAAAGGATGTGCCGTTGATGATCAGTGAATCTATGTCAGCTGTACCCGCAATCAGGCTTTCTGCCACCAGGCTGCTGATTGTCGCGTTGTCTGCATCAAGCGTTGTCGCCTCGATCAAATCACCAGCAAAATTATCAGCCCAGCCCTTTACAGATTCAAAATCTTCCATCGTGACGTAGCCGTCCAGCAGGATCAGGTCAGCCTTTGCGGAGAGCGTGTTGTTTACTGCATCAAGCGTCAAGGAAACCTCATTTATGGCAGATACAAAGTCGTTGTAATCTACCTTTAAACCCAACTGTCCGATGGTCTCGTTCAGCTGGATCTCTGCCACAGAGATGCGATCACCGATGATGTCGACTTCGATTTTCGTGGCTTTCAGTGCGATTTCTGCCGCAAGCATGTCGATGGCATCTGCTTCAATACGAAGCTCCTTCTGCATCTGCTGATACAGTTGATTGACATGCCGGGTATCCACCACCAGGCCGGCCACGGTGACACTTAGGTCGTTCTGCGTGGAGGCCAGGGTGAGCACCACGTGCATCGGTTCGCCGATCGGATCAGGGCGCTCGATGGACTCAATGCGCTGAATATGTGTCACGCCGTCCAGGATGCAGCGGCACAGCATACCCTTGCGGAAGTGGTCGAAGGGCTCGCCGGTCAGCCGTGATAGCTCAAGAGCGGTCAGGGTGATGGTAACGCGGGGATTCTTGACCTGTTCCAGGTAGCGTTCTACGGTCTCGGTGATGATGTCAACACCCAGATCCTCATCCGCGCTGACGTGGCGGGCGATTTCATCCCAATCGTCGAAGGTGTCCGCCTTGATGGGCGCGTCCAAGCCGTCGGCGTAGGCGAGGGTACACATGTCGATGGTGTCGTACTCGATCTGTGCGTCCGTGAGGTTGCGGTCGAAGCGAGCTTCGCAGTCCACCTCCGTAGACTTGGCCCGTAGGTGCAGCACCCAGGGTACGGCAGTCATGTCGAAATCCAGGTAGTAGCCTGGCAGCTCCTTCATGATCGCCAGAAGGCCCTGAAGGTCGTTGGTGTTGTTGCACTCCCAGGTCATGTCCTGATCGTCAGGAACATCCACTGTGCCAAGTGTCCAGCGGATCTGGTTGGAGAGGATCTTCGTCAGCAGTGTCCGGCAGGAGCCAGTGTTGGTGCTTTCGCCTGGGTGCATGTGGTCGCTCAGGGTGCATAGCCCGTGCTGCAGGGTCAGTGTGCGAACGCCTCCTGCGTCGGTGCGGATGTTTGTTACCCGAAAGACGCCTGCACTGCCGTGCTCGTCGTAGAGCTCCACGAAGCGTCGGATGCCCACCTCCGGCGCGTTGTTAGGCAACACGATGGAGGCTGTGGACAGCGGCGTGAGCTTGTCCACGAGGGAATACTGCAGGGGCGGCAGCGGCTCCGCGGGGCTCAGGGAATTATCCAAAAGACGAGGATACTGCGTCACCAATACCACCCCCGTGCGGATACGATAATCCTTACAGTCACGTCGGCTTTGATGGTTACGTCGTTCTGCTGCAGCGTATTCAGCGGGATGAACTCCGGGCCGGTGCGGTACTTCAGGCACGGAACGACTGCACCGTCGTCGGCCGTCCATTTTGCTGTCAGGAAGCCCTCCACATAGTCAATAGCGAGGGTTTTCCCGGCGGGCACCGCAAGCCCGGAGAAGGCTATTTCCGCCCCGTTTGCGGCGATGGTCAGCGAGGTCAGCGTTTCAACTTGCGGCGTGACGCTGATAGTCAGTGGCACCTGACGGACATTACCAGGTGGGAAGATGGATAATGTTCCATCCATCAGAGTTGCTACAGATTGCATCGGCGTTACGTCCTCCCAGAAGGGCTGGTCGAAGGCGGTGAAGATCACCTCGCACGCTTCTGTCCACTTGCGCTTAGACATGGTCAGCGGCGCATCGGTGCAGACGACACGCAGCTGCTGGCCTGGTCGGTCGCTGATTTTGAGGTATTCGCCTCTCATTGCCCACGCGCTGAGGGCGCTCAGGGCGGCGGTACGTTCCACAGGGTCGGAAGTCAGCAGTGTAAACTGCACCCGCACCTGGCGGCTATCGATGTGGTCACGAGTGACGACACTGCCGGGCGACCCGAGCCGCGCCTGGGTGTTGGTCGTGCGCTTGTGCTGCAGCTCGATCACGTCCAGGATGCGGACGAATTTGGAGACATCTGTCATGGCGTAGTCGTCCAAAGTTACAAGATAGGTCAAGACGTCCACCTCCTGTTGTTGACATCATCAGCCATCTCCTGAGAGATCACGGGTTTGAGTATCCTGCCCACCTTGCGCTTATCCATCTCCACCGTCAGGCCGGAAACGGCTTCGCGGACAGCCGCGGCGATGGTCTCGCTCAGCTTGTCCTCATCGTGTCCGGGGGACGCAGCGGCTGGCGGTATCTGCGGCAAGATGCTGTACTGCAGACCATCCAGATTGGCGGCAAAGGTCTGGTCGAAGATCAGGCCCATTTTGCGCCAGAGGGTGTCCAGGGGCATCAGTGCTTCCGTACCGGACTCGCCAAAGGTGTGCATACCGTCCGCACCGAGGAAGCGAGTGGCAGTGTTGAAAATGCCGCCGGAGGCATGATCCTGACCGCCCCAGCCGGCGGGCAATGCGAGGTTCAGTCGGTCGATCTGGGAGAGCCGGGGAACGACCGTTGCATTGACCGTGGTGGAGAAGTGCATGGCGTCAAGCTCGGATTGCAGGGATGCTTCCGCTCCTTCAAACCAGCTTACTGGCAGCTCGACCATACCCTCTTCGAACTGCGAGGCCAGTTGCTTGAAGGAGCTCAGGAAATCATCGGTGCTGGCATTGGGATCCTTGGCGATCTTCCGCAGGCAATCTTCCATGGCGGAGAAGCGTTCTTTGTTGCCGCGCTCGTACTCGTTGTTATACTGCGTGTACAAACGTGCGGCTTCCTGGGCTTCTGCACCCCAGGCGGAGAAGCGGCCGTCATATATGGAGGAGACTTTATCCAGTATTGCTTCTTTGGTAGATGAGGGTTTTAACAGAGATGATTTAGGGTCAGAAATTCCTTTTCCCAATGAATAGATGAACTGGTTTACACCATTGGTTTGGGAGAACCACTCTTCTTCCTCACGACCTTTGCGAGCAGAGCGAACTTTTTGTACTAAGGTCTCAGCATCTTCGCGGGAGAAAGCGATGCGCTCAGAATCTTCTGTCGTATCTGTGATCATAGAAGGACCGTAGGCACCATCTTCGCCAACCCATACTGGATTAGAAGCAGAACTGTCTTTTCCGCCAGGAAGATCAATTCCTAAGAAGTTTTCAACAGCGGCGATTGCTGCATTTATTTTTTTGACCAGCTCATCCCATGCTTCTTCGATCGCCTTCGTCATCGACCAATCTTCAGGGACTTTGATGCCGAGGAAATCGGCGACTGCCCGAGCGGCTTCATCAATGGGCGTGAGAACGTTGTCCTGCCAACCCTGCTTGACGTTTGTGACGAGCTGATTCCAGCTGTCTGGGATCGTTTGTGTGAAGAAGGTGCCGATGGCGGACACAGCGTTGTCGACAGCGGTTGTGATATCTTCCCAGTTGGCAATGACGACGCCCAAAAGCAAGGAGAGACCAGCAACAGGAGCTCCCATCAGCATCAGCGCGACACCGATGCCGGCGAGGGCCAGCTGCACGGCTTCTCCGTGTTCGCTCAGCCAGGTAAACAGCGGTAACAGTGCGTCGTTGTAGAAGGCAGCCAGCTTTGTCTTTGCAGTCTCCACGATGGTGGCAAAGGTGCTGAAATCAACGCCGGTTATGTCCTCGAAGGCCTTGACGATATTGGGATATTTCTCTTCGAAGGTTGCCCAGTCCGTTGTGAACAGCAGCAGCGCGGCCGCCAGAGCTGTCAGAATGCCTGCCAGCGGATTGCTCGCAACAGCAAAGATACCCAGGCCAATGCCGATGGTCTTTGCCGCGGCCCCGACCAGATCGCCGTTATCACGGATCCATTCAAGGAAATCGACGCCGGCGCCTTTGATGTTATCGACAACGTCGCCAGCTGCACCGAAGATTTCCGACAGGTACGCCTTGACCTCCTCGGTGGTTTTCGTGTCGCCGGTGATGCCATTATAAAGCTGCGTCAGGAGCCCGGCGCCAGCGTTGAAAGCCAGCGTGCCTAGCTCATCGAAGATGCCGCCGGCTGCGCCCTTGAGGCCCTTGAAGCCATCTTTGTCGTAGGCGGCGTTCAGCTCATCCAGCCAGGTGATGACCTTGGGCAATACATTCGTGCTCAGCTGATCGAACACGCCGCCCGTGACCTTGCCGGCCAGCATGTCCCAGCTGTCCTTGATGGTGCTGATCTGGCCTTTTGCGGTGGTGGATGCATTTTCGAGTGCCTTGTAGAACGCGCCGCCCTCAGAGGTGGCGATACGCATGGCAGCGGCCACCATGTCCGCGCTGATCATGCCGTCCTTGCCGATCTGGGCCAGCATGATGGCGCTCTGGGACGCATTTACGCCCAGCTCTTCCACCTCGCGGCGGGCGGCCTCCATGCGCAGCTGGAAGTCCTCGGAGGTCTTCTCGCCGGACATGACGGCCTTCAGGTCGGCGTAGGCTGCGCCAGTCTCTTCAGCGATGATCTTCAGCGGGTTGAAGCCTGCATTGATCATCTGCAGGAGATCCTGACCGGCCAGCTTGCCGGTGGACGAGATCTGACTAAAGGCCAACGTCAGGGATTTCAGCTTGTTCGCGTCGCCCAATGAGATGTCGCCCAAGTGCCGGAGCGCAAGGGCAGATTTCTCGCTGGTCAGACCAAAGGAAAGCATTGTCTGCGTCGCGTCCGCCAGATCGCCAAAGGCGAAGGGAGTCTTCGCAGCGTACTGCTTCAGCTCGGCCATTTTAGCCTGCGCCGCTTCCGCGCTGCCCAGCATGGTCTTGAAGTTGACCTCGTAGGTCTGCATTTGGGCGTTGTACTCGAAGGCGTTCTTGGCGAAATCCTTGACGGCGTTAAAGGCGACCTTTGCACCAGACGTCAATGCATTCATGGCCGTCTGACCAAGCACCGTCCACTTGGCCGTCTGCTTGGAGATGTTGTTGGTGGCACTATTCAGGGCGGAATTGATGCCCGACAGGTTGCCTTCGATATCGAATACGACCTTGCCGTCGCTCAAGCGGAATCGCCCCTTTCGTTGAAATGTTCCGCCCATGCCATGAGGCTCTGGGCGAGTCTGTTCAATCCTGTCTGGAAGGAGGCTTCGCGCTGCTCAGGGGTCAGTTCCAACGCGACGGACGCCTTGGCTTTCAGCAGCTCGTCGATGTACTTGCCATTGCTCTTGTCAAGCGGAGGAACGGGCCGCGCACGGATGGACACCACCTCGCAGAAGCGCGTGTCCTCCGGCAGCCCGGACAGCAGCTCGCAGAACGTCGCCCAGGGCAAGTCCACCTGATGTAGGTCAATGCCATATGACTGCCGGAAGGCCGCGTGGATCAGCGGTGCATCCTGCGTCAGGCTCATGACCGGCGGGCCGTCTTTCTCCTTGCTCTGCTGGTTGATCTCCGCCATGATGGCCTCCAGCAGCTGCTCCTGCACCCGGAGGGACGCCGGGACGCGGCTTTTCATCAGCAGCCCCAGCATGAGACGCAGCCGGTCGGCGTCGGTCAGCAGGGGATCCTGCATCGCGTCCAGCGCAAAGAGCACCCTGTCATAGGTCAGCCGGAGCTTGTAGCGCCTGCGCCCCACGGTGACGGAGGAGCAGGGCTGTTCGTACAGTCTCACTTGGGCCGCCTCGCATTCTTGCGGGCAGCCTTCTCCAGTTCGCGGCGGCGCTGGGCGCTGACCCTCGCCGCCATGGGCGCGATCCGGCGCAGGATGTAGGGCATCAGGTCTTCCAGCATGGACTCCGGATTGCCCTCGTAGAAGGTGATGCACTTCTCCGCCTGCTCCTCGCCAAAGACGCACACGACCAGCCCCCGCAGCGCCTGACCCATGGCGGCCATGTTCTCCTGGGAGGGCTCCTTCGTGGCGGCGATCTGCGCCTGTGCCAGGACTTCCTTGGCCTTGCGCAAAGAAGTGGCCAGCGTGTTCAGGTCAACGTCCACAGTCAGCTCCATCGAGCGCGCGCCGGTGCTGACGATCAGCGTGTCGGAAAAGCGGTTTTTGCTGCGGATCTTCATGGGTACCTCCATTTCAAAAAAAGCGGCACGAAGTAGCTGCTACCTCGTGCCGGGGTGTTATCAGGCGGTGGCCACTTCGGGCTTGCCGTTGAGGGAGAAGGTGACGTTGAAGGGGCTGTTGTCGTTGGTGGCGCCGCCCAGGGTGTGGATGGAGGTCATCGTGGCGGCGCAGGTGATGGTGGTGGTCTTCTGGGTCTTGCCGTCGGCGTCCAGGTAGGTGCTTTCCAGCTTGATGCGGGTCTTGCGGCCCTCGGCGGGAACGTACTTCTGGGCGTCAATGTAGTCCTGTGCAGTATCGCCGTGGATGCGTCGGCCGGTCAGGGTGAAGGTGGGCGCCATGCCGGGGACCTCGTTGTGGGCGAAGCCCTCGCCGCACATGAAGAAGTACTGCTTGGTCTGCTCGTTGATGGCCTCCTCGAGGTTCTCAACGCCGGCGCACAGCACAGCGTAGGTCGGGGCGGCTGCGGTGGGCGTGGTGTCCACGCTCAGCTTCGTCTTCCAGACGGCCTGCAGGTTGGGGGAATTGATGACGGTATCAGCCATGGTTTATCACTCCTTGTAGTAGATCGCGGCTGTGAGCGAGGTCGCATACAGCCAGGTGTTATCGTCCTCCCGGCCGATCAGCCGGGGGAAGTCGTCCGCCCAGACGTCAACGATGCGCCAGCCCTCTCCGGAAGGGAACTCCGGCAGATGGGTGAGCTTGCGCTGGATCGCCATGATTGCCTCGTAGGCGGTGGTCATGTCGGGATGTTTGGCGTTGATCACCACGGCGGTGCGGACGGCTTCGTTCCTATCCATGTGGCGGGTGAGGGTGCTTTCGGCGGATTCCATGGCAATGGAATGGCCGTCGCCCAGCGGCCCGCGAAGGATGCGCACGAAGGGCTGCGTCGTTTCCGCGATGTCGATCAGCGCGTCAAGAAAATCAGTCATGTGTTACACCTTCCCGCTGAAGATCCGCTGCGCCAGCTTGGCCCAGTCCCTGACGTGCAGCGCTTTCGCGGCGTGAGCCCAGCGCCACTGAGCGCCGGGGTTCTTGTCCTTGGAGGCCGTGGGGATGGCCCAGTACTGCCGGGCAGCGTAAGGCGTCACCCACTTCAGCACACCGTTGGGGAGGTCGCTGTGCACCTGGCTGGAGGCGATCAGGTTGCCCTGATCCTGCTTGCACAGCTCGTTGCAGTCCTTCAGGGCCTGTTCGGAGACGGGCGCGAGGGTCTGCTTCCATGCATCTGTGAGCCGCGCTGCCACGGCGGCCTTGTTGATCTCAATGCGTACGCCCATGATATCACCGCCTTACACAAGGCCGATCTCCCAGTGATGAAGGTTGTCCTCATCATCCGGGATGGCCTCGACGGTTGCGACGGTGAAGGTCTGCCCGCGGTGCAGGATGGACACATCGCCGC
>JBGUSK010000069.1:0-79276 GCA_045132495.1 Christensenellales bacterium | reverse complement strand
ACCCAGCCGAGCCTGCCGTGGCCCGCCGTGGCAGGGGAATATCTGTAATGGGCAGCGCATCCGGCAGGGCGGAGGAAGCGTACTGCTCCTCGCTCACATGCAGGAATCTGGCGATACTCATGCCTTGCTCGACCTCCAATCGGTGTACACATCTGCCAGCCGGGCCAGCTCCTCAAAGGTGAGCTTTTCGCAGCGGACGCGCTCGTCCAGACCGGCCTTCTGCATCAGCTCGACAGCCTCGGCGCGCTCCATGTGGAAGGCGGCGCACAATCCGTTGGTCATGGTCTTGCGGCGCAGCGCAAAGCCGGCCTGGGCCACACGGAAGAAGTCCTCCTCGCACTTCACGTCCACCAGGGGCTTCGCGCGGCGGGGCAGCACGATAAAGGCGCTGTCCACCTTGGGGGCCGGGGTGAAGCAGGCGGCGGGTACGTCCATGGCCAGATAGGGGTCGCAGTAGAACTGACAGCGCAGCGCCAGGGGGCCCCAATTGTCGTCACCGGGCTGGGCGAGGACCTTGTCGGCAACTTCCTTCTGCACCATCAGGGCCATCTGCTTGATGTCCAGGGGGCCAAAGGAGGTCGGGCTTTGCCCGACGAGCGACTGCGATTCCTTGGAATCGCCGAGCGAAGCGCTCGACGGGTCTTGTGCCCGGCGAGGGCCGGTTAGCAACATCGTCATCAGCGGCGTAGTGATGTAGTAGGGGATATTCGCCACGACGGACAGGGGCTTGCGGAGGTTTGCGGTGATCTCCGGCAGATTGACGGTCATCACGTCCCCGTGGACGAGGGTGAAGTTGTCATACTCAGCCATAAAGCCGTTCAGCAGGGGGATGAGGCGGTCGTCCAGCTCCACGGACATGACGTGATGGGCGGCCCTGCACAGGTGCTTGGTCATGCTGCCTGCTCCGGGGCCGACCTCGAGGACGTCATCCTCCCTGGTGACGCCGGCGGCCTCAACGAGGGAGGCCAGCAAATCCTCGTCATAGATGAAATTCTGCCCCAGCCCCTGCTTGTAGCGCAGCTGGCTGTTCCGGATGCGTTCCTTGGTTTTGCTCATGATCATATCTCCAATCCCAAAGGGTGATGTGCATTCCCGCTGATTATACCACACTTTACGCTCAAAGAAAAGTGTGATAATATAGGAGGCGAAAGGCGGTGAACGCCCATGCGGCAGACTATGCGAGGTAACCTCCCGGTGCAGTGAGGCAGGCTGTATCGGATGAATGTGACTGCCCTCTGCACCGTTCGTGATGCGGTGAAAAATTACGAATGGAGGCAACAAAATGAACCCTTATCTGAACATCAATCGGCTTGAATTCATCCTGACTGAGCGCTGCACAGGCCGGTGCAAGCACTGCTCCGTGGGCGATCGGGTGGCGCATCCCCGGGGGACGCATGTACCGCAGGAGGCGGCGGTGCGGGCCATCCGCGAACTGAAGGAAATGTATGACGTACAGTCAGTGATGACCTTCGGCGGCGAACCGCTGCTTTACCCGGAGGTCACATGCGCCATCCACCGGATGGCGGCGGACTGCGGTATTCCTAAGCGCCAGCTGATCACCAACGCTTTTTCAGTCGGGACATCCTGCGCATCGGGGAGGTGGCGCAGGCGCTGGCGGATGCCGGTGTGAACGAGGTGCTCATCTCGGCGGACGGCTTTCATCAGGCGACTATCCCGGTGGAGCTGGTGCGGTATTTCGCCCGGGCTGTGAAAGCTGCGGGCATCGAAAAGGCCCGCTTCTCCCCGGCGTGGGTGGTGAATGAAGCCTTCGACTGCCCGGAAAACAGCCGTACCCGCGAGGTTCTTGCTCAGCTGGCGGAAACCGGTCTGCCGGTGGGCGAGGGCAACGATATCTTCCTGGCGGGGAACGCCATCGACAACCTGAGCCATTATTATCCCCCGGCCAGGCTGCCCATGCAGGACTGCTGCGGGTCCATGCCCTACACCGAGCCGCTGACGAACCAAACTTCCCTGTCCATCGAGCCAAACGGCGATGTGACGGTCTGCGCCTTCGTGATCGGCAACATCTGCCGGGAAAGCATTCGGAACATCGTCGCCCGGTATGATCCCTTCGCGGATGAAGGCATGCGCGCGGCGGCGGCGGGGGTGCCCGGGCTGCTGGCTTTGGCGGAAAAACGGGGGATCAGCATCGATTTGACCCGCTGCTGGTCGGTATGCGACCTGTGCCGGAGGGTGAACAAGTAAATCAAAAGGGATGCTGCTATCCATGCGGCATCCCGATTTTTATGCATTTTCGGCCTCTTTGATCTCCTGCAGCACGTCCTGAAGGGAGGTGAAGTCGCTCTCCAGCTCGCCGGTCACTTCCTGGGAAGGAAGCACTGCAGGCTCGTCCTCCTGGCCGCCGAACTGCGCCGCGACCTCCTCAAAGGTCAGCTGATGTGTCTGGGCGGGCTTGGGGGCCTTCGCTGCCTTGGCGGGGGCAGCCTGACGGCATTCCTCCGGGAGGATGACGGCCTTCTTCTTGCCGATTTTGTCCCGAATGAATTCCAGCGCGTCTTCCCAGGTGAAGGGGGTGCAGGGCAGGCTCACCCGCATCCACCACCGGGGCGCGTAGAGGAGGATCATGTTTTTTTCGGGCCAGAGCTGCACGCGCTGGATATCCTTCCATGCGATCTCCCGGGAGGACAGGAGCAGCAGATTATCTTCGCCAAGGGCTTCCAGCATCCGGGGTGATTTGCCCCGCAGGATCAGCTTCATCGCCGTGGGATTAGACAGATACTGCTGCACATGGATGCCGCGTGAGTCGATCACGCAGTCCAACAGATCCTCGCCCTGGAGGATGAAGACCAGCAGCATTACCGCGAGGATCATGCCCATGATGCCCGTCAGGCTGACGATCAGCCCGCCGCTCAGGAGCATGACTATGCCGTCCAGGCCGCCCATGATGGCTTCCAGCAGGATGACCAGCACCAGCGTGGCGCCCAGCACCGGAAGCAGCAGCCGCATGACGTTGTTCCAGCACATCCAGTCCCGAACAGGATGATGATCCACGCACCAGGCCAGCCGGATGGTATTCGCCGCGAGCTTGGCGCGGCAATTCGGGCAGAAGGACGAAATGGGCACGTCCTGCCCGCACTTTTTGCAGTAGGATGTCAGGGGAATGGGGATCACCTCCGTTTCAAAAGGCTCTCCCAAAGGGAGAAGCTTTGAAGTTACTTGCCGGACAGCAGCTTCGTCAGCGGGTGCCGGTACACCTCGATGGCTTTCACCGGGCACATCTCCTGGCAGCAGTAGCAGCGGATGCACCTCTTGTAGTCATACTTCGCCTTCTGGCCCTTGCCGGAGTGCACAGCCTTTTCCGGCACAGGGCAGCTTTCCTCACAGACGCCGCAGGCAATGCATTTCTTCAGATCGACCTTCGGGCGATTCTGCAGGAAGGGCAGCAGAGGCATGAAGTTGAACAGGAAGCCCTTTTTGATCACGCCGCGGAACACGTCGAAATCCGCCTTGCCGTACCGGCCTTGGGCTTCTGCGATGGTCAGGCTGCCCTCCGGGGTGACGACCTCGATGGATTCCGCATCCATCACGCCCAGCCCGGACTTCGCACCGCTGACGCAGGTGGGCACTGCCTCGGGGCTCAGGTGGACAAGCGCTGCAAAGACGGCGTCCAGCGCCACCGGGTCAGCAGACATCAGCAGCACATTCATATTTACCGGCGTGCCGGAGGTCGGGCCGTTGCCCTCCATGGCGACTACGCCGTCCATGATGTGCAGCCGGGGCTTGATGCACAGGTTCAAATCCGCCAGCATGTCCGCAAAGATATCGCTGTTGGGATAGGCGGCATGGCCAGTGGCCTTATTGACTCCGGTGACGCAGCCGTAGAGGTTTTTCACCGCGCCGGTGATGCGCTCCAGCGCGTGGGTCTTCATCTTGCAGACGTTGATCATTGCGTCCGCCGCCTGCACGCCATGGCACAGGTAGAAGGATTTCGCCACCCTGCCCTCCGGGAAGGGGACGATGCTGCCGGAGGCAAAATCCGCCTTGGCCACGCCGTAGGACGCAGCTGCTTCTGCGATGCCGGCGCCCTCGGCGGCCTTGTCCGGCGTGGTGGTGGGGTTGCCGGGGCTGTCGCCGTAGGAAAGGTGCTCATAGCCCTCCTCCCGAAGCAGCCTGCACACCGCCGAGAACACCGCCGGATGGGTGGTGATGGCCTTCTGGGGCAGGGCGCGGGCCAGCAGATTCGGCTTGAGGATGATCTTTTCCTCAGGCTTTACGAATTGCCCGATGCCGCCCAATAATTCAACGCCCTGACGGACGGCGGCGTCCACCTTGGGCTGGTCATAGGTGTCAAGAGGGATCAGCGCGACGATGTGTTTCATGGGATAACCTCCCTGCGGAAAGGTGTAGATATTTATTATAGCATATCTGCGGCAGGAATGCAAAAAGAAAGAGGGCCTTACCCCTCGATCACAAACGGAAAGAAGCTGCTGCGGATGAAGTGACCCTGACTGCGCCCGCAGCCGGAGCAGGTTTTCGGCGGTTCCTGCCCGGTGTGGAGCTGGCCGCAGGGCAGGCAGAACCAGGAAGTGTGTTTTTCATCCCGGAAAAGGCGGCCCTCCTGCAGGGCATGCATGTATTGCAGGAACCGCCGGGCGTGGAGGTGCTCGGTCTCCGCAATGCGGCGGAAGGCGCTTGCAATGCGCAGATACCCCTCCTCCATGGCGATGCGGGCATTGTGGGGATAGAGCACGTCCCACTCGTCGTGCTCTGCTTGGGTGACGGTGCGAAGGAGCTCCAGCGGTTCGCCGGGCAGCAGCAGAGGGGCGTCCTCCGCCATGGGAACGCCGGGGCCGCCGTGAGCTGCAATCAGTCCGCGGAAGATATCGGCGTGCTCCTTCTCCTGGTCGGCGGTGAAACGGAAGGCGTGGGCGATGACATAGAGGTCTGCGTCCTCCATGCGGCGGGCGCATTGGAGATAAAGGCGGCGGGCGTGCATTTCACCAAGACAGGCGCTGCGAAGGGCGGAAAAAGTCCGGCTGCCCGAAAAGTCTGGGGCGGCGGGACGGAGCTGTACGGTTGACATGGGGTGTTCTTCTCCTTTATAATAGAATCGTATATGCCCTGCTGCCTTTGTTACGAAAGATTTACATCCCAAAGGCGGCCCGGGGTTGAGATTGCGTCGGAAGTACGCTATAATAGGGTATGCCCGATCAAAGGAAAATATGGGCCGCTCGTGGAATTTTCCCGTTCGGCTTTTAAGTAAAGGAGCATGAGCCTGTATGGATCTGTTCAAGGACGATCAGCAGGGAACCCGCGCCGTTCCGCCGGTGAATCCCCATGCCAATGAAGCGAAGACCGGCCGCCGCCGCCGTACAGAGCGGTTTGCAGGCCTGATTGATGAAAATGACCAGCTGCCCGTGGAGGATGTGGCCCCGGAAATGCCTGCGCAGGAGGAAGTGCCCGCCCCGCAGACGCAGGGTACCCGCGTCAATACCCCGGTGGTGGATGGCAGTACCCGTACCCAGACCCGTGTGCCGCAGCCTCTGAGCCAGGAGATCGTCAGCCAGGGGATTCCCCGGCCTGCGGCGCTCAGCGGGCAGCGTCCCCACAGGGAGCAGGGAGAACGGCCTGCAGCGCCGGCGGTGCGCCGCCCGGTACAGGCGGAGGGCTATGCCCCTCTGCAGCAGCTGGGGACTCAATCCCGTGCCCGCCGGCCTGAGGCGGAATACCCCTCCCGTGCGGATATGCCCCGCCGCGTCCGCACCCCGGAAACCGAGCACATCGGCTATGAAAACGTGCCGGTGGAGGACGATGAGAAGGGCGGCAGCCGCGGCCTGATCGCTGTGATCATCGCGCTGCTGGTGCTGGCGGCGCTGATCCTTGGGCTGATTATGATCCCCGAGGATGATCCCGGCGTGCTGGGCAGCGTCAAGCGGGCGGTCACGGAGCCCATCAAGGGCCTCCTGGGCGGCGGCGAGGAGGACGACAAAGCGGCCGATGCGACTGCCAGCGGCTTCACCGCTACCATTTCCCAGGCCACTGCGCCCTATAAGGTCGTGTTCCATATGGTCACCTCCTCCGGCGTGACGCAGGTGCGGGTGGTCGACGCTGATGGTGCAGTCATCCCCACCAAGACGACGCTTTCGACCCCCAGCAGCGAGAACACCGTCGTGTGGATGTTTGAGATGCTGATGGAGGGCAACTATACCGGCGATGTGCAGGCACAGATCCAGAGCGGTGACAAGTGGGTCGATACCGGCTTGTATCAGACGCTGAACCTGGGCGGGGCGAACCCCACCGTGTCCAGCGGGCCGATGACCTTCCTGGAGACGGCGTCGCCCACCGTTGTGCCGATGATGACGCCCGCTCCAACGGCAATTCCTGTGGCTGAAAACACGGAAGCCCCTGCTCAGGAGCAGCCTGGAGAAACCCCGGTGGTCACTGCAACGCCCACTCTGTCTGTGACTGCAACGCCCACTCTGGTGCCCACCGCCACACCCACGGCGGAGCCTACCGAGGAGCCGACCCCCGAGCCCACCGCTGAACCCACTCCCGAGCCCACCGAAGCGCCCACGCCTACCCCGGCGGTCACTCCGAAGCTGGAGGCCATGGCGGATGAAAGCGCGAATCCGGCATTGATCGTGGAGACGGAGATCTACAAGGACGGCAAGAAAACCAAGGAATACCAGCGTAAGGAACCCATGAACATGCCGGCGGCGGATGAATATCCTCTGCGTGCCTTTGGCGTGACGACCTTCCGCGGCAGCGCCTTCCGCCAGAATGCGGCGGAGGACACCGTAGAGAACCCCACCGGATTGTCACTGGAATGGACGGTCGAGGCGGGCAGCGCTGCGGGCAGCAGCCGCAATTACTACGGCGTCGGCTGGACGGGTCAGCCCGTGATCGTCAAGTGGGCGGCGGATATCCGCAGGAGCATGGAGCTGGATCAGACCCGCAAGGATCAGAAGAACATGAAGGAAGTCATCGTTGCCGGCATGGATGGCAAGATCTACTTCCTTGATCTGGCGGACGGCAGCGCTACCCGCGAGGCCATTGACTTCGGCTATCCCATGCGCTCCACTCCCAGCCTGCACCCGCTGTTCTACCCGATGATGACCGTGGGCCAGTATGCCCGCAAGATGAAGAGCGGTACCAGCGACGATATCGGCCTGTATTACTACAACCTGACCAATCAGAAGGAGCTGCGGATGATCGACGGCATTGACCGCAAGCTCAAGCGCCCCTACAGCGAAAATGCCTCCGGCGCGTTCGATACCTCCGCGCTGATCGACCGTAACACCAATACCCTCATTGCCATCGGCACCAACGGATTGCTCTACACCGAAAAGCTGAGCATGAGCATGCGGCTGGACAAGGATACGGGCGGCCTGGTCTTCGCTTTTGAGGAGCCCACTGAGTCCGTGACGATGATGAGCCACACCAAGAACCAGAAGGCCACTTACGCGGCAGTGGAATCCTCCCTGGCGATGTATGGCAGCTACGCCTACTACGCTGATATGGACGGCATCCTGCGCTGCGTGGACACCACCACCATGACAACCGCCTGGGCCGTCGATACCGGTGATGCAGTGCGCGCGGCCATTGCCCTGGATCTGGAGGAGGGCGAAGAGAGCAGCATGCTCTGGCTTTACACCGCCAACCTGGTCAACAATGGCCGCACCAAGGGCAATGTGAACATCCGCCGCTTCAACGCCATGACCGGTGAGGAGGACTGGGCCTTTGCGATCCACTGCGCCGACGGCAAAAAGAAGGACGTGACCTTCAATGCAGTCGTTACGCCCGGTGCGATGGCGTCTCCCGTCATCGGTCAGAAGGGGTTGGAGGATCTGGTGTACTTCACTCTGTCCAGCGTCAGCGCCACCGGCGCCCAGACCCTCTCCGAGGAGGCGGCCATGGCGGGCGTGATCATCGCCTTCAATAAAGCCACCGGCGAGGTCGTCTGGCATAAGGCGATGGACGCCTACTGCTACTCCTCTCCCGTGGCGGTATACGATGAAAGCGGCAAGGGCTGGATCATCCAGGCGTGCTCCAACGGCACGATCTATCTCCTGGACGGCCTGACCGGCAAGGAGATCAACACCCTGCAGGTCAACGGTGTGATCGAGGGTTCTCCTGCGGTCTACGGCGACATGATGGTCATCGGCACCACCGGCAAGAATACCAGCTACATCTACGGCATCAGACTGAACTAAAAAGCATCGCCCGCCGAAGCAGAGTCGAAGACTCCCGGCGGGTGATTTTCACAAGGGGGAAGCATATATGATTCTTGACCTGATGAATGTTCCTGAGCAGGCCATGCCTAATTTCAAGGGCGGCGAGGGGATCACCTATGCCCGCATGTTCTTCGACGGGCAGAACCGTATCATGCTGGGGCGGCTGCCTGTGGGTGCCACCATCGGCATGCATACCCATGAAACCAGCAGTGAGATCATGCATGTCCTCAGCGGCACGGCAAGGGTTGTCATGGACGGCGAAGTGGAGATCATCCGTGCCGGACAAACCCACTACTGCCCCAAGGGCCATACCCACATGACCATGTGCGAGGGCACGGAGGAGCTGCGCATCCTCGCTGTCGTGCCGGAGCAGTAAAACAAAACGGAGCATGTCCATGACGGCATGCTCCGTTGCTTTGTATGTACTTATTCGGCTTTCCCGGCCTTGATCTCCTTGAGCTTGATGAGCGCGGCACGGGTGTAATCCACCAGCGCGATCACCGCGATCACCACGGCGATCCACAGGCACACACGGTCGATGGGGAAGTTCATCGCGAGGAATTCCTTGTGCCAGAAGGACAGCACCAGCGCCAGGATGAAGCTGCACTGGGCCAGCTTGCCCCAGATGTTGGCGTATACCACGATGTCGTGGGCCAGCATGTAGGAGGAGCCGTAGATCATCACCAGCTCCTTGAGAACCACGATGATGATGGCGATCACCGGGAAGGTGCCGTTCAGCCCCTGCATAATCAGCGCCGTGCAGACCATCAGCTTGTCAGCCAGGGGGTCCATCAGCTTGCCAAAGTCAGTGATGAGGTTGTACTTGCGGGCGATGTGGCCGTCCAGCCAGTCGGTGAAGGAGGCGACGCAGAAGGTCAGCAGCGCCAGCTTTTCCATCGCCATGGCATGCAGGACGACGAAGACGGGGATCAGCGCCAGACGGATGATCGTCAGCACATTGGGGACATTCCAGATGTTGGTCAGATATTTTTGACGGAAGCTGCTCACGGGAACAAGACCTTTCTCCGCCCGGGGAGGCCCGGCGGTATATATGGAAGCGGGAGAACGCTTCTTCGTTGACGGATTCGGAAAGTGATTCGACGCAAAGCGTCAAAACCCTGCTATTGTCACGAATTGTTGAGGAATCTCTGTCATGCTTTCCCTTTGAGAGGAATTTCATGCACGGGGAATATCATAGCACATCTGTATTGGAAATTCCAGTGGGGCAGGCCATGTTTTCCATCCATATTCCATGGGGAATGCAGGAAAAAAGGAGGCCAGTGAAGAATATTTCAAGTTGGATTGATATGTGCAATGTATCTGCTGCGTTTTTGAGAATAAGGAGGAATAACTTATGCGTTTTGATGGCCGACTGCCTGAGCAGGCCCGTCCTGTTTCCATCCAGACCAATTTTGTCCGCACGGCGGCGGGCTCCTGCCTGATCGCCACCGGCAACACCCGCGTGATCTGCACTGCCTCGGTGGAAGAGGGGGTTCCGCCCTTCCTGCGGGGCAAGAATCAGGGCTGGGTCACAGCGGAATACGCCATGCTGCCCGCGTCTACCGGCCAGCGCAAGAAGCGCGACGGCATCAAGAAGGACGGCCGCAGCGTGGAAATTCAGCGCTTGATTGGCCGCAGCCTCCGTCAGGCGATTGATCTGACCAAGCTGGGCGAGCGTACCATTACTTTGGACTGCGACGTCCTGGAGGCCGACGGCGGCACCCGCACCGCGTCCATCACCGGCGCAATGGTCGCCCTGACCCTTGCCGTCGATAAGCTCATGCAGGAGGGAAAGCTCCTGCAGAGCCCCCTGATCCACCAGGTGGCGGCGGTTTCCGTGGGCGTGGTGGACAATGTGCCCTGCTGTGACCTGTGCTATGTGGAGGATTCCTCAGCGCAGGTGGATATGAACCTGGTCATGAATGAGAAGGGTGAGTTCATCGAGCTGCAGGGTACTGGCGAGGGACGCGCCTTTACCGCAGATGAGCTGAACAGCCTGCTGCATTACGGCAAGTGCGGCATTGAGCAGCTGATGGCTGCCCAGCGCGAGGCCTTGGGCGACGCGGCGCGCCATATCTGCCCCAAGCCTCTGCTGGTCGCCGCCACCGGCAACGCCCACAAGCTGCGTGAATTGCAGCACATTTTCGGTGAATACTACAACGTGGTGAGCATGTACGCTGCGGGCTTCAACGCGCCCATCGAAGAGAATGCCACCACCTTCGCGGGTAACGCCGCCATTAAGGCGGAGGCAGTCTGCGAGGCCACGGGTCTGCCCACCATTGCTGACGACAGCGGCCTGACCGTCGAGGCGCTGGACGACGAGCCCGGCGTGTACTCCGCCCGCTACGCCCTCATGAATGGCGAAGGCGAGGGCGACAAGGACAACAATAACCTGCTCCTGCGCCGCATGAAGGGCAAGACCCGCCGCCAGTGCGCCTTCCAGTGCGCGATTGCCCTGGCGATCCCCGGTCAGTCCACCCGCATCGCGGAAGGCTCCTGCCCCGGCGTGCTGCTGGAGGAAGAGCGCGGCAACGGCGGCTTCGGCTATGATCCGCTGTTCCTCTATGAGCCGCTGAACAAGACCTTCGCCGAGGTCAACGAGGAAGAGAAGAACGCCATCTCTCACCGTGCTCGCGCCTGCGAGAAGATGCTGGCGATCATGAAGGAGCTGAACGCGTGATGCGTGCGCTGATTCTCTCGGATATCCACGGCGAAACCACCACTCTGCGCTGGCTGCTGGAGGAGGTGTGGAAGCAGGTCGGCCCCATTGACGCCTACATCTGCCTGGGCGACGGCGTGCGGGACTTTGACAATGCGGAGGGCTTTATCCGCAATCGTGATCCCCATGCGACCATGTATGCCGTACGCGGCAACTGCGACTTTGCCGCCGGTCACCCGGATCGGCTGGTGATCCACCTGGGCGGGCTGAAGATCTACATGACCCACGGGCACATCCACCGGGTAAAGTCGAGCCTGGACTACCTTTACGGCGCAGCCCGGGCGGAGGGCGCGGATATTGCCCTCTACGGCCACACCCATCGCGCCAACGTGGAGTACACCAAGCCCTGGCTGATCAACCCCGGCGCTGCTCAGGATGACTGCTGCGCCCTGCTGGAGGTCGTGAACGGCAAACCTCATGTGAAGCTGCTCAGTCTTGGTTTTCACTGATTGATGTGATTTTGAGGTGAATGACATGCAAGGAATCCTGCGCGTGGCGGCTGCGGTGCCGCACCTGTACCTTGGCAATGTGGACAAGAACGTCGAGGCCCATCTGGAAAAGATCGCCGAGGCGAAGGAAAAGCACGCCTCCCTGGTGGTGTTCCCGGAGCTGTCTCTGACTGGCTCCAGTGCTGGGGATTTGTTCCGGCAGAGGTCGCTGCAGGAGGCGGTCATGCGCGGACTGCAAGCGATTCAGGCGGAGATGCCGGATGGTATCACCGCTGTTGTCGGTGCGCCGATTGAATGGCGGGGAAAGCTGTTTAACTGCGGCGTGGTCATCAAGCGGGATGAGTTCCTTGGCGCAGTGACCAAGATGTACATCCCCCATGGGCAGAAACGTTGGTTCCGCAGCGGCTTTGAGCTGGATTCCGAAAAGACATATTGCCTGGACGATGCATTCTTTCTGGAAAACGACCTGCACTTCCGCGGATCAGATGGCGGCTCCTTTGCCGTGACCTTTGCCGATGACCTGTGCGCGCCTGTTCCGCCCTGCACCAGGCATTTGATGGCTGGTGCGGAGACGGTGGTTTGTATGTCCGCTGCCAGCACGCTGGTGGGCAGCCGGGAACGGGCGACGCGCAAGGTGCGCCAGTACAGTGCGGATTGCCTGTGCGGCTGCCTTTATGTCGAGGCTGGTACCGGTGAATCCACTGCCGACAGTCTATGCGGCGGATACAGCATGGCGGCAATTGTGGGCGAAGTGCTCAAGGAGAATGCTGCCTTCATCGCCGATGATTACATGCTGACGGCGGATTTTGACGTGGAACGCATCGCTGCTGACCGTCAGCGCAGCGGCATCTTTGCCGATTGTGCTGATCTCAATGCGGCGGATGATCACGGAGAAAACTGCATCGGGCAGGAACTGCTCCTTCCCGACGACATTCTTCCTGATCTGTGCATCTCCAAGCTGCCCTTCATTCCCGAAAACAAGCACAAGCGCGCCCGCCGCTGCGAGGAAATCTTTGAGATTCAGGCCTATGGCTTGGCACGGCGAATGCAGATCACCGGCGGCAAAATCGTCGTGGGTATCTCCGGCGGGCTGGACTCCACGCTGGCGCTTCTGGTGGCTTGCCGCGCGGCGGATATCCTCGGCTTGCCCCGCACGAACATCCTCGGCGTGACCATGCCCTGCTTCGGTACGACGGACTGGACGTACCAGTCTGCGCTGGAATTGATGACCACCCTGGGGGTTCAGCAGCGGGAGATCCCCATCCATGAGAGCGTCCGCCAGCATTTTGCGGACATCGGGCATGATGAATCTGTCCACAACGCGGCCTACGAGAACGCCCAGGCCCGCGAGCGCACCCAGGTGCTGATGGACCTGGCGAATGATTTCGGCGGCATCGTGCTGGGCACCGGCGACCTTTCAGAGCTCGCCCTGGGCTGGTGCACCTACAACGGCGACCAGATGAGCATGTACGGCGTGAATGGCGGCGTACCCAAAACGCTGGTGCGCTGGGTGACCCGTATCGTCAGCGAAATGCCGGACTTTGCCGCTGCCAGCAGGGTGCTGGAGCGCATTCTTGATACGCCCATCAGCCCGGAGCTGCTTCCCCCGGACGAGAAGGGCAACATCGCTCAGCAGACCGAAGACCTCGTCGGCCCCTATGCGCTGCATGATTTCTTCCTGTACTATGCCGTGCGCTATGGTTACACGCCGAGGAAGATCTACGAAATGTGCTGTATCGCCTTCAAGGATGATTTTGATCAGGCGACGATCCTCAAGTGGCTGAAGAATTTCTACCGCCGCTTCTTTACCCAGCAATTCAAGCGCAGCTGCATGCCCGACGGCGTGAGCGTGGGTTCCATCAGCCTCAGCCCCCGCGATGGGTGGAGCATGCCCTCGGACGCGCAGGCAGCCCTCTGGCTGGAGGAATGCGACGCGCTGTGATGAAATTTCCCCCTTTACGCCTTCCACAAAATGTGGTACAATATCCCTTGAATTACCACAACACGTGACCGCAGGAGGACGCTCCCGATGAAATGCCAATACTGCAACTGCCTGGACAGCAAGGTGATCGACTCCCGCCCCACCGAGGAAGGCAGCAGCATCCGCCGCCGCCGTGAGTGCATGAACTGCGGCCGCCGCTTCACCACCTATGAGAAGATCGAGATGCTGCCGCTGATGGTCGTCAAGCGTGATGGCCGCCGCGAGCCCTTTGACGCGCAGAAGATCAAGACCGGCATCATCCATGCCTGTGAGAAGCTGCCCGTATCCATGAACCAGATCGACGCGATGACCCTGCGCATTGAGCAAGCCGCCTACGCCACTATGGAGGGCGAGATCGCCTCCCAGCGCATCGGCGACATGGTCATGCAGGAGCTTAAGACCGTCAATGATGTGGCCTATGTTCGCTTTGCTGCGGTGTATCGCCTCTTCACGGACATCGGTGATTTCATGCAGGAGCTGCAAAAGCTTCTGGAAGAAAAGAAGTGATCAGATTCCCCCGGTCGGCTCATTGTGGGCGGGCCGGGGGAATTGTGCACATCAGGAGAAATGAATGGTGTATTTGGTTTATACCCTTTGCGCACTGATCGTCCTGTGGACGGTGTGGCTGTTCATTCGCTGGCCGATGCCGCATATTCCGGGACGGATTCGCGTATACCGTGAGAACGCCGATGGTCTTTGCATGCTGCTCGCCGTGCTGCTGATCAATGGGTTGTTCATATGGCTCAGTGTGCTGGCGGCGGACGCAGAAGCATGGTTTGTTTGTCCTGCGCCGCTGGGCGCTGCCATAGCCTCTTGCGGCGTTATGAGCCAAAGCATTGTGCGCAGCATCGTTTTTTCCGAGGAAGAGCTGGCCGTGCGCGGCCTGTTCGGCCCGCTTCATGCATACCGCTGGGCGGAAGTATCGGCCTGCACAGTGCATAAGGAAAGCGTGCGCGGAAGATTTGCACACGACTATGACATGTACGAGCTGACCTTGCCGGACAGGGTGATCCGCATCAGTGGTGCGGAGGATGCGGGCCGGGAGCTGCTGCAGGTCTTCGAGCGCCGCCGTCCCGATTTGAAGCCTGTTCGCTTGTCCTCAAAATGATCGCTCCACGAAGGAGGAACCAGTCATGACCATTTATATTTGCGGCGATTCCACAGCTGCGACCTATACGGCGGACAAGGCGCCCATCACCGGCTGGGGACAGGTGCTTGGGGAATACCTTCCCGGCGTGAAGATCGTCAACACTGCCATGGCGGGACGCTCAAGCAAGTCCTTCCTGGCGGAGGGCCGCCTCAGCCCCGTTGATGAGGCCATTCAGCCCGGCGACCTACTGCTGATCCAGTTCACCCACAATGACCGCAACCCTAAGCCGGAACGGCACACCGACCCGGATTCGACCTTCCGGGCTTACCTGAATGTGTACATTGAAACGGCACGCAGCCACGGAGCGACACCTGTGCTGATGACGCCCATTCCCCTGCGTCAGTGGGAGAACGGCGAGCTGGTCGATACCCATGGCGCCTACCCGGACGCTATCCGCCGCCTGGCCAAGGAGAAAAACGTCCCCCTGCTGGAGATCACCATCCCTGCCATGCAGGTCCTGCGGGAGATGGGACCTGAGGCTGCCAAACCCCTGTATATGCATTTTCCGGCGGGGATGTATCCGGCCTATCCTGACGGCGGACAGGACGATGTACATACCCAGCGGGCAGGCGCACTGCTTTTTGCCCGGATCACCGCAGAGCAGCTCCGTAAGCAGGGGCTGGTTCCGAATAACGAATGAAAGAAAAGAGGAAGCCGCATGACCACCATCTTCTGGGCCGGTGATTCCACTGTGAAGCAGAACTCCATCGCCACCTACCCGCAGACGGGTATCGGACAGGCCTTCCACCGGTATGTGAAGCATCCGCAGGTGCAGATCGAGAACCACGCCGAGAATGGACGTTCCACCAAGTCCTTCATGGATGAGGGCCGTCTGGCGGTAATTGATGCGCGCATTGGGGCAGGGGATTTCCTGTTCATCCAATTCGGTCACAACGACGAAAAGCCGGAAGACCCCACCCGCTACGCTGATCCGGAGGTGGATTTCCCGGCCAATCTGGAGAAATTCGTGAACACCGCACGGGGCAAGGAGGCCATTCCGGTCTTTATCACGCCCCTGACCCGTTGGGATCGCAACAATCCCGCCGCCAAGTACCGCCACGACGCGTGGGCCGCCAGCTACCGCCGCACGGCGGAACGGCTGGGTGTTGCACTGGTTGATCTGACCCGCATGAGCGAAGAGCTGGTGGACACGTTGGGCGAAAAAGCCCGCACCGACTTCTACATGAACCTGCCTGCGGGGGTATATCCCAACTATCCCAACGGCTTGAAGGACGGCACACATCTCCAGCCCCTTGGCGCAATGACCTTTGCGGGGCTGATTGCCCGTGGTATCTACGGGCTGGGCGGCGTGTATCGCGAGTTGCTCTGCGAGGGGTATGAGCAATGGATTCAGCAGGACGAAGCGCTCATCCGCCGTAACCAGCAGGAGGGTGCGGACGAAAGGCAGTGAGGGTTGGACAGGGAACGCGAGCTTCAAACGCGCCCCTGCGGCGAATGCAGATAAGTAAAAAAGGCGGCCTGCTGAGTTGGTTTCAGCAGGCCGCCATATGTGTGTGGGAAAAACGCTCCGAAGGGAGTAACGCAGACTTACTCTTCGTCCACGTCATCCTCTTCCACACGGAAGGCATAAATGGTTGTGGTGTCGTACTTTTCGCCGGGGCGGAGCACGGTGGTGGGGAAGTTGGCATGGTTAGGAGAATCCGGGAAGTGCTGGGTCTCCAGGCACAGTCCGGAGAAGTTGCCGTAGTGAGCGCCGTTGCGGCCGCCAGCGTAATCCGTGGTGCAGGCGGTGTAGAGCTGCACGCCGGGCTGGTCGGTGATGACCTCCATCGAGCGGCCGGATTCCTCATGGTACACGAAGGCGGCCAGGGCCATTGCGCTGCCCTTGCGCAGGACGAAGTTATGGTCATAGCCGCCCGCCCAGACCATGGGCTGACAGGTATCCTTCGCTTCGATACCGTCCGCCAGGAGCATGCCCTCGCGCAGGTCAAGGGGTGTACCGACCACGGGCATATAGCCGCCGGTGGGGATGAGCTCCTTGTCCACGGCGGTGACCACATCCGCGTCGATGAACACCACATGATCCAGCACGGTACCGTGGTCGTGACCGGCCAGGTTGAAGTAGGTATGGTTGGTCAGATTGCAGTGGGTGGCCTTGTCGGTGGTGGCTTCATAGCGGATGGACAGGTTGCAGTCATCATCCCAGGAATAGGTGACATACATGTCCAGATTGCCGGGGTAGTTCTCTTCCATGTCAGGGGAGAGGTAGTGGAGCTTCACGCTGTCGATGCCTTCGCCCTCTTCGGTGCAGACCAGCTTCCACATCTTTGTGTTGAAGCCCTCCTTGCCGCCATGGAGGTGGTTCTGGTTGTCGTTGACAGCGAGGTTGTAATCCACACCATCCAGGGTGAACTTCGCCTTGGCGATGCGGTTGCCGTAGCGGCCCACGATGTCGCCCATGAAGGCGTGATCGCCCTCGTAGCGCTCCAGCGCATCAAAACCCAGGGTAACATCCGCCAGATTGCCGTTCTTATCGGGAATGATGATGCTGGTGATGATCGCACCCAGTTCGATCACGCTGACAGACGCGCCACCTTTGTTGGTCATGGTGAACATTGTGACTTGTTCACCCTTCTTGGTCATGCCATAAGGCTTGGAGATAATAGCCATAATGAGCCTCCCTTAAAACGATTTCGCTGAACATATTGTACCGCATTGCCTGCGGAAGGTCAAGAGGGGATTTAGATCCGGTATGATGTGAAAATGATGACTGTCCAATCGAGAAGAGAATTTTGCTTTTTGCAGAAAAAAACAAAAAAAGGCTTGCATCTCCAGCACTGATGTGCTATAATGTTTTGCGTGCTCGATTGAGCACATTGGATACGGGGCATTAGCACAGTTGGTAGCGCGCTACATTCGCATTGTAGAGGTCACCGGTTCGAATCCGGTATGCTCCACTCCAAAAAAGAGCTTTCTAACAAGGGTTAGAGAGCTCTTTTCCTTTTCCCAGAGTACTCAAAAACTTGGGATGCGAATGTATCGTTTCCTTCTCGATTATTGACCAAAACTAATCAGAAATTGCCATTTGGTTATGAAACCAACGAAATTGCTAATACCCCGAAATCAGCCCTGTTTTCAGCTTGAAAATGGGGATTTTCGGCTTCTGACCGACTCGGTCAGAAGTTTTTTGTTGCCAAAATCAAATTTCGTCATTTTGACGAGAAGAATTTTGAAAGGAGTCCCCCATGAGCAAGGTAAACTTCGTCAGCGAATTCAACTCCATCATGCGATATGCCCGTGATTACAGCCTGTCCCTGCGCGAGCGTATGCTCTGGATCGCTCTGTTCTACATCGCCAACGACCGCGCGGTGTATAACGAGCAGACATCGGAGTACGAATGGCCGGATGGCTTCATCCAGGTATCGAATGGCGAGCTGAATTTGTACTGCTGCCTTGATAAGCGGGCTATTGAGATGCTGCGCAATACGCTCAAGCAGCGCGGCGTCCTCGACTTCCAGCCAGGCGTGAAGAACAAGCGCAACCCGGCCTACAAGCTCAACTACCTCACCGTTGGGTGCAAAAATGTACCCAACAGTGTCCCCAACAGTGCATCCAGCAATGCACCCAATCATGTACCTAACCCTGTGCCCAATGATGCACCCGGATATACGGAACAGGAGGCCAGGTTAGGTACAAAAATGCACCCAACAATGTCCCCATATCCTAAAGTAAATAATATAAATCATACTCGAATGCAGGCAGGGGCAGGCGTAAGCCAAAGCAGGGGCTTTGTCGATCTGAACGCAGCCCCTGTATGCAGCGGTTTCGTGCCGCTTCCCTGGGAGGAGGGTAACGCATGACGATCCAGGATGTGAATCAATTGCTGGCCATCATGAAGGCCAATTACAGCTATGCTTTCAAGGCTATGAGTCCGGACGAGCGGTATATGCTGCTGGGTACCTGGGCGGTGACGCTGCAGGACTTGCCAGCGGATGTCGTAATGCTGGCGGTGATGCAGTTAGTATCGCAGTCGAAATGGATGCCCACGGTGGCAGAGATACGCGAGAAATGCCGGGAGATCCATTATGACGCTGCGACACCAGATTCAGCTTACGACATGATGCTGGCGAACGGAATGCAGTTTACACCGGAGCAGCAGCGTGAGCATGACCGCAGGGAAGCCAAACGGAAGTATATTGCTGAGGCCACCAAGCATCTGCGCAACGAGGATAATGGTGCACTGACGCTGGACAGTCTGCTGGTGAATCCGGCGTTTGAGGGGATTGGCACGGGGAGGCCGAGCTTTCTACTGCAGGGTGGTGCTACCCCGAATGCTCTGCAAGTGAAATAACGGCTTGATGTTTTCTACCATTTCCTTTTTCTTGGTTTCCATGTTGGAATGAACGTAAAGCTGCATTGTCAGCGAAACCTGTGTATGCCCCAATATCTCTGAAAGCGTTCGGATATCCATGCCGGCTTCGACTGCTCTGGTAGCGAATGAATGTCGGAGCGAGTGCACGCCCATGGTATGTAGGTTTGCCTTCTTAAGGGTGCGATGAAGAACCCTGTTCAGATTCCTGAGTTCATAAGGCGTGCCGATCTCGGTGCAAAACACCAGGTCATGATCATTCCATTCTTCACCCGTTGCCAGACGTGTCGCAGCCTGCAGCCTCCGGTGTTCCTGGATCAGCTCCTGCATCTTTGTGGTGAGCGGAATCGTTCGATGACCTGCGTTTGACTTTGGTGTACCAAACTCAAGATGGGTACGTGTGGGTGCGTCGTCAGCGAAATCACGATTTCGCCGCACAGTCTGTCGCACCGTGAAACGATCATCCTGCACATCAGACCAACGCAGACCAGACAACTCACCTGCGCGGATGCCGGTGCCAAGAATGAAGTCCAACGCTCGCCCGACAGAGCAATCCGGCAGGTGCTGGATAAAGCGCTTCTGCTCCGTCTGCGTCAGGTAACGGATGTCGCGACGTTCCATTTTCGGTAAAACGGTGTACTCGCTGGGGTTGTGCTTGATCATCTGGTCAATCACAGTACGTCCCAATGCAGCGTGAAGGATGGCGTGAGCTTTACGGACAGTGGCAGGTGCTTTGCCCTGCTGCACCAAGGCGTTGACTGCCAGTTGCACCTGCTGCGGTTTCAGATCCTGCAGGCGAATGGAACCAAGGTAAGGGACAATGTGCAGCTTGATTTCATCTTCATAGCCGGTGCAGGTGGAGTTTTTCTTCAAAGATAGGCAGTACACTCGTAGCCACTGATAGAGCCATTGCCCTACGGTGATCCGTGATGGCTCGATGTACTCGTCTTGGTGAATGGAGACGAGCACTTCCTGCAGCTTATCCTGTACTTCCTGGCGGGATTTACCGTAGAGTGAACGACGGACTGTTTTTCCGTCCGACTGGCGTTTGACGCTATATTGAGCTTCCCAGCGACCATCCCGGCGCTTGCGGATGCATCCTTCATTGTTGCCGCGTTTGCGGCGGGTTGGCTGGAATGCGACTTCCATGAGATTACCTCCTGTATGATGTGGATTGGGAAAAGAAAGCAGCCTATCTCAGGGTACGCCCTAGAGAAAGGCTGTTGAGTATGTTGTTGTTCTATACTGCCTTTATCAATCAAAAGTCAGCTGCGTAGCCACCTGACGAAGAGAATCAATTACTGTTTCATAGGCTATGGGTTCTTCCAGTAACTGCGTTGTCAGGTTGTTGTAATCGCTGCGGTACGCATTTTCTTTGATGATCTGCTGCAATACAGCAGGGATACTGACCTCATCCTGCGCGGATACGCATACCGGGGATGCTTTGCGATCTTCCCGAACGTCATGCATCAGTTCCCGGAAATTCTCGTCCATGGGCACCAGCGGCAGAAGCATGTGAATATCGTAGAGATGTCGCGAATGCTTCTGGACAGTATTCTGCATATAGTAGTCGCAGATAGCGAAGATTTTATCTGCGAGTGTGCGATCAAGACCTTGTACCTTCATGCTGAATGGTTCCAGTTCAAAATCTTTGATCAGATCGGGAGCTTCACTTTCCATCATGGTTCCGATGTAGCTGCGGACAGGTAATTCCACTGTGGGGAAGGAAACGGTTTTGAAGGAAGTTTCCAGCAGTACCGCCGACTGTACTGCATCACTGGCAGTTGGTAATACGGAAGAATATGCGATGATATATCTGTTGTAGTCGCGGCGGCTGTGGGTCTCATTAAGGTTGGTGACAACCATGTCCAATTCAGCAGCGATCTCTTTGATTGCGCCTTTTACGCGCTGCTTCTGGCCTTGCGTGATTTCTGTGTCAATTGTGATGTCAATGTCTTCAGAAAACCTTTTGATGACACCATGGCATTTGGAAAGCGATGTGCCGCCTTTGAAAACTATGAATGGGATACGCTGAGCGAGTTTGCGGAGGATCAGGGAAACATAGTAATCCTTTTCAACGGCCTGCGCCATAACGCCAGTCTGGTAGGCTGTCAGGTTGATAGCATCGGAAAACTGTTCCTTGTCATTGTGGAGAAATGACATACAGCAACCTCGTTTCATACATATTTTTGAATACTTTGTCTGGGTACAGTGGAAGATACTTTTCCATCTGCGGAAAGGTAATCCCGGCATTTTTCATGTATTGTATCAATAGTCCATTACACATGCTTTGGTCAACTTCCGCATATTGATCTATATCCTTCAGCAAATCGAGGAATTGAAGAACAGCACAATTCTGCTCAGTGATAGGTGCACGAGGTTTTCTGAGAATGATGCGGGACTTGGCTAATGTGGTTTCTCGATATTCTGTGGTTGCTTTGTTGCTGACAACCTCAAAAACCATCGGTACCTGTGTCGTCAGTCCAAGTTGATTGGCAAACATAAGACCACTAAGATAACCGCAACGAGTCTTTTTTTCCCACAGATACTTTTGCTCGATTACCTGGTCTGTGGACATCTGTGCACCTGAGCGGAAGATGCTTTTCTTTGGAATAAAGTATATGCCAGTATCGAAACGTTTGAGCAATCCATTGTCGGTCAGCTTTTTAATCTGTGCTCGGATGCTGGTGTCGGACACACCTTCTATCTGAATCTCTGAAAGAAAAATAGGTTCATTGGGTTGATAGCGACTTTGCAAAAAATCATAGAGCATTGGATCACCTCGAATACAAAATAGAAATATTGTATTTCACATTTGTTATTATATGATGATTCGTTGGAAATTACAAGTCCCAAAGCTTCAATTCAGTAAATTTTCAGTTGTCCAATAGGCTAAAACACGACAAACTATGCTTGCCCATAGCCAAGTTCGATGATTAGCTGACATATTAACGTAAAACCGGTGCCTGTCATTGAAGAACAAGCACCGGTTTTGTACAAAAGGCTTTCTGGTGGTATATCCAACATTTCTGAAGGTTTCTGAGAGCGTATTATGCCTTCAGCTTGTAGGTTCGGCTTCTGCCGTTGCCGACCGCGACAACATACCCTTCTGCGCGCAGCAGCGAAAGCAGTCGGTGTACCCGGTCGCGCTTGATGTCCAGCATGTCGGATAGTTCAGCTGAGCTGGCGGAAACATGCTCTGTCAGGTATTGCAGAATCTGTTCCTTTTGATTCGCAGTAAGTACTTTTGTGGTTCGCTTGTTTGCGGTGAATGCATCATCACCTGAGTGCAGCGGCAGAGTCAGCGTGATCCGTTCAGGGGAGAGTTCTTCCTTCAGCACGGGCTCAGCCCAGCCCTGTTTCTTCCACACATTGAATATGCCCGGAAGACCATTGCCGGCATTTTCGCTCACATTGATCAGATTGAACATCTTCATCAGCGCCGTATTGCGGGGGTCAGACAGGCCGCCGCTTTTTGCATTGTCAAGCGGAATGCGGAAGCTGCCGGGATTGGACAGCGTGATGCTGTCCCTGGTGCGGACGATTACCAATCCCCGGGAGCCGTAGTAGTCTGCGTTGATCAGGCTGTTGGCCAATGCCTCGCGCAGGGCAGCGTGCACAGCTGAATCACGTGATTCTTCCGCATCGTCCAGACGACTGCAAACTCGGAAATAGAAATCAAAGAGGTTGCCGCTCCAGTCACCGGAGGAAGACACGATGCGATCTGTCCAGCGGGTGTCATCCGCCATGCGCTCCTGATAGTCCAGGAAATACGCTGGGAAATGACGGGTGATTTCATATTCGTAGCCGAACATCAGCAGACCGCCGATGGTGGGATGCACTTCGCCGTCCTCGCCAATCCCTGCGGCTCCCAGCTGGCAAAGGAAGTCAGGATCATTGAGCGTCTCCCATGCATGACCAGGGCGATGATTCTTCATGCGGGTACGGTAGCGGCGGATGCTGTCGGCATCAAGCGCGGTAAGAGCAAAAGAATCCAGCACGGTCATGTCCTGAGTCTTTGCTGCGGCGTCGCGGAGCATGGCTTGAATGGCTTCTGGGGTACACTTGTAGTCGCCCTCGCCATTGCGCCGGTAAGTGCCCTTCAATGGGTTGTTGTCGATGTACACAGGCTTGTCGTATCGGTGTGCCCGGGGGACTGTGATCGAGATGTACTTGCAGTTATCCTGCTCGTGGATGACCACATCCTGCTCTGTCAGGATATTTACGCTGACTTTCGCAGGCGAGTTGATCAGCTCCCAGAACTCACTGACCAGCTGCTCGGCATGGGGCAGGTGAATGGGCCGAAGTGAATGATCGGGCAGCTCCTCCACGCCAAGCAGAATCACGCCACCAATTGTATTGGCAAAGGCAGAATAGGTTTCCCAGATGCTGCGGGGAAGGCCGCCGGCAGCTTTTTTCGCTTCGATTCGGTTGTTTTCACGATACTGCTCAATGCGGCTGTAATCAAGCATGCGGGGACCTCCTTGCAGTTATCATAGAGGGACTTCGAATAACAGGAGTATTGCCAAGGCAATCAGCAATGGTATAGATTGCTTTTCACCTTACACTTAATTCACAGATTTCTTCTTGGGCGCGCGTCGCCGTATCCTGAGATTCAGATCCTGTAATGCCCGTCCAAACTCATCATCCTTTGCAATAAGCAAAAGATCACGATCCATGTAATTCAAGGCATGCAGTACTGCTGCGTAAATCCCCATTGCAACAGAGGGGGCACCACGTTCCACGGCACATAGTGTTGCACGGCTGATACCCGCACGCTCGGCAACCAGAGCCGCCGAAAGATTACGCCGCAGTCGGGCCATCTTGATCTGTTCGCCCATCGCAGATAGTATAGTCTGTGTTCCTGGCATGATGACAACAGCTTTCTTGCTCATTGATATCACCTCTTAATATCAACTATTATAGTCAAAACGAATGTTTATGTCAACTTTTATTGATGTTATCGGATTCGATCGCTTATATAATGGTATCGCCAGACTTCTGTACCTTGTGGTTCATCCCGATCCATCTTCGGAGCAGGTGATCGCATAGCATTATTTTACTGGCGTGTTTTGCGTCGGGTAATGTCAGCAATTTACCATCTCCTTATACCATAGCTATCGCCACCGTCTCGTTGCTATAAGCCACGCTGTACTTCACGATTATTTTGATTTCCTGAGAGATCATTCAGGCATCACTCTTTTTCTCATCAATCTAGATAAGTGCAGCCTGCGCTATATGATCTGAACAAAATCAATATAAGAATGAACAATATCAAAAATGATCGACATTGTTCATTCTAAAGGTGGGTATTTATCATTCTGAAAGATATGCTTATTCACTGTGTGATAGGGTTCGATGGTCTGCTTCTGAATCAGTCGGCGTATTCATAACAACTTCATGGGCGAGGAACAAGAGTGTGCATAGCTGCTCCTTAACCTCCGGAGTCAACCCTGTCGGCATATACGAAGCGTCGCAAGTCAAACTGGCTGCCAGCAGAAAGCCTGGGTTAGTATCAAGCACATTGCAGATCTTCACCAGCGTCTCCAGACTGGCAACGCGAGTGCCGCGTTCGATATGACCGAGGAAGGAGGCTGACATGTCGATTGCTTCGGCCAGCTGCTCCTGTGTCAGGTGCTGCTTTTGCCGCAGTGAGCGGATTCGCTGCCCCAGATCCTTGTAATTCATGCTCAGCCCTGCCTTTGTCTTGGTTTCTGACTACATATTATAGCTATATATAGACCAAAAGTCTATATATAGACCGTGTGATTCACATGAATTTGTTACGCTATTCCTGCAAAGACTACGCAAGGATGGTGGAACAAGATGAAGATGATCGACTGTGTGGCCAATCGGATACTTGAGCTGTGCCGCGAGCGGAACCTGGCGGTCAATGCGCTGGCCCGCAGCGCTGGTGTGCCGCCGTCCACGGTGAAGAACATTCTGAACGGCGCGAGCAAGAATCCCGGTGTGGTGACGATCAAGATGCTGTGCGACGGGCTGGGAATCTCGGTGGTGGAGTTTTTTGATACCGAGGAGTTCAGAATGCTGGAACAGGAAATCCGCTGACGGGATTTGAATGCATATAAAGTCTCTATCAGAATAGAAGTGACCTAATCAGTGTGCCTGCAAGGACGATTCGTCCGGCAGGCACTTTTTTGTTGATTCGAACATGCTGTTATCCTGTTCCATAGAATGCCTCATCAGCCTACAGAGGCCATCTCGCGCATCTAAAAAAATATTTAAAGAAATTTCAAAAGTAGGAAGGTTTCTTTCCTACTTAAGTTTTACAATGGAAATTGGAGCATTGAGATCCACGATATTGACACTCCGGAGGAGGTAATTCCAGCATTACGAGACGGCAAGGTTGCTCAAAATGCACAGATACTGTTAAGAGATGAAAATTTTCTTGAAGTTTTTTCAAAAGTTGTAAGGTTTCCTTCCGCATTTATCTTTACAATGGTAGTTGAAAGGAGATGTAGCTGGTGTATGACCTTGATGCAATGAATGCTCAGCATGACAGGCAATGATGGTCTCTTCGTATGGTCATTCTTTGGATTCCTGAAGCTTCTTTTGAGGAATGGCAGCCTTTTCCGTCCATTCCTTATGCTATGATAACGCCGTCCGAAGGAGGTGCAGCCGATTGGCAAGAACACTGGAACAAAATAATTTTCAAAAGAAATTCAAATGTATACGTTTTTGATACATTTGAGCGTTAAGATGGAGTTGTACCGTAAAAAATCTTTTGCAAGAAAATCAAAGTGTAACTTTTTCTTGCGGTTTGGGTGCTACGATGAATCTGTACACGTCAGAAAAATCTGAAAAGATTTTCAAATGTCAACCTTTTCTTGGCATTTGACCGCTAACATGGTAAACGACAAGGAGGTGACCGCCGTGTGCGGGACGACAGAACAGCAGCTCCCGCGCGGGAAGATCCAGCGCGGACACATCACCAGCTGCCTTGCGCAGCGCATCAACCGGCAATGGCTCCAGTCGGATGGCATCAGCCGGACAAGCTTTGAGCCGGTGGGCAGCCGGGCGTCTCCCGGCACACCAGAGGCCGTGCGATAGCGTCATAAAGGAGCTGATCGCACATGCCTGACCCATTAAGGTTATGGTTTTGCACCTTGACAAGTGAATAGCGATTTGCAGGACGTTCCCACGCGGAAGAGCGAAATATGGCGCGGCGCGAAGACGGCATTGCCCGAGCGATCAACGCGAGCCATTAACCCTGATTTGGCAGTCAGGGCGCGACGAGGCCGGGTGGGGATAATGATACTTCCTCACGGCCCCGCGATGACTGACGGGGAGCTTCCGGAATGTAGCCGGACAGCTATGAGGCAGCGCCCGCTGCCGCCTGTAAACGCAGATCTTGTCGAATGATCCAACCAGCAGCCTGTCTTTATGGTTGCCCCGCAGGCCGCTGGTGTGTTATACTATAGGAGGTGTAAAACCATGTACCTTGACAATGAAATGAATAGCCTACCATCTGTGCAGAGAAGCCGCCAAATGAAAACTGCGAACGGCTGCACGGTGTCCATGCACTTCCCGGAAGCAGCCGATCCAAAGCTGCAGACGGATGTGGCGGGGATGCTGATTGCGGCCTTCCTCAAGAGAAGGAGTGTTACGCATGAAGCGGGTTGTAACTCTGTACAGAGTATCTACTAAAGGACAAGTTGACAAGCAGGACGATATCCCGATGCAGCGCCGAGAATGCATGGACTTCATTGAACGCCAGAAGGACTGGCAGTTCACCGCTGAGTTCATGGAGAAGGGCGTTTCGGGCTATAAGGTTTCTGTCTCTAAGCGCGACGCGATCCAGGAGATCCGCACGCTGGCGGAAAAGAAGAAGTTTGATATCCTGCTGGTGTTTATGTTTGATCGTCTGGGCCGCAGGGAGGACGAGACGCCCTTCTTGGTGCAGTGGTTCATCGAGCACGGCATTGAGGTGTGGAGCACCCGCGAGGGTCAGCAGCGCCTCGATAACCGTGTGGACAAGCTGATGAACTTCATGCGCTACTGGCAGGCCGGCGGCGAATCCGAGAAAACGTCCATGCGCGTCAAAGCTGCACATACGCAGATGACCGCTGATGGCATCTGGCGCGGCGGCGTTGCTCCCTTTGGTTACAAGCTGGTGCACAAGGGGCGTATCGGCAAGAAGAACCGTCCGCTGTATGATCTGGAAATCGACGAAATCACCGGCCCGATCGTGCAGGAGGTCTTCGATCTGATCTGTCATCAGGGCTATGGAATCCAGCGGGCTGCGAATTATCTGAACGATAAGTACCCAGATCTGGGCAAGACCTGGACGGGGCAGACGATCCGCTCGATGATCCGCAACCCGATCTACATCGGGCGACTGCACATGAACGACACGCTGTCTGAGCCGCAGGAGTATCTGCGGCTGGTGTCGGACGAAACCCAACGCTTTGCAGATTATGCCCTGACGCGCCGGATTCCCCGGAAGTACATGGAGCAGCGCAACGCGGAGAATGAAGCGCTGCCGGAGGACGCGACCACCAAGGTCAGCGTCTACGGCGCGACGCTGCTCAGCGGCATTCTGTACTGTGCGCATTGCGGACATCGTCTGGTCGGCAGCTACTGCACCAAGCAGCTGGCGACGCACGCCTACCATCGTCCGATCTATCGCTGCTACAACGGCTCCATCAAGGCGAAGATGTGCGATGGTCAGACTGTCTACTCTGCGAAAAAGATTGAGGATGCAGTGCTGGAGGTTGTCCAGCATTACTTCCAGAACATCTCCCGTACGGTGGACGCGGTGTGGCGCGAGCAGGTGAAGATTCAGCTTCGCAGCAAACTGGGGACGCTGATCAAGCAGGCTCAGACCGAGCTGACCAAGCTGGAAAAGCAGCAGACCAACCTGAAACAGGAAGTAGTCAAGTCGCTGTCCGGCGAGAGTCTGTTCGATCCTCAGATGCTCAAGTCCCTGCTGGATGAAAACGAAGCAGCCATTGCCGCTGCGCAGAAGAAGATCGAGCAGTATCAGAATGACCGCGAGAAGGAAGCCGAGCGCATTAACTACCTTGCAGAGCAGTACCGTCAGATTGTGGACTGGGCAGAGGAGTTCGGTGCAGCCAACAACGATACAAAAAAGATGATCCTCGCAAGGATCATCGAGAAGATCACGGTTGACCGCAATTACCACATTACCATGACCTTTTTCATCACAGAGGACGACTTCCGTGAGAAAGCGACGGCGAGCGCTCCTGAAATGGAGATTGTTGAGGCCGAGGATGGTATTTTGCGGTCATGCAGCGCTTTTGCTGGATAAAAACGGCCGTCACGGGCCGGGGTGTACAACATGAAGTTCATTAGCGCGCTACATTCGCATTGTAGAGGTCACCGGTTCGAATCCGGTATGCTCCGCCCAAAATAACCTTCCCGCTACACGGGAAGGTTATTTTGGGGTTCCATGCTCCTAACAGCCAGCAATAACTGTTTATTGCCTCCCTCAGAAGGAATGCAAACACAAATGCTATCGTTAGTGGATGATTTTGTCTGCTTCTTTCCTCCGGAATGATGCGGCAATCAAGCCGTCGTGTCCATCTGTACCTCTGTTCCGCATTGCTGCCTCTCATCCCGGTGAGAAAGCGCGTCGTAGGACTTCCTGCGGCACAGCCAGCAGGAACAATGGATTTTTCCCTTGGAAAGTCTGCCGCGCTGTCCGTTCGTCCAGGCGTGCAGATGCTCGCTGCCGCCACGGAAAAGCAGGATCTTTTCTTTGCGGCTGATTGCACGTTCCCGTTGGCTGCGGTAGTAACTACGATCGTGGTTCATTAGGATCACTCCTCCGACATTTCGGGCATCCTGCAAGGAGCGTCGGAGATTTCATTCCTTACAGGATGCCTATCTTGCCGGTGCCGATATGTGTGGAATGCATGGTGATCACCTCGTTTGTGGTCTGTTTTGTAGCGCGCTTTCAAAGAGGATGCCGGGCTGCTTTGCGCAGCCGCAGTAGTACCTGGCCCACGGGATGCGGGGCAGGCGGTGCTCCTGGGCGTCCTCGGGGTACAGACGGATAATGTGCATGCAGTCATATCCAACTGCTGCAAGGAAGGTCAGGTGATGGGCTTTTTCCATCGGGTGCGTCCAGGTGAGGAGCTTCTCGGTTTCCATATCGGTGATGGTCATGCGGTGCATGTCGTCCGCCGGGGAGACGGTCATGGGGGACAGCCGCCGTCCGCAGCAGGAGAGCTCCGCCTTGCCGGTGGCGGTCAGAATGTTGCCGCAGTCCGGGCACTGATAAAACATGATGCGCTTCATATTGCCTCCGTCAGGGGGATTCGGATTGACCCGTCCACCCAACAGCGTGTTGGCGCTCAGTCCCAGCGCCTCGGACAGGGCCGGCACGATGGATGCATCGGGCATTCCGGCGGCGCATTCCCATTTGGAAACGGCCTTTGCGCTGACATGGATGCGCTCTGCCAGAGCCTGCTGGGTGAGACCAAGCTCCTTCCGGCATAGGCGGATGAGCTGTGCGACTTGCTGCATGGGGGTCACCTCCTGATGGCAGGATAGCATGGCGGAGGCGCGCCGTCAACCGACGGAGCGTAGAGTTGAAAAAGTCGCGAAGGTTCAAATTGAAACACAACATCCGGCATGGTATCATATCATTGCGGCCATCCCCGGACGTGAAGTCCGGTGCTGGCTACGCTCGGCGAATGCGAGCATTCACTGTAGATAGTCGGCCCCTGCGTGGCCGACCTCAGCGACCGGTCAATCAAGAGAAAGGACGGAACACCATGCAGGAAATGTACACCATCAATCACGTTGCCCTCATGAGCGGTTTGAGCAGCCGCACGATCCGCAACTACATGAAAATGGGCTTCATCGAGGGAGAAATGATCAACGGCGTGTGGCACTTTTCAACGGAAGCCCTGGGGGATTTCTTTGCCAATCCCAACGTCGCCCCGGCCATCCGGGCGAAGCGTAACGCGCTGATTTATGATTTTCTTGCCGACGACAATAAGCAGGGGAATGAAATGTGCACCGTGATCGACAATCGCGCTACATTGGACGAAGCCAACGCCATGTCGGAGTTTTTCTGTGATGCGATCAACCGGGAGTGGTCGGACTGCATCCGTTTTGGGTTCAGCTTCAATGGCACCCATGCACGGGTGATTCTGACTGGCCCGGAGGACGCAGTGCAGCAGCTGCTTGACCGCTATTACGAAAAAGCATAATTGCGCCGCCATCGCAGGGTACAAGCTGCGATGGCGTTTTGATGCAAAGGTGCCTTCTTTACAGGGTCAGCTCCGCCTTCTCGCGGATGCCAAAGTGGGAGAAGTAGGCCTCTTCCATCGGGATCCACCGCGTACGGAACATTTCGGCCATCTTCTCGCCGTTGCGGCGGAGAATGCGGGCCATCTGCTCGTCCTCCGCCACGCTGGTGAAGACTCGCAGGTCGGCGTAATCGCCCAGCGCCGGGTGATGAGCGTAGCTGCCCTCCACGATGCGGATGGGCGCGGCAGGAATCTCCCGCACACCGTTATAGTCCATCTGGCCGCAGTCAAATACGCGGTAGGCGAAAGCCTCGCCGGTGCGCAGACCGGGCAATACTTCCTCGGCGAAGCGCTCGTAATGCACGTTCCCGCCAGGTTGCGCGAGGCGCTCGGGGGTGCGCAGGGCAGGGGGCAGGAAGAAATCATCCATGTGAACGATGGGCGCATCCAAAACCGCGCTGAGCAGCGCTGCTTTGGTGGTCTTGCCCGAGGCGGCACGGCCGTCAATGGCGATCACGCGCATTTCTGATTGGGTCAGCCTCTCCAGCAAGGGCAGGATGCACCGGAAATACCCGTTCACGATGCGGTAGGCGGGGCGCTCGGCGGCACGGTAGGCCTCCGAGTGGTGAACAGCGGGCATGCCGGCCTCCTGCCACTGGGTGAGGGCGTCATTCCAACCGGGCATGTCGCTGACGATGGCCGCGGCCTGATCGACGTATTGCGCCAGCAGTTCCGCGCCGCCCATGGGGACGTTCGCCGTGTGCACAAACATGCGGAAGAGCCAATCCGCCGGGAGGTCGCTTGCCTTCCATGCGGCGATGTTGACCCGGGCGATATTCTCGGAAATGGGCTCGAACAGGGGCGTCGAAGCATCCACCCGGGTGGCGGCGTATTCCTGATTGAAATAAGCGCGGGCGCGGGCCGTGTCCGCCAGCAGATGCTCTGCGCCCCGGGCGGCCTGGTAGCACAGCTTGAGGACGTCCTGCGGCTGCATGGCGGGGTGCAGGCTCAGCTGCTCCCGCAAACAGGTGACAAAATCCATATCAATCTCCTTGGTATAGCTGGAGGGTCGAGGTCAGCGTGCGCAGCGCACTGGCGGACAACACGGGCAGCGTGACCACATAGATCGCGTCGGTTCCCTGGGCATGCATGCGGACGGACGCGGCATTCTCCATCCGCACGGAGCGCAGACCGGCCAGCGGCAGCCCCGTTGTGCCGGAAATGGTGTAATCGGCCTTCGGAACCAGCTCAAGCGCCCGGGCGGGGTAGAGGCTCACCACGGTGACGGCCGCGCCCTCCGCCGTGCGGTAGGTGAGCGTGACCTTCCGGCCCAGCCCGCCTTCATAGGGAACGTCCTCGCACAGGCCTTGCTGGAAGGCCATTGCAGGCGTGTTCATTGCGGCCATGACCGGCGCGGGGAATGCCTCCAGCAGCGCGCCCAGCTGGCTCTGCTGGGTGATCATGATGGGCGAGGACATGGCATTCAGCAGCGGCTGATCCATCTTCGGGGTGATGGCGGAGGACTCCTCCTCCTGCGGATTGCCCATGATGACTGCCAGGTAGAACGCCGCCAGCAGCACGATGGTCAGCAGTGTCGCGAGGACGGCTTTGACGATCTGTCGCCAAAGGGGAAGCTTGTCTTGCATGAAAACCTCCATGGAAGAAAAAAACGCACACACGATTCAATTATCATGTGTGCGATGTATGCTACTTAGAATTCGCAGTTCATGGGCGTACGGGCATAGGGGATCACGTCGCGGATGTTGTCCACGCCGGTGAGGTACATGAGCAGGCGCTCGAAGCCCATGCCGAAGCCCGCGTGGGTGCAGCCGCCGAACTTGCGCAGGTTGATGTACCAGTCCAGGCTGTCCTTGGAGATGCCCAGGGTATCCATGCGCTCGGTCAGCTTGTCCAGACGGGTCTCACGCTGGGAGCCGCCCATCAGCTCGCCGGAGCCGGGCACCAGCAGGTCTACCGCAGCGACGGTCTTCTCGTCGTCGTTCTGGTACATATAGAAGGCCTTGATGTCCTTGGGCCAGTTGTAGACGAACACGGGGCCGTGAAAGTACTCCTCGGTGAGGTACTTCTCGTGCTCCTTGGCGGTATCCTCGCCGTATTCGGGCTTGAACTGCCAGTCCTTGCCGGAATTCTTGAGGATGGTGATGGCCTCCTCGTGGGTGATGCGGGCGCACTTGGCGTCAGCCAGCGCAGTCAGCTTCTCCACCAGACCAGACTTGCCCTTGCCGCCTGCTGCGAATGTATCAAGGAAGGCCAGCTCGTCGGGGCACTTCTCCAGCACGGTCTTCACCAGGTACTTGAGGAAGTCCTCCTCCACGTCCATCAGCTGGTCGAGGTCACAGAAGGCGATTTCCGGCTCGATCATCCAGAATTCCGCCGCGTGGGTCTTGGTGTTGGAGTTCTCCGCGCGGAAGGTGGGGCCGAAGGTGTAGATCTTGGAGAAGGCCATGGCGAAGGTCTCGCCCTCCAGCTGACCGGTGACGGCCAGGGAAGCCTGCTTGCCGAAGAAGTCCTCATCCCACTTGCCGGCGTTCTTGGGATCAAGCGTGGTCACGGTGAAGGTGTTGCCAGCGCCCTCAGCGTCGTTGCCGGTGATCAGGGGCGTGTGGACATACAGATAGCCGCGATCCTGGAAGTAGGTGTGGATGGCCATGGAAGCCACGCTGCGCACGCGGAACACAGCCTGGAACAGGCGAGTGCGGGGACGCAGGTAGCCGATCTCGCGCAGGAACTCGATGGAGTGGCGCTTGGGCTGCAGGGGATAATCCTCGGGGCAATCGCCCTCCAGGACGATCTCGGTGGCCTGCACCTCGGGGGTGGTGGGATCCTTATAGGAGGGAACCACAGTGCCTGTCACAGTGATGGCGGAGCCTACGCGAAGGGCCTGAATCTCTTCGAAGTTCGCGATGTTATTATCATAGACGACCTGGGGGTTCTTGAAGCACAGGCCATCGAAGAAGTCGATGAAGCCCATGTTCTTCTGCTTGCGGTGGTTGCGGATCCAGCCGCGCAGGGTGACTTCGCTGCCCTGGAGCTCCGCCAGGCGATCCTTGAGTTCAAGGGTGGTGATGATGCTCATGGGTATATACCTCCATATAGCCCCGGGGAAACCCGTCAGGCCATGAAATGACTGACTTATATCATATCACATATTTGGCAAAAGGGCAACTGCTTTCTGCGCCGTTCAGGTATCAATGCGGACGAGTTCTGCCAGACTGCGGTTGCGATAAACAAGATCCTCCCGGGTGGTGAAGCCCATCTTCTCCCAGAAGGCGTTGCCCTTCGCGTTCCGGTCAAAGACGACCAGCGCCACCTTGTGGATGCCTTCGGCCTTCAGCGCATCCAGCGCGGCTTCCACCAGTGCACGGCCAATGCCCTCACCCTGCCTGTCTGCTCGGACACAGGTGTGGTAGATGTAGCCCCGCCGCCCGTCGTGGCTGCACATGATCGCGCCGATAAGGTGACCGTTCTGCTCAGCAACAAAGTTGGTACGCGGGTTGCGGGTGATGAATTTGGCGATGCCCTCGCGGCTGTCATCCAGGACGTTGAGGCCCATGCCGGGGGTCGACAGCCACAGGGAATGGAGCTGGTCGTAATCGGCAATGTTCATGGGGCGAATGTTCATTGTTTAGCCTCCCAGTCGGTCACAAGGTTGTACAGCCCGTCCTGGCTGAGCACGCCGCGCTTCATGCATTTGGGGATGAGTCCTTGCTCGTCGGCCTCGTAGTCGGCCCGCCATTCGCCGTCCAGATAGGCGGTGAGGACGGGCATATCCTCGGCTGTGTGGCGGTCAAAGGCGGCCTCCATTGCGGCGATGCGGTCAAGCCGGGCTGCGTCCGCCCAGGCGGGCAGATGCTCAAATCGCAGCTCCTTGCCCTTCCACGGGAAGGTCAGGCAGCAGGAGTACAGCAGGGGCGCGGCGTGGGTGTCGCGTGCGCCGTATTTGTGGTCGCCCACCAGGGGGTGCTTGCGGCTGGCAAACTGCACGCGGATTTGATGGCTGCGGCCCGTGTACAGGCGGATGCGCACCAGGGCCGGGTCGCTATTGGTCAGTCGCTGGTAGGTCAGCCGGGCCTCCTTCACGCCCTTGCGGGGCCTGTCCACCACGAAAACCTTGTTCTTCCGCGCATCCTTGAGCAGCAGGTCGGTCCAGTCGCCTTCCTCCTCCGGCGTACCGTGGACGAGCGCGACGTATTCCTTCACCATCGTGCCCTCCTGAATGGCGCGGGAGAGCGCCGCGGCGGCGGATTTCGTGCGGGCATAGACCATCACGCCGCCCACGTTCAGGTCGAGGCGGTGCACGGTATAGCACTCACCGCCAAGTTCAGCGGTAATGGCGGCAGGCACGGCGGATTCCGAGTCCAACCCGACGGGCTTGAGGACGACGGCAAGGTTGCGGTCATGGTAGAGAAACTGCATAACAACCTCCAGGGAAGGGGATGCCTTCATCATATCACAGGGGAGCCGTGCCGTCAAAGGGAACGGCGCATTTACGCCCGTTTCATCGAAATATCCAGGTAGTGGTTGGTGATGCCGGTCATATCCGGCCGCTCGCAGATCAGGAAATGGTACTGGAGGTAGTACTGGTACATCTCCTCGCTCATATCCTCAATGGCGTTCGTGATGTAATGGGTCATCATATCGGTGCCGATGAAGTGCAGACGCTCGGCGGGAAGATCCGCCATCAGCGCGTTGATCTCCTCCGGACGGTGCAGCACGAAGCGATCCTCCGGGTTGGAGGTGCACTTGAAGGTCTCCTTGTCGATCAGCGGGAAGAAGTGGGGATAAAACAAGTAGCCCCGCATGAAGCAGAAATTGTAGATGGTGGCTTCGTTGTTGCAGTAGGCGGTGAAGAGCAGTCCGTCGGGCTTGGTCACCCGAAGAGCTTCGGAGAGGGCCTGATGCTGCTCCTCCGTGCTGAAAAGGTGGTACATGGGGCCCAGCAGCAGCGTCATGTCGTAGACGTCCGACGGGAAGGCGGACAAGTCGATGGCATTGCCCTGAGTGATGGTGATGTTCTCGCCGGGCTGGGTGTTCTTACGGAAAATAGAGATGTTATGATCCAGCAGCTCGAGTGCGTCCACCCGGTAGCCCATGCGGGCCAGGGTGTGGCTGTAGCGTCCCGTGGCCGCGCCGATCTCCAGGATGCGCATGCCGGGCTTCAGGTATTTCTCGATGTAGCGCATGGTGGTCAGGAACTCGATCTGTCCGGTGCGGCTGAGCAGGCGGCCATCTTCGTCGTGGGTCTCGTAGTAGGCTTGCAGGTACGGGGTGGGATTCAGGTTCTCGCTCATGGTCGTGTCCTCCTTCAATGAAAAATAAAAACAGTGCAGGCCGATGCCGGAAAGGGCAAGCCTGCACTGCTTCTGCTCCGCGCTGCTGCGGAGGTCAACCCAAAGAAGGGTACCGCAATGAAAGCCTGCCACATCGCCAATTGACGACGACAGCACGCTGCACGTTATAGTTAGCGGCAAAAGCGTAAGCCTTCATAAGGGTACCTCCTTTGAAAAGAATGGAGCCATCATAGCATGGAAAAACCGAACTGTCAAGCGTTTTATGAAAAAAACGTCCGGCGCTGTAACCGGACGTTCCTGTGTGTTACTTGCTCAGCCCAAGGTCATTCGCGCCAGCGTCGATATCCAGCGTAGCGAAGTAGTCCTGCGCGGTCTCAGCGCGGCGGATAAGCCGGAAGCTGCCGTCTGCCTGGTGCAGCACCTCCGCTGAGCGCAGGCGGCCATTGTAGTTGTAGCCCATGGCATGTCCATGCGCGCCGCTGTCGTGGATGACGATCAGGTCGCCGTTCACGATCTCGGGCAGCATGCGGTCGATGGCGAACTTGTCGTTGTTCTCGCACAGGCAGCCCACCACGTCGTAGAGGTGGTCGTGGGGCAGGTTCTCCTTGCCGCAAACGGTGATGTGGTGGTACGCGCCGTACATGGCGGGGCGCATGAGGTTGGCGCAGCAGGCGTCCACGCCGATGTAGTGCTTGTAGGTGTCCTTCTTGTGGATGGCGCGGGTGACGAGCCAGCCAATGGGGCCGGTCATCCAGCGGCCCAGCTCGGTCTTGATGGCCACGCCGCCCTCGGGGAAGACCTCCTCGTACGCCTTGCGAACGCCCTCGCCCACGGCGAAGATGTCCGTTTTCTGCGCATCGGGGCGGTAGGGGATGCCCACGCCGCCAGACAGGTTGATGAAGGCCAGCGTCAAACCGGTTTCCTCCGCCAGATCGCGGCCCGCCTTGAACAGGAGCTTGGCCAGCGTGGGGTAGTACGCTGTATCGGTGTTGTTGGAGGACAGGAAGGAGTGCAGGCCGAATCGCTTTGCGCCCTTCGCCTTCAGAGTGCGCAGGCCCTCCTGCAGCTGGGCGTAGGTGAAGCCGTACTTGGCGTCGCCGGGATTGCCCATGATCTCTGTGCCGATGCGGAAGTCTCCGCCGGGATTGTAGCGGCAGCAGATGGTCTCCGGGATGCCGCCGTTGTTTTCAAGCACCTCAATGTGGGTGATGTCGTCCAGGTTGACGAAGGCGTCCATCGCGCGGGCCATGGTGAACTCATGGTAAGGCATGGCGTTGGCGGAGAACATGATCTCTTCGCCGTGGAAGCCGCAGGCCTTGGCCAGCATCAGCTCGGTTTCGCTGGAGCAGTCCACGCCGCAGCCCTCCTCCTTGAGGATGCGCAGGATGGCCGGGTTGGGCAGGGCCTTCACAGCGAAGTACTCCTTGAAATCCTTGCACCAGGAAAAGGCCGCGTTCAGGTCGCGGGCGTTCTGGCGCAGACCGGCTTCGTCATAGAGGTGAAAGGGCGTGGCGAACTTGTCCGCTGCCGCCTCGAAAATGCTGTCGGAAAGGGAAAAATTCGGCAAGGTCGTGGCCTCTTTTCTACAAAAAATGTCCCGATCAATATACCATATCGCAATGGGGAATGCAAGTCTTTCCGGTGTTTTCCGGCGGGCAGTTGCCAAATGGGGCCGAATGGTGCTATTATTATGGTAATGATTCTGCAAAGGAGACTGCATATATGAAGCTGCTCCAGCTTGTTCCCACCATCCATGAATTTGCGGACTTCGCGTCCTTTGCCGAGGCGTTCCGCCTGACAGCTCACGACCTCATCCTCACCAACGCCCGCTATGGCAAATACTTTGCCGGGCTGGCGTGCCCCGTTATCTGCCGCGAGCAGTACGGCACCTCCGAACCAACCGATCACATGGTCAATGCCATTTTGGCTGAGCGCGACCGCATCCACGCGGAGATCGGTGTTGAGCGCATCATCGCCATCGGCGGCGGCGCGATCATGGACATGGCGAAGGTGCTCGCTGTTGCGCCCCACGGCACGAAGGACGTGAACGATCTCTACCCTGATATGGCGAATTTGCAGCGTGTACATCAGTTGATCGCCGTGCCCACCACCTGCGGCACTGGCAGTGAAGTGACCAACATCGCCATCGTGTTCCGCTCGGGACTCGGCACCAAGCATGGCCTGGTGGGGGATGCGCTCTATCCGGTGCATGCGGTGCTCATCCCTCAGCTGATGGAGACGCTGCCCTATCATGTCTTTGCGTGCAGTGCCATTGATGCGCTCATCCACGCGGTGGAGAGCTACCTGTCGCCCCTCGCTACGCCCATGACCGACGTTTTCGGCGAAGCAGCTATGCGGGAGATCCTCACCGGCTTTGCGGCTGTGGCGGATGACCCATCCTGCCGCGGCGCACTGAATGGCCAGTTTCTCCGCGCGGCGACCAACGCCGGCGTGGCCTTCGGCAATGCCGGATGCGGCCCGGTGCATGCGCTGTCCTTCGCCATCGGCGGCAAGTATCATGTGCCCCATGGCGAGAGCTGCTACCAGTATTTCCTGCCGGTGCTGCGGTTTTACAAGGCAAATTCCGAAGGCGGTAAGCTGGCAAGGCTGGAGGCGCTGCTGTGCGATATCCTCCGCGCGGAGGACGGCCTGACTGCCCTTGCCGTCCTGCTGGAGCGCATCCTGCCCCGCAAGCCCATGTCTGCCTATGGTGCGGTGGAGGCCGATGTGGAGGCCTTCGCTGTCAGCACGATCGAGAACCAGCAGCGTTTGCTGGCCCGTGCCTACGTCCCTGTGACGCTGGAGGTGGCCTGCGCTATCGAACAGGAGTGCTTATGAGAATCACTGCCCGCATTGACCGTCCTCTTGGCTCGGCCCACCCCAAACACCCTGACCTGATCTACCGCGTCAACTACGGCGAGGTTCCCGGCGTGATGGCGCCCGACGGGGACTGGCAGGACGTGTATGTCCTCGGCGTGGACGAGCCTCTGACCGTCTTCACCGGGAGGCGTATTGCCGTCATCCGCCGCCGTGACGACGTGGAGGACAAATGGGTGCTGGCGCCCGACGGCATGATCTTCACGGCGGAGGAAATCATGGCCGCCGTGCACTTCCAGGAGCAGTATTTCGATTCGTATGTGGAGCTGGTGGAGGACGATCTGCCTGCCATCATCCGGGCGGATGCGTCCAACGAGGATGCAGCCATCCGCATCCGCATGGACTGTCTGCGGGCTGTGGGCGATCTCCCGAAAGAATACACCTTTGCCCCGGAATTTGTGGAAGCCACCCGCCGTTTCCTCCGCACGGCTGACCAGACGACGCTGTTGGCCTTTGACGGCAGCATCCCCATTGCCTGCGCGACGCTGTGCTACAAGACCTGCATCCCCACGCTGGGGCATCCCACGGGGAAGCGGGCGCATATCATGAATGTCTACACCGCGGAGGGTTACCGCCGTCAGGGCATCGCGAAGCAGCTGATCCTTGCGCTTCATGAGGAAGCGGCCCGACGCGGCGTGACGGAGATCACCCTGGATGCTACCGATGAAGGCCGCAGGCTGTATGCCGCAATAGGCTATCTGCCCAGCGACGAGTGCATGTACTTTGATATTGGAAGGTAAATGAAGATGATTCTGTGGATGCTGGCTGTGCTGGTCGGATATTTCATCAAAGGCGTGGCCGGATTCGGCAATACGCTGGTCGTGACCGGTGCAATGGCTTTTTCCCGCACGAACGCGGAAATCACCCCCGTTGAGCTGCTCCTGTGCGTGCCAACGAACCTGATATTGGCCATTGCCCATCGCCGCGCGATCGACTGGAAGCTCACCCTTCCGCCCCTCCTGATGGTATTGGCGGGTGATGCGCTGGGGGTGTTCCTGCTGGCGAAGGTGGATGTGACCGCCATGAAGCTGGTGTTCGGCGTAGTGCTGATACTGCTGGGCATCGAAGCGCTTTGGCGTGAACGGAAGCAGAGCGGGGACAAGGCAGCCCATCCTGCGCTGCTGGCTGTTCTGGGCGTTGCGGCAGGCATCCTGTGCGGATTGTTCAGCGTGGGTGCGCTGCTGGCGGCCTATTTTGCTCGGGTCACGAAGGATGACGAGACCTTCAAAGGCTGTATGTGCATGATTTTCGCGGCGGAAAACCTGTTCCGCGTGCCTGCCTATGCGCTGACTGGCCTGCTGACGTCCCAGACCCTGCTCAACACCGCGGCGCTGCTGCCCTTCATGGCTGTGGGACTGTTCCTGGGGATGAAGTTCAGCGGAAAAATGAACGTCCGCGCGATGAAAATGGTGGTAAATGTGCTGCTGGTTTTCTCCGGTGCGGCGCTGCTGATGACGAATCTGTGAGGAGGGTGATGGCATGGCAACTCCCTACGTCCATCGCGTTCACTATTACGAGACCGACCGCATGGGTGTGACGCATCACTCCAACTATATCCGCATGATGGAGGAGGCCCGCGTAGACTTCATGGCCCAACTGGGCTGGCCCTATGCGAAAATGGAAGCCATGGGTGTGATGTCCCCGGTGACGGCGCTGAATGTGAAATACATCGCCCCTACCACCTTTGACGACCAGGTAGAGATACGGGTGTTTGTCAAAGCCTTCAACGGAGTGAAGCTGATCATTCGCTACGAGATGGTGAAGCTTTCAGCCGAGCCTGTTATCGTCCTGACGGGTGAATCGGAGCACGTCTTTCTGAACGGGGAGGGACGCTTCGTCCGCATGAAGCGGGAAATGCCGGAGTTTACCCAGCTCCTGCTGGAACTGGCGGAGGAAGCTTGAACGTCAAAGCATCTTCCGCTGCCGGAAAGAGGGTTTCCGGCCTTGCATAGCGAATGTTATCCGCATGGGAGCATTCCCTGATGATGAAATCGAGGACAAGCATATGTGCAATACGAAATCCATCGGCATTCTGGGTGCAGGCACCTGGGGCGTGGCGCTGGCCCGTCTTCTGCAGCGCAACGGGCATACTGTGACTGTCTGGTCGAAATTCCAGCAGGAGGTGGACGCGCTGGCGACGACCCGCGTCCACCCCAATCTGCCTGGACTGACGATCTCCGGGGACATCACCTTCACCAGCGATGTAAGGACCGCCTGCGAGGGCAAGGACATCCTGCTCTTTGCGGTTCCCTCTGTATTTGTGCGCTCCACCGCGGCGCTGGCGGCGGAATTTATTCCCGACGGGCAGATCATCGTGGATGTGGCCAAGGGCATCGAGCCGGACACCCTGCTGACGATGACCGAGGTCATCCGCGACGAGCTTTGCAAGGATGGCGGACATAGCAACGTGAAGCTGGTGGCGCTCTCCGGCCCCACCCACGCAGAGGAAGTCGCCCTGGATATGCCCACGGCGATCGTCTCTGCCTGCACGGACATGGCTGTGGCGGAAATCGTTCAGGATGTGTTCATGAACACCTGCATGCGCACCTACACCAATGCTGACGTGCTGGGGGTGGAGCTGTGCGGTGCGCTGAAAAACATCATGGCGCTGGCAGCGGGCATCTCTGCGGGCCTGGGCAACGGCGACAACGCCAAGGCGCTGCTGATCACCCGCGGCATGGCGGAAATCGTCCGTCTGGGTCTGGCGATGGGCTGCTCCGAGCAGACATTCTATGGCCTGGCGGGCATCGGTGATCTGATCGTGACTGCGACTTCCCTCCATAGCCGCAACAACCGCTGCGGCATGCTGTTGGGCCAGGGCATGAAGCCGGAGGAGGCCATCCGCGAGGTCGGCATGGTGGTGGAGGGAATCAATGCCCTGCCTGCCGCGATGCAGCTGGCCGAGCGCTATCAGGTGGAAATGCCCATCGTTGCCGGGGTCAACGCGGTGGTGACCGGGCAGATGACGCCTGCCGAGTTGGGCGTGGCCCTCATGACCCGCGACAAGACCCGAGAGGTCAAGCAGAGTGAAATGAATCTGCGCTTTGAGAGCGCTCTCCAGCAGCGCCGCATGCATGGCGAGACCCGCCGGGTGCTGGTGTGCGGCACCTTCCCTATGCTGACGGCGGAGGAAATCGCCTGGCTGAAGGCTGCCAAGGAGCGTGGCACCTGGTTGGCTGTTGCGCTGGTGAATGACGGCGACGCGGCGAAATTCGAGACCCGGCGGGAATCCCTGCGCGCCCTGCGCTGCGTGGATCGGGTGCTGCCGGTGGCCGAATGGGCAGATCTGCGAGCTGCGGTGCAGAACCTGCGCATTGACCTGATCGTCGCCAAGCCCTGGCAGATGCAGCAGTTTGCAGAGCAGAAGGAATTGGGCGCGGAGGTTGTGGCACAGTAAACATCGCCCGGAAGTATTTCTTCCGGGCGATTTCATATTCAGCAGGAAAACACTTCCACCTCGCCCCGCTGCGTGACGGGGTGCTTTTTCGTCCACACGGCGACGGCGGCGGAGCCATCCGACAGCAGAGCCACTCGCGGATGCCTGTGCTCCGGATGCGCCTCGCGGTAAGAACGGGCGGAGGCCTTCAGCGCTGGCGTATCGTTGCTTTGCAGGAAGGACGGCAGGTAGCCCGTGTTGTCCGTGGACAGACGGTCAAGGATCATCGCATCCCGCAGGGCGGATTCGTTTACCCCCAGCTCAAGGAAAACGTTGTACACCAGTCGGGTCAGGTTGTCCAGGCTCCAGCGGCCTTGGCGGGCGGCCATGTGCTCGCCCAGCAGCAGGTACAGGTTGAAGGGCCGCATGCCGGTGCGCTCAAGTACCAGCTTTTCTGCCAGAGCAAAGCGTCCGCTGTTATGGATGCGCTCCACGGCCTCGGCAGCGTCATGCAATCGGCGCAGTTCGGCGTAGCTGATCCACGGCGTGGACAGCACCTCGTAGGGCGGATCAGGGGCGAAGCGTGCGCCCCAATCCTGCATACGCAGCTTGCTGCCGTGGATGAATTTCAGGAAGCCCAGCTGCAGCTGGTGAGGGTGCAGCTCAAACGCGTTGTCGAAGCTCTGCCCGAAGGTGACGAAATCCTCCTCCGGCAGGCCTGCGATGAGATCAATGTGCAGGTGGATGTTGTTTGGCGCGATGATGTGCTGAATCCTGTCCACAAGCTTTGCCATGTCGGTGCGGCGGTCACAGGCGTCCAGCGTTGCCCCGTGGAAGGATTGCAAGCCCGCCTCCATCTGGAACAGCCCCGCAGGAGCCGTCGCCAGCATGGCAAGGGCTTCGTCGTCGAACAAGTCCGCTGCCACCTCGAAGTGGTAGCACACTTCGCCGATGCGGCCCTCCGCCCTGGCTTCGATCAGCCCGCGGATGAGCGCCATCGTGCGGGCCTTGTGGCAGTTGAAGGTGCGGTCGATCAGCTTGATCGTTTCGCAGCCAGAGTTTCCGATACGGATGAGCAGTGCGAGGGCCTCATCCACGGGCATAAACTGTACCGTGCGGGCGTCGGGGGCCTCCTTATTTCCAGAAAGACAGAATGCACATTGGAACGGACACCCCCGCGAGGTCTCCACATAGGCCATGCGGCCGCTGAGCGCGGTGTGCCAGTCGTCGTCATAGAGGTCGCTGCGGGGTGCTGGGGCAGGGGCGGGCGGGGAAGTGTGCAGGCCGTCTGCCGTGCGGAAACAGGCCCCTGGAACGGTGGCTGCATCGCCGCCGTTCATGATGATGTTCAGCAGTGCGGGAAGGCTTTCTTCACCCGCGCCGCGCAGGAGATAGTCGGTGGGCATCTCCCGGAAGGTCTCGTTCACGGAGAAGGTTGCCTCCGGGCCGCCGACGATCACGATGATTTCCGGCCTGAGGGCTTTCACACGGCGAATCAGCCGCGCGGCGCATTCCCGGTTCCAGATGTAGAGAGAAAGCCCCAGCACGTCGGGCGCTGTCGCCATCACCCGGTGGAGCAGGTCCTCCTGGGTATCGTTGATGTTCAGGTCGCAGATGGTGGCCTGCACGTCGGGACAGCCCGTATCCACCGCCTTTTTCAGGCAGAAGGGGGCAAGGGGCATGTGGATATACTGGCTGGCAAGGCCGGTCAGCGTCAGGCGAAGGGGCATGGCGGTGTCCTCCGAAGTGGTTTTGGCATAGAAACATTCTACCATAAACAGATAATGAATTGCAATTCCTGCGAATCAAGTGTATAATAAGATGAATATATATGGCGATTTTATCGCGAAAGGGGCGTTTGTCATGAAGATGAAGCCTGTTTTGAAGGAATCCCTTCGTCTGTACAAGAGAAATTTCCCCCAGCTGTGTCTGGCGCTGCTGGTCGAGCTGGTGCTGCGTGCCATTGCGCTGAGCCCGGTGCTGTTCCTGGCGGACAAGGCCCTTGCGCCGCTGGCGTACATCGCCATTCCCCTGTACCTGCTGATCGTGCTGCCCGCCCGGCAGAACTACGCCCTGGCCCTTCAGGACATGATGAACGGCGGCAGCGTATTCTCCCTGCAGCTGATCTCTGCGAAAGACTACTGGAAGAAGCTGTGGCGAGGCCTGAAGGGTGCGCTGTGCATCCTGCTGTGGAGCACCGTGACCATTGCGGGCGTGTCGCTGCTGTACGCGGCGGTGATGGGCCTGGTGGACTTCATCACCCTGATGAGCATCTTCAAGGCCATCGGCGGCAATGTGGTGGATGGTGTGATGGTCGTCGCTGCTGCTGTTGCGGCGAGCTGCCTGCTGATCATCCTGGGCTGCGCGGTGCACTCCGGCGCGCGCCATGCCGTTGCGCTGGGCAATAAGAAGCTCCTTAAGGGCAACCGCCTGCGCCTGGCTGCGCTGTGGTTCGTGGGGCTGGTGCTGGTCGTGCCCTTTGCGGCGGTGGTCGTCGCGACCCTGGGTGATTATGCCATGACGCTGATTTCTGCGCTCAAGCAGCTTAAGCTGCCTTCCTTTGCCCTGAATGCGAAGCAGGCGGCGATGCTCATCGGCGGCGCGGTGGTGCTGCTGATTCCTGTGCTGCCGCTGAAGAACCTGCTGCCTGCCGTCTACCTGCGCATGGCCAAGGAGGAGACCGATGCTGCGGCTTGACCGTTGGCTGGTGACCCTCGGCGTGGGCAGCCGATCCGAGGTGCAGAAGCTGATCAAAAAGGGCGGCGTGAGGGTCAATGACATGCCTGTCCGCGACCCCGGCCAGCAGGTGGATGAAAAGTCCGCGGCCCTCACCGTGAATGGTCAGCCTCTTGACGGGCGGCTCACCCGCCATGTGATGCTGCATAAGCCCGCCGGACTGCTCACTGCGGCCCGTGATAAAAAGCAGCCCACCGTGATGGATCTGCTGCCCGACGTATACGGCGCCATCGGCTGCATGCCAGTGGGCCGGCTGGACAAGGACACCACGGGGCTCCTCTTCCTGACCACGGACGGCGAGCTGAATCACCGATTGCTGTCCCCGGGGCGGCATGTGGACAAGACCTACCTCGCGGAGGTGGACGGCCCGCTGGATAACAGTCACGTCGCCGCCTTTGCCGAAGGGCTGCACCTGTCCGACTTCGACGCGCAGCCAGCCAAATTGGAAATCGTCGCGCCGAAAACTGGCCGCGTGACCGTCCATGAGGGGAAATTCCATCAAATCAAGCGCATGTTTTCCGCCGTGGGCAGGGAAGTGACCAGGCTTCATCGGGAAACCTTCGGCAGCCTGGTGCTTGACCCGGATCTGCCTGAGGGCGAGTGGCGCGAGCTGACTGCAGAGGAGCTCGCGGCCCTTTACTCCGACGCACAGATGGAGAAATGATATGAACGACCAGTATTACACCGCTGAACCGACCAGCGAATCCAATCCGGTACCCTGCGCCTTTCCTTATAGGGGGCATGGGCTGAATTTCATGACTGATGCGGGCGTGTTCTCCAAGGGCGAGCTGGATGTGGGTTCCCGCCTGCTGCTGGACGCTCTGCCTGCCCTCGCCGGCGACGTGCTGGACATCGGCTGCGGCTGGGGCGCCATCGGCGTGGCCATCGCCAAGGCCAACGAGAAGGCTCGCGTGACCATGTTGGATGTGAACCGCCGTGCCCTCGACCTGTGCAGGCAGAATTGCCAGCGCAACGGTGTGACTGCGGAGGTCATCGAGTCCGACGGCATGGCAGAGGTGCTTGGAAGAAAATATGACGCTATCGTCACCAACCCACCTATCCGCGCTGGCAAGCAGGTGATTTATAAGATGTTTGCCGATGCAGCCGGCAGTCTCAATGCAGGCAGCGCCCTCTACCTTGTCATCCGCAAGCAGCAGGGCGCGGATAGCTGCGTGAAATATTTGAAAACCCTGTTTACTGAAGTTGAAAAGCTGGATAAATCCGGCGGATTCTGGGTACTGAAGGCAACTGAACCGAAGGGAGATGCGCACGATGAAGTTTGATCATGAGTTTTTTGATGCTGGCTTGTACCGCATGGGAACCCATTGCGAAAAGTGGGACGAGGCTCGCAAGGAGCACGGCGAGGATATCTTGCCTCTGTGGGTCGCGGATATGGATTTCCCCAGCCCGCCTGCGGTGCAGGAGGCCATCCTCAAGCGTGCCGGTCATCCCACCTTCGGCTACACCGCTGTGATGGAGGAGGATCATCAGGCGCTGATCGGCTTCTGGCAGCGCCGCCATGGCCTGACCATTGAGGCGGATTGGCTGACCATGATGCCCTGCGTGGTCACCGGCATCAAGCTGGCGATCCTTGCCCTGACCCAGCCCGGCGATGGCGTGGTCATTCAGTCCCCGGTGTACGGCCCCTTCCGTATGAGTGTGGCTGCCACGGGCCGCGAGCTACTGGATGCGCCCCTCACGCGCCGTGCGGACGGCGGCTATGATATGGACCTGGCAGCGGTGGAAGCCCGTTTGCAGCAGGGCGCAAAGCTGATGATCCTCTGCAGCCCCCACAATCCCGCTTCCCGCGCGTGGACGAAGGACGAGCTGACTGCCTTGATCGAATTGCTGGATAAGTACAATGTGCCGCTGGTGTCCGACGAGATCCACGCGGACTTCGTGTACGCGCCCGGCAAGTTTGTGCCTGCGCTGTCTATTTCCAGCAGGAACGTACTGTCCTTCTGCGCCGCCAGCAAGACCTTTAACCTGGCGGGACTGCAGCAAGCCTGCTGCATCTGCCCGGATGAGGCGATGCGCGAGGCCTTCCGTGCCCAGATGGGCAAGGCGGGCGTGACCTGCGGCAACATCTTTGCCCTGGAGGGCACCCGCGCGGCTTACAACGAGGGCGACGCCTGGCTGGACGGCCTGATGGACTACCTCGACGGCAACCGCAAGCATCTGGCGGCGCTGGTGGCGGAGCATCTGCCCAAGGCCGTCCTCACCCCGATGGAGGCCACCTACCTTGGCTGGCTCGACCTGACCGCCTATGGCATGCATGAGGAGGAACTCCGCGAGCGCACAGAAAAGGCGGGCGTGATGTTTACCTTCGGCAAGTTCTTCGGCGATAATGGCGATGGCTTTGTGCGCTTCAACATCGGCTGCCCGCGCCGCTACATCACCGAGGGCATCCTGCGGCTGAAGAAAGCGCTGGGGGTGTGACCCATGGCGATGATTCATTCTGCGGGCGCAGTGCTGTATACCGTTATAGACGGGGAACGGCGTTACGTGCTCGTGCGTGAAAAGAACGGAAGCTATGGCATGCCCAAGGGCCATGTGGAGCCCGGCGAGACCCTGGCGGAGACGGCCCTGCGGGAGGTTCGCGAGGAAACCGGCGTCGTCGCGACGCTCCACGCGGACGAACCTACCATGGTGGACGAATACCCCATTGCCGGGGGCGATGTGAAGCGGGTGAGCTGGTTCATTGCCCGGTATGAAGCGCAGACCCCGAGCGCAGACCGCACCCAGGTATTGGGCGTTCTGGTGCTGCCCATTGACGCGGCTTTGCGGACGCTGACCTACGGAAGCACCCGGGAAATCCTGCGCAGGGTGGACAGGCAGCTTGGCGCGGCATAAATCGCATATAGATGGGCCCTCTCCGCAAGGAGAGGGCCTTTTGCATCACTTAAGCGTGACGGGGAAGTAGTTGTTCAGGCTGTGATCGTCCCAGTTGCGCAGGAGGATCATCAGCTCTGTGGGGGGCGTTTCCATTGCGTTGATTGCACCCGTGTAGGTCAGCTGCTGGCCATTGTATTCCGGCATTGCACTGCCGCCCATGCCCAGGGCTCCGCCATCAATATACTGCTTGTCCATGTCCACAATGTTGGCGTTCCAGGGGGTGTTGTGGGCGGTCTCCACGTCGGTGACAGTGTAGCTGATCGTCCAGTAGCTCTGCACAGGCGTGCCGGTAATGGTCACATTGTCCACGCGGATGCCAAAGCCAGGCGCGTCGAAGCTCTCGCTGCTGCTGACCTGCCACAGGGGTTCGGCGGCTTTCAGGGTGATTTCGTCGGGAATATGCTGGAGTTCATCCATATGGTAGGTGGTATCGTAGGTGTAGGTACGGGAGCGGAACTCAATGGGCAGCTTCAGCTCGTCACCTTCTGCGCTGAAGGAGTATAGCACTGTCAGCACGTTGTTGTTCCAATGCTCAATTTGGGATTCATCACCTGCATCGATCCGCAGGGATGCACTGGCAAACCGGGTGTAGCCGTTTTCGGCAGCATACTGGACAAAGGTACGCTCGTCATTGGCTTCAATACCTTCCATGAAGCTCTCGTACCAACCTATCTGTTCATCCGGCGACCAGATGGATCCCATCAACATGGTCTCCTTATCTTTTGCTTGCATTTCTACTAGCAGGGCCACGGCCTTACCGTCATACACCGCTTCCTTGATCGTGTAGATCACAGCATCGGTTTCTCCATACGCCACATCGGTCTGCACCAGCTCATTCGCTCCGGGCAATACGGTCTGCCCCATTGTCTTTTGCAGGAAGTCAAACAGCCCCAGCTCCGCCGCCACGGCAGCGGTGGTCGTCAGCATCAGCACCAAAGCCAGGGCGATGGCCACAAATTTCTTCATTCTCACAGGTCGTTCCTCCTTTGCCGACAGGCGGATCCGCCGCCGGGCTTCGTCGGAGAGGTGCACGTCCTGCACGGTCTGATGCAAAATACGTTCCAGGTCACGTTCAGTCATGCTCGTCCCTCCCTTCGTCCAGGTCGATACGAAGCGCTTGAAGCGCCTTCTGCAAGCGGTGATGCGCGGCGGAGCGGCTGATGCCCAGCACCCGTGCGGCCTCGTCCAGGCTCATGCCCTGGTAGTAGCGCAGCACGATGATCTGCCGGTGCTTGTCCGGCAGCTGCTGCACCAGGAGGAACAGCGTCCTGTCCTCTGCGGGGCGGTGAGAGGCAAGTCCTCCGGGGTGATGCACCGGTCGTTGCGGCGGAACCAGGCCGTGCGGCGGATGTTGCGGCAGACGTTGATGGCGATGCGGGTGAGCCATGTCTTTGGGGACGCATCCCCCTTGAATTGCGCCATCGACTTCCACGCCCGCAGGAAGGTCTCCTGGGTCGCGTCCTCTGCCAGGGCCCTGTCGCCCAGGATCAGGAAGCATGTGCGGTTGATTAGGTCGCCATACGCCTTGAGCCATTCGGACAGTTGCTCGTCACGGTCATGCATTTCGCTCACCTCCTTGCATTTGATTAGACAACGTAAGCGGAAGATTTGTCCAACGGAAAGTGAAATTTGTGGGGCACGGGCGACCAATGGTCGTCTCTACGAACTTGGTTGGGTGCGCGCGTTTACCTTCCCCAGGGTGGGGAAGGTGGATTCGTGAGCGGATGAAGTCCGCGAACGAAGACGGATGAGGTCGTCCCCTCCATTCTATACCATGAAAAAGAGGGGAGCAAGCCTGCACGGCCTGCTCCCTATTTTCTTACTTGCGGAAGAATTCAAACTCGCCGTCCCGCATCAGCTCGGTCAGCATCAGGAAGGTCAGGCCCTGGCCGTAGGCGGTGGGCGTGACGATGATGTCCTTGTAATGCTGGAGATTGTAGCCCATGCCGGTGCCGCCAGAGACGCCCTGCACCGCCCCGGTCTCGTCGATCTGATCCAGCACGGACTTGGTGGCCAGCGCAGCCATCTCGTGGTACTTCGCGTCCTTAAGGATGCCCATGCGCAGGCCCTTCATCACGCCGTAGGCAATGGCGGCGGTGGCGCTGGTCTCGCAGTAGGTCTCCTCCACGTCGATCAGCGTGGTGTAGGAGCCGTTGACGCGCTGGTACTTCCACAGGGCCAGCACCTGATCCTCCCAGGCGGAGAGAATCATCTTCATCGCGGCGTTGTCGCGGCCGGTGATATCCTTGAGCTCGATGGCGGCGGCGGTGAACCAGGCGTTGCCGCGGGCCCACTTGGCGTTGGCGTAGTTATGACGGCGGTCGAAGGTCCAGCCGTGGTAGAACAGGCCGGTCACCTTGTCCTGCAGGTAGCGGACGTGCAGCAGGAACTGGTACTCCGCCTCGTCGATCCACTCAGGCTTGTTCAGCACCACGCCGGCCTTGGCCAGGAACAGGCAGACCATGAACAGCGTGTCGCACCAGAGCTGCTGGTAGTGCTTGTTCCACACCGTGCAGTGCTGGAGGCCGCCGTACTCCGTGCGGGGCATCTCTTCCAGCACCCACTTGGCCCAGGACTCGATGTGCTCCAGGTATTCGGGGTTCTTCGTCTCGTCGTACAGGCAGGTCAGGGTCAGCACGGGGGCAACGGTGTTGACGTTGCGGTGGGGCTGCTTTTCGCGGTGGAGCATATCGTCATACCAGCCGATGAGGTAATCCAGGATGGACTTGTCCCCGGACTGCTGATAGGTCTTGTAGATGCCGTAGAGGGCCACACCGGTGGGCCACTCCCAATTGTTCATGGTCAGGTGGCCTCGGGAGGGGTCATTGCCGTCTGCGCGCTGGAGCATGCCCAGCACCTTGTCTGCAATCTGCTTGAAATCCATGGGGTAATTCTCCTTTCATCTGTGGAACATTATTTCACAAACTTAGCCGTGCGGTCATCCTGACGCAGCCCTTCGACGACCAATTCGCCGATGACCTGCGCACCGTGGGCGTTGAAATGAGTCTTGTCATTATGGCCCTCGGGATGGTTGGGGTCCTCGCCCTTGGGGATGACCACGAAGAGCTCAGCACACTTTTCCTCACCCATTTGCAGATAGAGATTGCGGGAGGAAAGCTTCAGATCCACCAGGGGGATGCCGCGCTCAGCGGCCAGCTTGCGCACGGCGGCGGGGTATTCGCCATGGGTGTAGAGCATCTCGCCGCCGGGGATCCACCACCTGCGGCTGACGGGGGTGATCAGTACCGGCTGTGCGCCGCGGGAGAGGGCTTCGTCGCAATACCAGGAGAGAAACTCCGGGTAGGTGCTGTTCGGGTCGGTGTGGAGTTCGGGGGCATCCTTCTCGTCGTTGTGGCCGAACTGGACGAGCAGCAGATCGCCTGCCTGCATGCCCTCCTGGACGGGCTTGAACAGCCCCTCATCGCGGAAGGAACGGGTGCTGCGGCCCGACAGACCGTGGTTGCGGACAGCCACGCCTTCCGCCGCGTACTGCGGGATTGCCCAGCCCCAGCCGCGGAAAGGAGGCTTGTTGTCTTCCACCGTGGAGTCGCCAATGATCCAAATGGTCGGCATCGTATTCACCTCGTGTTGTTTGTCTTATATGCATTATATCAGGGCTTACGCGGGCTGACAAGCTCACATCGTGATGCGCAGCGCGCCGATCTTGTCATCATGCTGGGTGGCGGCGTCCGTCGCCTGGCTGCGAGGACATTGATCTCCATCACCAGGATGCCCGTGTGGATCACACGGGGCGAATGCAGCTTGCACCGCTTTTGCGGAGGCGCAGCGTGTCCGGGATGTTCAACATCAGAATTGGAAAGGGGCTGCCGTTTTCACGACAGCCCCGGAAAGTCAGGGAATCAGCTTACTCGCCCAGGGAGGCGTGATAGGCGTCGTTGTATTCCATGGTCATCATAGCGCCGCCCTCTTCTTCCCACTGCTGCCAGGCAGCCTGCAGGCCGTCGAGGTCGATGATGCCGGCGATGTACTGCACAGCCGCGTCAGAGATGATGGCGCTCAGCTGAGAGCCGAAAGCGGTGTTGGTCTCAGACACGAAGGGGAAGCAGGGATCGGCCACGGCGTAGGGAGCCAGGGTCACGTTCAGCTGGTTGTACTTGTCGCGCAGGTTGGTCAGGTAGTTGGAGCGCATCGGGATGCACAGATCGCCGGCCAGGTTCATGCCCAGCTGGTTCAGGCTGCCCTGATACTTGAAGATCTGGGTGGTCATGTCTTCACCGGACTCGGGCTTGTTGGTACGGAAGCCGTCAGCGTCGAGCCAGTAGGTCAGATCCTGGACGCCCCAGTTGATGAACATCTGGCCTTCAGCGGTGTTAGCCCAATCCAGGAACTTCATGACCTTGGGCAGGTCTTCTTCCTTCACGGCCTTGGTCACGACCAGCTCGCCGTTGAAGCCGTTGTTCTGGGGCCACACAGAGATGGAGCCATCAGCCTTGGCCAGGGTGCCGACCATTTCCCAGATCTGCTCGGTGGTGCCGGCATTGGTCTCGAACCATTCCTGCTGACGGTAAGCGTTGTCCAGGCAGTCAAAGCGCATGAAGGCCTTGCCGGTACGCTCGGCGTCGTTCCACTTGCCAGGATCGGCGGTAGCGAAGTTGGGGTCGATGCCGCCAGCCTGGTACAGGTCACGCAGCCAGTTCAGACCCTCGAGGTAAGCGGGGGACTTGTGGGCGGGGTAGATATCGCCGTTCTCGTCGATGCCCCAGTTGTTGGGAGCGCCGTGAGCGACGGTGATGATGCTGATGGTGCCCGCGGTGTAGGAGCACATGTTCAGCGCGTAGGTGTCCTCGGAGTACTTGGCCAGAGCCATAGCCAGAGAGGTCAGCTCGTCGATGGTCTCGGGAACCTTGGTGATGCCGCAGGCCTCAGCGATGTCCTTACGGTAGTAGATACCGGCACGGGGGAACGCACGGGTCTTGTAGATGCCGTAGATGCCGCCGTCGATGGAGATGTTGCTGTAAACGGCGGGAGAACCAATCAGGTTCGGGTAGTTCTCAGCATCGGTCACAAACTTGGTGATGTCCCAGAACGCGCCAGCGCGGGCATTGTTGATCATGTTGACGCCGCGGGCGTCATCCATGGCGATGACCATGGGCAGATCCTCGACCTTGCTGGTCAGCGTGGTGGCCAGGGTGTTCTTGTACTCGGAGTTGGCGGCGAAGGTGATGTCCAGACGCACGCCAGAGGCCTTTTCGATGGCCTGCAGGACGGGGTTGGTCTCAATGTTGGTGTCGAAATCGACGTCAACGTTGAAGTCGGGCAGCAGCACGGAGATGACGAAGGGTTCTTCCTCAGCAGCCGCGAAGCTCATCATGGACAGAACCATGATCATTGCCAGGAACAGGGAAACAAGCTTCTTCATGGGAGTACCTCCTTTTTATTATGATCATGACGGATGCCTCCGTCAAAAATCCGGTGTATGACCCGTTTCGGGGGGAAGGGTGGGGCGCCGGGCGACCAATGGTCGCCCCTGCGGCAGGTAATGCGTGCCCGACAGCCCGGCCGATAAGCGGCCGGAAGCCTACTGTGATATCAGGCCCAAGCCGCACGCGGTAGGTCTAAACGAGGGCAAGACGACCCGATCGCGTGTTGCCCGCCGGGGCAGCCCGGCTTAGCCTTTGAGGGCGCCTACCATAACGCCCTTGACGAAGTACTTCTGCAGGAAGGGGTAGACGCACATGATCGGGATCGTGGAAACCACGATAACGGCCATCTTGACGGACTGCTCTGGCGGCTTGACAAAATCGGGATCCATCAGGGACATGTCGCCGGCGGTGGAGCTGGAAAGAATGATGATCTCGCGCAGCAACACCTGCAGGGGCCACTTTTCGCGGGCGCCGGACATGTAGATCATCGCGCCGAAGTAGGCGTTCCAGTGGCCGACGGCGTAGAAGAGGCCGAAGGTCGCCAGCACGGGAAGAGACAGGGGCAGAACGATCTTCCACAGGATGCCGACGTCAGTACAGCCGTCGATTGCGGCGGACTCCTCCAGCTCCTGGGGGATGCCCTGGAAGAAGTTCTTCACGATCATCATATTGTATGCGCTGATCGCGCCCGGCAGAAGAACGGCCCAGAAGGTGTCCTTCATGTTCAGCGTGTTGGCCACGATGATGTAGCTGGGGATCATGCCGCCGCCAAAGAACATGGAGAAGATGACCATGTTCAGCACGAAGTTGCGGCCGCGCAGGCGGGGCTTGGAGATCGCGTAGGCCATCGTCACGGTGAAGAACAGGTTGATGATGGTGCCCACAACGGTGATGAAGATCGAGTTCTTGAAACCGGAAACGATCTTGTTGGTGGAGAAAATATACTCGTAGGCGTTGGTGGAGAATTCGTGGGGGATGATCAGCAGCGGGCGATGGGCCAGCTCATACTCGGTGGCGAAGGATGCGCCGATGATGTAAATAAAGGGAGCGATGGTGGTGAGGGCAATCAGCGTGAGGATGATGTAGTTGCATACGTCGAAGATGCGGCCTGCGGTGGTGTTGCCCTGACCGACTGCACCCGTGGAGCCAACCATGACCTTCTTCTTTTTCTGCTCGGAGGACTTATCGATCGTCTTGTTCATCTTTAGGCTCCTCCTTTCTTAGTACAGGCCGGACTCGCCCAGCGCATGAGCGATCTTGTTGGAACTGACGACCAGGATGACGCTGACGATGGACTTCATCAGGCCAATTGCGGAAGCATAGGAGTACTGGCCGGACTGAAGACCCTGCTGGTAGACGAACACGTCCAGCGTCTGGGAGGCGGAGCGGTTGAGGGAGTTTGCCATCAGGATCAGGTGATCGTGGCCGGTATCCAGCATAGAGCCCATGCGCAGGATCAGCATCAGCACGATGGTGGAGCGGATGGCAGGCAGGGTGATGTGCCACAACCTGCGCAGGCGGCCCGCACCATCGACCATCGCGGCCTCATACAGCTGGGTGTCGACATTGGTCAGCGCGGCCAGGAAAATGATGGTGCCCCAGCCGGTTTCCTTCCAGATGGACTGACCGATGATCATCCAGCGGAAGGTATCCGGGGAACCCATGTAGTTAATGGGATGGCCCAGCACTTTCTCGGTGACCTGATAGACGATGCCGCCGGCATTGAACAGAACCATGGTGATGGAAACGACGATCACGATGGAGATGAAATGGGGCACATACAGCAGCGTCTGAAGCAGCTTCTTGTAGCGCAGGGAGCGCATTTCATTCAGCAGCAGTGCCAGGATGATGGGGGCGGGGAAGTAGAAGATCAGGTTCATGAAGGAGAGAATGAGGGTGTTCTTCAGATAGCGCGTCCAGGACGGGAATTTGAAGAAGTACTCAAACCATTTCAGACCGACCCATTCGCTCTTGAAGATGCCGGAAAAAGGAACGTAATTTTCAAAGGAGATCACGATGCCCCACATGGGCAGGTATTTGAAGACGATGAAGTAGATCAGGCCCGGTAACAGCAGCAGATAAAGCCACTTGTCCCGCAGAAGATCCGCGCCCAGGCGTCGCCAGTATTCTTTGCCGGTGCCATGGATTGATTTGGTCTTGATTGCATTTTCGCTCATTTTTATCCTCCTCGTGCCTGAAAATGAAAATGCACGCAGGGTGCATTGGAATCTGCTGATTGTGGGAACGGGTTTTGCTCATTTGCCCAATTTCGACCCGGATTTCAAGTCAATTCCAGTATATCTTCCTGTGTGATCGGTCTTTTGTTAATGTTATTCTATTTCTACGGGGCGATTTTGTAAATAGTTGCTGGTTATGTTGGACAAAACCGGGCACAAGTTGGATGAATATGAACAAATGAAAACACATTGACATGCCCTTGGAAAATGTGAAATCCGGTTCGAAACAAACAAAAAAAGAACCTGTCTGCAAACAGGCAGGAGAATTGCGGCGGAGGGCGAATCACTTTTACAAAATCCTGACAGGAGATGAGTCAAGATGAACAAGGTCTATCAATGCTTCCCCGGCGGAAAGCACAAGGCCCTCACCATGTCCTACGACGATGGCAGGACCCAGGATCGCCGGTTGATCGAAATCTTCAACAAGTACGGCATCCGCGGCACCTTCCACCTCAACAGTGGGCTGATGGACGAGAACCATGTGCAGCCCGAGGAGATTCCGACGCTGTACAAAGGGCATGAAGTGTCCTGCCACACGGTGACCCACCCGACCATCGCCCGCTGCCCGCTGCCCAATGTGGTGGAGGAAGTGCTGGCTGACCGCCGCGCGCTGGAAAGCTACTGCGGCTACCCCGTCCGCGGCCTGAGCTACCCCAATGGCTCGGTGACCAGGGACATCGAGGCTCTGCTGCCCATGTGCGGCATCCGCTACAGCCGTGTGGTGGGATCCTCCGGTCACTTCGGGCTGCCGGAGAATCCCTATCGCTGGCAGGCCACCTGTCACCACAACACCCGCCTGCTGGAGCTGGGCGAGCAGTTTGTGGGCCTGTTCAAGCAGCAGTATTTGTACCTGATGTACGTCTGGGGCCACTCCTATGAGTTTGATGACAAGAACAACTGGGACACGATGGAGGCTTTCTGCAAGCTGGTGGGCGGCAGGGAGGATACCTGGTACTGCACCAACATCGAGTTTATGGACGCGATGGACGATTTCCAGCGCCTGCAGTTTTCTGCGGACAATACCTTCGTCTTCAATCCCAATTGCCGCGATTGCTGGATCAGGGTCAATGATGCGCCGCCCATCTGTATTCCGGCGGGGCAGCTTGTCAATCTGTAACGATACAAAGGAGGGTTTCCCATGATCGAATACCGCGACCCGGTTACCGGCTACATGATCCGCCGCTATACGGAGGGGCCGGAGCGCAATTCCAAGCTCTACTTCACCTCTGAGAACTTCTCCGTGGATGACAGGTATTTCTTCTTCAACAAGAACCAGACCCATGGCTGCAACGACGGCGGCTGCTACCGTGTGGACGTCGCCACGGGCGAAATGACCGTGGTGACCGACGAGAGCTACCTGGGCTTTGCGCTGGATCGGGTGAAGAATGTGGCCTACGCCAGCCGCAATGGCAACGAGGTCTACCGCATCAACCTGGATGACAACAGCCGGGAGAAGATCGGCGAGCTGCCCGCGGGCGGAAAGCTTACGACCCATTTCACCGCGGCGGACACGGGGCGCATTGCCTGCAGCTATCACCTGCCCAACAAGATTTACTCTCTGATCATCCTTGACCCCGGCAAACCCTGCGAGATCGTTTATCAGAGCGACTACCGCCTGGGCCATGCGCAGATTTGCCCCACGGATGAGGACCTGATCTTCTATATCCATGAGACCGAGGGCGATGCTTTCCAAAGGACATGGATGTTCGACGTGCCGGAGCGATATGTCCGCCCCTACTACGTTGAGCACCCCAATGAGTGGATCACCCATGAAGTATGGGCAGCGGACGGCAGCGAAATGGCCTTTATGAAGCTGCGTGGGCAGATCATGATCGGCGATAAGGATGGCCGTCACTTCGACAAGGCTACGGAAAGCGAGCAGCTGCTCCACCCCTGTCTGAGCCGCGACCGCAAGTGGCTGGTAGCTGATCGCATCAGCTATCTGGGCGTGACGGTGCAGGAGGGCATCGTGCTCATCGAGCGCGAGACCGGCAAGCAGAAGCTCATCGCGACCACCGGCTCCTGCTCCTCCGGTGCGGATCACCAGCACCCCTCCTTCAACCGGGCAGGAGATATGGTGCTGTTCAACAACCCGGATGAAAACGGCATTGCCCAGGTCTGCACGATCGACCTGAAGCAGGTCATGAAGGACTGGTAAATGAAAACCGGCGCTCCGATGATGGAGTGCCGGAATTATTATGCGGAAACGCCCTTTTCACTGGCGAAGGCCTTCTTCCACGGACGGAAGTAGAATGCAAACCAGCCGATGATGATGACCGGAATGGCTGCGAAGAAATCCACGATGGAATGCTGCTTCATGAACACGGTGGAGGCGCAGATCAAAAGCGCAAACACGGTGAAAAACAACGGCCAGGCTTTTTTGCGGAACTGGGGCATATCCAGCGCCGCAAAAAGGATCGCGAAGCCGCCGATGCAGTGCAGCGAGGGGCACACGTTGGTGTTGGTGTCCACGGTGTAGATGATGCCTGCCGCCCAGGTGAGGACGTTTTCCCGGCCCAGGGCGGTCAGGTCAGGGCGCAGCAGCTGCTGGCTGGGCCAGATCACATAGACGATCTCCGCCAGGATGGTGGTCAGGATCAGGTTCCACATGAAGCGCTTGAACGCCGGGATATCGTACGCCAGCGTGTACAGCGACATCCACAGAAGCGACACATGCCAGGACATGTAGGGGAAGATGAACCATTCGCAGAAGGGGATCAGATCGTCCAGGGGGCACCAGACCGTGTTGTATTCAGGGGCGGGGAAAAGTCTTTCCAGCAGAATGAAGGACAGCAGATAGGCCAGCCAGTACAAAAGCAGCAGCACATGGCGGAACTCCGGTGAAAGAAGGTTGTTCAGCCGGAGCCTGCGGTAGTCGATGACGGGAGGACGAAGCTTCATGGGTGATTCTCCTTGGTTGATCAGTTGCCGGCGATGTACAGCACACCCAGCGTGCCGGGGCCGCAGTGGCTGGAGATCACGCCGCCTGCGCGGGTAACGTGGATCTCCTCAAAATGATGGAGATTGTCCAGCATGCCGTAGACGGCGGCGATGGTATTCTCGTCACAGCCGGAATGGGTGATGAAGACGTGCTCCTTGCGGGCGGCAAGCAGCTCGTCCGTCATATCGGCAACATAATCGCGGATGACGCGATCCATCCTGCCGCGGTACTTCTTGCCTGCGCTCATCTTGCCTTCCGCCACGCCGATGCGGGGGTGGAGCTTCAGCGCGCCGCCCATCAGGGCTGCCACACTGGAGCAGCGGCCGCCGCGATGCAGGTAGGTCAGCGTATCCACCACGAAGGAGGCGCGCACCAGGTCGCGGTCTGCCATGATCTTCTCCACGATCTCGGAGGCGGATGCGCCCAGCCTCGCCATCTCTGCCGCAGCGATGACCTGCAATCCAACGCCGGTGGAGAGGTTCTTTGAGTTGATCACATGAATGCGTGCAGGATCGGTCTGCTCAGCCGCCATGCACATCACATTGTATGTGGAGGACATGCTGCCTGAAATGGTGAAGCATATCACCTCTCGGCCTTCCCTGGCATAGGGCGAAAGAGCAGCAAGGGCGTCCTCCATGGAGATCGCGGCGGTCTTGGGGGAGGAACGGTTCTCGTCTGCCCAGCGGTAGATGTCATCCGGCGTGACGCCCTGGCCGTCCAGGTAGTCGTCCTCGCCCAGGATGATGTGCAGGGGGAGAATATCGATATCATAGCGGGTGATCAGCTCTGGGGAGAGATCACAGGTGCTGTCGGAAATGATCTTGACCATAGGGCTTTCCTTTCTGATGGCGCATCGACAGGGGATGATTTCCCAAACAGTATATCACAGGTGGATAAACTGAACGTCAACTGCGCATCAACGCTGGTTGATAAAGCATTGACAAGCCTTACTATAATGCCATAAAATCCGCTGGGAATCAAGGGGCGTCCGGCTGATTTGTACAAAACCGGTTGACAAGGGGGCGGAAATCTGATTCAATATGCTGGAATGAATTTATCAGGATCATGAGGTAATAAATGCGCAACTGGTTCAAAGGTCTGGACAAGCAGACGATGCGGGTGATTCTGGCACTGGCATGGCCCACCATGCTGGAGCAGCTGATGCAGACTGCCGTACAGTATATCGACACGGCGATGGTGGGTAGCCTCGGCACGAATGCCATGGCGGCTGTCGGCGCGACGACCACCGTGGGGTGGCTGATCGGCGGCATGGTGAGCGCCTGGGGCGTGGGTTTTTTATCGTTTATTGCCAGGGCCTGCGGTGCGGGTGACCGGGATGCATCGGCGAAGGCTGTCGCCCAGGCCGTTATCGTGACCGTGGGCGCTGGCGTGATCTTCACCATCGTCACCCTTGGCCTGAGTGGCATGGTTCCGGTCTGGATGCAGGTGGCGGAATCTGTCCGCCCGCTGGCGACACAGTATTTCTTCATCCTGTATACGCCCATGCTTTTCCGCGCTGCGACGATCATCTTCGGCACGGTGCTCCGTGCGGCGGGCGATACCAAAACGCCCATGAAGGTCGGCGTGTGGGTGAATATCATCAATGTGGTGCTGAACTTCCTGCTGATCTATCCTACCCGTGAGCTTTCCCTGCTGGGGATCACCTTCACCATGCCTGGCGCAGGCTGGGGCGTGATCGGTGCGGCGGTGGCGAGCGCCATTGCGGTGGCGGTGGGCGGCATCTACATCACCATCGTGCTGTGGAAGCATCCGATGGTCTCTCCGCGCGGACAGAAATTCCGCCCGGACTGGTCGATCCTCAAACCCACGGTGAGGGTCGCGATTCCGAATATGCTTCAGCGCTTCGGCACGTCGCTGGGCTATGTGGCCTTTGCCGCGATGATCAATGCGCTGGGTGAGGTGGCGACCAGCGCCCATACTGTCGCCAACACGGTGGAGAGCCTGTTCTACATCCCTGGCTACGGCATGCAGACAGCGGCGGCAACCCTGGCGGGCAACGCTTACGGCGCCAAGGACCCGCAGCGGATGAAGAAGCTGGCAAGGATGTTCATTCCCATCGAGGTGGGGCTGATGATCGTCTCCGGCGGGCTGCTGTTCCTGTTCGCGCCGCCGCTGGTACAGCTTTTCTCTGCGGATGCGGCGGTGATCGCCCTGGGCGTGACAGTGCTGCGGATGGTGGCGGTGTCTGAGCCCTTCTATGGTTTCTCCATCATTGTGGAGGGCATGATGCAGGGCGTGGGCCGTACAAAGCTTCCATTCATCTTCAATGTGGCGGGCATGTGGGCGGTACGCATCCTGGGCACCTTCATCTGCACGAAATATCTGGGCATGGGGTTGGTATCCGCCTGGGCCTGTATGATCGCCCATAATCTGCTGCTGTTCGGGCTGTTCCTCTGGTGCTATGTCCGGGGACTGTGGAATCCGCTGCACGGGCAGGATGAATAAGACAATCTGAACCAAAACGGGCGAAAGTTGGTTGTTTTCGGCAAGTGCGTTGACAGATCAGACAAGTACGGCTATAATGAACACAAATCAGTCCGATGAAAGGAACAGGTGACCAAAGATGTTGAAGGAACTGTTTGATTTCAGGCTCAGCAAACCGCTGCTGATTGCCAAGATCGCAATGCTGGTTTGCATGATCGTAGCGATCGTGATCACCTTCTTCGGCCTGAAGGAGATCATGGATGTGAAGCACATGAAGGCTGTGCTGGATGCAGCCAGGCCTGAGATGGGCGCGGTGCTGCTCTATCTGCTGAAGAAGTATCTGATCTGGGCGTTGCTGGTGCTCTTTGGCGGCGTCGGCGCTTTCCTGACGGTTCGCTTTGTGGAGAACAACAAGAAGGCATAAGCATCAGGCCAGTCTGTGAGGGACTGGCTTTTTTGCATGCAGAAAGCCTCCCCGGGGATGGGGAGGCTAAAGGTATCTTTTTGTCAGGGGGTGCGTCGCGCCGCGCCCTCCGTGCGGCGTGACTCCGACAAGGGAATCAACGCCGCGCGGCAGCGCCAAAATGGGTCGAAGACCCTCACAGCAGCTTCTTGTACAGCTCCTTGATCTCTTCCACGGAGGTGTCGCGGGGATTGCCGGGACGGCAGGCGTCCGCGAAGGCGGATTCAGCCAGGAAGTCCAGGTCGGCGGGGTTGACGATCTCCTTCAGATCAGCGGGGATGCCCACATCGGCGGAGAGCTGCTTCACCGCGTCGCAGGCGGCCTTGCGGTACTCTTCCACGGTCATGTTTTCGGTGCCCTCAACGCCCATGGCGGCGGCGATGTACTTGTACTTGTCGCCGGTCACGGGAGCGTTGTACTCCATGATGGTGGGCAGCAGGATGGCGTTGGCCACGCCGTGGGGGGTGTCATAGAGCGCGCCCAGGCAGTGCGCCATGGAGTGTACGATGCCCAGACCCACATTGGAGAATCCCATGCCGGCCACATACTGGCCCAGCGCCATGCCCTCGAAGCCTTCAGCTTCGCCGTTCACTGCAGCGCGCAGGGACTTCGAAATGATCTCGATGGCCTTGAGGTGGAACATATCGGTCATTTCCCAGGCAGCCTTGGTGGTGAAACCTTCGATGGCGTGGGTCAGGGCGTCCATGCCGGTGGCGGCAGTCAGGCCCTTGGGCATGGTGGACATCATGTCGGGATCGACGACAGCCACTTCGGGGATGTCATGCACGTCCACGCAGACGAACTTGCGCTTCTTTTCCACGTCGGTGATGACGTAGTTGATGGTGACTTCCGCCGCAGTACCCGCGGTGGTGGGCACGGCGATGGTGAAGACGGTCTTGTTCTTGGTGGGAGCCACGCCCTCCAGGGAACGCACGTCGGCGAACTCCGGGTTGGTGATGATGATGCCGATGGCCTTGGCGGTATCCATGGAGGAGCCGCCGCCGATGGCGATGATGTAATCCGCGCCGGAAGCCTGATAAGCAGCCACGCCGGTCTGGACGTTCTCGATGGTGGGATTGGGCTTGATGTTGGAGTAGATCTCATACGCGCAGCCGGCAGCGTCCAGTAGCTTGGTGACCTTGTCCGTCACGCCGAACTTGAGCAGGTCGGGGTCGGAGCACACGAAAGCCTTCTTCAGGCCGCGGGACTGCACCTCGGGCACGATGGACTCGATAGCGCCCTTGCCGTGATAGGAGATGGGATTGAGAACGATGCGATTCGCCATGGGAATCAACCTCCTGTATTATATTGTGCAAGCATGGGGGACAACCTCCCTCTGCATTTGCTATTCGACACGGAGAAAGGGATTCCTGCTGAGATTGTCAGGTTTTTCACAGCGTGGCATTTCCCTGGGAAGGTGGACTTTCCGCTTGACATTGGCGCGGCTTGTGATATGATGAAGAAAACGTAGAGAGGGACAAAACGATGCATGATTTGAGACTGTTCATTCAGTGCGTGAAGGAAATTGTTGCCCGGCACCATCTGGACAAGCCTGGTGAATACACCCGCTGGCTCACCCAGGACGCAAAGGGCAGCCGCAATCTGGGCAGCACCCCGTATGGCTGCGCCAATGCGGTGAATATCCTCTACACCATCGGCGCGCTGCCGGATTCTGCGGAGGAGAGGTGGGCCTTCGTCCAGGTGCTGCAGGAATTTCAGGATGCGCAGAGCGGCCTGTTTGTCAATCCGGGGAACTATGAGACCCATACCACAGCCTTCGTGTCCGGCGCACTGAAGCTGCTGGATGCCCGCCCGCTGTACCGCGCGAAGGCCTTTGAAAAATACCTGGACAGGGACGCGCTGTTCCGTTTCATGGAGGATATCGACTGGAAGGCGAATCCCTGGTTGGGCTCGCATCTGGGGGCGGGCATCTATGCCTCAATGCTCCTGACTGGCACATCTGATGACGACTGGGAGGATCATTACTTCCAGTGGCTGGATGAAAATGCCGACCCGGAAACTGGCCTGTGGAAGAAGGGCTGCCTGAGTGGTGCGCCGAGGTTCCATTATCTGGCGGCAACCTTTCATTATGTGTTCAGCTACGAGCATGCCAGACGGGCGCTGCCGTACCCCAAGGCGCTGCTGGATACCTGCATCCGGGCATACCGGGAGGGGGCCTGCATTGACTTTGCCCGGGAGGTCGGCTGGGCGGACATCGACTTCGCCTACCTGATGGCACGGGTGCAGCGCCGTGCGGGCGAGCGCTTCGATGAAACGCAGCAGATCCTGCGGGAGATAGCAGATGGGCTGATCAGCCAGCTGCTGCGGATGGATCCGCAGACCAGCGAAATCCTGAACGACCTGAACACTCTCTTCGCCATCGTGTGCGCGCTGGCGGTGCTGCAGGATGCGCTGCCGGGTTACATCCGCACGTCCGTGCCGCTGAAGCTGGTGCTGGATATCCGTCCCTTCCTGTAAAAAACTGCGGATCGGAGTCCATTCATAACCGGAATGTCCGTGTTCGTTGGTGCGAAATGCGTGGCATATGCAACCTGTTTGTCCTCAAGATGCGACCTGATACGCCTCTGCATTACGAATGCATTACCATCGAGTATATACGGGGCAAGAGAACCGGCTCTCTTTTCTGGCCACATCACGGAGAAATCATCTGAAAAGTTGATACGAAAAAACGTCAGTCTCCCGCAATTGGAGACTGACGTTTTGCGTGGGGTTATTCCCCGTAATCCGGCACGAGATCGCTCACGCCGATGCCCAGCAGCTCGGTGGTGCGGCGGGCATAACCATCCTTGCTGGAGGCGTTGCCGACGATGTTGATCTGCTCGCCCATGAAAAGCATGCAGGAGGTCTGTCCGCCATCCAGATTGTAGGCGATCGTGCAGCCCTTTTCCAGCATGCGCTCGGCCAGGAAATCCAGTCTCGCGCCCGCGCTGCCCGGATGACGGCCCTCAAGCACCATCGCAAAGGTGTGGCCCGGTTCCACCATGCCGATGGCGGTGCGCGGGTTATTTCCCTTGTTCATGTTCTTGATGTCCTTTTCATTCAGCACGCCATCACGGATCAGGATGGGGCCGAAGGCCAGCGTGGTGGTCACACCCATATCCAGGTACTCCTCGGCGGTATGCTCGTTGGAATCGTAGACCTCCATGTTGCCATTGGGGTACAGGGCCAGCACGTCCACCGGCGGCCAGGCAATGGAGGTGGCCTTCAGGGTCTTGTTGGAGAAGACCTTGCCGTTGCGGATGATGATGCCGACTTTGTTGTCCTTTTTGGGGTAGCGGCCCTGGGCAAAGTCGGTATTGATGGACAGAACGATCTGATTCTTCTGGGCAATGATCCAGGGCCAGGCGTTCTGGCTCATGTGCTTGCCTTCCACATTGGTGAAGACCTGCCAGGACTCCGTGGGACGGCTCCAGACCTCCGCTTCATACCAGGTCCAGTTACGGATCTTCTTTCCCTTGTCATAGGGATCGGGGCCGGAAGTGGTGCGACGGTAGATCTCCACTTTCAGGCTGTCGTCAACATAGCGCCACACACCGGCGTCGGCGTTGATGTAGACATACTCGCCCACATCGAGAAAGCCTTCGTCGTTCAGCACGGGGAACGCACCGGCTTCGGGTACGCCGGCATCCTCAGCGAGGCCAGCGGGGATCAGCATCAGAGAAATGACCAGCAGGCAGAATAGCCGTTTCAGCATTGGAATCTATCCTTTCGGAATAAGATGTGAATACGTCATAACCTGGTTATTATAGCATACATGCAAGCGGGAAATCAACGGGCAAAAGGGTGTAGTGTGTGACGGAATCGTAAAAATTCACAAAGAAAACCCCGGACACCAGTCCGGGGAGGTGATGCACTTGGGTAGAGCGGCCTTATTTGCCCGTCCAGGGCACAAAATCCTGCACGGCGCCCTGACCGTCCACATAGGGATTGAGCTTGAAGGCGGTATCCTTCTGGAGCTTCTTCATAATGGCCTGGGCTTCTTCACCCTCGACCAGCACAGGCTGATAGTTGTTTGCTCGGCCGCCGTCCATGCCGGTACCCAGCGCTTCGCCGGTGATGCGCACGGGCCAGAGCGTTACATGATGGCCGGTATATACGCCATCCTCAAAGTGCAGGTGGATCTGCGCCACCAGGCCGGTATCACAGTAGAGATATTCATCTACGCCGGTGTTGCCGCCGAAGGAGAAATTGCCCAGCGAATGCAGTGTGGTCACTCCCTTTTCCACCCACAGCCCCTGGGGAACATGGGGGTGAGTGCCGACGACGATGTGAGCCCCCAGCGCCACGGCGCGCTTACGGTAGGTGTCGGTCATCTGGGAATGGGTGGCCTGTCCTTCCTTACCGCAGTGGATGGAGGCGATAATCACGTCGCATTCCGCATCCTTAAGCTTCTGGAAGTCCTGCCTGACCTTGTTTTCATTCTTAGAATAGTAGGCGGGGATGAGGCCGATAAAGCCGATGCGCACGCCGTTGTCGAAATCGAACCAGCAAAGCTCGCGGCCGTAGTCGGTTTCACCGCAGTATTTCACGCCCTCGGCTTCCAGCGCAGCGATGGTATCGTCATAGCCTGCCTGCTGGTAATCGCCGATGTGGTTGTTGGCCAGATTGACGACCTCCACGCTGCCCTCGGTGAGGATCTTCGCATAATCCGCCGGGCCGTTGAAGGCAAAGCGGGAGGTGCTCAGTTCCTTGGGCATGTGCAGCACGCCCTCCAGGTTGACCAGGGTGATATCGTCGTTCTCTGTCAGGTGCTTGATGCCGGCGAAGGGCCAGGCGTAGCCGTTCTGCTCGATGTAGTACTGATATGATGCTTCATAAAACTTGGTCTGCACCCGCTTGTTGCTGCCAAGGGTGGTGTCGCCAGTGCAGGTGATGGTGATGATCTGTTCTTCTGCCAGGGCGGACAGGGGCAGCAGCAGACACAGAAGGAGCGCAATCAGGCGTTTCATAGGAATCGATCCTTTCTGGGAAATAAGCAATCATGTTTATGATACACGACTCCGCGGGGATAGTCAATCGAAAAAAGGCGCGGATGGAAAGAAAAAGGAGCCTTCCTGTGGTGGGAGAATTCTTAAGGATGAATTTATCCCACAACGAGAAAAGACGAACATCCGGCGTTCGGATGCTCGTTTGTTGATGTGGTTGTACAGACGCAATGCACTGGTTCAGTGCGTATAATTGCGCCCTCACCAAACAATGGGAAGTGGTTTTTCGGCTGCTCGATAGAGTTGGAATTTGACGAAGAACTCGTTTAGTCTATCTTTGCATAATCTTCTCTAAGCATACCGTAAATGTTATAGTCACAATAGACCGAAACCATTTTGCCTTGTCGGATTGTCCCCTCTTTTATGAAACCACACCGCTCAAGGACCCTATTTGAAGCAATATTCCTAACATCAGCACGCCCATTCAGACGCTCTATTTCTGTATTTTCAAATATGAACCGTACCACTTCCTTTAGTGCTTCTGTAGTAATTCCCATATTCCAATATTCAGGATGAATACGATACGCAATATCACCCATCCTTGAATTCTGTATATCAAATACTGCAATCATTCCAATAACAGTATTTGTTTCTTTCAAAACAATCCCCCAGTCAAAATCTGGTGAAGGCTTCCTTTTTACCCAAGGACGGGGGTCGATGAACATCAATTCTGGATTTTTTTCGCCCTTGCTGGCTTTTCGTCCCCAATAGGTATAAATTTCATCTCTCCCCAACCATTCTTTCAAATCTGGTACATCTGCTTCGTTAAGAGTTCTAATAATAAGCCTATCAGTTTCAAGGACAGGTTTATCTATCTCGTAATCTTTTAACATGGTTCCTCCACCATATCATCGTAGTCTATCTCTTCGACCTATTCAAGTTTATCGCTTTCATTCTCCCTGAAAAGGAGGCTCCTATGCAGCTTATCCCAGTTCGGGTTCATCGGTGAGATAAGCCTTGCCGGATTTACCTTCTGTCTCCACGATGATCAGGGTGTTTTCGCCCTCCTTGAGAAGCGGAGCAGGGATGTACAGTCGTTTCTGCGGGCCGATCTCCCAGAAACGACCCAGGCAGAAGCCGTTCAGGATGACCGTGCCCTTGCCCCAGCCGGGAAGCTCCAGCCAGGTGTCGGCCTTTTCGTCCGCCTGGAAGGTCAGGGTGTGAACCGTTGGGGCGTTGCCGCAGGTCTGACCGACGGGCTGGAGGGATGCCATCACGGCTTCGTCACAGGTGAACATGTTCCAGCCGAACTTCTGATGATCGTTGATGACCACGCCGGAGTCGATGCCCTTGCGCTGGTGCTCCAGCTTGAAGGAGTAATTCACACGGCCCATATTCTCCACAAGGATCTCCAGCCTTGCGCCCTTGCGGACGGGCACCGGGGGCTCAAACTTATGCGCTTTCTGCAGATCGTGGTCGTACAGGGTTGCGATGGTTTCGCCGTCCAGCATAATGACCGCGCGGTCATTGGCGCCCACCAGTCGAATATTCCGCAGCTCGTCCTCATTGGTCAGCACGGTGGTGTAGAGGGTGTAGCCGTAGTTCTGGCCCAGGCGCTCCATGCTCATGGGGCAGACGCTGTAGGTGCTCCTGCGCTCGGTCAGCAGCTTACACAGGGGCTGACTGGCGATATGCTTGGCCTCGCCATAGGCACGGCGGGGGATCTCCGGGATGTCGATCAACGGCGCGGGACCCTTGCGGGCTTCGATGGCGGCCTTGAACAGGCGGTACTTCTCGGTGATGCGGCCATCTTCGGTCAGCAGTGCGTCATAGTCGTAGCTGGTGACGTCAGGGGTCAGCTTGTCATAGTAGTTGGAGCCGTTCATCAGGCCGAAGGATGTGCCGCCGTGGAACATGTAGATGTTGATGTGGCCCATATCCAGGATGTTAGCGAAATCCTTGGCGGAGGAGGCAGCGTCGGTGTGGGCGTGCTTGCCGCAGCCCCAGTGATCGAACCAGCCGCACCAGAATTCCATGCACATCAGCGGAGCAATGCCCTGGCTCTTCATGTAGGCGAAGCGCTCGTGGGCGTGAGAGCCGAAATTGCCGGTCTGGAACACGCCATCCACCTTGCCGCAGGCCAGCATGTCATGCTCCGGGCCATCGGAGGTGACCAGGGGAACGTCGATGCCGCGTTCGATCATGCCGTCCCGCAGGAGAGCCAGGTACTCCTTATCGTCGCCGTAGGAGCCGTACTCGTTTTCTACCTGCATCATGATGATGGGGCCGCCGTGGGTGATCTGCAAGGGTGCCAGACGGGGCAGCAGCTCGTCAAAATAGGAGAGGAACTCCTTCATGTAGGGCTCGTAATTGCAGCGGAAGCGCATGCCGTCCTGACTGAGCAGCCAGGCAGGGAAGCCGCCGAACTCCCACTCTGCGCAGATGTAAGGGGAGGGGCGGATGATCACCCACAAGCCCAGCTCCTGGGCGATGCGGACGAACTGACACACATCGTGGTTGCCTTCGAAGTTGAATTCGCCCCGGTTCGGCTCGTGGAAATTCCAGGGGATGTAGGTCTCGACGGTGTTGCAGCCCATGGCCTTCAATTTGAGCAGACGGTCACGCCAGTATTCCGGCACGACGCGGAAATAATGGATGGAGCCGGAAATCACCTGAAACCTTTCGCCGTTCAGGTAGAAATCGTCCTTGATCTCGAACTTGCCCATGTGGGGAATCCTCCGTATGTCATGTAGAGATTTACTTTGTCGCCCAGGCCAGCACGGCGGTGAGCTCCTTTTCGCTCACATAATCGCCGCCCTGCTGCAGCAGGTGGAGCATTCTGTCCTCGCCGGGTGTGCGATCCTTCTTGGCGGCCATGGCCTTGGTCAGCAGCTTGATGGCGAAGCGGTAGGGCGTCTGCATCTTCTGCAGATCCATGCCGCCCTGCACAGTGAAGACCGGAACATCTGCCGGGAGCTTGCAGGCCTTGCGGGCTGCGTCATCCTGTGAACCCGTGTCGCCCAGGCCCACGCCGATGACTGCCTCGATCGCGAAGCGCTTGGCGGCTTTGCTGTAATCCTTGACGGAGCCGGCCATCAGCCAGCCCATGTAGATGATGGGCGTGCCAGCGGAACAGCGTCTTCTGCGCGTCGGCGAGGGAATATGCGGGCAGGCCGAGCTTTTCGGACAGCATGGCCGCATAACGAGCGGTGAAGCCGGTCGCGGATGTGTAAACGATGGCAGTGGCGTTCATGTCAACCTCCGGATTACTTTCTGTGGAGCAGTCCGTTTTCCTCAACGACCTCGAAGAAGAACGGCCTTTCCTCCAGCTTGGTGTTGGGGGAGTGGAGTGTCATCATCAGTTTGCCTTCCTTGTCGCGGAAGACCATGCCGTGGCCGCCGTCCTTCATGAACAGGGGCTCGACCTGCTTGAAATCGCCGGTGATCTCCCCATTGGTGCTGCGGGCCAGGCCCTGGGTGTAGCCGTCCTTGGAGAAGGCGGCCCAAAGCATCAGCAGCGTTCCGTCCTCCGTGCGCCACATGAAGGGGCCGTCGGTGACAAAGGAAGGCTTCCCCATCACGGGGCGGCCGGGAACGATCCACTCTGCCTCGGAGGCGGTGAAGAGCAGGCGAGGCGGGCCGGCGGGGGCTGTCAGATCGTCATTCAGGCGGACGGCCCAGATCTCGCCGTCGATGGCCTGTACCCATTCATGGCAGAATACCATCCAGGGATTGCCGTCCTTGTCCACGTAGAAGGTACCGTCCAGGCATTCCCAGTCGCTCGGGGTGATGGGGCCGTTGCTGTGAGGCACGAAGGGGCCCATGGGGTTATCCGCCTTGAGAATGCAGGTGCAGCGGCATACGCCCTCCGCCTTGAAGGAGGCGAACATATAGAAGGCGCCCTTCCACACATGCACCTCCGGGGCCCAGTAGTTGTGGGTCGCCCAGAAGGAGCCGTCGTTGTGGAAAATCTCATGAGGGTCAGACCAGTTTTCCAGATCGTCGGAAACATAAACGTCAAAGCCGTCGCACTCGCCCCAGCAGGTCGCGCCGCGGGTGCCGTAAAGATAATACTTGCCCTCATGCAGAAGGACATAGGGATCCCGGATATTGATGTCAGAAAGCTTCATATGAACTTGTACCTCCTTGCGGATATGGTAATCACAGTATAGCAAATCCTGCTGCAAAAAGCAATCCGCCAACGCGGCAGGATTTGTCTGCGCCATGTCGAATTTCAAAAGCAAATGGAGGTGCAGACCGATGCTTGACCGTTATTTTGAAGCCTGTCCCATCGGGGAGGTGCACTATGTGCCCCAGTTCCCGGCGTATAAAGACCGTGCCGCTTGGGCGCAGGTTGCCCCAGCTGACCGGGAGGCCCTCGTCGCATACGCTGAGAGCTGGCATGAGAAGCCTTATCCTGTCATCACTGCGGGGATGTATGCGTCCTTTGTCCGAACGGGCAGCCGCCGGGACTGCGAGAATCCCTATTTTGATCGCCGCCGCAAGCTGTGCAGTGCGGTGCTCCATGTCTGTCTGACGGGGGAGAAGACGATGCTCCCGGATGTGGAGGACGGCGTGCTGCTCCTGTGCGAGGAGACATCCTGGGCTATCAGCGCGCATCTGGGATTGACGGTGGAGCATCCTTTCCCGGACGAAAAAAACATCGTGCTCGACCTGTTCGCTGCCCAGACGGGCATGATCCTTTCTTTCACTGCCCAGCTGATGGAGAACGTCCTGCATCCTGATCTGCATGCCCGCATCCAGCGCGAGGTGGAGCGCCGCGTGCTCACCCACTTCATGGAGAGTAACGGCGAGTGGTGGATGGGCTATGTCCGCAAGGATCTGAACAACTGGACGCCCTGGATCATCTCCAATGTGCTGATGACGGCAAATGTCTGGCATTTTGGCGGCACGGCGCTGGTGGCGCGTGCTTGCATGATGTTGGATCGCTGGCTGGATGTCGTTCCGGAGGACGGCGGCTGCGACGAGGGCGCAGGCTACTGGAACATGGCGGGCGGCGCGTTCCTGGACTGTTTGATGGCGCTGGAATCCATGTGCGCCGTTGATCTATGGAAGGATGAAAAAGTGCGCCGCATGATGGCCTACCCGGAGCTGGTATACCTGGGCAATGGCTGGTTTGCCAACTTCGCGGACTGCGACGCCCGGCCCTATCTTAGCGGCGAACGCCTGCTATATGCGGGCATGAAGACGGACAATCCGGCCCTTGCTCGCATGGGTACGGAGCTATGGGGCAGTCCCCTCAAGGAGCTGAATGACACGCCCCATCTGTCCCGTGTACTGATGCGGATATTTGCCACGCCCGCAGCAGTGAATACGGAAAAAATGGAAGCTGCAAAGGCCGCGCATCTGATCTGGGAAAACGCACGTGCAGGCCATGCGGAGATTATGGGCCTTCTGGCTGCGCAGGGGATGGCTTTCAAGAATGTGTGGCTGCCTGATCTGCAGGTGCGCATTCTGGATAGTTACGACTCCTGCGGCGGCAAAGACGGTCCCAAACTTCTGCATACCACCGTCGCCATGAAGGGTGGCCACAACGACGAAAGCCACAACCACAATGATGTGGGCAGCTTTCTGCTGGCGGTGAACGGCGAAATGCAGGTGGTGGATGCGGGCAACATGGTCTACACCGCCAAGACTTTCTCTGACCGCCGTTATGAATTATGGAACTGCTGCGCGGCGTACCACAACGTGCCGATCATCGGCGGTTGCCAGCAGCAGCACGGCCGCCAATACGCCGCCCGGGACGTGGAGAAACTCCCCGATGGCATGGCGCTGGACATGGCTGCGGCTTATCCGGCAGAGGCGGGCGTACAGGCCTGCCGCCGCAAGCTGCTGCTGGATGGCAGCCGCCTGAGCATCATGGATGATATCAAGTTGGATGCATGCAAGCCTGTAACCTGGGTGTTCATGCTGCGGGATGAGCCGATCATCGAGCAAGAGGATCAGTGCTGCCATGGCCGGGCGAGCAGCTTCTTTGTAGAATGGCGTGACACTGAGCCACTTACCGCCGCCGTTGAACCCATTGAGATCACTGACGGCCGCATGAAGAACAGCTACCCCGGCAAGATCTGGCGGCTGACGCTGACCGCCGCGCCTGCGAAAACACACAGCGTCCATATCACCATGCAGCCCTGATACAATACATCCCCCGGCCTAAAGACACAGGTCGGGGGATGTCTTTGCCTTCCCCTTGAGGGGAAGGTGGATTCGCCGAAAGGCGAAGACGGATGAGGTGTTTACAGCTTGAAGTGCTTCGCCAGCTTCGCCAGCACTTCCTCACGGGTGTCGTTCACGAAGTCAGAGCGGGTGATGGAGAAAAATCCTGTATGAGCCCAGTCGATGTCCACCGGGGGATGATAGGTTGCCCAGGAATTGAAATTACTGAGTGTTGCCTCCGGGTCAGGGCACTTCCTGATCTGCTCGTACATGAACTTCTTATCCGGATCGTCACGGTCGAAAAACTTCTCCTTCGTGATGTCCGGCGGGTCGCAGAGCATGATGGCCACATGGTCGTAGTCGGAGATCTCCCGCAGCACATCCGGCGGGATGTTGGTGTCCACGATGATCTTGTCGCCGTTGGCGGCCAGGCGGAGCAATTCGAGGATCTCCACCTCGATGCACTCCTGGGAGACCTGCGTCGTCCAGCGGAAATGCTCCTCGGGGGTCTGGTTGAGCCATTCCTCCCAGCCGGACATGGTGTCGAAGTAGCACAGGCCGGGCTGCTTCCAGCGGTCGAGCTTCTCGCGGGGGAAGGCGTCGTGGTAGTTCTCGCCGCAGTGGATCATGCCGTAGCGTTCGGACAGCATCCGCACCATGGTGGACTTGCCCGCATAGCTGTGGCCGTTGATGAAGTACACGTTGCGGAGGTAATGACGGATGAGATTGTCGGATATCTGGATTTTCATGGGGCCTCCTTTCTTGTTTTAGATGGCCCGGGCGAAGATGTTGTCCGTATCTCCGCCGTAGTTGGTCAGTTCGTCGATCTTGACGAAGCCATAGCGCTCATAGAAGCCGGTCATATCTGAGGGAATATACACAGTCTTGAAGCCGCAGGTTTTCGCGTAGGAGATCGCGGCCTCGATAAGCAGCCCGCAGACACCCTGACTGCGGTGGCTTTCGCCGACAAAAATGCTGCTGATCCAGGGCCGGTAGCGGTTGTCGGGGTAGTAATCTGTTTTGAGAAAGGTGCAGTAGCCGATGATCTCTCCGTCCAGCAGCGCTGCGAAGGGAGCCTCCCAGTCGGTGAAGCGTTGTTCGCGGAGCATGCCTGCGATATGAGGCCCGGCCAGCCAGGAGCAGTGCTCGGCGTAGTCGGCCAACTGGAGCCAGAGGGGAGAATCAAAGGTGATGCGTTGTACATTGATGTTTCGATTCATGGGGTGCTCCTTTGCTTACTGTTTCCCCTGCACATGCACGTCCACCTGCTGGTGGGGCATGATGATACCATGCTCGTCGAAGGCCAGCTTGATGGCGCGGTTCAGTGCGAAGCGGGTGTCCCAGTATTTGCTGCCGGGGCACCAGATGCGCACGCCGTAGATCAGGGCGCTGTCGGTGATCTCCGTCAGCACGATGGAAGGCGCGGGATCCTGCAGCACATCCGCGTTGGCGTTGACGATGGAGGCGATGACGGATTCGATCTTGTCCAGGGGCGTGTCCGGGGCGATGCGGAAGGTCAGGTCGCAGCGGCGGGTCTCCGGGATGGACATATCCTGCACGACGGAGTTCGCCAGGGTGCCGTTGGGCACGGTGACTTCGATGTTGTCGTAGGTTCGCAGGACGGTGTACACCACCGTGATGGCCTTGACGGTACCGGCTACGTTCAGATCGGGGACGGAGATGTAATCCCCTGTGCGGAAGGGCTTGAACATGAGGATCATGATGCCGCCGGCGAAATTCGACAGGGAGCCCTGCATCGCCAGGCCGATGGCGGCCATGCAGGAGGCCAGTGCCGCGATGAAGGAGGTGGTCGGGATGCCCATGATCATCGCCACGGAGATGAACAGCAATGCGTAGAGCAGGATCGCGGCGGTCGAGCACAGGAAGGTGCGAAGGCCGGTGTCCAGCCGCTCCATAAAGGGGAAGGAGGGCAGCTTCTTTTTCAGCCACTTGATGAGCTTGAGACCTATAAAGAGGATCAGGATGGCATAGAGCACCTTCAGGCCGATGGTGGTGAAAAGCTCCAGCAGCGTCTCAAAGAAATCTTCAAAATTCATTCGTATCACCTCGTGTCGGAGTGTGTACCTCCATTGTAGCGGGTAGGGGAGGATGTGTCAAGGGATGAGGGGCCCGCACGGGTTTTGTGCCAGAAGGAAAGCGGAGGTTGTGGAAAACAACGGAAATACTTTGACTGACAAAGAAAAAGAATTGCAAACAACTGAAAGTTCTGTTACAATAACGAAGCGGCTTAGCCCGCCAGCTGAGCAAAAGGAGGGAAGTGGCTATGGAAGCTTGGTATGCCATTGGCGGCTTCCGGTATTGTTGCCCACAGATCGGCTCGCCATGAGCGCTGTGTCAGATCAAACATACGAGTGATATATTGATTTGATACGGAGGAAAAGTAAATATGTGGCTGATTTATACCCTGGCGACCACGCTCCTGTGGGGCCTGGCGGAACTGTTTTACAAGAAGGGTGCTGTTGAGCGCGAGAAGTACTCCCACCTGAAGATCTGCGTCATGGTGGGCCTGGTAATGGGCATCCATGCGGTATTCACCCTGCTGACCGAGGATATGAGCTACAGTCTGAAATACCTGTGGGCCTACCTGCCGGTATCGGCGTGCTATATCCTGTCCATGGCGTTCTCCTTCTTCGGCATGCGCTTCATCGAGGAATCCATCTCCGACCCCATTGAGAACACCTCCGGCGCCATGTGTTCGCTCCTGTGCGTACTCTTCCTGGGCGATAAGCTGGATGCGCTGGTCTGGGTCGCCATCGGCATCATCGCCGTTGGTGTGGTGGGTATCGGCTTCCTGGAGAACTCTGGCGATCTGAAGCGTCGTCAGCACCTGGGCAAGAAGCTGGCGATCATCGCCTTCTGCATGCCCTTCCTGTATGCATTCATCGACGCTTTCGGCTGTGTGCTGGACATCTACTTCCTGGAGATGGAAACCAGCCCCCTGCTGGCTATTGGCGCAACGGAGGATACGATCGAAGTGATCGCCAATACCTCCTATGAGCTGACCTTCGCCCTGGTGGGCCTGGTGATGTTCATCTTCATGAAGGTGAAGGGCATCAAGTTCGGCAGCATGGTGGAGCAGAAGGACAAGGCGCTGGCTGCTGTGTGTGAGACCGCCGGTCAGCTGACCTACGTGTACGCCATGGCCAGCGGCAACGGCGCGATCGCGGCTCCCATCATCTCTGCCGTGTGCGTTGTGTCGCTGATCCTGTCCCGCATTTTCCTGAAGGAAAAGCTGAGCAAGAAGCAGTACATGTTCATCGGCATCATCATCGTGGGCATCCTGATGCTTGCGGTGATCGAAGGCGAATAATCCGGTATAGGCAAGGCCTCCCCGAAGCGGGGAGGCCTTTTGCGTGCGGCGACGGGGTGCGAATAAAAGAAAGACGACCAGCCAAAGCTGATCGTCCTGATGGAGGTGCCACCCAGATTCGAACTGGGGAATAAAGGTTTTGCAGACCTTTGCCTTACCACTTGGCCATGGCACCATGTTGTCCTTGCTGCCGGAGCAGCATGGGCTATGTAAAGTTGGAGTTGCCTCCAATCTTGTTAATAAAGAGAGCGGTAGACGAGGCTCGGACTCGCGACCTCCACCTTGGCAAGGTGGCGCTCTACCAACTGAGCTACTACCGCATAAAAGTGCCGCGGGGCGGAATCGAACCACCGACACGTAGATTTTCAGTCTACTGCTCTACCGACTGAGCTACCGAGGCATATGTATGGCGACCCGGAAGGGGCTCGAACCCTCGACCTCCAACGTGACAGGCTGGCGCTCTAACCAACTGAGCTACCGGGCCATATTGTGTGTGGGAACAACAGGGCTCGAACCTGTGACCCTCTGCTTGTAAGGCAGATGCTCTCCCAGCTGAGCTATGCTCCCATCTATCGCCCCTGTCGCGGCGACGTGTTATATAATAGCATGCTTCTTCCATCTTGTCAATAGGGATTTGCAAGTTTTTTTGAAATTTCTTGCGGGAATATGCAGCAGCTTCTTCGCGCTACAAAAGAAAGGGAGGGACATGTGTCATGCATGTCCCTCCGGGGATTCAATCAGTCCACGATCGCATAGAACGCCGGCTTGGGCTGGCTCATGCCATCGAAGAGCAGGGGGTATTCATCCGCGCGCCAGCTCAGGTCGTCCACGGTGCCCCAGGTGTGCACGGCGATGATCTGATCAGCATACTGCTTGTACAGCTCCATCACCTGTTCGTAGAAGCGTGCCTGGGACTGCCAGTTGCTGTCGGTGTTGGAGGGGATACCCACATCCAGCTCGGACACGCGCAGCAGCAGGGGGGAGCCATCCTTGAGGGTGCGCTTGGCCATCTCCTTCATGGCGATCTCCACGTAGAACATATTGGTGGAAGCAGCGGTGTAGTGGCTCTGGAAGCCGTAACCGTCGATGGTGCCGTCGGCGATCAGGTTGTCCACGATGTCGCGGGTGACCAGCGCCTTCATGGTCATTTCGGAATTGTAGTCGTTATAGAACAGCAGGGTGCCGGGGGCGGCGTACTTGCGGGCATACTCAAAGGCGCGGTTGATGAAATCCTCGCCAACGACCTGCGTCCACAGGGAGTCGCGCAGCTTGCGGCCGGAGTCAGCGGCAGCCTCGTTCACCACGTCCCAGGAGACGATCACGCCGGGGTAGTTCTTCTCCGTCCATTCCAGCACCTGCCGGATGTAGCTCTCCATGCGGGCCAGCATGACCTCGCGGGAGACCAGAGGATTCTTGATGGAGTAGCCCTCGTGGAAGAACATCTTAGGAGTCTGGGAGTGCCAGACGAGCACATGGCCGTGCACCTTCACGCCGTTTTCCTGAGCCCAGTCCAGCAGGGGGATACAGGAATCAAACTTGACGCGCACCTCGGTCTGGTCGCCGGATTTCTTCACGGCCTTGATGCATTCGCCCACGTTCAACAGGGAATCGGGCTTCATCTCGTTGCCGGGGGTAAAGATGTTGAACTGGGTCTTATAGAACTCCATGCGGTCTGCGTCCAGAACCTCATTGCCAGTGACGGCGGTGCCGAAGTCGAAATAAGGCGCGTAGACTTCCTTCAGGCTGGGGATGCCGGCCTTGCCGTATTTCAGCGTCTGTTCGGCGCAGGTAAAATCCTTGATCTGGAAGGAAGTTTCCGCACCGGCGCCCTCTACATAAAGGACGAATTTCTCATAGCGTCCGGCAATGTAGGAACACTGGATCAGCGTCCACTCGCCCTTTTTGGCATTGGCGCTGCCAAGGTTTTCGTAGGATTCGCTTCCATCGCGGCTGTGGGCGATGGAAACCATCAGATTGGCAGAATCCAGTTCATCCTGCTTCACCAGCACGGAGATGTTGTAGGTTTTGCCGGTGACCAGCTCAAAATCGCGACCGGGGGAGTTCCAGGTGGCGGTGCGGCCCACGATCAGCAGGCCCTGCTCATCGGTCACGGAAACAGACGCGCCGCCGGCGGAGCGGGCATACCAGCCGTCAGTGCCGGAGGAGAAGTCGGACTTGTAGTCGATCGGAGGTGCGGTGGATTCAGCAGCGGCCTCGGCCTCGCCCACGGTGACGACCACGTCGTCGATGTAGTATTCGGCGCTATTCCAGTTGGCGGAAAGGTTCTGGAAGCGGATGTTCACCGGCTGGTCAAGGTTGACTTCAGCGGTGATCTGAGTCCAGGTGCGGCCTGGGCAGTTGACAGAGCCCAGGGTAGCGTAATCGCCGCCGGACTTGGCAATGCGGAAGGTGCCGGATTCATCACTGTCCACATAGATCCACGCAGTGATCTTCGCAGGCACATTGATGTTCATGCCCAGGGCTTTGGCGTTGAGATCCACCGCGTCATAGTCGTTGCCGGAACGGTTCGTCACCTGCAGGGAGGATGCGCCGCCATGGGCAACGGTGCTGCTGGCCTTGGGCGAAGCGGAGCCGCTCTGGAGGAACACACCGGGCACGCCGGACTCGAAATCGTAGGTGGTGACCGTGTCTTCCGCTGCGGCGACGGTCAGCATAAGCAGCATCGCCAGCAGGAGAATGAGGAATTTCTTCATACGGGGGTACTCCTTTCTTGTATGGACTTGACAGGTTTCCGATTTTCTTCAGTATACATGAACGGGCGGAATCCGTCAACAAGTCTGCAAAAGATGATGAGAAACAGGCAAAACCTGCATGCAAAAAGAGAGGCACAGGGCCTCTCTTACTCGCTGTCCTTTGTGTGCCGCATCCCTGCGAAGGTGTCCGGCCATTGGTCGTATTCCTCCAGGTAGGAGTAGCTTTCCCCGTGGATCTTCCAACCGGGGAAGGTGTCCAGCGTCACGGTGTGGATGCTGTTGAAGATGCTCTTCTCCACATCGGGGTCCTTCTCCCGCAGCTGGCGCAGCAGTAACTTGATCTCCTGCCGCTTGGAGTCGCCCACGCCGTCCAGGCTCTTGTCCCGTGACTCCACAAAGCGGCACGCGCACTGGATGAAAGTCAGCCCGTTTATGGCGCACCATTCTTTGATGGCGTCCTCGTGGATCAGATACATCGGGCGGATGAGTTCCATGCCCTCAAAGTTACGGCTGTGCAGCTTGGGCAGCATCGCCTGCAGCTGGCTGCCGTAGAACATGCCGATCAGCGTGGTCTCGATCACATCGTTGAAGTGATGCCCCAGGGCGATCTTGTTGCAGCCCAGCTCCTGCGCCCGGTCATAAAGGAAGCCGCGGCGCATCCTTGCGCAGAGGTAGCAGGGGTTGCGCTCGGCGTTGGTAGCGGCGTCGAAAATATCAGAGTCAAAAATGCGGATGGGTATCTCCATCAGCGCGGCATTGTCGATGATCTTCTGCCGGTTGATGGGGTTATACCCCGGGTCCATCACGATGAACTCCAGCTCGAAGGGGATCGCCGTATGCCGGTGGAGAACCTGAAAAAGCTTGGCCAGCAGCATGGAATCCTTGCCGCCGGAGATGCACACGGCGATCTTATCGCCCGGCTGAATCATCTCGTACTGCTTGATGGCGGCAATAAAGGGCTTCCACAGCGTTTTGCGCATGTCGGTGAGGATGCTGCGTTCGATCCGCGCAGCAGGGGCGAGGGTACGGGCCATGTCGTCCTCCAAATGCTTATCTTTTTTGAGGGAATAATGGTTGAAATCCCATCTTTTGTATGATATAATGTGATCGTGATAAATAACAACTGTTTGGGAGTTGGTACGAATGAAGATTTCCACCAAAGGACGCTACGCGCTGCGCATGATGCTGGATATGGCTCAGCACCAGAAGAATGGTCCGGTTGCGCTGAAGGACATCGCGGAGCGGCAGAATGTGTCCAAGAAGTACCTGGAGCAGATCGCGCTGGTGCTGTCCCAGGCGGGGGTGCTGCAGGGCACCCGCGGCCATCAGGGCGGCTACCGGCTGATTGCCGAGCCCAAGGAGTGCACGGTCTATG
>JBGUSK010000068.1:0-12889 GCA_045132495.1 Christensenellales bacterium | reverse complement strand
GGCGGAGCACGGAGCGTAGTGCAGAGTGGTGGCTTAGCACTCCACCAGCACGCAGGCGGGAGCCTTGAAGGCCTTGACCTTGCTGGTATCCAGCTTGCCGTCGATGATCTCCTCCTGCTTGGCGATCAGCAGAATGAAGTCCTCAGTGCCCAGGTTGAACTCGGAATCACGGTGCCACTCCAGGCAGTTGAGCTTGGTATTGTGGCCGTTGCAGAAGCCCAGCTGGAAAGGCATGCCGCCATAGAGCGCGGTGCCGATGGCCTCGGCGTTTTCCGCCTGATGCAGGGCTTCGATGCGGGGCTCGTAGACCACCGCGTCGGTGCAGGGGGTCTCCGCCAGCGCCTTCAGGATGCCCTCCACCGGGTAGCCCTCGACCACGCGGCCATAGGGACGGAATGCTTCGTCAAAAACGGAAAGAATCTGCATGATGGTTTTCCTCCTTGTGTGATAGGCTTTGTTCAACATGATTCGACACTGCAGAAGCCAAATCCTGCCTTATCGAATAATTCCTTCTTCCGGCTCCGCGTGATCATACCACGCCCGGAGCATCTGATCCTTGTAGGCGATCTGCACAGCGTATTCATACCAGTGGTAGCTGCCGCCGCCGTCCCGCGGGGAGGAATGGGTGGAGAAATAATACTTTTCCGGATCAGCCAGCACAGGGACGTCCAGCGCAATGGCCTGCGCCAGTGCCCGGAGCGCCGCCGGACGATCCACCGGGTCCAGTCCATGGGCTTCAAAGTCAAACCGGTATTCCCGGTTCATGGGCTTGTAGAGGATGATGCGCACCTCCTCCGGGCGGATGAGGATCCGCTCCACGCAGCACTCCCGGCACTTGATCAGCACCGGATACAGCCGCACATACATCGCCGAGGAGCGCATCCGCTCCATGAACGTGGCTTCCCGCTGCTGACGGCTTGTCAGCCGCCGCCTGACCAGGTACAGCGCCGCCAGCAGCACCACAGCCCCGGCGATGATCCATCCTGCCATGATAAACACCCCTGATACCATCAAATCTCGTTACCATGATGATATCAGGGGTGATGAAAAAAGTCAATAGATCGGGCGGTTTGCGTCGATTCAGCGGCGGCTGAGGGAATCCGCCAGCACCATGCCGGTGCAGGTGCGTCCGCCAAGCATATACTCAATGGATTTCCAGGTATCCCCGACGCTTTCGTCCACGCGGCAATTCGTGCCCGCAGGCAGCGTTACGGCAATCTCGTCTGCCGTACCGGGGGTATAGACCGGGGTATCCTCCGCCACAAACCAGGTGCATCCGCTGTTCCAGCTGTGCTGCACCAGGGTGCACATACCCATGTACAGCACCAGCACCACCGCTGACAACAGCACGATCGACTTCCTATTCATGCTCGATTCCTCCCCTTGAACGTTGTGCTTGAACCAATTTTAACACAGATATTACATTTTGTCAACATCATTTTGTAACAATTACGTCATATTTATTCTTCCTACTTGCCAATCGCCAGGGAAACGCGTATACTGAAATTGATTGACTGAGGCAAAAAGGGAGGCTATCCCATGTATCGTTACGAAACCCACATGCACACCTGCCAGGGCAGCGCCTGCGGCTCCTCCACCGGCGCAGAGCACGCCCGTTTCTACAAGGAACGGGGCTATCAGGGCATCTTTATCACCGACCATTTCTTCGGCGGAAACACCGCTGCGCCCCGCACCGGCAAATGGAAGGATCGCATCGACCATTATTGCTCCGGCTTTGAGGACGCATGGAACGAGGGGCAGAAGATCGGCCTGGACGTGTTTTTCGGCATCGAGCAGAACTTCCAGGGCGATGAATACCTGATCTTCGGCCTGGACAAGCAGTTCCTGCTGGATCACCCGGAGATCGAACACTGGACGCGCCGCGAGCAGCTTGAGAACGTCCACGCTGCCGGCGGATGCGTCATCCAGGCGCACCCTTTCCGCATGCGCGGATATCTGAGCGCCATCCGGGTGTGCGATCTGTACGCCGACGGCATTGAGGTAGCCAACGCTGGCAACACCCCCGCCCAGGACGCCTACGCCGCCCTTTATTGCAAGGCGAAGGGCATTTACACCATCGCCGGCTCGGACAATCACAAGTCCCACGAAAGCAGCGTGCTCTACGGCGTTGGGCTGGACAGGCGGATTGATTCGGCGGACGAATGGGTACAGCATATCCTTACCCGGCAACCGCATGCGCTGCTTGTCCCGGAAGGCCGATTCGACGGCGACCCCACGGTGGAGCCGCTTATTCCCTCTTATTTGTACAACGAAAAGGAAAAGTTTGTGGAGCTGCCGATGGATTGGCTGAAATAAAGCTTTGCCCCCTCTGCATATACCATGCAGAGGGGGTATAACAATACCACTTCATTTCTTGATCACATAAATATATCTGGCCATCTTTTCTTTGAAATTCTCGAACGATTCCGTGACACACTCCGTTTGGCCTATCAGCATATCAAACCACTGCTGATATCCTTCTGCTTCAAAGGCTGACTGGTGCTTCATTGCCGCTTTTCGTTTTGTTTGAAGCAGATCATAAGTTTCACGCGTAATATCCGTGACCTCATATGGCATATCATTCACATTCAATGCCTGCGCCAGCCTCGTAGTGTGGGCATTTTTTGTTTTTTTCATGACGTCACCTTCTTGATATCCCACAAAGAATATGCCGTCCTTTTTCAGCCATCGTTTCACTTGTGCAACAAAAGAAGTCATATCATCGGCGAAATAAATGGTATCCATAGAAATAATCACGTCAAACATTTCTTCAGAATACTCTATTTCACCAATGATTCCTTCCCTGAACTCCGCATTCTCTTGAAACAGAATACAGGCCGTTCCGATTGCTTCCTGCGAATAATCAAATCCGTGAATATGTGCATTCGTTTCCTTTTGCAAGTAGCCCAACATCTTGCCATTGCCACAGCCGATGTCCAGTATGTGCACATCTGCACTTCGTGGTATGTATCGCAGGATCAGATCGATCTGTTCTTTATTGCTGAAGCCGTCCTGGGAAAAGTCCACTCCAAAAGCATCTGTGCAATAAGCATGGAATGCATTTGATCTGCCTGCCATGGCATAGAATTCTTCATAAGCATGATAAAACAGCAGTTCTTCTTTCATGCAATTCTCCCCTTTGTCCATGCGTGCGGGTGAAGGATTTGTACCAGATATGCATTATATCACATGATTCACCCATACACAAATCCCCGTCCAAACAAAAATACAAACAGAATACTTCCCTTCCCGCCCGCAATGTGCTATGATATTGTAATCATCCCAAGGGAGGTCTTCCCATGAACAACACGATCATCCCCGCCGGCTACGAGCCGAAGCTGTCCCTGTATGAAACCCAGGCTGCCATCAGCCTGATCAAGCGCACCTTCCAGGACCACCTGGCCCAGGCGCTGAATCTGAAGCGTGTGTCTGCCCCCCTGTTCGTCGATCCCGCCAGCGGTTTGAACGACGACCTGAACGGCGTGGAGCGCCCCGTTTCCTTCGACATTCCCGCCGCGAAGATGGACGCGGTGGTCGTGCACTCCCTGGCCAAGTGGAAGCGCATGGCTCTCTACCGCTACGACATCTGGCCGGGCAAGGGCATCTATACTGACATGAACGCCAACCGCCGCGATGAAGACCTGGATAACCTCCACTCCATCTACGTTGACCAGTGGGACTGGGAGCGGGTTATCACCCGGGATATGCGCAACATGCGCACCCTTCAGGACACCGTGCGGGATATCGTACGCTGTATCTATGACGCATCGCTGATCGTCAACGGCCGCTACCCCAAGCTGCGCACCCAGCTGAGCGATCAGGTGACCTTCATCACCACCGAGGAGCTTCTGCAGCTCTACCCCGACAAGACCCCCAAGGAGCGGGAGAACCTCTTCGTCAAGGAGCATCCGGTGACCTTCCTGATGCAGATCGGCCACAAACTCTCCAACGGCGAACGCCACGACGGCCGCGCCCCGGACTATGACGATTGGACGCTCAACGGCGACCTGCTCTACTGGTGCGACACGCTGGACTGCGCGATCGAGCTTTCCTCGATGGGCATCCGCGTGGATTCCGAGACCCTCGACAGGCAGCTGACCTTAGCCGGCTGCGACGACCGGCGCAATCTCCAGTACCACAAAATGCTGCTGGAGGGCGAGCTGCCCCTGACCATCGGCGGCGGTATCGGCCAGAGCCGCCTGTGCATGCTGCTGCTGGGCAAGGCCCACATCGGCGAGGTGCAGTCCTCCATCTGGGATGCGGACACCAAGCGCAAGTGCAAGGAAGCAGGCGTTACACTGCTGTAAAGCGGATGATTTCCGCTGAATCATCCCCCCATATAAACACAACGGGAAGCGCCATCATGGACGCTTCCCGTTTTTGTTGCCATTATTCTTCTACAAATACCGCAACGCCCAGCGGCGGAATCACACCCGTCCAATCCGCACCATCCCAGGTGCGGAAACCAGCGGGAATGTCCACTTCCTGCTCAGATTCGTTGTGGTTGAGGATAAACAGGTACTTCCTTCCGTCCTTCACGCGGTGAGTGGCCTCCACGCCGTGGGGCGTTGCCATCAAAGGCGCAATGTCCGCCGTTGTGCACAATTCCGCGATGAACCGATCCGCCAGCGCATCGCCCATGGTGGTGCCGACGTACCACGTCTTGCCCTTGCCAAAGGCATTTCGGGTGATGGCAGGGGTTCCGGCGTAGAACTCGTGGGCGTATTCAGCCACAGGCTCGGCAGTGGTCATGTGGAGCACATCGCACCACTGGCTGCAGGGATAATCCACCCCGTCCCAGCGGACAAGGCCGTCCACGTCCCGCAGGCAGTCGTATTCCAGCAGATTCACACCGGTGAGGGCATTCATCCACACAGGCACCGGGCCATCGGTGTGGCAGAGGTTCGTGCCGTCCTTGATGCCGGAGCGCCAGGTCAGAACCAGTTGTCCGCCCTGCTCAACATAGGCACGCAGCTTCCTGGCATGCTCCTCCGTCATCAGGAACTGCAGCGGCGCGATCAGCACCTTGTACTTCGCCCAATCATGCTGCTCACCCACAAAGTCCACCGGCACGTTTGCACGGTGCAGCGCCTTGTAATAGGTCATCAGATGCTGGATATACCGGTGCTGCGGATGATGGGGCTGAATGTCGATGGCCCTCTCCTGATCGTAGGAGCGAAGGATGGCGACCTCCGCCTTGGGCACGCTTCCGCGGATTTCTTTCAGGAGGGGCGCGTATTTCTTCATCATCGCGCTGATCTCCGCATGATAGCGTCCGGGGATACCGTTGTGGGGCAGGATTCCGTGCCAGTACTGCTCGGTTCCCATCGCGCAGGAGCGCCAGCGGAAGAACACGATCGTATCTGCGCCATGGGCGACGCTCTGCATCGCCCACAGGGGGATCTGCCCGGGCTTGGGCGCACGTCCGAGGATCTCCCAGCCGGTGATGCCGCTTTGCTGCTCCATGATCCAGAAGCTCTGCTGCTTCACCGCCCGGATGAAGTCCAGCTCGCCCGCATGCCAGTCGGCACGGTACTCATCGTGGCGAGCATGGAAGTGTCCGCCGGGATACTGGTCATGGGAGGCAAAGTCCAGCTGTTTGCCCAGGTCATAATAGCTGGGCTTGGAGGTGAAACCCATCAAATTGTGGGTGATCCACTTCTCCGGTGCAGCCTTTCGAAGGATGTCCGCCTGGAACTGGTGGAACTCGCAGACCAGATCGGAGGTGAACCGCTTCCAGTCCAGGGCGTGGGAGGGATTGAGTCCTCCGGCTGCGGGAACCTTGGGCGCCGGCACGCTGGTGAAGTCATCATACCCCTGGCTCCAGAAGGCCACTCCCCAGGCACGGTTGAGCTCGTCGATGGTGTGATACTTGTCCTTCAGCCACAGCTGGAAGCGGTCACGGCAGTGATCGCAGTAACACAGATCGCCGTGGCTGTTGCCCAGCTCATTGTCGATCTGCCAGCCCACGACATGGGGATTCTTCGCATAATGATCGGCGAACGCTGTCACGAAGCGCCGGATGTGCTCGCGGTACGCAGGGTTGGACTGGCAATCGTGGTGGCGGCTGCCGAAGAAACGTTGATGTCCCCGCCAGTCAGTGGGCTGGATTTCGGGGTTTAGGTCGATGATCCACTTGGGAGGCGCTGCTGTGGGTGTGCCGAGGATAACGTCGATACCCTCTTGGGCGAGGATCGCGATGGCCTCATCGAGGTCTTCAAAGTGGAACTCCCCCGCCCTGGGCTCGAACTTCTGCCAGGAGAACTCCGCCAACCGGACGATCTGGATGCCCATCTCGCGCATCATTGCCGCATCTATGGACCAGCGTTCCCTGGGCCAGTGCTCGGGATAATAGTCCACGCCAAACTGGTAGTGCTTCATTCAATTGGCCTCCTCATTTGGAGCATTTTAGTTATTCTATCATATTCCCTCCGGGATGTAAAGCAAGTCTGTGCGCTGCTGTATTGATTTGACAGATGTCGCTTTTTGCTGCATAATATAAGAAAATGACGAAAGAAGGTTCCTTATGTACAGCGTGTCCCGGAGCACACCTGCGCACATTGCGTGGCTGCTCCCAATTGGCACGCTGTTCTTTTCGTGCGGAATTATGCTTGGAAGAATCGCACTTTCATGGCATCCGGGAGCAGCGATCCTGCTTCTGGCCGGAATCGCGTTTCTCCTGGGCAGGCAGTGGCGGCGTACCTTTGCTGCGGCGATGATGCTGCTTGCGGCAGGTACGCTCCTGAGCTGGCACGCATATCATCCCGACCTTCCCGAAGAACGGGAATATACCGTGCAGGCAACCGTTGCAGAAGCAATTCAGCTGCGGGAAGATGGACAGGTGCAGACGCTGCTGGCAGACGTCACCCTTCATGGCGCCGCAGCTCCGGACGCCTATTGGACCTTCTACCTTGACGAAGGCGAAACGCTGCCGGAATGGCTCGTTCCCGGCGTACAGCTTTCCATGACATCCACACTCTATCATCCGGCCGGGCAGAGCAACCCCGGCGGATTCAATTTTATGGAGTATCTGCTGCATCGCGGTATTTCTGTGGGCCTGTATGGCGCAGATGATCTGTTGAGGAGCGACAGGGGCTTCTCCCTGGCTGGGCAGATTGCTGCCATTCGCCATTCTCTATCCCAGCAGCTGATGGAAGCCATGGGCGAGGAAGCCGGTTCCTATGCCGCTGCGATGCTGCTGGGCACAAGAGATTTCATCCCCGAGGACGACCGCGCTGCCTTCAACGATTTGGGCATCGCCCATATCCTCAGCGTGTCCGGCTACCATGTGGGTGTGTTGGTGGTCTTGATGCAGCTTCTTCTGCGCCCGCTGCCCATCGGGCGATATGGGCGGATCATCCTTCAGGGCACTGCGCTGACAGCATACTGCTTCATCACCGGCGGAAAGGCTCCTGTTATCCGTGCGGCACTGCTGCTGATATGGCGGGAGTACACGCGGCTGCAAAACCGGCAGCTGCTGCCGCTACATATGCTGTGCGTGACAGCAATGACACAGCTGATCTTCAATCCGACCCTGCTGTTCAGCGCATCCTTTCAGCTGACCTACAGCGCCATGCTGGGGCTTCTGTTGATCCATCCCTGGCTGAAGAAGCAACGCGCCTTCCATCACCGGTGGGGTCAGAAGGTGTGGGAATCATTCTGCGCAGCTTTGGCAGCACAGATCGGGATTCTGTTTCCTCAGCTTTACTGGTTTGGACATCTCCCTCTGGCTTCCATCCTGCTGAACATGGCGATCATCCCCTGTTTTTCCGCGCTCATAGCTCTCTATTGGGCGTCGCTCGCCACCCTGCCCATTCCTGGTTTACGCAGTCTGACGGGGATGCTATCCGCCGTATCGACCAGTGCTTTGCTGAACGCCGTGCGTCGGCTTGCCGCGCAGGACTTTGCTGACCTGTGGACACGCCAGGCGGATGTCATTACCTTTGCCGGGTGGGTGCTGCTGATCTTCGGACTGTCCAGCTTTGTGCCGCAGCGGTGGAAAACCCGTCGCAGATGGATCATCCTTGTCGGCATGATGCTGACGGTGGTCATTCTCTTTCCGCTGCCGGAAAACCAAATTACCTACACCCAATTCAGCGTCGGCGATGCAGACGCAGCGATCCTTCAGGACCGGGACATGACCGTTGTCATCGACGCCGGCGAGGACGGACATGCAGTCGCAGGCTACCTGCATCAGCGACGGCAGTCTGTGGAGATGCTGATTATCACCCACCTGCACACGGATCATAGCGGCGGTATCCGTGCCCTGATTGACGAAGGCATCCCGGTGGAAGTCTGCTGCCTCCCGTGGGCTGCTGAGACGCCCATCATTGACGAGGAGCTGTTGCCTCTGCTCGAAGAACTTCGGCTGACGGGCACGGAGTTCCGTTATCTCTGCAGGGGCGATGTAATTGATCTGCCCACCAGCCAGCTGACCGTCCTCTGGCCGGAGGCGGGCCGCGTATTCCCGGAGCATGACGCCAATGATGTGAACCTCGTCCTGCAGGCGGAGATTGCCGGGGTCACGATGCTGCTCACCGGTGATCTTCCCGGCACGCATGAGCAGCATGTCGCTGTTCCTGCGGACATCCTGAAAGCAGGGCATCATGGCAGCAAGGGTTCCAATACTGCCGACTTCATCAGGACGGTCAATCCGCAGCTCATTCTGCAGAGCAACCGTCTGAAATCCCGTGATTACCACCTGTCCGGGGTCGCCGGTGACATCCCGCTATACGCCACAGAACCGCAGGGCGGGATCGTCATCACCTTCCTGGGGGAGGGAGAATTTGAAGTGGAGACAGTGAAGTAAGAGTACACAAAAGGGCTCTCCTTGCCGGGAGAGCCCTTGCTGTTGTGTAGTATGGTTTACCGCTCATTCCTGGTGCGCTCAAGGTAATCCTCATAGCTGCACAGGTAGTCGGCGATGGTGCCGTCTTCCTTGATCTCGATGATGCGGTCTGCAATGGTGGTCACGAACTGATGGTCCTGGCTGGTGAAGATCACGTTGCCGGGGAAGTTGATCAGCGCATTGTTCACGGCAGTGATGGACTCCAGGTCCAGGTGGTTGGTGGGCTGATCCAGCATGAGGAAGTTCGCGCCGGAGAGCATCATGCGGGAGAGCATGCAGCGCACCTTTTCGCCGCCGGAGAGAACGTTGACCATCTTGTACACGTCATCGCCGCGGAAGAGCATGCGGCCCAGCAGGTCGCGCTTGTCGGATTCCAGCATGTCAGGGCAGTACTGGGCGAACCAGTCGATCATGTTCAGCGGGCAGCCGTCAAAGAAGGGGCCGTTGTCCTTGGGGAAGTAGGAGGTGGAGATGGTCACGCCGTACTTGAAGGAGCCGCTGTCGGGCTGAATTTCCTCATTGAGGATCTTGAACAGAGCGGTCTGCGCCTGCTCGTTGGAGCCGACGATGGCGATCTTCTGGCCCTTGGTGACCAGGAAGGAAACGTCCTTGAGCAGCTGCACGCCGTCCTGGGAGTAGGACAGGTTCTGCACGTTCAGGATGTCCTTGCCGGCCTCGCGGTCAGGGTTGAAGTGCACCCAGGGATAGCGGCGGGAGGAAGCGGGCATCTGCTCGATGGTCAGCTGATCCAGCAGCTTGCGGCGGCTGGTCGCCTGCTTGGCCTTGGACTTGTTGGCGCTGAAGCGCTGGATGAAGTCGCGCAGCTCCTTGATCTTGTCGTCGCGGCGCTTCTTCTGGTCCTTCATCAGGGCCTGCATCATCTTGGAGGACTCATACCAGAAGTCGTAGTTGCCCACATACAGCTTGACCTGGTTGAAGTCGATATCGACGATGTGGGTGCAGATGTTGTTGAGGAACCAGCGGTCATGGGAGACGACGATCAGCGTGCCGGGGAAGTCCATGAGGAAGTCCTCCAGCCAGGCAACGGACTTGTTGTCCAGGTTGTTGGTGGGCTCGTCCAGCAGCAGTATGTCGGGGTTGCCGAACAGCGCCTGTGCCAGCAGCACCTTCACCTTTTCGCCGCCCTTGAGGTCGCCCATGGTGGCGTAGTGCATGTCCGCGCCGATGCCCAGGCCGGTCAGCAGGGTCGCTGCGTCGGACTCGGCGTTCCAGCCGTCCATCTCGGCGAATTCGCCCTCCAGCTCAGCCGCGCGCTCGCCGTCCTCATCGGAGAAATCGGGCTTGGCGTACAGGGCGTCCTTCTCCTGCATGATGTCGTACAGGCGCTGGTTGCCCATGATGACGGTGTCGAGCACCGTGTAGGCGTCGTACTTGAACTGGTCCTGCTTCAGGGTAGACATACGCTGATCGGCAGGATAGGTGACGGAGCCGGTGGTGGGCTCCAGCTCGCCGGAGAGGATGCGCAGGAAGGTGGACTTACCCGCACCGTTGGCGCCGATGACGCCGTAGCAGTTGCCGGGCATGAACTTCAAGTCTGCGCCCGCGAAAAGCTTCTGACCGCCGAAGGTCAGGGAAACATTGCTGACTGTAACCATGATAGTCTCCTTTATATGAAAGGTCGAATTTGCATAGGCACATACAAGGTTAGTATATCATAGATCGCGCGGAAATGGAAGAGCTGTTTTTGCGGAATTTGCTCAGGGTAAGCATGAGAAAGGCCCGGAGAGAGTGTCTCCGAGCCATATGTTTCATTTTTCTGATACAGTGCACTTGAAATCAACGGGCGTGAGCATGTAGCCGTCTTCCTCGCACCCAGTCAAAGTAAACTGATAGTTTCCGTATTCCTTTGCCGTCCATTCCCAAAGGTACGGCAAGGTAATCATCTGCCCGTCCAAAGTCTCTACCGAACATGTCAGGCCCGCCTTTTTTGCATACAGATCGTCATCCCAGTGCAATTCCTGCAGCACGTTGAGGCGCATGCGTACGCGCTGACCACTGTGATCGGCGTCTCCAGGTACGATTTTACCAACCCGTGACAGCCGTTCCTCGCCGCCCATGGAAACCGTCAGGTGCACTCGTTTTACATCCAACGCCTCAACAAACACGATCACGTCCAGGTATCCCCGGGCATTGGCCTTGAAGCAGTCGCCGCTGGTCACGTCCACCGGCACGCCGTTGATCTGCGCCACCGTGTCCGATAGCCAGATGATCTCTGCCTCTTCTTGTCCGCGGACATAGTAAACAGTCCGTTTCTCGTCCCCCTCCAGCAGATTGACCTCCACATAATAAGGCTCAATGGCGGGCGTATTCTCACGCAAAGCCTCCAGCACATACTCTCCACTGGGAGACGTCGACGTCAGGAGCAGGTCATACGACTCTCCCGCAGCCAGGAGCATCGCAAACAGCACCCCTACCACCACCATCCCGCTCTTCTTCAGCACCAGCATCAGGCCACAGCAACCCAGCAAGCCGCCGATGATCACCAGGATATCCCACAGCCAGTTTCGTTTCTTCTGCTTTTCTTCGCTCATGCGCGCACCTCCTCGTACATTGATATTAGCGCATTTCTTATCGTTTGTCAATATATTTATTGTAAATTGCGGTACAAAAAGTCCCCCGTCATCCGACGGAGGACATACACATCAGTTAAACCCAAAAACCTTCTGCGCCACGGTGTAGCCCCAGATCATAACCTTGCGGCCCGCCTTGCCCGGCAGGTGCAGCGCGATGCCCAGCGGACGCCAGCGCAGGATCTTGTACAGCTCGGGGTGCTCAGCCTTCATGTCTGCCCAGAGCTGCTTCTTCTTGGCGAGGTTCTCCTCCGTGCCGCTCTTCACGCACAGGATGGAAGACACGCACGTCACGATCTCCAGGAAGTTGCGCATGTACTTGCGCTGCTTGGCGTTTTCCACCTTGCTCAGCGGCGTGACCTCGATCATCATCTTGTTCACGCGGATCTGCTGGTCAATGCGGCTGATCATGACCTTCTCGTTGACGCTCTGGTCGTCGCGGCCGATGAAGTAGCGGTACAGATCCACATTCAGATAGGCCAGGGTCTTCACATGGGTCAGCGGCTTGTAGGCGTAGAGGTTATCCACGTAGAAGGTCTTTTTCGGCAGCGTCAGCCCGCAGTCCAGCAGCAGCTGGCGGCGGTAGATCAGCGTGTGCATGAGCATGTACTGACCATAGCCGAAGCGCCCGATCTCATCCCAGGTGATGATCTTGCCCTCGGGCAGCGCCTTGGGGAAGCGCACTACATGCTTGTGCGCCGCGCCCTCCTTCTCGTAGACGTAGTTCGCCACGAGCATATCCAGGCTATCGTCCTTGTGGGCGCGCAGGAAGTCCAGCACCTTCTTGAGGGCCTCCTCGTTCACCCAGTCGTCGGAGTCCACCACCTTGAAGTACAAACCGGTGGCGTTCATCAGGCCATGCATGACCGCATCGCCATGACCGCCGTTCTCCTTGTGGACGGCGACGCACTGACCGGGGTACTTCGCTGCGTACTCATCGGCGATCTCGGCGGTATTATCCTTGGTGGAGCCGTCGTTGACGATGAGGATCTCGACCTCGTCACCGCCAGTCATCAGGGTTTCAATGCAATGCCGCATGTACGCGGACGAATTGTAGCTGGGGATGGCAACGGAAAGAAGCTTCATGTGTGTTTCCTCCTGTGCGTGGGGGTGCCAGTCGGGCTCCGACCTCCGGTGGGGAGGGCGCTGCCCTCCACCCGCGAAGGGTCTTCGACCCTTTCGAAACCCTTTTCGCGATCGTGGTTGATTGGTTCCTTTTGAGTTGCGCTCGCGTGCGGCTGGATGTGCGCGTGGAGTTGTGCGTCCGGCCGCTCATCGGCCGGGCTACCGGCTTGCGCGGGATTGGCGTTTTGGCTGGCGAGCTTTGGCTCGGATCTGTGAACGCGCAAGTTGACTTGAGTCCGGCTTGTGAGGCGTTCACAGAGTCCTCGCGTCGCGCCACCTCGGCTTTGCTTGCATAGTAGTGAGAGGCGGCCCCCTCCTGCGGAGG
>JBGUSK010000067.1:0-3494 GCA_045132495.1 Christensenellales bacterium | reverse complement strand
CTCGTCAGGCTAAAGCCTGACCTCTTTACGGCCAACCTCGCACTGAACGTAACTGCCCATTGACATCCGTAGGGGCGAGCATTGCACGCCCGCCTGTCCGCCTCAATCCGAGCGGGCGACCAATGGTCGCCCCTACGGTATTGTGCAGCAGCATACGAATAACAGGGAAGATCAAAAAAGGAAGTCAACCATGGAAAGACAGTATCGGCTGCAAAAAAACAAGGCGTTCCAGTACGTGTATCATCGCGGAAAGAGCGTCGCCTGTCGGGATCTGGTCATGCTCGTGGCAAAGTCCAAGGGCATGAAGGTCGGTTTTTCCGTCAGCAAGAAGGTGGGCAACGCTGTGACCCGCAATCTGGTCAAGCGCCGCCTGCGTGAATGCTTCCGGCCCTATCTGGGGGGCGTGAAAAACGGCCTGTACGTCATCGTCGCCAGACCCTCAGCCGCGGAGGCCACCTTTCAGTCGCTGCAAAGGGATGTGCGCTATCTGCTGAAAAAGCATAACGTGCTCTCCCCTGCCCTGCATCAGGATTCCGCCCTGCAAAAGGGCGCGAAGCCTGACAAGCAGGCGCCTGCGCACAACGACTGATCGGGGATCGCGCCATGAAACGGTCATTCCTGCAGAGCGCCATGCTCAAGTCGGTTGATTTCTACCGCCGCGCCATCAGCCCCTACAAGGGAGGCCCCACGTGCAAGTACGTCCCGACCTGCTCCCTGTACGCAAGGACCGCCATCGAGCGGTACGGCGCGGTGAAGGGCGGACGGCTGGCTGCGCGGCGGCTGATGCGCTGCAATCCCTGGTCAAAGGGCGGATACGATCCCGTGCCGGAGGACCCCAGCATCACCATGAAAAAAGAATAGGAGGCAAACCCAGATGAACGATTTCCTCAAATCCATCCTGGACGGCATCCACATGCTGATCCCCAGCTACGGCTGGTCTCTGGTGGCGTTTACGCTGCTGATCAAGCTGTGCCTGCTGCCGCTGGACTACAAGTCCCGCAAGGGCATGCGCAAGATGAGCGCCCTGGCCCCCAAGCAGGCAGAGCTGCAGAAGAAGTACGGCCATGACCAGGAGAAGCTCCAGCGCAAGCTGTCTGAGCTATACAAGAAGGAAGGCGCCAGCCCCATGGCCGGCTGCTGGCCCATGCTGCTGACCATGCCCATCCTTTTCGCCATGTTCGCCGCGATGCGCTACATGGCCAACGAGCAGCTTGTCAAGCAGACCTTCGACCTGCTGCTGACGGGTGAAGTGAACTTCGAGCCCTTCCTGTGGGTGAAGAACCTGTGGATGCCCGACAGTCCCTTCTCCGCCGCACTGCCCAACATCACCTCCCTGCAGATGGTTGAAGAGAAGCAGTGGCTGACCATCTTCGGCTCCCTGAGCGCCGATCAGATCACCTCGCTGGCCGCTGCGATCAATGTGCCGGAGCTGACCGCTGCGTCCTTCGCCAAGGGTGAAGCACTCAAGAACACCGTCAGCGCCATCGGCTCCGCCCTGACCGCCATGCCCGCCTATGTCGAGCAGACCAGCATCGTCCCCTACCTGCGCATCAACCTGCTGATCACCGAATTCGCGGTGGTGAAGGGCTACAACGGCTTCTTCATCCTGCCCATCCTCTCCGCCATCAGCCAGTTTGTGATGACCAAGCTGACCGAGCAGAAGAATCCGCAGCCTGCGCCCGCCGCCAATGGCCAGCAGCAGCCCAACACCGGCGCGTTCATGAAGTGGTTCTTCCCCCTGTTCTCGCTGTGGATCTGTGCCTCCTCCACTGCGGCCTTCGCGCTGTACTGGGTGGTCACCAACATCTTCAGCCTCGTCACGACCCTGCTGATCAACTGGAAGCTGGACAATGACGAGAAGAAGGCAGCCGCCAAGCAGGAACCTGTGAAGACCGGTCTGAAGTAAACCATCCGGAGCGTATAAGGGAGATTATGAATATGAAGAATTACGAAGCCACCGGCAAAACCTATGAGGAAGCCCTTGAGAATGGCCTCAGCGCCCTGGGCGCAACCATCTCCGATGTGGATATCACCGTCCTGGAGGAAGGCAGTAAGGGCCTGTTCGGCCTGTTCGGCTCCCGTCCCTACAAGATCCGCCTGACGATGAAGGCGGTCGAGGATGATCCCCTGGCCGACCTGTTCCGTAAGGCGGAGCCCCAGAAGGCCCCCAAGCAGGAGAAGAAGGCAGAGCCCAAGCCCGAAAAGAAGCCCGTTGAGAAGAAGCCCGAAGTGAAGGCCGAGCCCGCCGAGGAAAAGAAGGAAGAGAAGAAGGCTGAGCGTCCCGCCCCCGTGCAGCGCAAGGCAAAGGTTGCCGCCAAGGTCGAAAAGCCTGCTGAGGAAGTCGTCGAGGCCGCTGAGGAAGCCGCTGAGGAGACCGAATCCGCCGAGGGCGAGGTCGTGGTGAAGAAGTCCCGCAGCCGCAATCGCAACCGCCGTCGCGGCGGCAAGAAGCACACCGAGGGCCAGTCCGCCCAGACCGCCGAGGTCAAGGAGGAAGCCCCTGTGAAGGAGCTGCCTCCCAAGGAGGTCAAGCCCATCGTCAAGCCCGTGGTCACCATGATCCCCGACGATCAGGTGGACGCTGAGTCCGCTGCCGGCAAGGCCAAGGCTTTCCTGGCTGAGCTGACCGGCCTGATGGGCGTGAACGTCGAGATCGCTGTGGGCAACGACGAGGAAGGCAATGTCTTCGTGCAGATGACCGGCGACACCCTGGGCATCCTGATCGGCCGCCGCGGCGAGACCCTGGACGCCATCCAGTACCTGACCAGCCTGAAGGTGAACCGTGGTCAGGAGGGATACACCCGCGTGACCATCGACACCGAGAACTACCGCGCCAAGCGCGAGGACACGCTGATCCGTCTGGCCAACCGCATGGCGAACCGTGCTGTGAAGACCGGCCGCAAGGTGAGCATGGAACCCATGAATCCCTACGAGCGCCGCATCATCCACAGCGCACTGCAGGCCAATCAGGCGGTCGACACCCACTCCGAGGGTGAGGAACCCAACCGTCACGTGGTGATCACGCTCCGCAAGTAAGCCGGGCTGCCCCGGCGGGCGGCGCGCGTTTGCAGCCGGACTGCTTTTGCATGATGCGAACGCGGGCTTATTGGGTCTTTCCCCCTCGCAGTCTTCCGCGCCCTCATGGCGCGGGCTGCATGGTCGTCTTCGCTCGCGAAAAGAAGTATCACGCCGGATTCCCGATTGGGAGTCCGGTTTTTTGCTGCCCCAAGCGCCCCAATAGAAAAGGCTCCCCCGTGGGGGGAGCTGGATGCGAAGCAGCCTGAGGGGGTCTCTTCTCGCTGCAGGAGAGACCCCCTCAGCCCCACACGGGGCAGCACCCCCCAAGGGGGAGCCATAACATGTTTTACCCGAAGAACTGGAACCCGACAAACGCCGCATACACGCACAGGAGCGTCACGCCCTGCCAGCGCTGGAGCTTACCGCGGAAGATCGCAGGCAGCGTCAGGAATGCCATGACGAAGAACATCAGCGGG
>JBGUSK010000066.1:0-19302 GCA_045132495.1 Christensenellales bacterium | reverse complement strand
CCCCCCCCCCCCCCCCCCCCCCCCCCCCCCCCCCCCCCCCCGCGACTGTTTTTTTACATCACCGTGCGCAGGAAGCGGGCGGCCATCTCCGTCCACTGGGCACACTCTGGCAGATTCTGCCCGGGATCAGTGCTGGTCAGCGGATTACACAAAGCCAGGCCATGTCCGCCCTTGGGGAAAATGTGAACTTCCGTCACAACGCCTGCGCGGCACAGAGCGGAGGCCATCATCAACGTGTTTTCCACCGGGACAGCGCCGTCCTCAAAGGTGTGCCAGAGGAAGGTCGGCGGAGTCTGAGCGGACACCTTCGTGTCCAGGGAGTATTCCGCATGGACGGCGAGGTCTTCGCAGCCGGTCAGGTTGACAAAGCTGCCCCGATGGGCAAATTCGCCGCCGGTGATGACTGGATAGCACAGCACCATGGCGTTGGGCTCGGCCTGCTCAGGCGTGAGGCCAGTTTCCGCCATCAATGTCTCTTCGTGCCAGTACACACCAAGGCTTCCAGCTGCGTGTCCGCCAGCAGAGAAGCCCATGACAGCAATGGCGTTCGGGTCAATGTGGAGTTCCTTTGCATGAGTTCGGACCCAGGCGACAGCATGGGCCACATCCTGCACGGGAGCCGGATGCACCGCAGGCACCACGCGGTATTCCGCCACAAAGCAGCAGAAGCCCATACTCGCGAATACCAGCGCAATGGGTTCCGCCTCGCGATCAGAGCGGTAGGCATAGCCGCCGCCGGGACAGATGACGATCGCCCGGCGCGGCGGCAGAAAATCCAGCGCCATATCCGGGATATAGGCCTGCATGGCGCAGTTCGGGAGCTCAATGCGGGTGTACTGCATGTTGATTCCTCCTGTGTAGTGTGATTGTTACTCCGCGCAGAAAGGAGCATCCTTTGTGCCGGAGCCAGTAGTGAAAGTGATCTTTTCCAGATCAAGGGTCATCATCGGGCGGATACCGGGAACAGCGTCAGCAGCAGGCAGCGTCAGTGCGCCGGATGCCCCGATGACGGGATGCAGGCCGTTCTCAAGGCTATCCCGCAGCCAGTAGAGCGCCGCGCCATCCTCCTGCGCCGCACCCTGCGCCTGGGCATAGGGCGTTGCGGGACAACTCAGATCAGGGCAGCCCGAAAGATCAGCCATGGAAGGCAGCGTCACTTCGCCCACAGCAGCCATTTCGGCCTCTGTGAAGGTCATTGCGATGGGCTGCGCATCGGCGGAGGCATCCAGCACAGCGCTGGCAAGCAGGGTCAGCTTGGAGCCCTCCGTCTTGATGACCTGCCAGAGAACCCCATGTTCTTCGCCGCTCTCGGCGTAGGGGTAGGCGCCCAGCAGGATCGCAGGCTTCTCCATGGTGATGAGCTCAAGATTCTTACCGAAACGGGCAGTCAGCTCTGCAATCCGGGTCTTGGCGGTTTCATCCTCACCCAGCTCGTTGTAGGCTTCGATCAGCGCAGGCGCAGTAGCCAGGGTGACAGCAGCATACTGTTTGTCCAGACCGGCATGAATGTCCACAAGGATCTCTTCTGCGCGCTTGGCAGCCCCCAGCGAATCCCCCAGCGCTGTGAAGGCTTCCATCGCGCCCAGCAGATCGCCGGCTTTGACCAGTTCCTCCGCCGCATTGTAGGCAGCCTTGTTCAGCGCGGTGGTGCAGTTATCCGCCAGGGTCTTGCTGGCGCCGTAGCCGTCCAGAGAAAGGAACAGCTCGCGGGCAGCTTCGTATTCGCCCTTGGCCATGAGGGCACGGCCTTCCTTGACAGCCGCCTCCGGGATGGCCGTTTTCAGGCGTTCCGAATCCAGGTGCGCATCAGCGAAGGTGCCCAGCTTCTCATACAGGGCGAGGGCCTTCTCCAGCTCATTCTTCTCTTCAGCCTCCACCGCATCCAGATACATCAGGTAGCGGCCGCTGCTCTTGAAGGGATTCACCGCACTCATGTTGGCGCGGGCGAGCTCGTAATCATCGTCTTCGATGGCCTGCAGCGCGGCGGCATACAGGGCATAATCCGCCGAGTCCTCATACTCGCCCAGCTGTGAGAACAGCTCGGCAGCGTAGTCGTAATCACCGCAGCCCAGGTAGAGCTGCGCATGCTCGTAGTATTCGCCAATATCGGTATTGGCGCAGGCAGTCAGGGCCATGGCCATGCAAAGCAGCACGGCCAACAGGGACAGTTTTTTCATCATGCAATACCTCCCAGCATCAGTTGCTGAGGGTAGCATGCACACTTTTTCCTCGGATTATTTGCCGACTTTTGCCTTCTTGCGCAGAATTCCGAGAATATGTCGGTTGCTGGTTATTTTCCACCACACAACGCACAGCGCGACATAAACGAAGCCGCCCGCCGCAACCTGCACCGCAAGGCCCAGCCAGCCGCTCACAGGCAGAAGCGCCGCCAGCCGGACAACGCCAACCATCATCAGGCCGATCACCGAATAGGTCAGTACATACTTCATATAGCGCAGATACGGCAGCTCCCTGCGCAGGATGATGAACTGCACCACCGGCACGGATAACTCCGCCGCCGCCGTTGCGACCACTGCGCCCATTGCGCCATATTGCGGAATAAGAATCGCATTGAGCACGACGTTCACCACCGCGCCAGTCAGCACGGATTTTACAAAGATGCCGTCCCGCTTCTGGGGCAGCACCCACTGGGTGCGGATGACGTTGGCAAAGCCGATGGTCAACAGCGTCATGGACAGCGGGATCATCAGCAAGCCGGATTCAGCAAAATCCGTGCCGTAGAACAGGGGGGCAAATTCCACCGCAACGCTCGCCAGACCAAAGCCCAGCGCACAAACCATGCACATCACCATATCCATGGAGGCGTCGATGTGCTTCTTCACGTCCTCCATGCGGCCCTGAGCCGTCATGTGGCTGACCTTGGGGAGCATCACCGTGCCGACGGCGGAGATGAAACCCGCCAGACACAGGATGATCTTTTCAGCATTTTCATATAGGCCGGTTTGCGTCATATCCGCCAGCGCACCGATCATCACTTTATCCATCTGCCGGTACACGCTTACAGCAATGACCGAAATGGACAGGAGCGCGCAGGGTTTGAGATGGGTCAGGGCTTCCTTCCAGGTCACGGGGACGAAATTCACCTTCCTGCGCAGGGAAAGAAAGCAACTCGCGCAGCCGATGAAGGTCGAAAGCGACCACACGAAGGCGTAGATCCACAGATCCTCCGGCTTCCGGACGAAGATGAACACGGCCGCAGCTGCCAGCAGCTTCACTGCCGTGTTGCGAAGCGCGATAGGCTTGAACTGGTCAAGCCCCATCAGGCACCAGTCGACGTTGACCAGGCAGGAGACGCTCATCAACGTCAGGTGAAAGGCGATCTGCTTCTCCTCGCCTGCGATAAAGGCAACGTATCCGCACCAGACCAGCAACGTCAGTCCGGCAACAAGGAGCTGCATCTTCCAGATGGCTGAGAAGGTGCGGTTAAGAGTCGGTTTGTCATCCTTGGCTTGGGCGATGGCGCGGGGGCCGTAGTTTTCCAAGCCCAGCAGACCCACCAGACAGAAGGTGTAGCTGATGGCCCAGGCATAGCCGTAGAGGCCCACGCCCTCGGTGCCCACTGCGCGGGACAGCCAGGGAGCCGTCACCAGCGGCAGCAGCATCGAAAACAGGCGGTAGGCCATGTTGTAAAGGGTGTTTTGGCGGGTACTCATGGATTCATTTCCCCAATATTGCGTATTTGTTCAGCAGTTTCGGCAGCGGACAAGACTGATGTGTCCACTTTAATGGATTTCACCTCGTCGTACAGCGGCAAGTATGACAGCGCACGGGCAATGCTGCTTTCATCACGCAAGCCAGCTTCGATATCGCAGCGTATATGCTCTGTCAAGACTTCGGGTGTGCAGAGCAGGGAGACGCTTACCACGCGGACACCCTCCAGTTGCAGCCGGGATAGGATATCGTCAATGATCTGCTGGTGATGCATTACCCAGCAGAATACAATATTGTCAAATTCGCTGCATTTCAGGAAATTATCCAGCGTGTGCGTAATTTTATCCATCACCATTGCTTTTGTTTCATTCGTAACGGTGAAGGGCTGCATCGTCCAGCACCAGTCCCCGTCAAGAAGGGCACAGCGTGGCAGACTTTTCAGCAGTTCGCGGCTGACGGTAGTTTTCCCCACGCCCATGGGACCGCCGATAAGGTAGAAGTTTTTCATCACCGTTCTCCGTAGTGAAAAGGGTCGGAGCATCCGCGAGGCATACTCCGACCCGAATATGCGATTACTTCTTCAGCATGGACTCTTCCCAGCTGGCGAAGGGCTCGATGCCCATCAGATCCACAATGGTGGGAGCAACGTTCGCCAGACCGAAGTGGTTGCCCTCCTTGAGCTCATGACGCTCAGCAGGATCGTACACGATGAAGGGAACGGGATTCAGGCTGTGAGCGGTGCGGGGAGCCACGCCGCCCTTCTTGTTCTTCTCCAGCATCTGGTCGGCATTACCGTGGTCGGCGGTCACACACAGGATCGCGCCCACTTCGTCCACGACCTTCTTGATGCGGGCCAGGCACAGGTCAACGGTCTCCACAGCGATCTCGGTGGCCAGGCAGTTGCCGGTGTGGCCGACCATGTCGCCGTTGGGGAAGTTGCAGCGGATGAAGCCATACTTGCCGCTCTGCAGGGCAGCGATGACCAGGTCGGTGACCTCGGTGGCCTTCATCCAGGGGCACTCGTCGAAGGAGCGCACGTCGGAGGGCACTTCCTCCCAAGTCTCCAGCTCCTCGGAGAACTTTTCGGAGCGGTTGCCGTTCCAGAAATAGGTCACATGGCCGTACTTCTGGGTTTCGGAGCAGGCGTACTCGTTCACGCCGGCCTTGACCAGCAGCTCGGTCAGGGTATCCTTGATCTCCGGAGGATTGACCAGGAACTTGTTGGGGATGTTCAGGTCGCCATCGTACTGCAGCATACCGGCGTACTTGACCCGGGGCACCACACCGCGGTCGAACTTGTCGAAGGACGCATCGCCGTCGAAGGCCATCGAAATTTCCTGGGCGCGGTCGCCGCGGAAGTTGTACAGGATGACACTGTCGCCGTCAGCCATCTTGCCCACAGGCTCGCCATCCTTGGCGATGACGAAGGCGGGCAGATCCTGATCCAGCGCGCCGGTCTCATTGCGGTAGGTCTCGATGGCTTCCAGGGCAGAGGCGAACTGACGGCCCTCTCCGTGGACATGCACGTTCCAGCCGGCCTCGACCATCGCCCAGTTGGCCTGGTAACGGTCCATGGTGATCTTCATGCGGCCGCCGCCGGAAGCGATGCAGCCATCGAAGGTGTCGTCGTTCAGTTCAGCCAGCACGTCCTCCAGCTGCTGGACGTACTCGGGGGAGGAGGTGGCGGGCACATCGCGGCCATCCAGCAGGATGTGGCAGCGCACGCGCTTCACGCCCTCCACCTTTGCCTGCTTCAGCATGGCGATCAGGTGGGAAATATTGGAGTGCACGTTGCCGTCGGACAGCAGGCCCATGAAGTGCAGGGTGGAATTGTTGGCCTTCACCTGACCGACCAGCTCCTGCCAGGTTTCGCTGGCATAAATCTTGCCGGACTCAATGGACTCATTGACCAGCTTCGCGCCCTGGGAGTACACCTGGCCGCAGCCCAGCGCATTGTGGCCGACCTCGGAGTTGCCCATGTCGTCATCAGAGGGCAGACCAACGGCGCCGCCGTGGGCCTTGATGACCTGCCAGGGGTGATTGGCCTTGAGCTCATCCAGGGTGGGAGTGGTGGCGGACATGACCATATTGCCGAGGGTTTCGGGGGTCTCGCCCACGCCGTCCATGACGACGAGGACAACAGGCTTCTTGTTCATGGGGGATGCCTCCTCATATGTTAAGTAGTGTTTTATCAAGGGATAACCCATATCGGGCCATATTATAGAATACTTGATTTCCCCCGGAATGTCAAGGAATTGACGATGTGTCAGAGGAATTTTCCTGACCCTTACCAGTCGAAGCTGCTGCCAAGGATGGTGACGTTCAGGTCTTCGTCCACACAGACGTGGTAATGAAAAGTATAGAGTGGTTCCTTCGTCTCCCACGGACGAGCATACATAAAGGTGATGATGTTTTCTCCGGCTGTCACGCCTCGCAAAGTGAAGCAATACTGACCACCAGCGCCAACCAAACCATCCTCGGTTTCTGCCGGCATATGGCCGCCCTCCACTTCCACGATGGCTTTATCAGCATCCATCATCCATGTCCAACTGTAGCCGGTGGTCGGATTGCCCTTCAGAATGATTTCCGGGCATACCGGTGCTGCTTCTGCCAGCGCCGTCCCCACAGTCAGCAGCAGCACAATCAAACTCCACAAACGATTCATATAGCATCCCTCCTTCCACAGCATTATAGGTCGGATGCATCCATGCGTCAAGCGTGCCGTCACAATGATTTTTCTTGCCCCGTCTTTCATTCTATGATATAATATAATTTACCTTGCACAAAGGAGGAACCCTCATGTCCTTCACCCACCTTCACCTCCACACGGAGTACTCCCTGCTCGACGGCGCATGCCGGATTCCGAAGCTCGTCCAGCGTATCAAGGCGTTGGGCATGGATTCCTGCGCCATCACCGACCATGGCGTGATGTATGGGTGCATCGACTTCTATCAGGCGATGAAGGCCGAGGGGCTCAAGCCCATCATCGGCTGCGAGGCCTATGTCTGCCGTGATCGCAAGGACAAATCCACCGTCAGCCGCGAATACAGCCACCTCATCCTTCTGTGCGAGAACAACAAGGGCTATGAAAACCTGATGCACCTGATCAGCGAGGGCTTCCTGACCGGCTATTACTATAAGCCCCGCATTGACTATGACCTGCTGCGTGAGCGCCACGAGGGCCTGATCTGCCTGAGCGCCTGTCTTTCCGGCGATCTGCCAAAGCTCCTGCTGGATGACCGCCACGATGACGCGGTGGCCTACATCCGCGAAATGCAGGACATCTTCGGCAAGGACAATTTCTTCGTGGAGATCATGGATCACGGCATCCGCGAGGAAAAGCTGGTGCTGCCGCGATTGATCGCCATCGCCCGGGAGACGGACGTGCCGCTGGTCGCCACCAACGACTGCCACTACCTGGAGGAAAAGGACGCGGACGCTCAGGAAGTCCTCATGTGCATCCAGACCGGCAAGACGCTGGATGACGAAAACCGCATGAAGATGGAGACGAAGCAGCTCTACGTCAAGTCCGAGGAGGAAATGCGGGCGCTGTTCCGCATGTGCCCGGAGGCCATCGACAACACGCAAATCATTGCCGAACGCTGCAACGTGGCCTTCGAGTTCGGAGTGACCCGCCTGCCCGCGTACCCGGTGGAGACCGGCGAGACTCCTTACGAAATGCTCAACCGCCTGTGCCTGGAGGGCATCCGGCGGCTTTATCCCGACGCAAATCCCGGCGACGAGCCCTACACCCGTCTGGAATACGAGCTGGGCGTCATCTCCGGCATGGGGTATGTGGATTACTTCCTCATCGTATGGGATTTCATCAACTACGCCAAGCAGAACGGCATCATGGTCGGCCCGGGGCGCGGCTCCGGCGCAGGCTCCATCGTAGCGTACAGCCTTGGCATCACCATGCTGGATCCGCTGAAGTACCAGCTGCTGTTCGAGCGATTCCTGAATCCTGAGCGCGTATCCATGCCCGATATCGACGTGGACTTCTGCTACGAGCGCCGTCAGGAGGTCATTGACTACGTCGCCCGCAAGTACGGCGCGGATCACGTCAGCCAGATCATTACCTTCGGCACCATGGCCGCCAAGGGTGTGGTGCGCGACGTGGGCCGCGTGCTGGGCATGAGCTATGCCGACACCGACGCGGTGGCCAAGGCCATCCCCTTTGACCTGGGCATGACGCTGGAGAAGGCCCTGAAGCTCTCCCCCATGCTCAAGTCCATGTATGAGGATGACGAAAAGGTCAAAGAGCTCATTGACACCGCCATGACGCTGGAGGGCATGCCCCGCCACGCCTCCACCCATGCGGCGGGCGTGCTGATCACCGGCAAGCCCGTGGTGGAGTTCGTCCCCCTGCAGCGCAATGACGAGGTCATCACGACCCAGTACCCCATGGGCACCATCGAGCAGCTGGGGCTTTTGAAGATGGACTTCCTGGGCCTACGCACGCTGACGGTCATCCGGGATGCGCTGGACATGATGCGTGACCTGGGCATCGACATGAAGCCCGAGGACATCCCCATGGATGACGATGCGGTGTATGAGATGATCTCCGCCGGTGATACCGACGGCGTGTTCCAGCTGGAAGGCGGCGGCATGCGCACCTTCCTGACCAACATGAAGCCCGGCAACTTCGAGGACATCATCGCTGCGATCTCCCTCTACCGTCCCGGCCCGATGGAGTCCATCCCCCGCTATATCGAGGGCAAGCACAATCCCGCCTCCGTGCACTACGAGACGGAGAAGCTGAAGCCCATCCTGGACGTCACCTACGGCTGCATGGTGTATCAGGAGCAGGTCATGCAGATCGTGCGCGACCTGGCCGGCTATTCCTACGGCCGCAGCGATCTGGTGCGCCGCGCCATGGCCAAGAAGAAGGCCAAGATCATGGCTCAGGAGCGGGAGTACTTCATCCACGGCAAGCTGAATGAAGATGGCTCCATTGACGTGCCCGGCTGTGTGCGCAACGGCGTGCCGGAATCCGTCGCCAACAAGATCTATGACGACATGACGGCCTTCGCGTCCTACGCGTTCAACAAGTCCCACGCGGCGGCCTATGCCGTGGTCGCTGTACAGACCGGCTGGCTGAAGAAGCACCACCCCGTGCCCTTCATGGCCGCCATCCTCAACAGCGTGTACGGAAACTCCGGCAAGATCGCCGGGTACATTCAGTACTGCCGCAGCCAGGGCATCAAGGTGCTTCCCCCGGACGTCAACCGTTCCGGCTGGAAGTTCACCGTCCAGAAGGATGAAAACGGCGACCTCTGCATCCTCTTTGGTCTGGGCGCGGTCAAGACCGTCGGTCAGGGCGCGGTGAACGCCATCATCCGCGAGCGTCAACAAGGCCCATACAAGGACATCTTCGACTTCTGCTCCCGCATCGACACCACCGAGTGCAACAAGCGCGTGGTGGAGAGCCTCATCAAGGCGGGTGCGTTCGACCATACAGGCGCCAACCGCGCCCAGCTGCTGGCGGTATTCGAGTCTGCGATGGATGCGACCATCTCCCGCCGCAAGGCCAACGTGGACGGCCAGCTGTCCCTGTTCGATATGGCCTTCGGCGACGCCCCCATCATCGAGGAAACCCGCACGCTGCCCACACTCCCAGACTTCCCCTCCCGCCAGAAGCTGGCCATGGAAAAAGAGATCTCCGGCGTGTACATCACCGGTCACCCGCTGGACGACTACCGCGAGACCCTGCAGAAGCTCCCCTTCTCCACCGCCCAGCTGGACGGCATCGAGGAGCGGGAGGATCACGGCATGGAGATGGACGGTATGTTCGTCGAAATGGGCGGCATCCTCACCGAGGTCAAGGGCAAGGCCACCAAGAAGGGTGCATACATGGGCTTCATCACCATTGAAGACCTGACCGGTCAGATCGAGTGTCTCGTCTTCCCCAAGGTGTATGAGAAGTACCAGGCCATGATGTCCGTGGACGACCTGGTGGTGCTCTCCGGCAAGCTTTCCATCCGCGAGGACGAAGCCCCCAAGCTGCTCGTGGACACCCTCGTCCCCCTGGATATGTGGGAGGACAAACCCAAGGTCACCGTCCCGGATGAGCCTGGCAACCGCCGTCCCCGTGTATCCACGGTGGAACGCGTGCCTGCGCCTGCCCCGATCGTTACACCCCGGCCCCATCGCATCCCCCAGCAGCCCCAACTGACGGATTCCCAGCGGGCTGCCAATGCACAGCGGAAGCTGTTTATTCAGCTTGAACGTGCCCGCATGGAGGAGGCTGCTCATATGCTCAGCCTGCATCCGGGCAGCATTCCGGTGTACCTGCATATTCCGGCGGAGAAGATGACCTTCCTGCTGCCTTCCCTGCAGTGGTGCGACGGCAGCGAAGGATGTCTGAAGCGCCTGTCCGCTGCATTCGGCGAGGCAAACGTCAAGCTCGTGGAGAAGAAATAACCTATGAATAACCGTTTGAATGAGATCATCAAATTTGCCTTCACCGGCGGTGTATGCTTCCTGATCGAATATGCCGCGCTGATCGTGCTGAAGGAATGGCTGCGCCTGCCGGTGGTCGCCGCAACGCCCATCGCCTTCCTCATCAGCGTGGTGTTCAACTACCTGCTGTGCGTGAAGTGGGTGTTCGACGGCGCCAAAGAGGGCAGCAAAAAAGCGCAGCTTGGCTTCGTCATAACCAGCGGGATCGGTTTTTTCCTCAACTGGTTCCTGATGTGGGCGCTGACAGCGCTCCTCGGTGAGGACGCTGTACTGCTGACGCTCTTCGGCGTGGAAGTGAAGGTCTACATGCTCAACAAGATCATCGCGACCGGCCTGGTGATGGTGTGGAACTACTTCACCAAACGCTGGCTGCTGAAGGGAAATGCATCATGAGCAAACCTGTCATCTTTTTTGACTGGGATGGCACCCTCTGCGACAGCATGCAGCTGTGCATCGAGGAGAACCGCACGACCTTGCTGAAAATGTGCCTTCCTGACCAGCCTGACGAGGTGCTGCGCCAGTGCAACGGCCCCACCTTTGAGGAAGCAGCCCCCCTCATCGGCATCCCGGCGGATCGTATGGATGAGTACTGCCGCATCCGCCTGTCCTGCGCGCTGGAGCTGGTCGACAAGGTCAATCGGCTCTTCCCCGGCGCACAGGAGCTGCTGACAGCCCTTGCGCCGCATGCAGAGCTGTGCATCGTATCCAACGGCACGGAAGCCTACCTCAAAAAATGCATGGCACATTTCGGTCTGGAGGGCGTTTTCAACCGTATGGCATGGAGCCATCCTACGCGCACCAAAACACAAAACCTGGCTGGGTTGATGGCTGAAATGAATCCGGAGCGTGCTGTCATGGTGGGCGACCGCATCGGCGACATCCGCGCCGGCAAGGCCAATGGGTTGCCTACCATCGCAGCGGCCTTCGGCTATGGTAATGACGCAGAATATGCCGAGGCTGACTTCCGCGCAGACAGCATGGACGAATTGCAGGAAATGCTGCTCGAATTCACAAAGGAGTGACAAACCATGTCCATCGAAAAGGTACGCGCCTATTTTGCCAGCGTCGGTCTGGCCGAGCGCATTCAGGAGTTTGACGTATCCTCCGCAACGGTGGCGCTCGCGGCGGAAGCCCTCCACTGTGAGCCCGCCCGCATCGCGAAGACTTTATCCTTCGTGGATGGGGATGGCGCGCTGCTCATCGTTGCAGCGGGCGACGCGAAGGTCGATAACCCCAAATTCAAAGCCCGCTTTGGCATGAAGGCCAGGATGCTCACCCCGGAGGACGCAGTGCGGCTGATCGGTCATGCGGTAGGCGGCGTATGTCCCTTCGCGGTGAACGAGGGCGTGAAGGTCTATCTGGATGAATCCCTCAAGCGATTTGACGTGGTGTACCCTGCTGCGGGTTCCAGCAACAGCGGTATCGGCCTGACCATCCCCGAGCTGGAGGAGCACTCCCATTTTGACAGCTGGGTGGATGTGTGCAAGGGCTGGCAGGCAGAGTAAGGACAGCACGAAAATGCGGCCCGGCTTGATCGCCGGACCGCGTTTTATCATGCAAATCAATCATCAAACCGGTATCCATTCTGCCGGAGCACCCGCTCCACGTCATCCTCGGTGACCACCGCATCCTTGCCGTACTTTTCCCGCACGTCAGAGGCGTCCACCCAGTCCGGAATATTCCAGTCGCGGCGGCCTTCGAGCCAATCGTCGCCATCATCCCATTCCGGCTCAAACCACTCATCATCCAGCAGCAGCCATGCCAGGAATCCGGCAGGCAGACCGGTTTCCGCAGCCCAGGCCAGGATATCCGCTTCAGTCATGTCCTTGCGCAGCGCACGTCGTTCCGCATTGGCTGCCTGGTCGCGGGCATTGGTGCGCATAGCCAGGAACAGGGACAGCATCTGTTCCGTATCCGACTGCGTCCGCTGTGCGACGTCTGCCGCCAGCCGATCAGCCATTGCGCTGTAGAAGACGTGGCGTGCCATGGAAACCGGCAGCTTGTTTTCCACAGCAAAGTCGATCAGCCTTTCCGCTGTAACCGCCTTGAGCACTTCAAGGGTAAGCGCATCCCACTCCCCGCTCATAGCCGTCGCCAGCGGCTCCTCCGGGGCTGCACTGCCTACGATGCGCCAGTAGGCAGCCATTTCTGCTGCATCCTCTTCATCTGCAAAGGCCAAGCTCAGGGGAAGCGCCAGGCAGAGCGTCAGCAGCAATGCCAAGCCTCTTTTCAGTCTGCGTTCCATCATGATCGTTCCTCCTTTTGTTTGTACTCAGCATATACCATACGCTTCCTCTAATGAAACCATTTTTATAGTATTAGGGACAAAAATCGGATAAAAAAGCTGCCGCGAAATCGCAGCAGCATCAAAATTCAGTTGTCCTTGGGCGCATAATCCGCCGGATTCTGCTGAGTCCTGGCTTCCAGATAGTCTCCGCCGTCGGTCAGAATAACAACATGTCCTTCCTTCATGGAGAGGATATTCTCCTGCTTGGTGTCGCAGCCATTGCCATGGACAAAGCGATACACCTGAACATTGTGCAGATCACTGGGCATCAGGATATATTCCGGGTTCGTCGTTTGGATCGCCACATCGCCGATCTGATAGGGCGGGCTGCCGTGATGGGGGAATTTTAGCACATCCACATTGCTGCACAGCTCTTTGTAAACCTTGTTGATGTTGCCGCTGGCTGCATAATCCCCGGTGAAGAGCATACGGCGGGAACCATACTGCAGCACGAAGTTGAGCGAATCCGGATTGGTCCTGCCGTAGCGTCCGCCATTGGCCGGGCCGATGCAGCTGATGGTCAGCGGGCCAACGTTGATCACGTCACCCTGCTTCATCTGCTGATACACACCATTTGCAAGAGGGGTGATTTCGAGGGTTCTTTTGTTTTTCTTGCCGTCGTTCACGGTTGCCGGCACTTGCGCAGAGGGAGAAAACACCAGCGTTTCCGCCGTACCGAACTCCGCCAGCACTGGATTCACATTCTCGCAGTGATCCATATGCCAGTGGGTCACGATGTACACGTCCAGCTCCTTGGCGCCCAGGGCCCGCAGGCATTCCAGCACCCGGTCATCCTTGGAAAAGGGAACCTTCTTGCCGCCGTCGATCATGATCTCCAAGTCGCCGACGCGAAGGTAGTAGCCATCCGCGTATTCCAGCGCCATCTGATGCAGCTCAAGCAGCGGAGCAGGGGCTGCTTCCTCTGCGTATACGGCAGGGAGCATCAACAGGCAGCAAAGAAGCGCGATGAGTTTTTTCATCCAGTTCATCGATCTCCTCACTTCACCGGACGGATCAGGATAATGGGTGTCATCTCATCGCCCTGGCCGCAGGGGTTGTCCTTCAGCGCATCCTGGATCTGATCATCCGTCAGCGGGAAGGAATCGCACTTGCCCAGCTGGTTCTGGTCGATGTCGTTGGCATCCATGATGACCACCGGGATACCGGTGTTCTTCGTCATCTCATTGGAGAGCTCCACAGGGTTTTCCGGATTGATCAGAGCCAGGGTCTTGTAGCGCTCAAAGCTCGAACGGAAGTAGAAGCCGTCGATGCCCGCCACGCCGTGGCCGCAGATCTTGTAGAACAGGCCCTTGATGCCAAAGGGACGGGTGATGGCGCTCACAAAGCCCGCAAAGAGCACGCGGGGCAGGCCCACCATGTCGATGACCAGCTGCAGCTTATAGGGCTCATGCATGCCCACGCCGGTGGAGTTGATGCCGGCAAAGCGAGCCATCAGCTTGGCGAAGAAGCCCAGCTTCATATCCTCCATCTTCTTGACGTTGCCGGTGCACATGGCCATGACCTTAGCGGTGATGGCTACGCAGTCGCCCTCCTGATACAGGGGACGGACGTACTTTTCCAGCAGCGCGGAAGCATCCTCGCCCACCTCGACGAAGTGGGTCTGGATCGCAAATCGATCATACTTCTTGCCATCGCGGCCCTCACGAGTACCGCGGTCAAAATACACAACGCCCGCTTCTTCGCGGCGCTGGGATGCGAGATTCTTGTTGTCAGATGCCATAGGAATGTCCTCCTCTTTGGTTATCATCCCTTCTATTTTACTGCATTATGCGGTGTATGTCAATGAAAAACAGACGGCTTGCCATCCGCCGCCAATCGTGCTATCATAGGCAATGATAAATCCTTGGGAGGCGATCCGCATGGCAAAAGCCATCAAAACCAATGTTCTGCGCCACCTGGACGCAGCGAAGATCCCCTACGAGACCCGCGAATATGACGTGTCCGACGAGAACTATGACGGCATGCTGATCGCCGCCAAGGTCGATCTGCCGACCAGCATGGTCTACAAGACCCTCGTTCTTACCGGAGATAAGCTGAAGCACCTTGTCTGCGTCATTCCCGTGGAGAAGGAGCTTGACCTGAAGGCCGTTGCACGAGCCACGGGCAACAAATCCGTTGCCATGCTGCCGCAGAAGGAGCTGCTGCCCCTGACCGGTTATCTGCGAGGCGGCTGCAGCCCCATTGGCATGAAGAAAGCCTTCCCCACCTTCATCCAGCAGGATGCAGAAAGTCTGGAGCGCATCAGCGTATCAGCGGGTGTGCGTGGCTGTCAGGTCATCCTCGCGGTAGAGGCATTGATCGGCTGCACAAAAGCGCAGTTCGCTGATCTGTGCAGGGAATAGGCCGGGTTCACAGCAAATTTACATACATAACGCAGGGAAATCGTTGCTTCCTGCGTTATTTTGTTGTATAATATAAGTTGGTACATTAGTTGTACCAGCGCAACACAGCAGATAACCACTGAAAGGAATGACATATATGGAATACACGCCGGCATCTGCCGTCATCCTCATCCCCTCCCTTGAGCCGGATGACCGCCTGCCCGCCTATGTTCAGAAGCTCCTGGCACGCGGTTTTACCAAGGCCGTGATCGTCAACGACGGCTCCAGCGAAAAGTACCAGCCCATCTTCGACGAGCTGGCCGCCATGGAGGGCGTGACCGTCCTCAAGCACGAGGTCAACCGCGGCAAGGGCTGCGGACTCAAGACCGGCTACACTTACATCCGCGACCATATGCCCGAGGCCTCCGGCGTCATCACCGCCGATGCGGACGGCCAGCACACGGTCGAAGATTGCTGGAAGCTCGCCGAGGCTCTGACGGAGAACAAGCGCGTTCTGTACCTGGGCAGCCGCGACTTTGACCTGCCCAACGTGCCGCCCAAGTCCCGCTTTGGCAACAAGACCACAAGCACCGTGTTCAAGCTGCTTTACGGCCAGTGGCTGCCGGATACCCAGACCGGCCTGCGCGCCTTCCGCCGGGAGGATCTGCAGTTCATGATCGACGTGCCCGGCGAGCGCTTCGAATACGAAATGCAGGTGCTCATCGCCTGTGCACGCGCCGGCATCGACATGGTGCCCATTACCATCGAAACCGTGTACGAGAACGAGAATGAGGGCACCCACTTCCACCCCATCCGGGACAGCTACCGCATCTACAAGGTCATCCTGGGCAATTTCGTGAAGTTCATGGGCGCATCCATTGTATCCTTCGTGATCGACTTCGTGGTGCTGACCCTGCTGGCCAATCTGGTTTTCCCCGGCGTCAGCCACGGCGCATTCTTCGCCAAGGTGCTGGCACGCTGCGTGTCCGCCCCTTGCAACTTCTGGATGAACAGCAAGTACGTCTTTGAAAAGAAGATGAGCAAAGCAACCTTCATCCGCTACATCATCCTGGCAGTGTTCATCATGCTCATCTCCGCCGTGGGCGTGGACGGCATCATGCACTGGCTGAAGTTCCCCACCGCCATCATCGGCCTGGTGGGCATCGCGGTGGATGTGATCCTCTATCTGGTCAGCTACCGCGTACAGAACAAATGGGTCTTCGCCCCTGAAAAGGAGGGCGGGCAATGAACTGGAAAAACATGCTGCTGACGGTGCTCGCCGCGCTGCTCCTGGTGGCCTTCGCCGCCGGTTTGCCCAGCCCGTCCATCACCGAGGAAGCCAAAGCGGCCCATATGAACGAGGGCGTGGAAGACGAATATGCCTTCCTGTTTGAATGATGATCTGATGATCGGAGGAAATTATCATGCGCAAGTTTTTTGCTTTCCTGCTGCTGCTGACGATGCTCGTCCCGGGCGCAATCGCGGAGCAGGACGTTGATGCCACCATCGAAATCCCCGTGGAGGAAGCTATTTCCGCCAACATTACCCCCCTGCCCGTCGATCTGACCCCCGGCTACGTCCCCAACCCCGATTGCTACATCGCGGCTGATGAAGCCAACGGCGTCCTGCAGGGCTACCAGGATGAATCCCTGACCGTCACCGTGGAGCGCGTGCGCGTGGGTGATTCTACCTTTAACGTAGCCCGCGTGAAGATCGCTCATCCCAGCCAGCTGCGTACCGGCCTGGAGAATGAGAAGGCCTCCCGCAACAACAAGATCTCCTCCATGGCCAAGAAGCACAATGCCGTCCTGGCTATCGGCGGTGACTTTTTCTCTGACGCCAAGAACGGCTACATCGTCCGCCAGTACAAGGAGTTCCGCAAGAGCCCCAAGAGCGTGTACGACATGCTGCTCATCGACGACAAGGGCGATTTCCATATCATCCTGCAGTCCAATGCCGATGAGCTCAAGGCTCTGCTGTCCAGCGGAACCCTCACCTTCCCCAACATCTTTAACTTCGGCCCCGCCCTGATCAAGGACGGCGAGCTGCTCCCCGCCCCGCAGTATTATGTAAAGAATGGCAACAAGTACAACATCAAGAGCACCAATGAACCCCGCTGTGCCATCGGCCAGTTGGGCGAGAAGGAGTACATGTTCGTGGTCGTTGATGGTCGCCGCAAGGACAGCGACGGCTGCTCCACCGACGAGCTGGCCCAGTGGATGTTCGAGCAGGGTTGTGTGCAGGCCTACAATCTGGACGGCGGCAACAGCGCGCTGATGTGGTTCGGCGGCGAGAACTACTCCGACAAGACCACCAAGGGCGAGCGTGCTGTGTCCGACTTCATCTATATTTCCACCGCCATCAAGCCCGAGGAGGAGTAAACGATGTTCACCCTCTATGGCGCCCTGGCAGCGACGTCCCTGGCAGCGCTGCTGGCTGTGACCTGTGCCGTGCTGCTCCGAAAGGGCGCAGGCTACAGCACCTTCATCCGCTTTGCTGTCCTGTGCATCCCCTTTGCCTTCATCGGCAGCCGCGTGGCCTTTTGCCTGTCAAACCTTTCCTACTATCTTGAAACGATCTCCATGCCGGAGATGATGCTCCACGTCCAGGACGGCGGCGCATCCATGACCGGCGCGCTGTGCGGCGTGCTGCTCTCCGCGCTGATCGCCGCCAAATGGGCAAAGCAGCCTGCCGGGCTCATTCTGGATGCCGCAGCCCTCGGTATGCCTCTTGCGCTCATCATTGAGCGTCTGGCAGAGCCGCTGTGCGAGATGGGCCTGGGCAAGTACTTCCAATCCACCGCTTTCGATTTCATGTATGACCTGGCAGGCGGAATGCACCCCGTCTTTGCATACGAAGCCATCGCGGCGTGTATCATTGGTCTTGTGCTGGTGCTGCACTTTGGCAGGCGCACAATGAGGAGCGGCGACCTGATGGGGTGCTTCCTTGTGCTGTACGGCTGTACCCAGACCGTGCTGGAATCTCTGCGCAACGACGGCCATATGAAGGTCATCCACTTTGTGCGCGTGAACCAGGTGGCGGCTATCGTAATGGTCGTAGCAGTGCTGATCGTCTGGAGCATCCGCTGCTGCAAGCACAACTGCAAGAAGGAAACCATCATGACTTGGGTAACGGCCATCGTATGCATTGGCCTTGGCGTCGTACAAGAATTCGCTGCTGATGGCGACGAAAACCCCTACTTCAGCCTGACACTGGTGTCCGGCCTGCTGGCCGCTGCACTGGTGATCGTGTGCGTCTGCTGGTTCTTCGTGTGGAAGAAGCATGGCAAATCCGCCGCTGCAATTCCCTGCGTGGCAATCGTTGCCACATCACTGCTGCTCATCGAGCGCACGATGGATACCGGCACGCACCGCCTGTTCTTCGTCTACGGCATTATGGCTGCAAACCTGTATATCATCGGTCACATGGCCTTTGCACTGCGCCGCCTGGCAGATGAAGCCCACAAGGCACAGCTTGCTGAAAAGTATCATCTTGATCCCCCACTGACCAAATAAAGGAAGATTGTTATGGATAAGAAACAGATCGACCGAATCAACGAGCTGGCCCGCAAGAAGAAGGCCGAGGGTCTGACCGAGGCCGAGACTGCCGAGCAGGCTGCCTTGCGCAAGCAGTATATCGAGGAGTGGCGCGAAAACACCCGCGCCATGCTGGACGGTATCGTCATCCAGCGCCCCGACGGCACTACGGAGTCCCTGAAGAAGAAGACGCCCACCATCAAGCATTAAGCAAAGATCGCCTCCCCCGATGCTTCGGAGGAGGCGATCTTTATTCAAGCACGACAAACCGCAGAATTATGTGCATATGCGGTAACAGTCACAAGCAAGGGGCTTCCGCGTCCTGCGAAAGCCCACAACATGTCCATTATATCACCCATTTAAGACAAAGTCAAGGGGTAAAACTTTCGCAAAACCCCTTGTAATTTACCTCTCCATCGTGTATAATGAAGCCACGATCAAGGAAGAAAAAGTCGCCGGTGAGCGGCAGCTTCAAGAGAAAGAGGTGTCTCCAATGAACAACGAAGAACTGTTTGAGCAGGATGGTCTGGATGAGGGTGTCATGGAAGACGTGATCGAAATGACCGACGAGGAAGGCAACACCATCCTGTTCTCCATCATTGATTATTTCTTTTACAACGGCGAAGAATATGCCATCCTGACCGACTCCAACGATGAGGACACGACCGATGCGGATGCTGAGGATGAAGGCATTGCCTGCTACGTGATGAAGATCGTGGCCACGACGGATGAATCCGGCGAAGAGCTGGAGGAGTTCGTCCCCGTGGAGGATCAGGCCCTTGAAGCCAAGCTCATGGAGATCGCCTCCATGAAGCTCCACAGCGACGAGGAAGCGGACGACGAAGATTGACCTTCCCGCCCATCAGGCACGCAGATAAACCTGGAATGATAGATGACCAATCCCCAACTCGATTTCCATATCAAACCAAGGATTATCAACAGCAAGCTGGCACATAATCGACCAACCCGGACTACCTTCAATGGCGAAACCGTACTGTTGGAA
>JBGUSK010000065.1:0-11251 GCA_045132495.1 Christensenellales bacterium | reverse complement strand
GAGCACGGAGCCTACTATGCTCCTCCTGTGGAGTATGGTCACGGGGGCCCAGCTCCTGCTCCAGCACACCCTTTTATTCGTCCCGCCTATGATACCCGAGCGGATGAGTCTTACGACATCATTCGACAAGGTCTGCGGGATGCGCTTAACAACCCGTAAAGGAGGAAAACTCTATGGCGAATCCTACCGCATCCCCTCAGGTGGCGTCTACCATCGGTCTGAAGAACGTGGTCATTGCACCCCTGACCGAGGATACCACCGAGAACCATGCTTATGGCGAACTCCAGCTGATGGCAGGCGCAATCGAAGCGTCCATCACGCCTGAGAACGCTGATCCCGATATCCAGTACGCCGACGATGTGGAGTTCGACGTGCTCTATCCCGACCCTGAGCTGGCCTTCAAGACCAAGATGGCGGATATCCCCCTGACGATCCAGGAGATGATCTTCGGCAACCGCATCGACGATAACGGTGTACTGATCCGCGCTGCTTCCGACAAGCCTCCGTATTTTGCGGTTGGCTTCAAGTCTGAGAAGTCTGACGGCTCCTATCGTTATGTGTGGCTGTATAAGGTGCGTGCGAAGCCCGTAACCGAAAACTACCAGACCAAGGAGGGAACGTCCATCACCCGCCAGACCGGCGAGATCGAATGGACTGCGATCAAGCGTACTCACGACGGTCAGTACCAGGCAGTGGCTGACGAGGGTCAGAACGGCTTCACTGCTGAGAAGGGTGCCACCTTCCTGCAGAGTGTGTACGAACCCGCATTCACCGGTGCGTAAAAGGAGGAATGGAGCATGATCACCTGTGCCCTGGGCGATAAGCAATACCATGTGGACTTCATCTCGGGTCGTGCCCTGCGTGAAATGGAGTCTGCCGCCAAGATGTATGGCCGCATCGTAGCCATTTCCAATGCCGCCCTGCGAGGCGAAAAGAACAAAGAGGTTGAATCCCTCACCATTGCTGAGGCGATGGACGAGATGATCAAGTGGTTCTGCATTCTCTTTGGCAACCAGTTCACCCCGGATGAGGTGCTGGATCACTACCCGGTGGACAGGCTCATGCATGACATCGCCTTTGCGCTGATGGCGGTGCAGACCCAAACCACCCACATCCTGAATGAATTCCCTACGAAGGCAGCGCAGACGGCGGAAACTCCGGCCTGACGCTGCCCGATTTCATCTATTCAACCTACAACTCCCTGCTGGAGGGTGGCTGGCGGATGGCAGAGATCGACAGTATGGATATGCTGGGGTTTCTGAAGATCCGCGCCTGGCATGCCAACAGGGAGCACAAAAAGAAAAAGCCCATACACCGATATATCGATGAGGTGTGGCCTGACCTGAAATAAGAACCGAGGTGAACCCCATGAGCGAAGCCCTCCGCGACCTTGTCGTATCTCTGTCTTTGCAGACGGACAATTTCACACGTAACATCCGCTCCGTCAATCGGCAGATCCAGGAGGCGGAGAGCTACTTCCGGCAGGCTTCGGCTGGGGTGGAGGACTTCGAGCAGTCAGCCACAGGTCTGTCTACTAAGCTGTCGACGCTGGAGCGCAAGCTGTCTCTGCAGCAGGATGCCGTTGGGCAGTACGAGCGTGCTCTGCAGGCTGCCAATACCCGCCTGCAGGAATGCTATGACCGACAGAATGATCATGCCTCTCGTCTGCAGAATGCCCGCACCGCGCAGGCTGCTCTCAAGCAGCAGGTGCAAGCCGGCGCGCAGGCGGTTCAGCATTACTCTCAGACGCTGGGTGCGAACCACTCTGCCACCATCGCCGCGCAGGCCAACCTCGACCGCCTGAAGGAAGAATACCGCCTGGCTGTAGCTGAGGTGCGCAAGCTCTCCGGGCAGAATACCGCCTTGGAGAAGTCCACCCAAAACGCTGCCGATGCCGTCAGCCAAGCCAACACCAACCTCAACAACGCCCGCGCTGCTGTGCAAACCACCGAGGCGGATATTGAAAAATGCAATCAGGCGCTGCGGCTGGCGCAGACGGAATGGGATGCTGCCGGGAAGGCCATCAAGGCCAACACCACCGCCATCAACTCCTTCGGCAAGCAGATCGGCCTGGCAGAGAGTAAGTTCCGTCTTGCCTCTGCTGGCATCAAGGAGCTGGATAAAAGCGTCCCCAGCCTGACGGCAAAGCTGACCATGCTGGGCGATAAGGTGGAGCTTCAGGAAAAGCAAATCCAGAAGTACGAGCAATCTCTGGAGGAAGCCAAGCGTCAGCTGCTTGCCGCACAGCAGGCCAACGACCCGGATAAGATCCAGGAAGCAACTGATGCTGTCACCGAGGCAGAAACTGCCCTCAATAATGCCCGGGCCGAGCTGAAGCAGACCCGCAGTGAAATCGAGGAAACCAACCGCCACTTGCGGACTGCGCAGTCTATGTGGACGGAGCTTGGCGAAGATCTCACCGCTGTGGGTGAACGACTGAAAAAGACCGGCGACCTGTTCACTGAGATCGGGCAGACGCTGACAACCACGGTTACTGCGCCGGTGCTTGCGCTTGGGGCTACGGCAATCAAGGCCAGTATTTCCTTTGAGAGCGCCTTTACCTCCGTGCGCAAGACGGTGGATGCCACGGATGCCCAGTTCACACAGCTGTCGGCGGATATCAAGCAGATGTCCACGGAGGTTGCTACCTCTGCCGATGACATCGCGGAAGTAGTAGCCATTGCCGGTCAGCTGGGCATCGAAACGGAGCACCTGACGGAATTCGCCCGCACGATGATTGATCTGGGCAATTCTACGGACATCGTAGCTTCGGACGCCGCCTCTACGCTGGCGAAGTTTGCCAACATCACCGGCATGGATCAGAGCCAGTTTGGTAACCTGGGCGCTGCACTGGTTGACCTGGGCAATAACTACGCCACCACCGAATCTTCCATCATGGAGATGTCCATGCGATTGGCAGCTGCCGGTCATCAGGTAGGCCTGAGCGAGGCGCAGATTCTTGGCTTTGCCGCAGCGCTGTCATCCGTTGGCATTGAAGCTGAAATGGGCGGCTCGGCATTTTCCAAGGCGCTGGTCAAGATGGAGGTGGCGGCAGCTACCGGCGGCGATGCGCTGGATGACTTCGCCAAGGTCTCCGGCATGACCTCTGCCCAGTTCAAGTCTCTGTGGGACAGTAATCCGGCAGCTGCGTTCCAAGCATTCATTGTGGGATTGTCCCGGATGGACGAGGAAGGCCTGTCGGCCATCGCCACCCTGCAGGACATTGGCATCGCCGAAGTTCGCCTGCGCGACACCCTGCTCCGTGCAACCAATGCCACGGAGCTTTTTGCTGAAACGCAGGCAACCGCCACCCGCGCCTGGGATGAGAACGTAGCGCTGACCACAGAGGCAGGCAAGCGCTATGCCACCACCGAGAGCCAGCTGATCAACCTGAAGAACAAGGCGATGCTGTTCGCGCAGCAGATCGGTGATGACCTGAACCCGACCATCAAGGAACTGATCTCCGGCGCAGACGATCTGCTGGATAGTTTCCTTGAACTGGATGAGACCCAGCGCAAGCAGATCATTGATTTTGCCATGACGGCGGCTTCGGTTGGTCCGGTGCTGCTGGCCTACGGCAAAGTAAGCAAGGGCATCGGCACGCTGACCACCGGCATCGGCAAGTTTGCAACTGCTGTTGGTAAAGCGGGCGGTGGTGCAAAGGGCTTCTTCTCCGTGTTGGGCAAGTCGCCTTCCGTATGGATGGCTGTTGCGGTAGCGACCATTGCGGCAACGGCGGCGATCATTGACTATACCTCAGGAGCCAAGCAAGCCCGAGAAGCACTGCAAGGCATGGCGGACACTGCTGAGAACTGGAAGAACACCGCAGCTGATACCTTCTATGGCAGCAGCCCGGGCTTGAGCTTCTTCGGCATGTCTGAATCTGACTTTGAGCGCGAAACCGGCGATATGCAGGGCTGGATGGATGGCATCCTTGCTGTGTGGTCGGATGGCAAAAAGGAAACCAATGCCATCGTAAAACAGTGGCAGGATTCCTTCAAAGCCATCACTGCTACCACCCGCACCGAGTTGCAGGAACTGAAAGCTTCTGCAGATGAAAACGGATACACCTCTGTTTCGGATAGCCTGGCTGCAGACATTGCCCAGCTGGATGCCATCGACAAAGAGATGGACAAGCTGATTAAGCGTAGGCAAAATGGCCGCTTCACGGATAAAGACAAGCAGCGCATGCAGGAACTTATCGACGTGCGCGGAGCGATCGAGATCAAATATCACCTGACCGAAGCGGATACGGACGGCTTTGATACCATCCGCAAAAAGCTGGAGGCAGAAGTGGCCCGTGCACGGGCCCGTGGACAGCAGGATGCCAGCGTTACCGTGTATGAAAATGCCATGGTTGCATCGGCGGAAGGCATGGCGGCAGTAAACCGCCAGCTGGACGAGCAGTATGACAAGGAATACGAACTGGTAATGCTCATCGAGGATGCCGCAGAGCGTCAAGCTGCACTGGATGACCTGAACGCCCGGTACCTGTCCGAGCGCAAGGCTGCTGTGCAGGAATATGCTGCACTCCTCGCCAGCATCGTCATGCCGGTATGGGAGCAGGCAGATATCCAGAAGGCTAACAGCGATATGGATACCCTGGTGCAGCTGATGCGTCAGTATTCTACGGCATCGCAGGATGAAAAGCCTGCCATCCTCGAGCAGATGAATCAGCTGACAGCTGGCATGGATGAAGGTGCGGTGACTGAGTATGTTGCCATGCTGACACAGATCCAGTCCTTGCTGGACAGCGGCATGACGGAAGCTGAAGTCAGTGCGCTGTTCCCGGAGATCGACTACACGTCAGCCCTTGAGCAGATTGCTGCCATTCAGGCGTTCTTGAGTAGTCGCCCCGGTGTTCTGCCCGGCCTGGAATCTATGTTTGGGGAAGCCTTGCCTGAGGAAGTTCTCAAAATCGCCACCGATCTGGATATGACCGGTGCGCAGGCAAGGTGGAATGAATTTGCTGCCAATCCTGGCTCCATCACCACCAGTGCAGTCATTCAAAGCTATACCGAGTCTGCCACTGTAACCAAGCAGCAGCCAACGGTGGATGCTTTCATAGGAAAGTACACCGAAGTAGCAACTGGAGCGGACAAATCCTCACTTACGCCCACGGGCCTGGTGGCGTATGTCACCAAGTATGCCGAGGTGACCACCAGCGCGGATGTATCCGGTTTGACTCCCGGTAACATTACCGCCATGGTTGCTGCGTATCAGGAACTTGCGTCCGGCACAGACATCACGCAGCTGACCCCGGATGAGATCACTGCCTATGTGATGAAGTACCTGGAGAAGGAAGGCGTGGACACCTCCAACCTGACACCTGAAGCGATCATCGCGTTTGTAGTGGCGTATGAGGAGATTACAGGTGGTGCTTCTACATCTGCGCTGAGCCCGGGTGACATCACCGCCATGGTGGTCAAGTACCTCGAGGCAGAAGGTGTCGATGTATCTAGCCTGTCGCCCGATCAGATTGAGGCAATCGTCAGCAGCTTTGCCGAAGCTACTGGCTGTGACAAGAGCACTCTGCTACAGAATTTTGTGGCCTACATCTCCCGATACGACGACACCGATGCAGAAAAGCCCACGTTGACCCTGACGATCGGATTGTCCGGCTATGATCTGCTGGCATACCGCAAATTCATTAAGGATAATCCTGTGGAGGTTGCGGGTATTGTCAAACTGGGGGAAAGCTACGAAGACCCCACGGCAGCGCTGCTGGATCCTAACACTCGTTACTGGCAGGATGGCGTGGAAATCCCAGCCTCTGCGGTTACGCCTGAGATGCTGACTGCGGATAAGGTGGCGGTTCTCGATGAAGACGGCACGATGCATATCCTGATCACGCCTGAGGTGACAGGAACCAAGCAGGCAGTTGAGGCGGCTGCAGACAGTCTCTCAGATAATGGTGTTACTGTAAGTACGCCCCTTGGCAGTAGTAAGTATGACTGGGGTTTCATGAATGACATCCTCGGCGGTTCAACTTTTGACTGGATCGACAGCTTTGCCAATCAGCTGGAATCCTGGCGAGGATACAAAGGCAGCGCTGTAACGCTGTGGGGCCTTCTGGACAATCTTGATCTGAGTGGTATTGAAAAGCGGTTCAATCAGCAGTTTTCACCCGATGATGTTGCGAACATCGGCATCTATGTCTCTGAGGTCATGGCCGCTATTCAAAGCGGTGAGGAAGTCAGTGAAGCAGATATCGAGCACATCCGGAGCATCATGAGCCTCCTTGAGGAAATGCAGCTGACAGGTACCGGTGCAAACTTCCGCGCAAACATCGTGGAGGCGCTGAATGCCAGCGGCTGGAACACGGATGTCAACTCTGTGGTTGAGGACATGAACCGTGTCCTGAATGACGCCATGGAAGGTGTGGGCGAAGATGCAGCTGCCGGTGTAGGCGCAGGCATGTCTGCAACGGATATGTCAACCTATGGTGAGGCTGTTGCTGCCAACACAGAAACTGCGCTGCGCAGTGGGAGCGCCTTCAACTCGGCATCTCCTGCCAATCGCACCAAGCCTGTAGGCCGTGATGCTGCCTTGGGTGTAGGTGTCGGCATGACGGAGACAGATCTGTCCTCCTATGCCAGCGCAACAGCCAGCCACGTGGTGAGTGCGCTTCAGGCGAACCTCAATGCAAGCGCCATGCGATCCACTGGCAACCTGGCTATGGCAGGCCTTGCTGCAGGCATTATAGCCGGGCGGTCGAGGGTAGTCAGCGCGATGCGAAGTGCAGCCAATGCAGCTGTCCGAGCTGCGAAGGATACCCTCGATATCCATTCTCCCAGCCGGGTTTTCAGGGATGATGTGGGTGCCATGGCAATGCAGGGCTTCGGCGAAGGTATTCTGCAGGAGACTGAGGTGCAGGCGAAGATCATCCGCAATGCTTCTCGCTACTTGACTGGTGAGGCGAAATCAGGAACGATTGCAGCCAGCAGTACCGATAACCGGCACACCTACAATAATAACGTCAACTCCACCGTAAGGGTGGAGCAGATGGTCGTGCGTGATGAACAGGACATCCGCTCCCTGGCAATTGAGATCGCAGCATTGACCAGACGGCAGCAGCGTGGGCGGGGATTGAGGATGGCATAAATAATGGCTACTATGGTCTGAAAACTATAGTAGCCATTATTGTTCACCTGTGCAGAACGGCGATAACTTTTTCGATTGTGTCATAAAAGTAGGCTTGTCTGCGGCGATTGGGGTTTGTAGAGGGATGGAGACCGAACACTGCCGGTATGCCATAGATCTGGTTGTCGCACATGTCGAAGCAATCATGAAGGTCGGCGCCGCAACAGATAATGACTGTGGGGTTAATCATTTCGATCTGTTCACGAAGGTTGTCTCGAAATCTACAAGCATGGCAGGTTACATGTTTTGTTTCTATTGACCTATCTGATGTTACGCGGCTTCCACTTGATAGCTTTTTGACGTTGATAATTGCAACTCGTCTGAGCGTTGCGTGGTAGTTAGACAGATCTTCATTATATAGTTCCTCATAGCCAGGCGTTGAATTGGGATTTTCAACACGCGAAAGAATACCTCTTGCGAGCGTGCCAAACGCGCGCCACATACCTCGCCTTTCCCATATGTCATAATCGTGCCCGGTTTGCATGGAAACAAAGTCAACACATCGATTTTCAATTGCTGTATCATGAACTTCCTTGAGAATAAATAGTGGGCGAAAATCATGACTAAACCATATATCCGGATCGATAATACCATCCCTAAAGAACGTGGCGATAACAGGCAATTTGTTTTCAAGTGCAATCCATTCCCGGCATTCGTTCTCCCATCTGACGAATAGGTTATCTCGTTTAGCTAAATAGTCTTTGACTGTTGCATTCATGATGTGGCCTCCTACTATTCTTTATTGTAACAGTATATCACACCAACTTGGAAAGTGCCATACTATATTATGAACATTGATTGTAATCTCGACAATTGCTAATCCTGGGAATTGTCTATGATGACAGAAATATCCCCGGGATTTTCTACTTGCTATTTCGTGGGATCAGAGCGAATATACCAACACTAAATTGCAAGGAGGTATCCTATGTCCCACTTTACAGTTGCTGTTTTCTCAAGAGAACTGGATGATGTTGATGCGCTGCTGGAACCCTTCTATGAGGCCCATCCGGCAGGTAGTCCTTACATGGAGTTCGTGGAAGATGAAAGTGCCGAGGTCGATGACGTGGCACAGAGGCGCGGTTACTGGCATAACCCCCAGGGCTACTGGGACTGGTGGACGATTGGCGGTCGCTGGTGTGGCATGCTACGGCTAAAACCTGGATGCACAGGCAGACGCGGAACACGTTCCTGGGCGAATGAAAACTTGACCTATGCGCCCGACCGATGCGATCAGGCCCGGGTTGTGGACTGTGACTTTACGCCAGACACCGATCTGTACGCCAAAGCCATACGTCGCTGGGAAGTCGTTGTTGAAGGGGCTCCCCTCAAGAAGGATGAGCCGGAGATCTTCTCCTTTCTGAAGCCGCAGTACTACACTGAGAAATATGGTTCAAAGGAGTCTTTCGCTAACCACGAATCCCGGCTGAGCACGTATGCCTACATTACCGCAGATGGCAAGTGGATCGCTCCCGGTCGCGTAGACTTCTTCGGTTTTGATGATAGCACGCAGAAGTCCCAGCTGGAGTATGATGCATTGTTTGAAGTCTACCTCAAGCAGGCTGCAGAAGAAGGGCTGTACATCACAATTGTGGATTGCCACATCTAATTTCAACAATTTCATGCCGCCTTCGGGCGGTTTTTCTCGTAAGGAGGAATGCCATGAAGGACTGGTTCGAATGGAATGGTGTGAAGTGCACTGAATATGGCATCCATGTATCAGAGCACCCGCCCATTACCATTCCCAATGAGCGCGCAACTTTTACTGCAGTGCCCGGCAGAGCAGGAACACTCACGACCCTCGAAGGCGATGATGTGTATGATGACATGATTCTTTCCGCAACATGCTTCATTGACGATCCTGCAAAAATCCCGGTAATTGCCGCATGGCTGCGCGGCCCCGGTACAGTCACCTTTGCCAATCGGCAGGGTGGCTTTTATTTTGCCCGCGTCACCAATCAGATCAGCTTCGAGAAGATCCTGCGGGGTAATCCGCACCGCTCTTTTGTGGTCAATTTTCGCTGCCAGCCTTTCTTCTACCATGCGGAGAACACGCCGATTCTGGTCGACCTCCCAGGTGCTTTCATTCCGGGGCAAGGCAGCGTATTCGCAGAGCCCATCCTCGAGATCGACCTTGCCGGAGATGCGGAGATTACTGTTGGCGGCACACTCTTACAGCTGAGCGGCATCACAGGCACAGTTGTCGTGGACAGTGTGCATCAGGAGGTGTACCAGGACTATCAGTCCTGCATGACGGCCATGACCGGTGACTTTCCCCGTCTGCTACCGATTGGCAGCTACATCGACTGGACAGGTGGCGTGCGTTCCATCAAGATCACGCCGAACTGGCGCTCACTGTAAGAAAAGGAGGTGACCCGCAATGATCAGCGTATTTCCGGCAGACTGCAATGACTTCTCAACGAATGGTCTGTGCGTACTGGAACCGACAACCTGCGAGGTCACCGAAACGCTGAACGGCGAGTGGGAGCTGTCCTTGGTTCATCCGCTGGATGATCGGGACAGATGGACGTTCCTGCAGGTTGATTGCATCATCAAAGCCCCGGTGCCTGCAGCACCAACACCTCGCGTCAAGCTGATCAGTCAGGCGGACGGCAGGGTGATTTATCGGGTCAATGATAAAGGCCGTCTGAATCTCCGCTCAGGCCCCGGCACCAGCTATAAGCGACTGGGCCAGTACAAGCCAGGCGTGGAGATTGTCCTGCTGACCAAGCACAGTGAAGACTGGTTCGAGGTGCTCTGCCCAGACGGTAAGCGCGGCTATATGGCATCGGAATATCTGGAATTCGTGCGCACCGAAGCATCTTCCGCAGAAGCAACCGGACAGGTCATCGATTCCCGTCAGCTGCGCGAACAGCCCTTCCGCATCTATCGGGTGGTGCCCAGCCTCACAGATGTGCAGGTGTACGCAAGGCACATCTTCTATGATCTCATGGATAACATGATCGTCAGCTACAAGCCCAATCCGGGCGTCAGTGCGACAACGGCTGCCCACGCTATGCTGGGGGAATGTGAATCGCCTCACGACTTCACCCTGTATACTGATCTCACCGGCACAGCAGATGAGTTTGCTGTTGAGCAGAAGAACCCGGTGGATGGCATGCTGGGTGAAGGCGGCATCGTGGAAACCTTCGGCGGTGAGTTGGCCCGGGATTGGTATGACGTGTACCTTGTGAAGCGTGTTGGCGATGACAGCGGCGTACAAATCCGGCAGGGCAAGAACCTGCTGGGCATCAGCTATGACGTGGACAGCTCCAGCGTTGTAACCCGTATCCTACCGACCGGTGAGGATGAAGATGGCGAAATCCTGTATTTGCCGGAGCGACACATCGACAGCCCGAATCTGGATAAGTACCCGCATCCCAAGTGGTACCACCTGGCTGTCAGCGACGCAAAGGAATCCGAGGATATGTCCCGGGAGGACGTGTATGAGAAGCTCCGGCAGGCGGTACAGGACGAGTTCGACAAGGGCTGCGATCTGCCTACGGTCACGCTGGATGTGGACTTCATCAACGTGGACGATACCGTGGAGTACGCTCAGTACGGTATGCTTCACAACATTTTCTTGGGCGACAGCGTGCAGGTAGTGGTTGCCAAGCTGGGTCTTGCAGTTGCCCTGCGGATGACCCAGTACACATACGATTGCCTCCTGCGGCGCTATACCAAGGTCACTCTGGGCACGGCGGCAACAACACTCGAAGGGAACATGATCTCTTCCAGTCAGATTGCTTCCGGCAGCATCTCGGGGATGAAGCTGTCTATGGATTCCATTGGCACAGGTCATCTTCAGAATGCATCGGTCGGTAGTCTGCAGGTAAAGACGGCAGCTATTGGTTCGGCGCAAATTCAGCAGGCCGCCATTGGACAAGCCCACATTCAACAGGCCGCTATCGGAACTGCGGCGATTCAGGATGCCGCCATTACCAAGGCGAAAATCGCAGAAGCTGCTATCGACAGCGCCCACATTGGCGATGCAGTCATTGATTCTGCTCATATCAAAGACGGTGCCATCGACTCTGCCAAAATCGGAGAAGCGGTTATTACTGCTGCCCACATCGGCGATGGACAGATTGGCACGGCTCATATCCGGGAA
>JBGUSK010000064.1:0-4473 GCA_045132495.1 Christensenellales bacterium | reverse complement strand
TTGGCACCTGCGTGACTGCCGTGCTGGCCTGTATCGGTACCACTGCCACCTCCAAGCGCGTGGCCTGCGTGCATCTGCTGTTCAACATTATCGGCACAGTGATATTCATCATCCTTGCGTTGATCCTGCCCATCCATACCTGGATCCAGAACGCTGTACCCAGCAACATCAGCATGCAGATCTCCCTGACCCACATCATCTTCAATTCCGTCACCACGCTGATGCTGCTGCCCTTTGCCAGTGTGCTGGAACAGCTGGCCTGCATTCTCGTCCGCGATGACGGCATGATCGGCGAAGCTATGAAGCTGCAGTATTTCGATCAGCGCATGCTGAACGCCCCTGCCGTTGCAGCTGAGCAGCTCTTCAATGAAGCCAAGCGCATGGGCCTCATCGCCAAGGCTAACTTCACCCGTGCGATCGAATGCTTTGACCAGTGGGATGATGAGAAGGCCACTGAAATCATCCGCAATGAAGAGGTGCTGGACTTCCTCAACCGTGAAATCACCACCTACCTTGTCGAAGTCAAGGGCCTGGATCTGAGCCTTCAAGATACCATGCTGGTTGGCACTTTGTTCCATGTGATCAACGATATGGAACGCGTGGGCGATCATAGTCAGAACATCCTTGAAGCTGCGCAGCTGCGCCACAATGAAGATATCAAGTTCTCTGAAAAAGCAGTCAAGGAGCTGGATGATCTCTCGGCTACTGTTTTCCTCCAGCTGGATCGTGCGATGGATATTTTCTCTCGCCAGGACAACCGTCCCGTTGCCCTCAAGCAGATAGAGGACACCGAGCAGGAGATCGACGACATCACCGAAGCCCTGCGTCAGCATCACGTGGAGCGCCTTAAGCAGCACAAGTGCTCCGCCAAGAACGGCATGATCTACCTGGATCTTCTGACCAACCTGGAGCGTATCGGCGACCATGCAGAAAACATTGCTGCCTCTGTGCAAAAGGCGGCAGCAGCTCATCATGTAGCCTAACAAACGAAAATGCCTGCGTACTCAAAGCGAGTATGCAGGCATTTTTTTGTATTCCGCAAAGCAAATGAGGGCAATCACAGCTCTTGACACATCCGATATTCCATTATTTCCGCCCAGCCAGCAGGGGAATCAGCAGAAAAATCAGCCAGCCGGGATGCCACAGATTGCACACCGTGCCCAGCAGCAGGTAGATGATCGTCACCATCACAGGATTGCCCAGCAGACGGATGGGGGTGCGCTGGCTGTCCGGCAGATAGAACAGCGGAATGGTCAGGAAGATGATCCACCCTGGATGCCACATGCCGAACACAAACCCAAGGATCAGATAAGCCACCGTCACCCACAGGGGATAGGGGAACATCATCCGTCTACGCTGTCGTTCCTTTTCCTCCTGACGGGCCTTGTATTCAAAGTAGCTGCCGTCGGGCAGATCCGCGTCATGCTGATAAGTCTTATTTTCCTCGCTCATGGAAATTTTCTCCTTTGTTGGTTCACTCCTATTATACACATTTTTTCCGCTGATTCCATTAGATGCAGATTAAAACTTCCTCCTGATCCAATGAAATACCACCCAGGATGCAGGATTTTCGCCATCATCCAACGAAATTTTACGAATATTACACATTTTTGCGAACATTTCCGGTAGGCAGCGCGTCTAATTAGGTGTAGAATATTTACATCAGATAAGGGCCTTTCAGGCCGCAAGGGAGGTGAAGCCATGCGCCGCGCAATTTGTCTGCTGCTGGCAGTATGGCTTTGTCTGCCCTTTTTTGCATCGGCTGAATCCCGCGAGCCGGATATTCACATCCCTGAACAGGTCAGTAACGGACGTACCAACCGTGCTCTGCTGGTGGGCTGTGACCGCTTTTTAAGTCAGCCGTCCACCGCGCCATCCTCTTTTAACAATGTCAACCGGATGGCTTCCGCCCTTTCCGGCGGTACGCTGATATTTGACACCCTCATCACCCGTCCCGAAGGCATTTCTACCACCGGTGACCTGGCTGCCCTGATCCTCGATGCCTTTTCCGATGCTGATGAAGATGATGTGAGCTACTTCTATCTGAGCACCCACGGCATCTGGGAGGAAGGCATGACCTCCTCGCAAATGACGCTGCTGCTCTCCGATGGTCAGCGGGAAACCGCCGTTTCCGCCTATATGCTGCGCACCATGTTCAACCAGATCAATGGCAAAAAGGTGCTCATCATTGACGCCTGCCATGCCGGCGCGATGCTAGGCAAAGGCGTGAGCACGCTGCTTAATAACCTGTTTTCCGGAGATGACTTCATTGTGATCTGCTCCTCCGGCGGCGCGGAAGAAAGCTGGTTCTGGTCCGGAGATATCAACGGCGAAAGAATTGCAGGTGCAGGTTATTTTTCCGGTGCGTTCATCAGGGCGATTTCCCTTGATGGCGGCTTTGCGGCGGATGACAACCGCGACGGCAGCATCACCCTCAGCGAACTGAAGCACTGCCTGACGGAAAACCATGGCGCTTCCAGCGTGCGTACCTATCCCGAAAACAGCGATCAGGTACTTTTCACCTACGATGTTTCCCAATCCTCCGGCTTGCACCGGGAAGCGATGATAGAAAACGTCTCATTCCAATCCGATGTGCTGACCGCGCAAGACCCGACGGTGTATTTTTCCTTCAACGTGGTCAGCCGCGTACAGCTGGCATATCAGCTGGTGTACTACCGCAGCGGTCGCTGGGATTTTGACAACGCGCAGATCATCTATGACAACAACGGAGATTTTGCTGCCTATTCAAAACCCGGACAGACGCTTCCCCTGGGCATGAAGGAGCGTGCCATCACCATCAACCGCGAAGGCACAGGCGCATCCGGATATATTCTTTTGCAGCTGCTGACCATCGAACGGGGCATCCCGTCTGTGGCCAGCTCGAAGGTGCTGTGCGTTCCGCCGGATACGGGCAACCCGGAGTTGAGCCTGCTGGCCCCGGCCTTCTTTGCCCCGGAGGATCACGAGGAGCTGACCTTCAATGTGCTGCACGCATTTCCTTGTGAACTGACCGTCACCATTGAGGACATGGAAGGGAAGACGGTGCGTCGATTGTCCTCCCGTCAGGCGACCAGGCCGGAACAGCTTGATCCGCTGGGCAGCAGCTTCACCTGGGATGGAACGCTCAACACCGGCGAAATGGCTGAAGAAGGGCTCTACTGCATCCATGTGAAGGCCTATGTCAACGGTGAAAAGTATGAGATCATATCGGACCCTGTGATGCTGCTGGGCGTAAGCGGTTAATCAAACACTCATATATGAAAAGGAGCCGTCCACGTTGGACAGCTCCTTCTTTTATTACAGGCTCTTGAGGTAATTTGCGACTTCCTCATCCTTGCAGTAGGGGTAGAAGTACTCCGCGAAGTGCTCGCCGGAGATGGTTTCCTTGAGGAAATCCTGGTCGATATCGTGGAGGATATCGATCAGCTTGCGGTGGGTGATTTTCTTGACCTCGTCGAGGATCTTCTTGTTGCGCTGCTCGGGGATGACGCGCTCCTTGGGGTAGCCCTGGCCATGGCCGAAGCCGAACAGCTGCTGGAAGATCATCTCCAGCTTGAGCTCAGCGCCCCAGCCAAAGTCCTTCGCAAAGGGCAGCGCCACGCAGTTGCCGTCGTTTATATGGGCGAACATATAGCCATCGGAGGGGTCGCAGAGGTGGCCGCAGAGCACGCCAGGGAAGGAATTGCAGGCGAGCATGGCGCCTTCGCCGGTGCCGCAGCCGGTGACGACGTAGTCCACTGCGCCGGTTTCCAGAAGGATACAGGCCATAAGGCCGATCTTGACGTAGGTGAGCTGGCAGGCGTCATCAGCGGAATACATGCCGTAGTTGACGACTTCGTGGCCCATGGGTTCGACGACCTTCTTCAGGGAAGCCTCGATCATGGCATTCTTCGCCGCCTGGGAATTCTCATTGATCAGCGCAATACGCATATGCATTTCATCCTTTCTTATTGCATGGGGGTTGAAATTATGGTATCATATTTTTGGAAAAAACGCAAGGTTGGGATATGTACTTTCTCACACGCGAGAAAGTACCAAAGAGCGCCCGGGGTGAAAGAATACGAATCGACGACTGTCACCCCGGACCCCCGCAGCTAACACCTCAACTCTGCTTATACGCAGACTTCGCTTAATACCGCCTCGCGGGGGCGTTCCGGTACGCCCTAAAACTTCCTTCTGCTCGCTGCGGCTTCGCGCAATTCTGCACCTCAGCCGCGACCCACCACCTCTTAACCGATAGTAAAGGAGAAGAGGTTTTTCAACCGCGGCGCGACGCCGTACAGGGGAGCGACGCAGCGACCTGCATGTTTATCAGGTCATGCTGGAACGCCCCCGCGAGGCTTGACAAAGCGAAGACTGCGCTGGTTTAGATGTGATGATAGCTACGGGGGGTGTTCAGAGGGGGCCGAATACTCAGATTAAAATTATGAGGCCCCCTCTGGCCCTCGTGAGGTCGTGCGGTTGCACGACGAG
>JBGUSK010000063.1:0-43695 GCA_045132495.1 Christensenellales bacterium | reverse complement strand
CGTTCACGATGCCGTTGGCGTCGATGGAGAAGGTGACTTCGATCTGGGGCACGCCGCGGGGAGCGGGCGCAATGCCATCCAGCATGAAGCGGCCCAGGGACTTGTTGTCGTAAGCCATCTGGCGCTCGCCCTGCAGCACGTGAACCTCAACGGAGGTCTGGCCGTCGGCAGCGGTGGAGAAGATCTGGCTCTTGGTGGTCGGGATGGTGGTGTTGCGGTCGATCAGACGGGTGAAGATGTGACCCTCGGTCTCCAGGCCCAGGGACAGGGGGGTGACGTCCAGCAGCAGCACGTCCTTGACCTCGCCGCCCAGAACGCCGCCCTGGATGGCAGCGCCCAGCGCCACGCACTCGTCGGGGTTGATGCCCTTGAAGGGTTCCTTGCCGGTGACCTTCTTCACCGCGGCCTGCACGGCGGGGATACGGGTGGAACCGCCCACCAGGATGACCTTGCTGATGTCGTTGTAGGTCAGGCCGGCATCCTTCAGCGCCTTCTCCATGGGGGTGATGGTGGCCTGCACCAGGTCAGCGGTCAGCTCCTCGAACTTGGCGCGGGTGATGGTCATGTCCAGGTGCTTGGGGCCGGTGGCGTCGGCGGTGATGAAGGGCAGGTTGATGTTCACGGTGGTGGTGCCGGACAGCTCGATCTTAGCCTTCTCGCACTCCTGCTTGAGGCGCTGAGCAGCAGTCAGATCCTTACGCAGGTCGATGCCGTTCTCACGCTGGAACTGATCAGCCACATAATTGATCAGGCGATCGTCGAAGTCATCGCCGCCCAGACGGGTATTGCCGTTGGTGGACAGAACCTCGAACACGCCGTCGCCGATATCCAGGATGGACACGTCGAAGGTGCCGCCGCCCAGGTCATACACCAGGATCTTCTGGTTGCCTTCCTTGTCCAGGCCGTAAGCCAGGGACGCAGCGGTGGGCTCGTTGATGATGCGCAGCACTTCCAGACCGGCGATGCGGCCGGCGTCCTTGGTGGCCTGACGCTGAGAGTCATTGAAGTAGGCGGGCACGGTGATGACAGCCTGGGTGACGGTCTCGCCCAGGTAGGCCTCGGCAGTTTCCTTCATCTTGGCCAGCACCATAGCAGAGATATCCTGGGGGGTGTAGGACTTGCCGTCGATGTCCACCTTGTAGTTGGTGCCCATCTCACGCTTGATGGAGATGACGGTGCGGGCGGGGTTGGTCACAGCCTGACGCTTGGCGATCTGGCCCACCAGACGCTCGCCGTCCTTAGTGAAGCCGACGATGGAAGGGGTGGTGCGGTTGCCTTCAGCGTTGGGGATAACGACGGGCTGGCCGCCTTCCATGACGGCAACGCAGCTGTTGGTGGTACCCAGGTCAATACCGATGATCTTGCTCATTGTTCATTACTCCTTTTTATATGTTGGTTGATTGATGTGTTGTTGGTATATGAAAGATGCGAGTCCCGCATTCTCCCTCAGTCTGCGAGCAAGCTCGCAGCCAGCTCCCTCCCGGAGGGAGCCTTTGGTCTTTTCCTTGCCGCAGTACCCAACTGCAGCATAGAAGCAGCCGGACTGCAGCAGCCTTTGGCTCCCTCCGGGAGGGAGCTGTCGCCGCAGCGACTGAGGGAGAATGCGCAACTGCACATTCATTTTGTAGCAAATGATCGCTTAATCTGCGACAACCTTCACCATCGCGGCGCGCAGCAGATGGCCGTTCATGATGTAGCCCTTCTGGAACACCGCGCACACGGTGCCGGGCTCACCCTCCTCGGCGGAACCCTGCATCACAGCGTCCTCCAGGTTGGGGTCGAACTTCTCGCCCAGGCGGTCGATCATGGTCACGCCCAGCTTCTCGTAGGCGGCCAGCATCTGCTTGTGGGTCATTTCCACGCCGGTGCGGAGAGAATCGCCTTCCACAGCGGGAGCCTGCAGCGCGCGCTCCAGGTTATCCAGCACAGCCAACATGGCGGTGGCCACTGTGCGCTGGCCGTCCGCAAAGGCGTCGGCACGCACAGACTCATTACGACGGCGGAAGTTGTCAAAGTCCGCCTGGGTGCGCTGGGCCAGGGCGAGGTACTCATCCGCCTTGGCAGCGGCAGCGGTCAGGGCTGCTACGTCGATCACTTCCGCTTCAGCGGGGGTCTCTTCCACAGGAGTCTCGACCACTTCGGGCTCCTGCTGGGTCATTTCCTGCTCATTCATACGGCGTTTTCTTTCCGTCCTTCTCATATTCGTTATGTCCTTTTTGGTGATGTGTCTATTCCAGTTTCAGCGTATCGTCCTCTCCCGTGCCGAAGAGCTCCGACAGCTGGCGGCCCATGGTATTCATGATGGCCAGCACGCGGGAGTACTGCATGCGGGTGGGGCCGATGACGCCGATGGTGCCCTGCTGGCCGTTGCCGGTGGTGTAGGTTGCGGTCACAATGGAGCAGTCCGCCATTTCGGGTACGCCGGTTTCCGGGCCGATGCGCACGGTGAAGCTCATTTCGCCATTCTGGCCGATGATGTCCGCCAGGCGGTCACGGGTTTCCATCAGGCTGAGGAAGGAGCGCGCCTTCTCCATGTCCGAATACTCAGGATAGCTGAGCATGTTGGACGTGCCGCCAATGGCCACATGGGGATGGCTGGCCTGTTGCTGGGTGTGCATCACGTCGCCGAAGCCCTCCAGGAGCTCAGCCTGACTTTGCATGCCCTTGATGATTTCCGGCATGTGTTCCACCGCCTCGGAGAGGGTTTTGCCTGCCAGCTCGGTGGTCAGCGTCCGGCTGACGGAGTACAAGGCGTCCTGATCCAGTTCCTCACTCACGCGGATAACCGCATCCCGCACCACACCCGCATCAGTGACGATCACAGCCAGGGCCGCATTGTCGGAAACCGATACCAGCTGGATGTTGCGGATCTTCGGCTGCGAGCCGGTGGGAGGCAGCACCACAGCAGTGTAGTTGGTCAGGCTTGACAGCACCTGCGCAGCGTGGTCCATGACCTCCTCCATCTGACGAGTGCGGCCCAGGAAGTGGTCACGCACCGCCATTTCGTTGTCGGTGCGAAGGCGGCCCGTTTGAAGCAGCTGATCCACATAGAGGCGATATGCCTTTGCAGAAGGCACGCGGCCTGCCGACACATGGGGCTGATCGAGGTAGCCCAGCTCCTCCAGGTCGCTCATCTCATTGCGGATGGTGGCGGAGGAGAGGCCCATGTCGTACTTTTTCGAGATCGTGCGGGAGCCTACCGGCACGGCGGTGAGGATATAGTCATCAATGATGGCTTGCAGAATGCGGAATTTTCGCTCGTCCATGGCCATGCGCGCTTCCCCTCCTCTCCATCCACGATGAATTCCGGCGCGACCTGTACGTTCCGGTGATTTGTTGACCATTTCTGTTAGCACTCACTCAAGGCGAGTGCTAACGACAGTGATAATATACCCCGTTTCCACCCTTTTGTCAATAGGAAAGTCAAAAAAATTTCGCAAAGGTCAAACTTTTAATCATTTTCTCACCAATACAAAAAGCTCCCGCAGGAGCTATTCTCCCACGGGAAGCGATTTACTTGTAATCAATGCTTTCCAACGGATCCGCGTCTCGGCTGATGTTCAGGCTGCCGGTGCGGATGAATCCGCGAACCTGCTTGCCGTTCACCGTGGTCTCCACATAATCCCAGGCGGAATTGTTGTAGAAGCGGCTCAGCCAGGTGACCGTCGAGCCGGGCTGCAGCGTCATGATGGACGTGCCGGTGCGGGCAGGATCGTCAGTCAGGGTGCAGCGCTGAGTAACGGTAGCCGCATCGTAGGCGAAGGTCAGGTTCAAGTCAATCGGCACGCCGCCGCGGATATCCCCCGCCCTGACATATCCCACGCGGACAGAGCCATTGTTGGTCTCGTACATCAGCAGCAGCCATCCGCTTTCCCAGCCGGCGGCGTAGATCGCACCGTTGGTGGACACGGTGGCCTTGCCGTTCGCGGCCCGCCATGCGGACTTCGACGGGGCGGAATACACTGCCAGCTTCTGCCCGGAGCGCAGCTCAATGTACTCAAAACCCTGCAGGGTATCAAAGCCGGTGGAAAAATCATCCCAGATGGAGCGGCCCCAGTCGCCGAACTGCTTCTTGTATGCTCGGACTTCCTTGATCAGGCTCTCATTCTTCCATTCCACCGTCGAAAGCCGGCTGTAGCAGTCCCGGCGGTTGTTGTAGGTGCCATTGGGCCTGTACCAGGGGCGGGTCTTGAAATAGTATTCATACTCGCCGCCGGGTTCAAAGTCATAGCCATGCCGGGCGAACACCTCGTTGAAGCCATAGCCGAGGGTCTCGTAATCCCACTCAGCCACCTCATCCCAGGTAAGCAGGCGCGTGTCGCTGTCGGGGAAGATATACATACGCTCCGCCAGCGCCGCGGCAGGCAGCAGCAACAAAGCAAGAATCAGGGCAAGGATGCGTTTCATGCGCGAAGCCTCCTTTTCTTGGTATTCATTATATATGGAAGGTTGTGGGATTGTCAACCGACAAAAGGGTTGCGATTCTGTCTGTCAAATGGTACAATATCCTCATGGAGGCGAAACACATGTCCCTGAACATCGTTCTTGTCAACCCGGAAATTCCTCAAAATACCGGCAACATCGCCCGCACCTGCGCCGCAACAGGCGCGACGCTCCACCTGATCGAGCCCCTGGGCTTTTCCCTGGCGGATAAGTATCTGAAGCGCGCCGGGCTGGATTACTGGAACCTGATGACATACCACGTCTGGCCGGACATGGAAAGCTTCCTGACCGCCCACCCGGACGCTCGGATGCACTTCGCCAGCACCAAGGCTCCGCGAGGGTATCATCAGGCAGAGTATCGGGACGGGGACTTTCTTGTCTTCGGCTGCGAAACAAGAGGCCTGCCGGAAAACCTGCTGGAGAAGGTCTACGACCGCTGCGTGCGCATCCCGATGCGTCAGGAGGCGCGCAGTTTGAACCTTTCCAACTCCGTGGCAGTGGTGCTCTACGAGGCGCTGCGCCAGGCGGATTTTCCGGGGCTCACCAGCGAAGGAGCTCTCACCGGCCGCGAAGAGGCCGACGCTCCCTGGCTGGATTACGTCTGACACTTATATAACGCCCGATGGCAGGGATTTCATCCCGTCAATCGTTTATTCAGTGTAAAAAACCTTTGTGGAGGCTGAAACATGGCCACAACAAGAATCCGCCGTGCAGGCACAGCGTCCCCCGAATATGCCGTTGATGCAGACGGCGATCGGATCTACACCGAGGACGACTATGCCGCGCCTGACGCCCCTGACGCCCTCCCCGATGAATGGGCGACCGGAAAAGGCAGCTATGCTGCTGCCGGTTGGACGGGCGAGGAATACCTGCCCGACGAAGCCTTTGAACCCGATGCGGAGGACGCGCCCGCCAACGACGAGTGGGCCGCTGAAGACTATGCCGCTGAGGACGCATATGCCCCCCTTTTCGAGGGCGAAGAAAGCTATGATGACGACCTGGATCCTTTGGACGATGAGCTACTAACCGATGAAGAGCGGGCGGAGCTCAAGCGCAGCCACTGGCAGCTGATCTCCGGTCTGGCGGACTTTGCCGGCGTGATCCTTGGCACTGCCGCCATCCTCGTGCTGGTGACGCTGCTGGTCAGTCTGCTCAACTGGCTGATCAACGACATGAGCCAATCCTTCATCCTTTTGCAAAAGAACCTGTAAATACGGAGGCAACCAATGGCTGACTTGACGTGGGAGGTCTTTCACCAGCAAGTAGCGGCGTGTGCCCTGTGCCCGCTGCATGCAAATATCCGCAACAAGGTGCCCGGCCAGGGGGATCCCTCTGCCCCACTGATGTTCATCGGCGAAGGCCCTGGCCAGGTGGAGGATGAAGAGGGGCTGGCATTCGTCGGCCCGGCAGGACAGCTGCTGACGCGGATGCTCGCCGCCATCTCTCTTCCCCGTGACCGGGTGTACATCTGCAACATCGTCAAGTGCCGTCCTCCGAACAACCGCGTTCCGGAGGAAGCGGAGGCCAACGCCTGCAAACTGCACCTGCGCAATCAGGTGGCTCTCGTCCGCCCGAAGGTGATCGTCCTCCTCGGCTCCACCGCCGCAAAGAACACCATCGGCCCGGAGGTGCGCATCACCCGTGACCGCGGCCGCTGGTTCAACCAGAAGGGCACCTGGATGCTGCCCACCTACCACCCCAGCGCCCTCCTGCGCGACCCCGCCAAGAAGCGCGAGGCCTGGGAGGACATGCAGACCCTGCGGGACAAGCTGATCGAGCTGGGGCTGTACACTGATATCTATGGAGGCGCAGAATGAGAACCATCTCATCCATGAAGCCGGAATACCTGGAGAGCTCCCTCCGTCTGGTGGAGGAGGTCTTTACCGAGCACGACAGCCCGGAGGAAGGTCGCGTCGTGCGCTCACTGGTGGAGGAAATCCGCCGCAAGGAGTACTACCTCCCGGAGCTGGAGCTGCTGATGCTGGAGGACGGCCAGCCTGTGGGCTATGTCATGTTCAGCCGCTTCCACATTGAAGGCCGCTACACCGACCGGCTGGTGCTGCTGTCCCCAGCGGCGGTCAAGACGAGCCTTCAGCCCAGGGCATCAGCCGCGCGCTGATCGAATACGGCTTCAAGAAGGCAGCAGAAATGGGCTTCACCGCTGCAATGGTGGAGGGTAATCCGGCGAACTACCGCTCCCGTGGCTTTGAGACCAGCAAGAAGCACGGCGTCGTCGCCGGTCCAAAGCTTCACCTGCCCCACGAGGATTGCCTGATGGTCGCCGAGCTGATTCCCGGCGGGCTGGAGGGCATCTATGGCGAGGTGGATTACTCCATCTACGAGACGTTGACTTAAAAAAACCAAAGGCTCCCCCTTGGGGGGAGCTCCCGCATCAGCGGGTGAGGGGGTCTCTCTCTCTATGGCTTGTGAGAACTCCCTCAGTCAGCTTACGCTGACAGCTCCCCCACAAGGGGGAGCCTTTTTCACGTGTTCCATACCTTTTGCAGCACTTCCTGCAGCTCATCAAAAATCCTTGCGCTGGTCGCGATATGTGGGATGCCTTTGTCATAGGTCACCGGCCCGCCCAGGATATTGCCGCATTTGCCTCCAGCTTCCTCCACCAGAAGCGTCGCGGCACAGTAATCCCAGGGCTGCAAGCGCCACTCAAAGTGCCCGTCGCTGCGTCCGGCAGCCACATCGCACAAATCCATACAGGCGCTGCCGGTGCGGCGGATGTCCGCAACCTTGGGCAGAAGTGCCGCGAAGGATCGGCCCGTCACATCAAACAGTTCCTCATAGTAAGGACCGGTGCCAAACCCGATCAGCGCCTTCTCAAAGGGCATGTCCGCCACATGCAGACGCTCTTCATTGCACCAGGCTCCCTTGCCGGGCTCGGCGTGGTAGAGCTCGTCCCGGTAGGGATCGTAAAGCATGCCGAACACCGGCTGCTTGTCCTCCACCGCGCCGATGGAGATCATCGAGCACCTGCGGCGGCGGAAGTAATTCGTCGTTCCATCGATGGGGTCGATGATGAAGGTGAACTTGTCGGTCAGCTGCTGGCCCTCGCCTTCTTCAGCGAGGAAGCAGGCCTCCGGGAAGGTCTTCGTCAGCTCGCCGATGAGGAACTCCTGCACGGCAACGTCGCCCTCGGTGACGAAATCCGCATGGCGGCCCTTGGAGTATACCGCAGGGGCAGCAAAGTCAAGCATCAGCCGGGCGGCACGGCGGATGATAGGTTCAATAGCATCCTTCATGGTGATTGCTTCCTTCCATGCGTTCATTTGTGCAAAGAAGGGGGCTTTGCGATCGCCCCCCTTCACCCCTTCGGTTCCAGGTGCAGGATAATGACCTCACAGCTGCAGTTGATTCGGGGCGCCCAGGTGGCGTTGGTCACGCCCCGGGACACCAGCAGGCGGTCATCGTAATAGAATCCGCTGGTCAGGCGCGGAAAAACGCCCTGCCCCGGGGAATAGATCCCCTGTTTGCCGATACGCACCTGTCCGCCGTGGGCATGGCCCGCGATGGTCAGGTCGATGTCATGGGGGGCAACATACCGGCGGAAGTACTCCGGGTGATGGCACATGAGCAGGCAGAATTTCTCGCAGGCGGCCATGTCAGACAGCCAAGCCGTGTCGGGCCCGCCCTTTCTGGAGGACAATCCGCCCAGCACAATGCCGCCGAATTCCACAAAGCGGTCATCCAGCACGGTGACGCGGCTCCTTTCCACATGCGGCCAGTATTCAGCGCGGGTTTTGATCTTGCGCTCATGGTTGCCCACTGAATAGAACACCGGTGCCATATTGGGAGCCTCGTTCAGGAAGCGCAACGCGTTGTCGAAGCCGTTGGTACGGTGGTCGTGGCGGTCAACAAGGTCGCCCACAACGAGGATCGCGTCCACGCCTTTGAGCGCCGGACGCAGCATGTCAAAATCGCCGTTGTGGAAGTCTGGGCAGACGGCGAGGTTCAATGGATGTGTGATCTTCGCCGAGCGCACGGTGATATAGTTGATTTCAAGCATAAGCCCTCTCACCCGCTGTCGCGGGAGCGCTCCCGAAGGGAGAGCCTTATGAATTAGTGGTGGCGGGTAGATTCGCGGGTGCGACGGCGTTTCTTCTGCACCTCGTTCTTCTGAGGCGCTTCGCCGCGCATTTCAAGCAGCTGATCGCGGAGCTTGGCGGCACGCTCGAAGTCCAGGTCGCGGGCAGCGGAAAGCATCTGCTCCTCGATCTCTTTGGCAATGGCGGCGCGCTCCTCCTCCGTGAGGGGCGCAGGTGCGGATTCTTCCACCTTTTTCGTGATCTCCAGCACCTTGTGGATGCTGTTGCGCACGCTCTCCGGGGTGATGCCATGTTCCTCGTTGTATGCCTGCTGCAGGGCGCGGCGGCGGTTGGTTTCGCCGATCGCGCGCATCATACTGTCGGTCATCACGTCCGCGTACATGATGACCCGGCCATCCACATTTCGTGCAGCACGGCCGATGGTCTGTACCAGCGACGTCTCCGAACGCAGGAAGCCCTCCTTATCCGCATCAAGGATCGCGACAAGCGATACCTCCGGCAGGTCGAGGCCCTCGCGCAGCAGGTTGATGCCCACAAGGATGTCAAACTCGCCCAGCCGCAGGCCGCGGATGAGCTCCATACGCTCCATGGTGGTCACGTCCGAGTGGAGGTAGCGCACCCGCATTTCCATGCCCCGCAGGTACTCGGTGAGGGACTCCGCCATGCGCTTGGTGAGTGTCGTGACCAGCACGCGCTGCTTGTTTTTGACCACCTTGTTGATCTCGCTGACCAGATCGTCCACCTGGCCGGTGGCGGGACGTACGTCGATCTTCGGATCCAGCAGGCCCGTGGGGCGGATGATCTGCTCCACGATCTGCTTGGTTTTGCCCAACTCGTAGGGGCCGGGAGTCGCGCTGACGTAGATGGTCTGACCGATGCGCTCCTCGAACTCTTCAAACAGCAGCGGACGGTTGTCATAGGCGCTGGGCAGGCGGAAGCCATACTCCACCAGCTGATTCTTGCGGGCGCGGTCGCCATTATACATCGCACGGATCTGCGGCACGGTGACGTGGCTCTCGTCGATGAAGCACAGGAAGCCCTTGGGGAAGTAGTCCAGCAGAGAGTAGGGCGCGTCGCCGGGCTGGCGGCCGTCAAAGTAACGGGAATAATTCTCGATACCGGAGCAATAGCCGATCTCCCGCATCATCTCGATGTCGTAGTTGGTGCGCTGGGCAATGCGCTCCGCCTCCAGATACTTGCCCTCCTGGGTGAAGCGCTCTACCGCGTCCTTCAGGTCGCGCTCGATCACGCCAATGTTCTCCTCCAGATGGGTCTTGTCCGTGGCATAGTGGGTCGCGGGGAACACCGCGCAGTGCTCCAGGCTGGACAGCACATGACCGCTGACCGCGTCGATCTCGCTGATGCGGTCGATCTCGTCCCCGAAGAACTCGATGCGCAGGCCGTGCTCGTTCATCCCGGCGGGGATGATCTCCACCACATCGCCCCGCACCCGGAAGGAACCGCGGGCAAATTCGATGTCGTTTCGCTCATACTGAATGTCGATCAGCGCACGCAGCAGCTCGTCCCGCTCGATGGCCATGCCGGGGCGCAGGCTGATCATCTGGCCCTCGTATTCGCTGGGGTCGCCCATGGAGTAGATGCAGCTCACCGATGCGACGATGATGACATCCTTGCGCTCCCGGAGAGCCGCGGTGGCGCTGTGGCGCAGGCGGTCGATCTCCTCGTTGATGGAGGCGTCCTTCTCGATGTAGGTATCAGAGGAGGCGATATAGGCCTCGGGTTGGTAGTAGTCATAATAGGACACGAAATACTCCACGCGGCTGTCGGGGAAGAAGGCCTTCAGCTCCGAGCAGAGCTGGGCCGCGAGGGTCTTGTTGTGGGCGATGACCAGCGTGGGCCGCTGCACCTTTTCAATGACAGAGGCCATGGTGAAGGTCTTGCCGGAGCCGGTCACGCCCAGCAGCACCTGGGCATCCATGCCCTGCTGCACGCCAGCGGCAAGGGCCTCAATGGCCTGAGGCTGATCGCCCGATGGCTTATAGGGGGCTTTGAGGACAAACTTGCCGGACAGTTCGGACATGGTCATCACCTCGTTGCTTAGAATGTACGCTCCTATCATACCACATTCGCGGCGGGTTGTGAAGGGGAACAAGGGCATAGAAAATACCCGCCCGGAACGCTCCAGGCGGGCATGTGTCAGTTGTACTTTTCCAGGCGCAGCAGCTGCTCCTCATCCGGTTCGGTCACGCCGTTCTTGTAATCATATCCCATATGGCGGTAGAAGGGCGTCGCCGTGATGCTTGCAGGGATCTCGATGCGCTTTGCACGGCGGAAGAACTCGTCCTTTTCCAGCGTCTCGATGATTACCCGGCCAATGCCTCTGCCATGGTACTCCGGCAGCACGAAGATGTTGAACAGGCTGCTCTCATCCTGTTTTCCCCAATAGGGGCCGATGGCACCGCAGCCGATGATCCTTTCATCCCCCTCCACAACATAGAAGTGCGTCCAGGCGGCACGCTTGCGCAATTCATCGGCAGAGAGCGCCGCAACATCCGCTTCGATGTACGCAGGCGAATAGTCGCGGCTATTCACTTCCCGCAGCGTTCGGGTGATCAGGGCCGAAACTTCTTCCGCATCCTCATTGCGGAACATGCGGATGTTCATTGAATCACCTTACTTCTTCAGCCGCTTGTCGCTCTTGGTCGCCAGCCAGGTACCGAAGCTCTGCAGCACCTGCACCAGGATAACCAGCACGATCACCGCGGCGTACAGCACCGCGTACTTATATCGGTTATAGCCGATCATGATGGCGATATTGCCCAGGCCGCCGCCGCCGATGGCGCCGGACATGGCAGTGTAGCCCAGGATGGTGGTGATCGCCAGGGTGAAGTTGGTGATCAGCGAGGGCACCGCCTCGGGCAGCATCACCCGCAGCAGGATCTGCATCGGGGTCGCACCCATGGACTGGGCCGTCTCGATGATGTTAGGGTTCACCTCGCGCAGGCTGGACTCCACCAGACGGGCCACGAAGGGGAACGCCGCCACCACCAGCGGCACGATGGAGGCCACCGTACCCACCGAGGTGCCCACGATCAGGCGGGTCAGCGGGATGACGACGACGATCAGGATCAGGAAAGGGATCGAGCGCAGCAGATTGATAACCACATTGATGATCTTCATCAGAAGGCTGGGCATCGGGCGGATGCCCTTGGCGTCACCCGCCACCAGCAGCATGCCCAGGGGCAGGCCGATAATGATGGCAAAAAAGGTCGCCAGGACGGTCACATAGACGGTCTCCCACAGCGCCTCGGGGAAGTCTCGCTGGACGATCTGCCAGGCTTCTGCAAGCTTTTCCGGCTGGAAGGCTCTTGTGAACTGATTCATGCCTCTTCCTCCTTCGCAGCGTAGTCAACCTGGACCTGGACGGTCACGTCGGGGGTCTGGCGGAGGAAATTGACCGCCTTCGCCAGCTCATCAGGACCGCCGGGGATCTCCAGCAGGATGTAGCCATAGGCCCGGTCGCCCACAGCGCGGGTAGAAGCTCCCAGAATGCTGGCGGCAATGCCGACCTCCATGGCCATCTTGGCAATGAGGGGCTCGTTGGCCGCGATCGCTCCGTTGAAAATGATACGTACCCGCTGGCCGTGCTTGTCGCCCAAGGTAATATTGGCGTCAGCCATTTCGGGGTAGACGAGGTTCTTGGTGGCCTCGGCCTTGGGGTTGGCGAAGACATCCGCCACCTCGCCCTCCTCCACCACCTCGCCGTTTTCCAGGATGGCGACGCGGTTGCATATCTCCTGCACCACGCTCATCTGATGGGTGATGACGATCACGGTGATGCCCAGCTTGGCGTTGATCTCGCGGATCAGGCCAAGGATAGCATGGGTGGTCTTGGGATCCAGGGCCGATGTGGCCTCGTCGCACAGGAGCACATCGGGGTTGGTCGCCAGCGCGCGGGCGATGGCGATGCGCTGCTGCTGACCGCCGGAAAGCTGGGCCGGGTAGCTGTTTGCCTTGTCCGGCAGACCCACAACCTCCAGCAGCTCCAGGGCGCGCTTCATGGCGTCAGCCTTCTTCACGCCCGCCAGCTTCAAGGGCAGCATGATATTCTGCACGCAGGTGCGCTGCATGAGCAGGTTGAAGCCCTGGAAGATCATCGTGACGCGGCGGCGCACCTGGCGCAGTTCTTTCTTGGAGAGCGTGCCCAGATCGCGACCATCCAGCAGGACAGAGCCCTCGGTGGGGCGCTCGAGCATATTGATGCAGCGCACCAGGGTGCTCTTACCCGCGCCGGACATGCCGATGATGCCATAAATATCACCGTTGTTGATGGTGAGGTTGACGTTTTTCAGCGCGTCCACAGGGCCGTCCGCAGTGACGAAGCTCTTGGACAGATTGCGCAATTCGATCATTGGTGGATTCCTCCATAACGCAGGGAACACCGGCAGCCCATTTTCAAGACTGCCGGTGTGGATTTGCAGGAAATTACTTGGCGTTCAGCGCATCCAGGGTGGTCTGCTGGCCGCCGTAGAGGCCCATGGGCTCCACGTGGATGGGGGCGACGACCACGATCTTGGTGCCGTTCTCGGCATTGAAGTTATCCTGGTAGGGGATGTGGGCGAAGTAGTTGGCGAAGATATCGCCAGCGTCAACGACCATGTTGGGCTGCACATAGTCAGAGAACTCGACGATGTCCAGCTTGATGTTCTTCTCGGCCAGGATCTCGGCGGCAACGGCCAGGATCTGGGCATGGGGCGTGGGGGAAGCAGCCACGGAGATGGTGGTGCCAGCCAGCTTCTCGTAATCGACGGTGGTGTCAAAGCCATCGGTGGGAACTTCCACGACGGACACGGCAGCACCGGCATAGGTCGCGGTGATGTAATCGGCGACTTTCTGGCTGTACAGAGCAGCAGCCAGAGCCTTGGCGGCGTCGGAGTTCTCGTTGCCGGCGTTCACACACAGCACGTTGGCATAGGGAGAGTCAGCGCTCTCGATCAGCAGGGAATCCGCCACGGGATTCAGGCCAGCATCCAGGGCGAAGTTGTTGTTGATGATGGCGTAGTCCACATCGGCCAGGATATTGGGCACCATGGCAGCTTCGACTTCCTCGAACTTGATGCCCAGAGGGTTCTCGATGATGTCAGCGGCAGTAGCGGTGACGCCAGCATTGGGATCCAGCTTGATGTAGCCATTGGCCTGCAGCAGCAGCAGTGCGCGGCCCTCGTTGGTGGGGTCGTTGGGGACGGCGATGGTGATGGCATCCGCAAAAGCGGCGGTGCAGCCGAACACCAGCAGGGCGGCCAGAACCAGAGACAGGAATTTCTTCATGACGATCTCTCCTTTAATCATGTATGAACGTATATGCGCAGCAACGGGAAACAGCATGCATCACATTCGCCTGCTCTCCCGGTTGCACTGTGCCATTTGTCGGGCCCGATCCCATGTATGGATCACAGCCATCACCACCTTCTGAGAATCATTGATGCTAAACAAAAGAGGAAGCCTTCATCTCTCCGATGCAGCTTCCTCATTGTCCGCCGTGATACCGGAAATCCTGATTGGAAAGCCGGTCAGCGTTTATTGAAAAGCGCAGCGAAGATTGCTCATGCGGCACATGCGCATGGGCATCAGCATGGACATCATCATGGTCGCCTGCTGCTTCATACTGCGCTCTCCTATCCTCAATGATCCACCTGAAATGGTGTTGCAAAGAGGATAACACATGTTCAGGCCCATTGTCAACCCTTTTTGACAGGGAGCTTTGTTTTCCCTTTGTATTTGCAGGTGACGAATTTGTAAATTCTTGCAGAACCCTTGCATTTCCTGACGGGAGCGGCTACAATGAAGAAGAAAACGATCATCCTGTGCATGAGGTGCATCCATGAAATACAGATTTCTTCTCTTCTTGTCCATCGCGTGCCTGCTCGCCTCCCCCGCCGTAGCCGATACGGAGGAGGAGGGCGACGAAATGCAGGTCGTCATTGAAAATCCGGCGCTCACCTACGGCATGTCCGGCGAAGAAGTTACCCAGCTGCAGCAGAAGCTGATGAAACTGGGCTACTACGATGGCGAGATCACCGGCTCCTACGGCGATTTGACCAAGGCTGCGGTGAAGGCCTTCCAGTCCGACTTTTCTCTCCTGCAGACGGGCGAAGCCGACCCTGAGACCCAGGAGCTGATCCACTCCGCCCAGTACCGGCCGCTGCGGCTTGGCTCAGTGGGCGAGGATGTGCGGCAAATGCAGATCCGCCTGACCAACCTGGGGTATTATGAGGGCAAGATCTCTGGAACCTACCTGCCTGCAACACAGGAGGCCGTTGCGCTCTTCCAGCGCTGCGCCGGGGAAAACGCCACCGGCAATGCCGATCTGGATACGCTCCATCTCCTCTATGCAGAGGACGCGCTGACCTATCAGGAGGGCGTGACGCTCCTGCCTGAGGAAACGCCTGCCCCCGCTGACTCAACTCCTGCACCGCCCAATGATGACGTCATCTACCTCACCCCCGGCCCCACCGTCGCCTTCAAGAAGCAGCTCAAGTATGAGTCCAAGGGCGAAACCGTCAAGCAGGTTCAACGCCGCCTGACCGAGCTGGGCTACTATGAGGGCAACATCTCCGGCAATTTCCTGGGACATACCCGCAATGCTGTCAAGGCGCTGCAAAAGCAGAATGCGCTGAAGGTGGACGGCGTCATCGGCCAGCAGACCTGGGACGTCCTCTTCAATGATCCCAACGTTCGCAGCGCCTACGACGATCCGAAGCCCACCCCTGCGCCCACGCCCATCCCCTACCGGATCACCGTGGACGTGAACAATCAGGTCACCACTGTATATGGACTGGATGACAACGGCGAATATACCAAAGTCGTCCGCCAGATGCTCTGCTCCACCGGCACCAAGTCCACCCCCAGCGATGTGGGCGACTGGGTACTCAACGGCCGCACCGCCCGATGGTGCTATTTCCCCAAGTGGGGCAGCCACGCCCAGTACTGGACCCGCATCAACGGCTCCATTGCCTTCCACAGCGTTATCTACAACACGGTGGACACGATGGATTTGTCCGTCAGCAGCTACAAGAAACTCGGCCAGCGCGCCAGCCACGGCTGCATCCGCCTGACCGTTGCCGACGCAAGGTGGATCTACAATAACTGCGGCGAGGGCGTGGTGGTCACCATCACCGAGAAGCTCCCCGCTGACCCGGAGCTGCGCAACGCCCTGAAGCTTCCCAGCCTCAACACCAGCAACATGCTGCCCTACGTGACTGCCACCCCTACCGCAGCCCCGGTGTATGTTTCCGGCACGCTGCCCTATGCACTCGAGACGATGAAGAAGAACTCCAAGGGTGAGGACGTGTTCTGGCTGCAATCGAAGCTCAAGGAACTGGGATACTACAGCGGCCACATCGGCGGCGTGTATCTGGACGGCACGGTCAAGGCGGTGAAGGCTTTCCAGAAGGATCACGGCCTGAACCAGAGCGGTACAGCTGACGAGAGGACGCTCCGCCTGATCTACAAGGAGGAGCTGGCCACCCCGACGCCCGCCCCCACCGCAACCCCGTCGCCCACGCCCACGCCTACTCCCACGCCCACGCCTACTCCCACGCCGAGCCCGACGCCCTCCCCTTCCCCCACGCCAGAACCCACCGAGGAACCGGTCATCGTCAATCCGGAGGATCTTGTGTTCGAGGAAGAAGTAACCGAATAAGCAAACAAAACCGCCTGCCCCGACGCAAGGGACAGGCGGTGATTTTTATCGTTTGGTGAAATCCAGGCGGCTTGCCGGCAAGCAGATCCGCTGGAGCTGGAAGAGCAGCTTCTGCCCGATATTCAGCACGCTGAAGATGCGCCGGAAGCAATCGCGGGCTTGGGCAGTTTCCTCCGCATAGGGTGCAGCATGGCCGTAGAACATCAAGTTTCCTGCATTAGCCAGCTCCTGCAGTGCTTTGGGTTCCAGGCCGCTGGCGGACACGCGGGCATAGAATGCCGCAGGCGTTTCCGTTTTTTCCCGCGTGTATCCCAGGCGCCGCAGCGCATCGTGGGTCGCCTGGATGTACACCAACCACCGGCGGAATTCACTCTTCTGCCGCCGTGCCTGTACATCCGGCTGCACGAGGATCGTCCGCAGCGCCAATAACGCCAGAAGCGGCAGGATCCACAGCCACTTCATGGGACTTCCGCCGGAAGGCGCAGGCGCTTCCTGCTCAGATACGCCAGGCTGCTCGTCCGGCTGCTGCTCGGGGTCGGACTGCTCCCCTTGTGGTTCCTCCGGGACAGGCGTGGGCGTAGGGGAATCCTCCCTCTGGGGCGTAGGCTGAGGCGTAGGTTCGGGCTCCGGGCTGGGCTCGGGGGAATGCTCCGGCTCCGTATCGCCGCCGTCAGAGGGCGGCTCCGGGGGATACTCGGTATATTCCACGCTGACAGGCGTCGCATCGAAGGTCACCCAGCCGAAGCCGCGGAAGTACACCTCCGTCCAGGCATGGCCCTCCTGCCCTGTAACGAGCGCCATTCCTTCTGCATCGGGGTAGGCCACGTATCCCTCCACATAGCGCGCAGGCAAACCTATCATACGGCACATGACCGTCATCGCCGAGGCAAAGTAGGTGCAGTAACCCTCCTTCGTCTCCACCAGGAAAGTTGAGACGAAGTCCTGGTTGGTGGGCTGCTCCGCCACATCCAGCCTGTAGACATAATTTCCTGCCAGGTAGCGCTGCAGCGCAACAGCCCTTTCAAAGGGAGTATCCGCATGGGCGGTCACCTGCGCCGCCATGTCATACACCCGCTGATCGATCTGTTCATGCAGCTGAAGATAGGCGTCGCAGACCTCCTTCCAACGGGCATCCGTCACAGAGGATGCGGCTTCCACAAGCGCCGCAAGCCCTGCATCCTCGGAGGTGAAAAGCGCCGCCTCCATCGTCCACACATCGCCCAGCTCCAGGTTTGAGGTGGCAAACACCTCGCTGGAGCCATTGAAATAGGGAATCAGCTCTCCCTCCGCCGTCAGCTGGCGGAGGCGCTGGGGCACAAACATGGTGGACGCGCTGTCCCGGAGCATGCGCACCTGCAGCAGCTTCGGGGTCAGCAGCGAAGAATCCGCCGTTCCATCCAGATTGGGAAGGTTTTGATCAAAGGTGGCCGTCCGCAGCTCATCAAAGCGGGAAGCAGACCACAAATAACGCCGTCCGCCGATATCGTCCAGCCAGGTGCGGCCGGTATAAACATTCTTCACCACGCCGCGCAGGTAGGTTTTTCTCGGGGTAATGACTGCCATCACCGGCTGGTCGTGGGGATCAGCCGGTCCGCCCAGCTGGCTCAAGCCCTGGGGATAGTATCCCTCCGTGGCCAGGGTGAACACATCGCGGGGCTGGGTATAGAAGAAGGTATCATAGATCCGCTGGCGGATATCATCTGCCAGCCGTTTCAGCGGAGCAGACACTGCACCGCCGGCAGCCACGCCGGCAAAGGCAATGCCCGTCACCACCGCAGCCAGCGGCAGTACGCGCAGGGTACTGGTGTGTTCATCCCCGGCCCGCAAAAGCAGCGTCACGCAGGCCAGCGCTGCAGGCAGCAGGCAAATGAGCATATCCGCCATATCGCCCAGCCACAGCAACACCAGGATCAGCACCAGCAGGATCAGCGCCGGATAAGCGCCCGCGCTGCGCTGGGACACAAACCAGCCCACCGCCATACACAAGAGGCTGGCGATCATCGTGAAGGGCACGCCCACCATCGGCAGCGCCGTGGTCAGGCCGGACATGTGCAGGATCAGCGCCCGGAAGATTTCTGCAATCATCCCTGCACCGCCGATCACCAGCCAGATCGCCCCGACGAACAGGGTCGCACAGCCCACACACAGGCCGATCCTCCGGTTGAGCGACAGAGCGGAACAGGCTGCCGCCAGTCCTGCCAGCACCACCGCTGCGAGCCATCCGTGACGGAGCAGCCCCGTCACGCCCAGAAGTGTCAGCACCAGGCCCAGGGACAGCAAATAAGCCATCAGCCCATGGGACACGGCGCTGCGGATTTTACCATTCATGCGGGACTCCTCCTTTCATTCATTGTTCACAGCTGTACGGGCGTGACGTAGCACACCTCGATCCCTGCGCTTTGCAGCTTGGAAATCAGCGGCAACTTCGTCTGATCGTCCGGGTCGAAGGTGATCAGGTAGAGACGCATCGTCGGGCCCATCCGGCGCATGGCGATCATTACATCAACCATGCGGGAATTGAGGCGGGCGCTGATTACCACGGTGCAGCCCACCTTGCGCATGCGCCGCATTTCCAGCATGAGCATGCGGTCGAACTTATCCGGTGCAGAGAAATCTACCCGTGCGAGAGCCTCCAGGATCACGGGCATGCCCATGCCCTTGTCCAATTCGATCGGGTGATCGCCGTGGATGGGCAGCTTGGCCGGGTGATCGGTCTGGATATTCTGCTGCATGACGGAGGCTGCCGTCTCCAGCAGCGTATCTCTCATATCCATCTGGGCGTTATCATCCGCCGTGCGGGGCGGCCTGGAACAGTCCAGCAGCACCAGCGCATCCGGCATGACCGGCGCTTCAAAGCGACGCACCATCAGCTCCTGCTTGCGCATGGAGAGCTTCCAGTGGATTTTCTTCATCGCGTCGCCCTGTTGGTAGGTGCGCACATCTGCGGGGCTGGTGACGTCCTCCGACGCGCGGGCCATGCTTTCCGTGCCGGAATCCCCCGCTGCATAGGTCAGTTCACCCACATCAAAGGGCAGGGGCAGCACGATCAGCTCGCCGCCCTCGGTTTTCGGCGTCTTTTCCACCGTATACATGCCCAGCAGATCGCGGATTTCCACCCACTTCACGCCGGGGCTGGTCACGCCCACATGGGCTGCGTGAAAATCCAGTGTCAGGTTCTGCCGCGATCCGGGCATACCGTCCAGCTTCAGCGTCTGGGCAGGACGATCCGGCCCGGCGGTGATCTCCACCGTCAGCGGGGCAATGGGGATGATTCCCCCGTACTTCACGCCGACCTCGAGGGTCACATCTTCTCCACGCTGGACAGTGGCGTCCGTGAGGAGCGAGGTAACGGTCAGCGTCCTTGCCGCCCACCACACCCCAACAAAGCCAAGGATGATCAGCGTCCACACCAGCAGCGCAGCCCCGAAAAAAATCGTGCTCCCCGTGGACAGCGCCGCTACCAGCAGCGCAGCTCCTATGGTCACAGGCAACGCGATCCGGCAATGGATGCGCTCCTTTGTCTTCATGGTATTCATCATCACAATTTCACCGGCACGGGCGTATTCTTGAGCACCTTCATGACCACACTCTGGGCAGTGACGCCCTTCATGTGGCTTTCAGCGCTGAGCACCAGACGGTGGCTGAGCACCGGCAGCGCCATATGCTGCACGTCCTCAGGGATGATGTAATCCCGCCCTGCCAGCATTGCACAGGCCTGCGCGCCATGGATGAGCGCAATCGCCGCTCGTGTGGACGCGCCCAGCGCCAACGCAGGCTCCTGACGGGTTGCGGCAACAAGAGTCGCGACATACATGCGCACCTCAGGCGAGCAATACACCTGCTTGACCATCTCCTGCAGGGCGATGATATCCTGCGCGGTGCATACAGGCTCTATGGTCGCCATGGGCTTCACAACGCCGGAGTAGCGTTCCAGCACATCCATCTCCTGCTCCACGGTGGGGTAGCCGATGGATATCCGCAAAAAGAAGCGATCCATCTGCGCCTCGGGCAGAGGGTAAGTGCCCACAAATTCGCCTGGGTTTTGGGTCGCCAGCACAATAAAGGGCTTGGGCAGCGGATGGGTCACGCCATCAACGGTAACCTGCTGCTCCTCCATGACCTCCAGCAGGGCGGACTGCGTCTTGGGGCTGGTGCGGTTGATTTCGTCCGCCAGCACCACCTGGGACATCACCGCGCCTTCCTTGTACTCCATTTCGCCGGTCTTGAAGTTCACCAGCGTAAAGCCCGTCACGTCGGAGGGCATCAGGTCCGGGGTGAACTGAATACGACGGAAGGAGCACGCCAGAGACTTCGCCAGCGCGGAGGCCAGGGTGGTCTTGCCCACACCGGGCACGTCCTCGATAAGCACATGACCATTGCACAAAAGGGCAATGAGGGCGTACTCGACGGCCTCCTCCTTGCCGATGATGACCTTGCTGATATTGTCAAGCAGTGCGCCGATAATGCGCCGGGGCTGCTGCATCATAAAACCGTCCTCCTAAAAAAACACTCGATTCATGTCGGCATATGCCGTCTATTTTAGTATACCCCGAAATACACAATAAATCAAGCCAGCCAGCATAACCGATACAACCTTGTCATCCCCCCAGAAGCCAAATTCAAATTCGCAGCCGTCCGCAGTTGAGCGGCCGCGCGCTCATCGCGCGGGCTGCGCAGATTCTTCTATCATAATCCTCCCACGCCATTCATACCCTCAACCAGCCGAAATCGGACAAGGAGGGCAGCGTGCCGCTGCACCCAGCACGCGATTGAGTCGCGCTTTTGCTTTACAGTTGTCCCGCGTGGGCATTCACATCTGTCCACAGTTGAGCGGCCGCGCGCTCATCGCACGGGCTGTGCAGATTCTTCTATCATAATCCTTCCACGCCATTCATACCTTCAACCAGCCGAAATCGGACAAGGAGGCGGATAATATGAAACTCCCTGACATCACAAAATGGAAAACCAAGCTGCCCCGCCGGGTGGATATGGAGCGTCTGCTGATCGTAGGCGCAGCGGCGCTGGTGGTGGTACTGGCCCTGCGCGGCGGCGAAGAAACCACGACCACAATGGTCTATGACACGCCGCCGGTGAGCACATCCACCTCAGCGAACGCCAGCAATGTGGAGATGGTCTCCACCGTCTGCTGGTATGAGGACGGCGATGGCTACCTCGTGCCGGTCACACGGCAGATCCCCATGCAGGACGGCATCGCCAAGGCTACCCTCGCGCTCATGGTGGAATCCTCCGAAAACGACCTTGCCGCCGCGCGGATGGGACTGACCAACGTCATCCCCGAGGGTGTGACCATCGACCTGGACATTGCGAACGGCAAGGCCCGCGTTGACCTGAGCGAGGAGGCCCTGAACTGTTCCTCCGCAGAGGAGGAGCTGCTGATGGTGCAGGGCGTTGCCGCGACCCTTTGCGGTTTTGAGACCGTGGAGGAGGTCAGCTTTCTCTTTGACGGACAGAAGCGCTCCCAGCTGACCCACGGCACAGATGTATCCGGCGTATTCACGGAGGATTCGGTGAATATCGAATCCGTCGCGACCTTCGGTGACTCATCCAGCGCCGACGCCGTGCAGCTCTACTTCCCCTCCGCCAGCGGACGCATGCTGGTGCCCGTCACCCGCACGGTGTTCTCTCCGGCGGATCTTCCCACCGCCATCCTGGAGCTGGCGAAGGGCCCCAAGACTGACTCCGGCCTGGAATGCCCCATCCCCGGCAAATGCGGCGTGAAATCCGTCAGCATCAAGAACGGCGTGGCGACCATCGACTTCACCAAGGAATTCGCAGCCATCGCCCAGGAGAGCGATGGCGGACACCAGGCAGTGCAGGCAGTGCTGTTCACCGCCAGTCAGTTCCCTGGCGTGAAGAAGGTGTCCATCCTTGTGGACGGGCAGCCTTTCCACACCGAACCGCAGGCGGCAACGACGTGGGTCAACAACGCGGATGAAGTCATGGCACAGTATCCGGGCGTGATTGAGATCGATTGAGGTACGGCCTCATCCGTCTTCCCGCTGGCGCGGGAATCCACCTTCCCCACAAGCGGGGAAGGTTTCTTTTTCAGCGCAGTTACTTGACCTTCCCCATTTACGGGGAAGGTGGCATTCGAGCTTGCTCGAATGACGGATGAGGCCTCCCCTTGCATTTCCCGCCTTTATCCTATATAATTGAGGAACTACCTGACAAAAGGAGGCCCTTCCCCATGCCCATGGACGGCCTTACCCTCGGCTTTGCAGCCCGTGAGATCAATAGCTGCATCGCCGGCGGACGTATCGACAAGATCACCCAGCCGGAGAAGGACGCTGTCGTCCTGCTCGTGCGCGCGGGTTCCACCAATTACAAGCTGCTCCTGTGCGCCTCGCCCAACAACGCGCGGCTGCACTTCACCAATCAGAATTTCTCCAACCCGCTGGAGCCGCCGATGTTCTGCATGCTGCTGCGCAAGCAGCTGATGTCCGGTCGCGTGCTGGAAGTCCGGCAGATCGCCGGCGACCGTGTCATCCACATCGACATCGACACCGTGGACGAAATGGGCGACCATGTCCTGCGTCGCCTCATCCTGGAGATCATGGGCCGTCACTCCAACCTGATCCTCACGGACGGCGAGGGCCGCATCCTGGACGCTGCCCGCCATGTTTCGCTGGACATGAGCCGTGTCCGTCAGGTGCAGCCGGGCCTTCCCTACCTGCCGCCGCCCGGTCAGGACAAGCTCGACCCGGTGGATGTGAACGAACAGAACCTGCTGGAATACCTTCGCCGCGCCGGGGATGTGCCGCTGCACAAGGCCATCGCCGCGTCCGTCAGCGGCATGTCGATGGCTTCCGCGAAGGAGCTGGCCTTCCGCGTGCTGGAACGGGGCACGGATCGCTCCGACGACCTGCCCTCCACCGCTGCTCGCCTGGCCGACCTGATCCGCCGCCTGCCGGAGATGACCGACCCCCGCGTACTGCTAGACGACCTGGGTGATCCCGCTGACATCTTCGCCTTCCCCTACCTGATGCACCCGTTGGAAGCGCAATCCCCCGCCCCCACGGTGTCTGCCGCGCTTGAACGCTACTTCGGCTCCCGCGACCGCCAGGATCGGCTGAATCAGAAGTCCGCCGCGATGGTGAAGGTGCTCAAGAACCACATCGAGCGCTGCGAAAAGAAGCTGGCTCAGCAGGAGGAGGACCTCTCCAACGCTGCCAAGCTGGAGAAATACCGGCTGATGGGCGAGCTCATCAACGCCAACCTTTGGCAGCTGAAGAAAGGCCAGTCGGAAGCCGTGCTGCAGAACTTCTACGACGAAGAGGGCGGCATGATCACTGTGCCGCTGGACATCCAGCTGACCCCGGTGCAGAACGCCCAGCGTTACTTCAAAAAGTACCAGAAGGCCCGCACCACCCGCGAGATGGCCGCCGAACAGCACGAAGCCACCCTGCAGGAGCTGAACTACCTAGAGGGCATGCTGCTGGACGTAGGCAAGTGTGTAGGCGAAAGCGAGCTGGAGGAGATCCGCGAGGAGCTGGCCTCCACCGGTTATGTCAAGAAGACCGCTAACCGCCGTCAGCAGCGCGCCCTGCCCAAGTCGAAGCCTTATCACTACCGCAGCGTGGACGGCATCGACATCTTTGTCGGCAAGAACGCCGCTCAAAACGAACGCCTCACCGGCGATGCGCGCCCCAACGAAATGTGGCTCCACGCCAAGGACATGCCCGGTTCTCACGTCATTGTGAAGGCCGAGGGCAATATCCCGGACTCCACCCTGTCCCAGGCTGCGACGCTGGCCGCGTGGTATTCCAAGGGGCAGCATTCCTCCATGGTGCCCATTGACTACACCCTCAAGCGCTACGTCAAGAAGATCCCCGGCGGCGCGACCGGCATGGTGACCTACACCAATCAAAAGACCGCTTACATGACCGTCACCGAGGCGGACGTGAAGAGAATCGAGCTGATCGAGGGCTGATCTGCCCACAAGAAAACCCGCTGTACGCAATGTACGGCGGGTTATTTTGATGCAGTTAGCCTTCCTTGGCCCACGCGTCCCAAACATCAGGCTGATAGCCGATGGTACACTTGTTGCCGTTGCGGACAATGGGGCTCTTCAGCAGCCACGGGCATTCGATGATGTAGTCCTTGAGTGCGCTGTCCAGGCTGCAATGGGCTGCAGGATGTTCGATGACCTTCTTGTCTTCGCGGTCAATCAGGCCAGTCAGGCCCACACCCTTGGCCATCACCTGCAGTTCGCGCTCGCCCAGCTTGTGCTTTTTGAGGTCCATCACCTGCACCTTGATGCGGCGCTCCTTGAAGTACCGCTCTGCCTTCTGCACGTCGAAGTTCTTCTTGCTGATATAAAGCTGGATGTTCATCAGGTGGCCCTCCTGCGTACGTCATCGCCGGCAAACTGAAGCAGCTTGCAGCTGGTGGTATTGAGCAGCCGGGACGCAATGCGCTCTGTGTAGCGGCGGCGGAGTTCATCCTCCATCAGGTTGGTGGAGATGATCGTCCCCTTGCCCCGCAGCTGGCGCTCGTTGATCAGGTTGAACCACTGCACGATGGTGATGTTCTCCATCAGAGGCTCGGCGCCCATGTCATCAACCATGAGGACGTCGGCGTCCATCAGGGCGTCCAGATCGTCATTCACGCCGGACATGTAGGCCTTGCGGGCCGTCTCGAGGAACTTGTAGGCGCTGATGATCAGCACATTCACGCCCCGGCGGATGAGCACCTTCGCCATGGCGTGCATGAGGAAGGTCTTGCCCAAGCCGCTCTGGCCCATGAGGAGCATGTCCTTCACAGGGACGGCAGGATAATTCTCCGCATACTGCTCGCAGGTCTTACGGATGACGGTCATCAAATCGCGCTGCGAATAGGACTTGCCAGGCAGCTTCTCTGCAGAAAACACGTTCAGGTCGAAGGCCTCGAAGCTCTGCACGCTGCTTTCGGACAGGCCCATACGCTTGTACATCCTCGCATAGAAAGCCTGGTTGAAGCACTCGCAGCGCTCACGGACGATCTCGCCCACAAAGCCGGTGTCCCCGCAGGCGGGGCACTTGCACACCGGGTCAAGATACTTCTCATCAAAGCCGTGCTGACGGAGCAGGCTGGCCAGCCGCTTGTTGAGCACATCCATCTTCGCGGGGATGTCCTCAGCAGAGGCCTTGCCGTCCAGGATGCCGCGCAGGGTACCGAAGATCAGGTTCTGCCGTGCATCCAGCACCTGACCGATCTCCGGGCAGGCAGCTTCAGCCTGCATGCGGCGGAAGGCTTCCTCCCGCTGGTTCTGCTGTTGGCGCTGCTCGTACTCGGCGTGCAGCTCCTGCAGGATGGTATTACGCATCGCCATTTTCCTCCTGCCACTTTCTCATCATTGCATCCATTGCGTCCTCTGAGTGGGCATACTCGCGTTGAGTGTACTGCTGCTGCTCGACGACCTTCGCGCCGCGGGCAGGCAAAGTCTGTGCAGGCTGCTTCGCCGCCAGGGTCTGCTGATAATTCTCCCGCTCCTTCATGGCAGCATCCATGGTGGAAATACCCTTCTCATGGAAGCTTCCCAGCACCGCATCGAGGTAGAGCATCGGCTTCTCCTTGCCGATGGCCCACGCGGCGCACTGAGTCACGAAGCTCATGTCGTAGCCGTAGGTTTCCAGCCATTTCTTCGCCAGACGACGATCTGCAGCATTAGGCTTGACGGATACGCCCAGCACCTCGTAGAGCATCAGCAGGAAGTCGTTCGCGTCGTCCACCTGCTTCATGTAGCGGGTCACATCGGCAGCGGATTCCAGGCCGTTGCGCTTCCAGTTCTTGAGCGTCGTCATCACGCCCTCGAAATCCGCGCCGCGCTTGGCACACTCCTTGCCCGCCATGAGGATGATATTATCCGGGTAGAGCGCGCGCATGTCGGCGTAAACCGCCAGTGTGCCCTCGTTGATGGTCACGTTTTGAAGCTTCATGACCTTCAGCAGCGCCTTGAGCGGAGCCGCCGCGTCCTTTTCCTCGCGGAGGGCAGCCTCCACGCCGGTGATCTTCTGCTGGGCGCGCAGGCGGCTCAGGATGCCGCCCAGATACGCGAAGGTCGGCTCCCCCTTGGTGGTCTCAGCACAGGCGGCCAGAATGTCCTCCTGGGAGAAGCCCCAGTCCACATGCCAGGTGCGATACATCGCCTGCTCGTCCTCGGATGGAGCGCGTCGCTTGCCGAATCGGCGGATGACTGCCCGGCTGCCGTCCCAGACGGCTTTATCCCGACTGAGGACAACTTCCGCGTCCTCCACGGACTTGACTTCTTCCTCCGCCAGCATCGCGGCGCGCTTTTCGATGGTCTTGATGGCCACGGTCTTGCCGTGCTGGGCGATCATCTCGCGAATCAGGTACAGCACCACCTCCGCCGGGAGGCCCATCTCTTCCACCCACTCGTAGCAGCGGCTCATTTCCGCACCGTGAAGGCGGCGGTCATTGCCAAAGAGGCCGTACACCGCTGTGGCGAAGGCTTCGTATTCGTGATCCACCGGCACCGCGCCGCCAGTCATGGTCAGCTGCTTGATGCTGACGTAGCGGAAGGCAGGCGGATTATCCGCAATGCGGCGGACGAGGCCCTTGCGCTCCCAGTGTCGGTAGGCGGTCAGCACCGCATCCTCAGTCAGGCTCAGCTCCCGGGCCATCTGAGCGAGCGTAGCGGCCTGCTGGGGATGGTAGCACTGCATCAGGCCGTAGAGGTAGACCCGCACCGCATCGCCGGTGGCATTGGGCAGATATTCAAGAATGAACTGGTTGTCCACCGGGGTCACGCCGTAGTATGCATACTGCTCGTCAAAGCCGAACATGGACATGCGGGGAGCCTCCTTGCTTGATAGGGTAACGTTAATTATACCACACCCGCCGATTTTCGACAAGGCACAAGAAGGGAGGCGGACTCTGCGTCTGCCTCCCCCAAATATTGTGTTTCGCCTTAAAAGATTCGCCTTTATCCCGCGCGATGGCGAGCGCGGCAAGACAGCTTCGCTCCCCTGCCTCACGCGATAGGCCGATGGCCGGAGGCGCTCAATCCTGACGCGCGTCGGGTGCAGCGTCACGCTGCATCGCCGCTGCCGCCTTTTTGCCCGCGCCCATGGCCAGGATGACCGTGGCCGCGCCGGTGACTGCATCGCCGCCGGCATAGACATGAAGCTTGCCGCAGCGGCCCATCTCATCGGTGGTAATGCCGCCCCAGGTTTCGGTGGGAAGGTCGGGAGTGGTCTTCTTGATGAGGGGATTCGGGCTGTTGCCGATGGCTACAATGACCGTCTCCACCGGCAGGTCGAACTCGCTGCCCTCAATGACCACGGGACGGCGGCGGCCCTTGGCGTCCGGCTCGCCCAGCTCCATCTTCACACAAGTCATGGCAGACACGAAGCCGTTCTCGTCGCCCTTGATGGCGGTAGGATTGGTGAGCATCAGGAAGTTGATGCCCTCCTCCTTGGCATGGTGAACTTCCTCGGCGCGGGCAGGCATTTCCGCCTCAGAGCGGCGGTATACAATGTACACCTCCGCGCCCAGACGCTTGGCACAGCGGGCCGCGTCCATGGCCACATTGCCGCCGCCGACAACAGCGACCTTGCTGCCGACCTTCACCGGCGTATCCGCCTGGGGGAAGGTGTAGGCCTTCATCAGGTTAATGCGGGTCAGGAACTCATTGGCGCTGTACACGCCGCACAGGCTTTCGCCGGGGATGCGCTGGAAGTTCGGCAGTCCCGCGCCAGAGCCCACGAAAACCGCGTCGTACTTCTCGTCGTTGAGCAGCTCATCCACCGTGAGGGCGCGGCCGATCACCGCATTGGTAACGATCTTCACGCCCAGGGCACGAATGTTGTCGATCTCCTTCTGCACCAGCGTCTTGGGCAGGCGGAACTCAGGGATGCCGTACATCAGCACGCCGCCGGGTGTATGCAGGGCCTCATAAACGGTCACGTCCCAGCCGGCACGGGCCAGATCTGCCGCGCAGGTCAGGCCTGCAGGGCCGGAGCCAACCACGGCGGCACGCTTGCCGTTCTTGGGGGCGGTCTCAGCGGAAACCTTGCCTTCGTTCATAGCCCAGTCCGCCGCGAAACGCTCCAGGCGGCCGATGCCCACCGGCTCACCCTTGATGCCGCGGACACACTTGCTCTCGCACTGAGTCTCCTGGGGACAGACACGGCCGCAGATGGCAGGCAGACCATTCTGGGTGCGGATGATCTCATAGGCGGCCTGGAAGTCGCCCTCCCTGATCTTTGCGATAAAGCTGGGAATGGGCACATTCACCGGGCAGCCGCTGACGCAGGGCGCATGTTTGCAGTTGAGGCAGCGGTCAGCCTCCTCCATGGCGATTTCGCGGGTGTAGCCCAGGGCAACCTCCTTGAAGTTGGCCGCACGGACGACAGGCTCCTGCTCCGGCATGGGGTTCTTCTTCAGACTCATGTTGGGCATATCAGTTGCCTCCCTTCATCGCAGCGTCAGCCATCTGCTCGCGGCGGCAGACATGCTTGTGGAGCTTTTCCTTCGCCTGAGCCTCCTCGGGGCGGAACATGCGGCTGCGGGCGATGGCCTCGTCCCAGTCGATGAGATGGCCGTCAAAGTCGGGGCCGTCCACGCAGGCAAACTTCGTCACGCCGCCCACAGTCACGCGGCAGCCGCCGCACATGCCCGTGCCGTCGATCATGATGGGATTCATGCTGACGATGGTCTTCAGCTCGTAAGGCTTGGTCAGGTCGCATACGGCGCGCATCATGGGCAGCGGGCCGATGGCGATGACCTCGTCGTACTGCTTGCCGGCTTCCAGCTTGGCAGCCAGCGCCTGGGTGACGAAACCCTTGTTGCCATTGGAGCCGTCGTCGGTCATGACGGTGAGCTCAGTGCAGGCAGCGGCGAGCTCGTCCTGGAGGATGATCAGATCCTCATTGCGGAAACCGACGATCAGATCCACCTCGCAGCCCGCCTCATGCAGGGCCTTCGCCTGGGGATAAGCGATGGCTACACCCAAACCGCCGCCGATCACGGCAGCGCGCTTCACGCCCTCGGTATGGCTCGGCTCGCCCAAGGGACCGACAAAGTCCAGCAGGGCATCGCCTTCGTTCAGGGTATCGAGCTTTTCAGTGGTGTAACCAACCTTCTGGAAGATGATCGTTACCGTGCCCCTTTCCCGGTCGTAACCGGCGATGGTCAGCGGAATACGCTCGCCTTCCTCATCAATGCGGAAAATGATAAACTGACCCGGAAGCGCCTTGCGGGCGACCAGGGGGGCTTCAATCTCCATCAGCGTGACCGTAGGATTGAGCACGCGCTTCTTCACAATGGGAAACATCAAGGATTTCCTCCTCTGCTTGCAGAAATAACAGGGCTTCATTGTACTACACTTCCCCCGCTGATTTCAAGGCCGCGCCTGCACTTTTGCTGTATTCCCCCACAGAAAAAGCCGCCGCACCTTTCAGATGCAGCGGCACAAGGCCTGTCGATCAGATTCCGTTGATGCGGAACCAGCAGAAGGAAGTGGCAGCCTCCAGATCCCAAATGGTCAGGCGGTAGCCATCCAGATCAAAGTAGGAATACAGCACGTTGCTGTCCTCCACCTGATGGGGCGCATCCTCCACCGGCACGCCGATAATGGACACCGCCACACCGCCATTGGGGATGTTGACGTTGTCGTAGTATTCATCATCCGCATGCTCATCCAGATACTTCTGCATCCGGGGGCCATAATCCGGGTTGGGGCCAGAATGGATGACGAGGGTGTAGTCAAGGTAATCCGCCAGCTCCGGCGCGGTTTCGGCGGTATAGCCATAGTCGCGCAGGGTGCCGATGAACATCATGACATGGCGGGCGCCCTCCTTGGCCACCAGCAGATCGCCCAGCTGAAGGGTAGCAGCCAGCTCCTCATAGGGGGGCATTTCCTTACCGGGGCGGTGGGAGTACACATGATTCTTCTTCTCGTACTTGCCGTACTGGTTGATCATCGCGCTGAGCTTATCATGGCGGGGCCAGCCGACCTCGTTGTAGATCCAGCGGGTGTAGCCAGAGCAGTCCAGACCATAGAGGTAGACTTTGTTCTTGTCGTAGAACTTGGTCTGCTCCCAGCAGGAGCGCTTGGCATATTCGGGCTCGCGGGAGAACATCAGCTGCTTGCCCTTAAACATGAAATCATAGGTGCCGCCAAAGAAATAGGGCAGGCCGTACTCAAAGTGCACCTGCACATCCGCACCGGTGATCTCATTGTACTTTTCCAGAATGGGGTTGCCCTTTTCCAGCATGGAGAAGGCCGCATCCAGCAGGGGATCCTGCTTGACCAGATCAGCAGTTTCCGCAGCATTCTCCGCCATGGCGGGGATGGAAACCAGGGTCATCATCGCCAGCAGCAGGGCGATCAGGCTTTTCATCAGTCGCATGAGCGTAATTCCTTTCATAGACCAGATTCGGCTTATTATACCACGTTCCCCACCAGATAGGCAACCCCCTTTTCCTGCCAGGCGGAATTTTTACTTTTTGCCGGAAATTAACCGAAAAAAGGCATTTTTGCCATTGACTTATTTAATAGGAAGGTTTACAATGTTCGGCGGTCCATAACGCCGGTTATTCCGGCTGAATACGGCCCCGGCGCACAGCAGGGGCCTGAACTTGGGGAGGTATGATTATGTACTTTCTGCTCTTTGGATTCTGGGTGCTGCTCAACGGCAAATGGAACGCCGAGATCGCCATCGTGGGCGTGATCGTCTGCGCAGCGCTGTATGCCTTCATGTGCGCCTTCATGGGTTACTCCCCCAAACAGGAGTGGAAGCTCGCAAAGCGCCTGCCGAAGATCGTCGGCTACTTCCTCTATCTGGTGAAGGAGATCTTCCTCTCCGCCTGGGGCACGATGAAGCTCATCTGGTCCCCGGAGAAGGAGATTGAGCCCCGGGTCACCTCCTTCCGCACCCGTCTGCGCACGGACGCAGGCAAGGTGGTGCTGGCCAACTCCATCACCATGACTCCTGGCACCATCACCGTGGACGTGCAGGACGATCTTTTCCTCATCCACTGCCTGGACGAGAGCTTCGACGTGGGCACCGAGGGCTTTGAGATGGAAGATCGCATCATGAAGATCGAAGGCGGCCATCAGGCTGACGCCGCTGCATCTGCCGCAGAGGGCGCTCCGTCCGATACGACGGAGGCCATTGACAGGCCCGCTGAGGCCACCGAACCCGAAATCACCGAAGAGGAGGCCACCAGGGATGAATAACTTCTACAGCATTCTCTATACCCCCACGCTGGTCATCATCGGCCTGCTGGTGATCGCCTGCCTGGTGCGCGCCATCCGCGGCCCCCGCATCGCTGACCGCGTCATCGCCGCCAACATGATCGGCACGCTGGTCGTCATCACCATCTGCATTCTGTCCTTTGTGATGAACGAGGGGTACCTGATCGATATCGCGATGATCTACACCATGATCTCCTTCCTGGCCGTGGTGCTGCTGACCAAGGTGTACATGGGCGTTTACCGTGAAAAGCGCCGTCAGGAAATGGAAAAGGAGGCGCAAAAGAATGATTGACGTCATTCGTCTGATCGCCTGCATCATCCTCACCTGCGCAGGCCTTTGCTGCCTGGTGAGCGGTGTGGTGGGCGTGTTCCGCTTCAAGTATGCTCTCAGCCGCATCCACGCGGCCGCCCTGCTGGACACCGTCGGCATCCTGCTGATGCTGCTGGGTGTGATCGTCGCCACCGGTTTCAACCTCACCAGCCTGAAGATTTTTGTCGTGATCGCCTTCCTGTGGCTGACCAGCCCTGTTTCCGGCCATCTGATCGGCCGCATGGAGATCACCATCAACGATGATCTTGACAAGTCCATGACTGTGATCGACCGCGATACCGTGGAGCATGAAAAGGACGCGGAATCCCTTACTGAACAAAAGGAGGCGGAGTGATATGGAAATCCTGGGCATTATCCTGCTGGTCTTCATCATCGCCTGCGCCATCTCCGTGTCAGTGACGAAGAATCTGCTGACCGCTCTGGTCATCTTCATGGGCCAGAGCCTGGCCATGTGCATCATCTGGGTGCTGCTGGAATCCCCCGACCTGGCTATCACCGAAGCCGCAGTCGGTGCCGGCATCACCAGCCTTCTGCTGTTCGTGACGCTGAAGAAGATCCATGCCATCGACCTGCAGAAGACCGATCCTACCGCAAAGGAGGCGAGTGACCATGGCGAAGATCAGGCCTGATTATGAAACCAGTTGGTTTTCCCGCTTCCTGCGCTGGTTGAAGGGAGGCTCCACTCAGCTTGACGACGCCATGACCCATGCCATGGACGACAAGGCTGCCCTCACCCGCACAGAAGCTCAGCAGCTCGCCCACGAGCATGAGCAGCGCTACGAAGAGCGCCGCGCCGCCATGGCTGAACGGGAAAAGAGCATGTATACCCACGTGCATGCCTGGGCGACCAATCAGGGCAAACGCATCTCCACCTGGCTGTACCGCATCGCTGCTGTAGCGATCTGTGTGAGCATCATCGTGCTGCTGGTATCCACCGCAGCTGAGCTGCCGCCCTATGGCTCCCCTGACAATCCTGCCAACAATGAGGTATCCCAGCGTTATATTGAAAAGGGCATGCAGGAAACCGGCGCGGTCAACATCGTTGCCGGCATGATCCTGGATTACCGTGCCTTTGATACCCTGGGCGAATCCAACGTGCTGTTCATCGCAGCCGTCACAGTGCTGATTCTCATCCGCGTGACGCCCAGCCACAACGGCAAGCCTTCCACCTCCCAGCTGGAGGCTGAATGTGACGACCGCATGTACGAGCCCAAGAACGACATGATCCTCCAGCATCAGGCAAACTTCCTTGTGCCGATGATCCTCATGTTCGGCATCTACAGCCTCATGAACGGCCACATCGGCCCGGGCGGCGGCTTTGGCGGCGGCGCGATCATGGGCGCTGCTCTGATCCTCTACCTGAACGCCTTTGGCTTCAAGAAGACCGAGCGCTTCTTTACCTACAAGACCTTCTCCATCGTGTCCGTGGCAGCGCTGTCCTTCTATGCCTGCTCGAAGGCCTACTCCTTCTTCACCGGCGCGAACCACCTGCCCTCCATCATCACCCCCGGCACCCCCGGCATGCTGTTCTCCGCGGGCCTGATCCCCTACCTGAACATTGCCGTGGGCATGGTGGTCTGCTGCACGATGTACGCCTTCTACACACTCTTCAGAAAGGGGGATATGTAAGATGTCGATCCTTCACAACTATGTGGAGATCGCCGCGATGATCCTGTTTGGCGTGGGCTTCACAACCCTGCTGCTGCATCGCAACATGATCAAGAAGATCATCGGCTTCTCCATCATGGACTGCGCCATCTTCCTCTTCCTCGCCGCGAAGGGCTACATTGAAGGCCGCCGCGCTCCCATTGTGGAGAACGGTATTCAGGAGATGGAGGCCTATATCAATCCGATCCCCGCAGGCCTGGTGCTGACGGGCATCGTTGTGTCCGTTTCCGTCACCGCTGTCATGCTGGCGCTGACCGTGCGTCTCTACCGCCGCTACCACACGCTGGATATTGACGAAATCACCCAGCGCTGCCGGGCTGAGGACGAGCCCGATATCATCGTCGTGAGCGAAGTCCCCGTCCCTGCTGCTGAAACCGGAAAGGGGGCTGGCAACTGATGCATATGCAGCTTTGGCAGTCGATTCCCTTCTTCTCCATTATCCTTCCGCTGGGCTGCGCCGCTGTCACCAGCATCATGAAGCCCCGCATGGCCCGTATCTGGGCGACCTCCATCATTTCCATCGTGACGGTGCTCAGCGCGATCATCACCGCGATCTACATGAACGGCGCCGAGCCCTTCACCTACATGATGGGCCACTATCCTGCTCCGTGGGGCAACGAGATCCGTGCCGGCATGCTGGAGGCGCTGACGGCGCTGGTGTTCTCCCTGGTGATGCTGCTCTCCCTCATGGGCGGCATGAAGAAGCTGGACGAGCACCTGCCCCAGCAGAACCAGAGCCTCTACTGCGTTGTGCTTCTGCTGATGACCGCTGCCCTGATGGCACAGGTCTACACCAACGATATCTTCACCGCCTATGTCTTCCTGGAGATCATGACCCTGGCAGCCTGCGCGCTGATCGCAGTGCGCAAGCGTGGCCGCACACTGGTCGCCGCGACCCGGTACATGATCATGAACCTGATCGGTTCGGGTCTGTTCCTGCTGGGCGTCATCTTCCTCTACGACATCAGCGGCCACCTGCTGATGGAAAACATCGGTGACGCCGTGGCTCACATCGCCCAAACCGGTGAGTACCGCCAGCCGCTGATCGTGGTGGTGGCGCTCATCTCCATCGGATTGTGCATCAAATCCGCGCTGTTCCCCTTCCACACCTGGGTGCCGGACGCCTATGGCTACTCCACACCCACCTCCCAGTGCGTGCTGTCCTCGCTGGTCAGCAAAGGCTACATCTTCCTGCTGATCAAGATCATGTACCGCGTGATCGGCCTGGACGTGATCAACCAGACCGGCATCACCGATGTGCTCTTCGTCTTTGCGCTGGTGGGCATGGTGATGGGTTCCCTCTCCGCCATCCGTCAGAATGACGTCCGCCGCATGGTAGCCTTTTCCTCCGTCGCGCAGATTGGCTACATCTATATGGGCATCGGTCTTGGCACCGAAGCGGGCATGATGGCGGCGATGTTCCACCTGTTCAGCCACACACTGTGCAAAAGCATGCTTTTCCTGGCAGCGGGCGGTCTGGCCGACGCCAGCGGAAACTCCAAGATCTTCCGTGACCTGCGCGGCGCTGGCTACCGCAGCCCCATCGCAGGCGTAGCCTTCACCATCGGCGCACTGTCCATGGTCGGCTTCCCCTTCCTGGGCGGCTTCGTGGCCAAGTTCAACTTCGCCCTGGCGGCCATGGACGCAGGCAATATCCGCGCACTGCTGGTTCTGATCGTGCTGGCCATTTCCACCAGCCTGAACACGGTGTACTTCCTGCGCACGGTCATCACCCTGTACCGCAAGCCCCTTGAAACGGCTCACTATCCGGTGGAAAAGGGCCAGCGCGGTCTGCTGTTCAACGCTGCGCTGATCGCCTTTGCGGCGGCGAACGTGGTGCTGGGCCTTTGCTCCCAGACCGTCGTGAACGCCATCGTGACCGGTCTTTCTACATTTGGTTGATAGGAGGAACAAAAGATGTCCATCCTGCTGCTTTTCCCGGTGCTGCTGCCGCTTCTGGCAGGCGCTGCAGTCTGCTTTATCCCTGCCTTTGAGGACGGTAAGCTCCGCAAGATCGTCACCATCGCGGTGCTGGTCGTGACGCTGGTCCTGCTGATTCCCGTGTTCTTTGCGGGCGAGACCACGCTGACACTCTTCACCCTGTCCGACAACCTGCCCATCTTCCTCAAGACGGATATGATCGGCCTGATTTTCGCCGCCCTGATGTCCTTTGTCTGGGCGACGGCGGGCATCTACTCCTTCCCCTACATGGCCCATGAGGGCGGCGAAAAGCGCTACTATGCGCTTTACCTGTGCACCCTGGGTGCGCTGATGGGATTGTGCTTCGCGGGCAGCATCATCACCTTCTATATGTTCTTTGAGGCGATGACCCTGCTGACCATGCCCATGGTCATGCACTCCGGCAAGAAGGACGCCGTCGCTGCGGGCATCAAGTACCTGATCTACTCCGTGCTGGGCGCGAGCCTGGTGCTGCTGGGCGTGTTCGTGCTGGCTCCCTATGTGAAGGACTTCTCCTTCGCCGTGGGCGGCGCACTGGACATGACCAAGGTTGTCGGTCATGAGGGGCTGGTGCTGACCTTCGGCTTCCTGATGCTGGTAGGCTTCAGCGCCAAGGCGGGTCTGTTCCCGCTGCACGGCTGGTTGCCTACGGCCCACCCTGCGGCTCCCTCCCCTGCCTCCGCCGTGCTGTCCGGCGTGATCACCAAGGCCGGCGTGCTGGGCGTGATCCGCCTGATGTACTGCTACCTGGGCGCGGATTTCCTCCGCGGCACCTGGGTGCAGACCGCTTTCATGTGCATGACGCTGCTGACCATCTTCACCGGCTCCCTGCTGGCTTATCATGAAGGCCACCTGAAGAAGCGTCTGGCCTGGTCCTCCGTGTCTCAGGTGAGCTATGTGCTCTTCGGCCTCTCCACGATGAACCCCGTCGGTCTGGTCGGCGCGCTGCTGCATGCCATCGCCCACTCCCTGGCCAAGGACACCCTGTTCATGTCCGCCGGCGCGATCATCATGAAGACCGAAAAGACCCAGGTTGCCGACCTGCGCGGCATCGGCAAGCAGATGCCGGTGACCCTCGCCTGCTTCACGGTGGCCAGCCTCGGCCTGGTGGGCATCCCGCCCTGCATGGGCTTCATCAGCAAGTGGTACCTGGCCCAGGGTTCCCTGGCGGCCACCGGCGTGAACGCTGTGCTGAATGTGGTCGGCCCGGTGATCCTGCTGATCTCCGCCCTGCTGACCGCCGGCTACCTCTTCCCCATCGTGATCCGCGGCTTCATTGTCGGCAACGGCGGTCACGGTCACGACGAACCCGCCGAAGTGTGGGAGCGAAACGACGCACCCTGGATGATGCTCATTCCCCTGCTGGTGCTGGCGGTGCTGAGCGTCCTGATCGGCATGTTCCCCAATGCCCTGATCGAGTTGCTGACCAAGGTCGGCGAGCTCCTCGCGTAAGGAGGGCCGTACGATGCTGATTATTCTCACGCTGCTCGTCCCGTTGCTGGGCGGCGCGGCGATGAGCTTCATCCGCTTCCCGTCGGGGAAGGCGCGGGCGATCTACGTCGAATCCGTCGTCTGCCTGACGAGCCTGATGGTGCTCTCCCTGCTGCTGACCCGCACACAGGAATCCCTCGTCCTCTACCACCTGATCGACAAGCTGCCCCTGGCCTTCCGCCTGGACGGCCCCGCCTGCGTGTTTGCAGGTCTGGTGGCGGCTCTGTGGCCCATTGCGAGCCTCTACGCTTTTGAATACATGAAGCACGAGGAGCGCGACAACAGCTTCATGGCGTGGTACACCATGTCCTATGCCGCGACGCTGGCGGTGGCCTTCTCCGCGAACCTGTTCACCCTGTATGTCTTCTACGAGTGTCTGACCATCGTGACGCTGCCCCTTGTCATCCACAAGAAGGACGCCATGTCCATCCGCGCGGGCCGTAAGTACCTGACTTACTCCATCACCGGCGCAGCGCTGGCATTCGTCGCCCTCGTGGTGATCTTCTTCACCTCCGGCACGACGGACTTCGTCCTTGGCGGCGTACTGACCGCTGAAACGACCGCCGGTCACGAGGCGATGCTGCTGGGCGTGTTCCTGCTGGCCTTCATCGGCTTCGGCACCAAAGCGGCGGTGTTCCCCATGCATGCGTGGCTGCCCTCGGCTTCTGTCGCGCCTACTCCCGTGACAGCCCTGCTGCATGCCGTGGCCGTGGTCAACACCGGCGCGTTCGCGGTGCTGCGCGTGATCTACTACTCCTTCGGCGCGGATTTCCTTACTGGCACCTGGGCGCAAACTGTAGCCTTGCTGCTGGCCTGCGTGACCATCGTGTTCGGCTCCTCCATGGCTGTAAAGGAGCAGCATCTCAAGCGCCGTCTGGCCTGGTCCACCATCTCCAACCTGAGCTACATGCTCATGGGCGCGGCGCTCATGTCCCCTGCGGGCATGGTCGGTAGCCTGACCCACATGGTCATGCACGGCGTGACCAAGATCACCCTGTTCTACTGCGCGGGCGCGATCCTGGTTCGCACGGGCAAGGAGTACATCCAGGACGTGCGTGGCTTCGGCAAGCTGATGCCCGTGACCTGCGCGGCCTTCGTGGTGGCTGGTATGTCCCTGGTGGGCACGCCGCCCCTCTCCGGCTTTGTGAGCAAGTTTGGCCTCCTGACGGCGGCAGCTGAAGCCGGTACGCTGGGCGTGATCGCCATCGCGGCGCTGATTATCTCCGCCGTGCTGACGGCAATCTACCTGTTCACCGTCATCGGCCCGATGTACTTCCGCCCGCTGAACGCGGACATGGCGCATCTGGCTGACTTCAACCGCGACCCCAACTGGATGATGCTCGTCCCCTTCGCTCTGCTGATCGCTGCGGTGATTGGCCTCGGCCTGTGGGGCGGCCCGCTGGTCAGCTTCCTCAAGGACGTTGCTGCCGGCGTGAAATTCTGATGAAAGGAGGATGCACGATATGTTTCTGATTCCCGTTGTGATCCTCCTTCCCATGGTGATGGCGGTCATCGCTGCCTGCATCTCAAAGCGATCCCCCTTCCTGCGGGATGCGTTGGTGGTCGGCACAGGCATCGCGACCTTCGCGCTGTGTGTACTGTTGGCCTTCCAGGGTAAAAGCGAGCTGGTCATCCCCGGCGTATGCGGCTTCGGTCTGACCTTCCAGGCGGACGGCTTCCGTGCCATCTACGCCTGCATCGCGGCCTTCATGTGGATGATGAGCGGCATCTTCTCCCCGGAGTACTTCTCCCATCACGCGGAGAACCGCGGCCGCTACAGCCTGTTCAATCTGCTGACCCTGGGCGCAACCCTGGGCGTGTTCTACTCCAACGATCTGTACACGACCTTCATTTTCTTTGAGATCATGTCCGTCACCAGCTTCGTGATGGTCGCCCATGAGGAGACCCCCGGCGCGATGCGGGCCGCCTACACCTATCTGGCCGTGGCCGTCATCGGCGGCATGACGACCCTGATGGGCCTGTTCCTGCTGTACAAGCAGTTGGGCACACTGGGCTTTGAGGCGATGCAGACCGCCCGTGCCGCCGGCACTGCCGACCTGACCGCAGCCGCCTGGCTGGTGATCGTTGGCTTCGCCGCCAAGGCGGGCCTGTATCCACTACACATCTGGCTGCCCAAGGCGCATCCTGTGGCCCCTGCGCCCGCCTCTGCGCTGCTGTCCGGCATCCTGACCAAATCCGGCGTATTCGGCCTGATCGTGGTATGCTCCCGGTTGATGGCGGGCGATGCAGCCTTCGGCAACCTGCTGATGGTATTCGCCTGCATCACCATGTTCCTGGGCGCGCTGCTGGCGCTGTTCAGCGTGGACCTCAAACGCACGCTGGCCTGCTCCTCCATGAGCCAGATCGGCTTCATCACCGTAGGCCTTGCGACCATGGTGCTCCTGGGCGAGCACGGCTCCTTTGCCGCCTACGGCACAGTCATGCACATGGCCAACCACTCGCTGATCAAGCTGGTGCTCTTCATGGCGGCAGGCGTTGTCTACATGAACACCCACAGCCTCGACCTGAACGTCATCCGCGGCTACGGCAGGAAGAAGTTCGTGCTGCACCTGTGCTTCCTGCTGGGCGCGCTGTCCATCGCTTGCATCCCGCCCATCGGCAGCGGCTACAACTCGAAGTCTCTGCTGCATGAGGCGCTGCTGGAGCTGATCGTCCACCAGCAGGAGCACGGTCACATCTGGGTACCCTACAAGGCGGCGGAGATCCTCTTCCTGATCTCCGGCGGCCTGACCATCGCCTACATGGTCAAGCTGTACATCTGTATCTTCTGGCAGAAGAATCCCACCCGCCAGGAAGAATACAATGCCTCCGGCCGCTCGATGAACCCCTTGTCCGCCCTGGCGCTGATCGGCTCCGCCATCGTGCTGCCCTTCCTGGGCGCGATGCCCGCGACCTTCCTTACTCCTCTGGGCGACATGAGCGCCCACTTCTTCCAGCAGCACGCGCCGGAACATGCCATTGCTTACTTCTGCGCGGCGAACCTGGAAGGCGCGGCGATCTCCATCTCTATCGGCGCAGCGGTGTATCTGCTGATCGTCCGCCCCCTGCTGATGAAGAAGGATGAAAACGGCCTGCGCGTCTACGTCAACCGCTGGCCCGCAACGCTCGATCTGGAAGACGCGAGCAAGTTCACGCTGACCTTCATCCCCCGCGCGGTGACGACCATCATCCGCGGCGTTGCGGAACTCCCCGAGCACATCGTGTTCTTCCTGCGCAAAACAGTGTTTGCCGTCAGCCACGCGCATCGCAGGCCTCCGGTGGGCAACCGCTTCACCTGGACAGTTGGCAACGCCATGAATGCTGTATCAAAGCTGTTGAACCGCCTTTTCCACCGTGAGAAACCCTTCCGCACCGATTTCGAGTATGTGCTGGACGCCTCCTGGACGGAACTGCGCAAGTCAACCGGACTGTTCACCGTCAGCGTTTCCTTCGGATTGCTGCTGATGTGTGTAGGCTTGTATATTACTTTCCTTTACCTTCTGAAATAGTTTTGTTGACCTCTCCCGCACAAGGAGAGGTCTTTTCTTTCGTCATCGTTTGCAACCCTTTCCCCCGGTTTATTATGTCAGAATTTGTCAAATACAGCAAAATCAAAGGTTTCCGAGCCTATTTGCTCCTGAAAGCATAACAAACCACATTTTGTATCCAGCCATGATCGTTCGGTCTCCAAAATTTAATATTTCCCGAACCCCAGGAAACACAAGAGATTGAGGGCCATGGCTTCGATTTCTACCAAATATGCCATTGTCAAGTCTTCCTATGCATGGTATGATTGGTAACGCACGGCGGGTTCCGAAACACAAGATGTAGATTTCGCAGTGCAATCAAGGTACAAATTATATGGTCGTCACCATTGCTGTGGGGATGACATTTCACCGCTATTGAGGAAGGGGTCAAACACATGAGCATCCGCAACATCCGCAAGCGCGACGGCCGCGAGGTCGCCTTCGACCAGCAGAAGATCGAACAGGCGATCTTTGCCGCCTTCAAGGCCTCCGGCAGCGCCAAGGGCCACGAGACCAGCGCCATGCTGGCCCAGCAGGTCGTCAGTCAGATGGAGAATGACGAAAACATCTCCGGCACCCCCACCGTCGAGCAGGTGCAGGACACCGTCGAGCGCGTGCTGATCGAGAAGGGTTTCGTGCGCTCCGCCAAGGCCTACATTCTGTACCGCGCCGAGCGCAACCGCATTCGCCAGATGAACACCCGCCTCATGCGCACCTTTGAGGACATCGTGTTCAAGGACGCCATCGACTCCGACATCAAGCGCGAAAACGCCAACATCAACGGCGACACCGCCATGGGCTCCATGCTCAAGTTCGGCTCCGAGGGCGCCAAGCAGTTCTATGAGACCTACGTCATGGATCCCCGCTTTGCCGAAGCGCACCGCGAGGGCGATATCCATATCCATGATATGGACTTCTACACCCTGACAACCACCTGCTGCCAGATCGAGCTGAAGACGCTGTTCAAGGGCGGCTTCTCCACCGGCCACGGCTATCTGCGCGAGCCGCAGGACATCACCTCCTACGCAGCCCTCGCCTGCATCGCCATCCAGGCCAACCAGAACGACCAGCACGGCGGCCAGGCTATCGTGGACTTCGACTACGGCATGGCTCCCGGCGTCAAGAAGACCTTCATCAAGCGCTTCCGCCTGAACCTGGCCCGCGCACTGGAGCTGCTCCAGGGTGATTCCCAGGCGGATGCCCATGCAGCGGACATCATTGCCACACTGAAGGACAAGAATCTGGCTCCCACCCTGCAGGAGCAGCCCGAAAACCGCGCTGCCCTGAAGGAAGCCCTGCTCCGCCTGGATATGGACGGCGATGTCGCTGACCGCATCATGGACTTCACCCAGCGCCGCTCCGAGCAGGAGACCGACAAGGCCACCTTCCAGGCTATGGAAGCCCTGGTGCACAACCTCAACACCATGAACTCCCGCGCGGGCGCGCAGGTGCCCTTCTCCTCCATCAACTACGGCACCGATACCTCCCCCGACGGTCGTCTGGTGATGAAGAACGTCCTTCTGGCCACCGAGGACGGCCTGGGCGGCGGCGAGACCCCCATCTTCCCCATCCAGATTTTCCGCGTGAAGGAAGGCATCAACTTCAACCCCGGCGATCCCAACTACGACCTGTACCGTCTGGCCATCAAGACCAGTGCAAAGCGCCTGTTCCCGAATTTCTCCTTCCTGGATGCGCCCTACAACCTCAAGTACTACAAGCCCGGCCATCCTGAGACTGAGATCGCCTACATGGGCTGCCGCACCCGCGTGATGGGCAACACCTATGACAAGACCCGCGAGACCGCTCCCCGCCGCGGCAACCTGAGCTTCACCTCCATCAACCTGCCCCGCATCGCCATCAAGTCCGGCGGCGATATCACCTGGTTCTTCGAGGAGCTGGAGCGCAAGATGCAGCTGGTGGTGGATCAGCTGGATGAGCGCTTTGCCATCATCAGCAAAAAGAAGGTCCGCAACTTCCCCTTCCTGATGGGCGAAGGCGTGTGGATCGACTCCGAGAAGCTGAACTGGGATGACGAGGTCGGCGAGGTGCTCAAGCACGGCTCCCTGACCATCGGCTTCATTGGTCTGGCCGAGTGCCTCAAGGCCCTGCGCGGCGCTCACCACGGTGAGAGCGAGGAGAGCCAGAACCTAGGCCTGGAGATCATCGGCGCGATGCGTGCCTTCACTGACCGCATGAGCCGTGAGCGCGGCCTCAACTACGCCCTGATCGCCACCCCCGCCGAGGGCCTCTCCGGCCGCTTCATCCGCATGGACCGCGAGCGCTTCGGCGTGATCCCCGGCGTGACCGAGAAGGAATACTACACCAACTCCTTCCATGTGCCGGTGTACTACCCCTGCAGCGCCTTCCACAAGCTGAGCATCGAGGCGCCCTACCACGAGCTGACCAACGGCGGCCACATCTCCTATGTGGAGATGGACGGCGACCCCATGCAGAACCTGGACGCCTTCGAGAAGATCGTCCGCTTCATGCATGACGCAGGCATCGGCTACGGCTCCATCAATCACCCCGTTGACCGCGACCCCGTCTGCGGCTTCAACGGCATCATCGGCGATACCTGCCCCCACTGCGGCCGCACCGAGAATGACGGCAACCGCCGCTTCGAGCGCATCCGCCGCATCACCGGCTACCTGGTGGGCACCCTGGATCGCTTCAACAACGCCAAGCGCGCCGAGGAGCGCGACCGCGTCAAGCACGGGACCAAGTAAGCTTATTTCAGAAGCGCCAGACTGCCTGCACGGTCTGGCGTTTCTCGCATCAGCAGGAGGATGGGAAGCATGATCGGTATTGGCATCTATGTGAAGGACAGCCCCAGGGCCATCGCGCTGTATCAGGCCGCCTTTGGTCTTGAACTCGGCTATCACGTTCTGAATAAGGATGGCACCTACTTTCATTCAGAGCTGAACAGGAACGGCGAGCCTTTCTGCTCCGTTGTGGAGGCCAAGCAGGATACCTACACAGCGCATCAGCCCGTTGAACTGGGCGTAACATTCGATACCCGCGCCGACCTCGAACGCGCCTTCACTTTGCTCTCAGAAGGTGGACATGTGGAGCTGTCCATTTGCGAGCTCCCCTGGAGTCCCTGTGCAGCCATCGTGAATGATCGCTTCGGCGTCAGATGGTTTCTGTCGCTGCCTCAGCATAAACCCGCTGACGATTGGTCGCCCAAAGAAGCATAGAAAAAGCCGACACTGCAATCAACTCGCAGTGCCGGCTTTCTTATGCCGTTTTCGTTTCATCCGCAGCCTCGTCCTCATCCCGCTTGAAGATGAACACGCTGCCGTCCTCATTATGGGGGATATGGAGCTTGGTCA
>JBGUSK010000062.1:0-60743 GCA_045132495.1 Christensenellales bacterium | reverse complement strand
CGCTCTGAGCGGTTCGACCAGCCCCGGATCATCGTCTGAGCTGTGGCCGTCATGCGCTCCCGCTCCGGGCGGCTGCCGACGGGGTGGTAATCGTCAATCAGCAGCGGCGCATCCTTGACCAGGAAGGCCTTGCGGTGCAGGGCGGCGGGGCTGTCGTGGAAGGTTGCCGGGGGATTCTTCGCCGAGCAGAAGCCGGGGCCGAAGTGGCTCATGAACAGGCCTGCTGCGGTGCTTTTGCCGGACTGGGTGCGGCCCTGCATCCACAGCGTGACAGACGGTGGGCATTGGGCTTTCTCCAGAAAAGCGGTCAGCGGCGCAAGGTACATGAAGCCCAACAGCGGTGCGGAGATCCTGAGCGGGTAGCTGCCCAGCAGCTCAAAGGATGCGCGCGCGGCGGCCTGCTCATTCTCCGGGGATGTAAGAGCGTAGCGCTCCAGTCCGCCCTCCAGCTCCACATGGGCGTCGGCTTCTCCAATGGCTCCGGCTGCGGTGACATAGCAGGGCGTCCCGGTCAGATCGCGCCAGCCTGTGGCGGTGTAGACGATCTCCTGCTGAGCGTGGGATTTACTGGCTTCCTGGCAGGCATAGCGGATCTTATCACGGATGGTTGTGCCGGGGCTGATGTTCGCCGCAAGCCCCCAATGCTTACCAGGCCATTTCATAGAGGCGAATTCCTCCGTCGTGACAGCGCAGGCCGGGAAGCTTTCTCCGGTGGAGGAGACCCCCTGCATCACATAGCGCATGCTGTGGGCAGCGCCGTCGTCCAGCGTCTCCTGGCGGGCGATCAGGGGCGTAAAGCTGCTGAGCGGGATGCGGGTCTCGTTGCCTTCTGCGTCCTGCTTGACCTGATAAAGATTGCCGTGGACAGACGCATATCCGTACACGCCGCCCTCACAGGCGCGCCCATAAGCTGCCTCATATTCGGCAAAGGGGGATTCGGATGCGGCCGGATTGACGGCTGTGCTGACTGTGAGGGGAGCGGCTGTGCTATCCCCGTAGACATTCCTGCAGCTGCTGATGGCCTTCTGAATGGTCAGCGCGCCGTAGGTGCTGCCGGATTGCCGTCTGTCCCACTTGTCCCGCATGAGGCCGGATAGGCGGAATACGCCGTCCATGAGGGCTGCATCACGCCTGCACCAGAATGCCAGATCATTGCACAGGGCCAGGTCGGCGTCGGAGTGGCTGCCATAGCCGCGCGTGTCGCCGGACAGAAGATCACGGGTGCGCTGCTGCCCCTTTACCCGGATGAAATCCAGCATGGAGCCAGCGTCCGCTGGATAGGCGGAAGGCGCTGCTGCGGATCGTACAGGGGCGGTTGATGCGGTGAGTAAAGCGGCCTTTGCGGGCGCATGTTCTGCGGCAAAGGTGTCCAGTGCGGCTGCGGTGTAGTGTTCGCCGGTGCCCTCATCAAGAAGCCTCACGGGCAGCGAGCCTCCGTGCTTGTAGTTCATCGTGCCGGGGACGCGCAGGATCCGCGCTGGTTCGGTGGCGTGGGTATCCAGATCGGGGAAACCGGTGGCTCTGGCAACTGCGTCCGCAAAGGCCCGCATGGCAGGCGCTGCGGAGGGCGAGGCGGGCTGATCCAGCAGCCAGTAGGCATGGAGCCCATGCCCGGACTGCACCAGCGCAGAGGGCGGGCAGGGGAGACTCATCAGCGCCTCCACCGCCTGAGGGACGCTCTCCGGCACGCGCTTTCCGGCTTTGGCTTCGTCAGCGGAGGTGTCCACGTCCATGAAGTAGGCGGGGATGCAGCTGACGTCCTGCCGACGCACGCGGCACATATCCGCATTGCTTGCAGGGATCTTCTTAGCCGGACAGGTGGAGAAGTACACGTCCCGGTGCTGCTCACACAGATGCTGTGCATCGGCGATGAGACGGGCTGCCATCCCGTCCTCCATCGTGTACCAGCGGGAGCGCATGCCTTTTTGCTGATCGGCAGACTTATGACTCAGGCAGACAGCGAGCCCCTCGCAGCCCGCAAACAGCGCGGTCAGAAAATCAGCTGGCAGCATGGGCTCCACCCGCCTCTCTGTGGATCCAGTCGAAAAATTCGATACGGGGGATGAGGATCTTGCGTCCAATCATGATCTTGGGGAAGTCTGACCTGTGGACAAGATCGTACATCGCGGGCTTGCTGATGCGCAGATGTGCGGCGGCTTCGGCAACGGTCAGGATGGTTTCATTCGTCAATGGCATTGACCTCCTTTGCATGGATGAGGGCCAGCAATTCGGCCTCGCGCTGGGGCGGCAGCGGGCGGCGCAGCATGCGGGTCATGGTCGCCTCGGACACCGCAAGGGCGTCTGCCAGCTGCCACAGGGGGATGTTCGCCGCCTTTGCGGCTTGTCGGATCTTGTCGTTTGCCATCGTTTCTCGGCTCCTTTCTGTCGGGAGGGTGGTGTTTGCTGACGGTGTTCGCATGTTGTTCGCGTCATCGTCGGACTCATCATAGCACGGAATGGCCCAAATGTCAACTACAAGGCGCGAAATTTATTTAAGAGCGCGGTATAAAATATGGTTGACAAATGGATGATGATGATGTATTATAGTGCGCAAGGAGGGATGAACATGTTTCATGAAAAACTGGCAGAGGCAAGAAAAGCACGCAACATGAGCCAACGACAACTGGCGGAAGCAGCAGGCTTGTCCAGCGGATCTGTATCTGCGTATGAGAAGGGGATCAAAATCCCTACGGTAGATTCGGCGGGGAAAATCGCTGCCGCCCTGGGTGTTTCCCTGGACTGGCTGCTGAACGATGCGCCCATCGCCGAGGCAACAAAGCCTGCTGTGGGCTCTGTTGGCGATGCTGCCCGGGCATTCCTGGTGCTGGTGGAGGCCGGTATGGTGGATGCGGCAGAGTATACGCACATCTTCAGGAGGGATTCGCTGATCCTGGACGGCAATGAAGGGCTTGTTCTCCGCCTGACGATCGACCAGGATGCGGACGCACCGATGGCGAAGTTCATCGAAGGCGTGTACAAACTGGGCATGCTGATCAGCGACAGCACCCTGGACAAGGACATCTACCACACCTGGCTGGAGCGAGAGCTGGAAAAGCTGGACAGAATACCGCTGCAGAAGGAGTAAAATTGTAATTCTGTAACGCTTCCGCTGCCCGTTGTAATTGGAGAAACCCTTGAAATGCAAGGCTTTGCGGCCCTGATTACATAATTACAGGAATTACGGTGCAGCGGAGGCACATCATCAATAGGTCGAATAATCTACAAGAGAGGTGATTCATTATCGCAAAGAAGAGAGCAAACGGCGACGGAACGATCCGCCAGCGTAAGGACGGACGATGGGAACTGGTCGTGTCGCTGGGGCGCGATCCGGGGACAGGCAGGCTGATCCGCAAGTCTCATTACTGCAAGACGCAGAAGGAAGCGGCCCAGCTGCTGCGCAAGCTGTCTTCCCAGATCGACGAGGGAACATATACCGCGCCGACCCGGCTGACGCTGCGCAGTTGGCTGGAAAGCTGGCAGAAGGACTACATCGGCGACGTGAAGCTGTCCACCCGGCAGAAGTACGAGCAGATGGTGCGCGTACATATCCTGCCAGCCATGGGCAGCGTGAAGCTGAATGACCTGACAGCACCCATCGTGCAGCGGTTCTATAATCAACTGACGGAAAAGGGGCTGTCCGCCAAGACGGTGCAGTGCATCCACGGCGTCCTCCACCGGGCGTTGAAGCAGGCGGCGGAGCTGGAAATGATCCGCTCCAATCCCTGTGACCGGTGCAAGACGCCCAGGGCGAAAACCCGGACGGAGATCCATCCGCTGGAGGGCGGGCAGATCGGTGCGTTCCTGCGCGCGGCGGAAGGCGACGAATATGCAGACCTGTTCTTTGTTGATCTGTTTACCGGCATGCGCGAGGGCGAGATCCTCGGCCTGAGCTGGGACTGCGTTGATTTCGAACAGGGGAGCATCACCATCCGCCGCCAGCTGCAGCGCGGGCGCGGGAAGGGCAGCGAATTCTATTTTTCGCCGCTCAAGAATGGCAAAACGCGCCGGATCGTCCCAGCACCGGAAGTGATGGCCTGCTTGAAGGCGGTGCGCATCAAGCAAAACACAGCGCGCCTTCGGGCTGGAAGCGCCTGGTCAAACCCGGACAACCTTGTCTTCACCAACGAGATCGGACGGCATCTGCACCACACAACGGTGTACCGCCACTTCAAGAAGCACGCAGAAGCCATTGGCCTGCCGGACAGCCGGTTCCACGATATGCGCCATACCTTTGCCACGCTGTCGATCCAGGAGGGCGTGCCGCTGAAAAAGGTTTCCTCTGACCTGGGTCATGCCACAGCAGCCTTCACCGCTGACGTCTATGCCCATGTCACCGAGGCTATGGATCGGGATGCCGCCAATCGGATACAAGCCCTGATCAAACGCACGGTCTGACCATTTCCGACAACAAAAAAGAGCCCTGTTCGGGCTGGTTGTGGTCAAAATTGTGGTCAAAGGGGCGTTGAAGGCATAAGAAAAAGCCCCGAAATCCAGTGATTTCAAGGCTTGCAGTAAAGCGCAGATGGAGAGATTCGAACTCTCGCACCGGTTATCCCAGTCTACTCCCTTAGCAGGGGAGCCCCTTGAGCCACTTGGGTACATCTGCAGGTCTTCGACCTGTACTTCGCGCGATTGAGATGCGCTCCTTCGATCAGGCTGCGCACGCGTGCAACAGGTGAAATGTGGTTGTCTCCAGCAATCACGGCTCAGTGAAAGCTGGCGGAGAGAGAGGGATTCGAACCCCCGGTGCCTTTCGACATCACTGGTTTTCAAGACCAGCGCCTTAAACCGCTCGGCCATCTCTCCACGCGAACCAGCAAGCATTATTATAGCATGTGGAAGCGAGTTCGTCAAGCCCTAAATAGGAGGAATTTGCTTTTTCATTTTGGCGGGAAATGTAAAACTTTGTGGCTGTGATTGTGTGGTAATGAGGGCCGTGCTATAATGCTTATCAGGAGGTGAGACGATGAAAACAACGCTCATTCGCGGCGGCTTGTGGGTATTGCTTGGTCTGGCGTATCTGTTTATATCTGTCTATGGCTTTCTTTCCGGCATGTTCAGTGAAAGCCTGATCGGTATCGCGTACCCGTGGGCAGACGCGCTGGCCAACGTGGTCGTGTGGTTCGGCGTGGGCGTGGGCGTATCACCGGTGATATGCGCGGCTGCGGCGAGTGCTCTGTCGGAAAAGCCGGTCGCACGGCGCATCGTGCTGGCGCTGCCGTTCATTGTCCTGATGATTCAGCTTGGGTTGAGCTATATCGCAAACACGCTGTAATCAACGGTTGCCCAATTATCATCACACCTTGCTCTGCCTCTTGACGGGCGGAGATTTTCCATGTATTATTGTAGGTGGAAATTCACCCGTTCAACCAAATACAGAGAGGAGCTGTCCCTTATGAAATACGTTCTCGGTATTGACCTCGGCACTTCCGGCACCAAAACGGTGCTGTTCAATCAGGATGGCGTGGCGATGGCCTCTGCCACTGTGGAATACCCCATGTACCAGCCCCACAATGGCTGGGCTGAGCAGGATCCCAAGGACTGGTGGAATGCTGCGGTCGAGACCATCAAGACCGTGCTGGCCAAGTCCGGCGTGAATAAAGATGACGTGGTCTCCCTGGGCATTTCCGGCCAGATGCACGGCCTGGTCATGCTGGATGAGAACAACGAAGTCCTTCGTCCCTCCATCATCTGGTGCGACCAGCGTACCGCCAAGGAATGCGACGAGATTCACGAGAAGGTCGGCAAGGAGAAGCTGATCTCCATCACCGCCAACCCCGCCCTGACCGGCTTCACCCTGTCCAAGATCCTGTGGGTGCGCAACAACGAGCCCGATGTGTACGCCAAGTGCCGCCACATCCTGCTGCCCAAGGATTATGTCCGCTTCATGCTGACCGGCGATTATGCCACCGAGGTGTCCGACGCCTCCGGCATGCAGCTGCTGGACGTCCCGAACCGCTGCTGGAGCGACGAGCTGCTTGAGATCCTGGACATCGACAAGTCCATGCTGGCCAAGGTGTATGAGTCTTGCGAAGTGACCGGCCATGTGTCCGCTGAGGCGGCTGCCCTGACCGGCCTGTCCGCTGAGACCCTGGTGGTCGGCGGCGCTGGCGACAATGCGGCTGCTGCTGTCGGCACCGGCGTGGTGGAGGACGGCAAGGCCTTCGTCACCATCGGTACCTCCGGCGTGGTCTTCGCTCACACTGACAATCTGGCTATTGATCCCCAGGGCCGCGTGCACACCTTCTGCTGCGCGGTGCCCGGCGCATGGCATGTCATGGGCGTGACCCAGGCTGCCGGCCTGAGCCTGAAGTGGTTCCGCGATACCTTCTGCGCGGCGGAGAAGGAAGCCGCTGCCCAGATGGGCGTTGATCCCTACGAGCTGACAAACAAGCAGGCGGCCCAGAGCCCCATCGGCTCCAACAAGCTGATCTACGCGCCCTACCTGATGGGCGAGCGTACCCCCCACCTCGATCCCGACTGCCGCGGCATGTTCTTCGGCCTCTCCGCCATGCACCAGCGCCGCGACCTGCTGCGCGCCGTCATGGAGGGTGTGACCTTCTCCCAGATGGACAGCCTGAGCGTGCTGGCCGAGATGGGCGTTGCCCCCGAGACCATGCTGGCCTGCGGCGGCGGCGGCAAGAGCCCACTGTGGCGTCAGATGCTGGCGGACGTGTTCAACGTGCCCGTGGCGACCACTGTCAACACCGAAGGCCCCGCTCTGGGCGTGGCCATCCTGGCTGGCGTGGGTGCTGGCCTGTACGAGAGCGTTCCTGCGGCCTGCCGCGCGATGATCAAGCGCAACCCCGCCCAGGAGCCCATCGCCGAGAACGTGCCCCAGTACGCCAAGGTGTACGACCTGTACAAGAAGCTCTACAAGGCCAACAAGGATCTGTACAAGGATCTGGCGGCGCTGTGATTTGACAATGTATAAGCTGAGGACGGTTTCCGAGCGGAGGCCGTCCTTTGTTGCTGAATATTTATTCGTACTTGAAAAAGCCGATGCGTCGCAGTCGGCTTTTTGTGTGGGGAGGGAGTGTTATTCTAGAGAATGAAGGAACTCATAAACAATATTTTTAACATTCTCATAGGGGCATAATGATAAAAATTCTTCCACATTCATCCACTGCACGGAGATCATTCTTTCTTCTTTGGGCAATGGAGTGCCAAAATCATTCACTACAAATAGATAGGGCGTCAATGTCTTTCGGATCAATTCTTCTGAAGGAGTCAAAAACTCATAAGAATAGGGGGTTAATTTTTTGATAAAATGGATTTCATTTATGACAATATTTGTTTCTTCATAGCATTCTCGGATTGAAGCGTCAAAAGATGTTTCGTTTTCTTCCACATGTCCCTTTGGAAGAGACAGCACTTTTTTCCCATATATCATCTCATATGTTGTAAGTAGTTTTCCTTTGCAAATGACAACTGCCATAGCACTTTCTTCAATCTTGGCATATGTATCCTGTGGCATACGATTACCCTCCACATTTCTATTTGTCGATCTTTCCAATTGCGGCATATGTATCAATCACCGCTGCGCAAGCTGCGTCACATTTCCTCAATATACTTCGCACACTGCATGGCTGCAATCGCGCCGTCCGCCGCGGCAGTGATGACCTGGCGCAGGTTCTTCACCCGCAGGTCGCCGGCGGCAAACACGCCGGGTACGCTGGTGTGCATGTCCTCATCGGTGATGATGTAGCCCCGATCCATGTCCAACTTGCCCTCGAAAAGCTCGGTGTTGGGCGCATATCCCACGAAGCCAAACAGGCCGAAGGTGCCATCTGCCTCGTCCGCGCGGATGACGGTGGTCTCGCCGGTCACGACGTTGCGCACGGTCATTTCGGAGAGAGCAGCATCGCCGTCCACCTTCTCCACCACGGAGTTCCACATAAAGGCGATCTTCTCGTTGGCAAAGGCGCGCTCCTGGATGGTCTTGACCGCGCGAAGCTGATCACGGCGGTGGATGATGGTCACCTTGCGGGCGAAGCGGGTGAGGAAAATGGCCTCCTCCACGGCGCTGTCGCCGCCGCCGACCACGTAAACATCCATATCGCGGAAGAACATGCCGTCGCAGGTAGCGCAGAAGGAAATGCCCCGCCCGGTGAACTGCGCCTCATTTTCGCAGCCGATGGGCTTGGGATGGGCGCCGGTGGCGAGGATGACAGTCTTGGCGCGGTACTCGCCGGAGTTGCCAGTCAGTACCTTTTCCTCGCCAGAGAAATCAACGGCGGTGATCTCGTCATAGGCCCGCTCCACGCCGAATCTGTCGGCCTGCTGACTCATTCGTTCGGTCAGGGAGAAGCCGCTTTCACCCTCCAGCAGCTGGCCGGGGTAGTTTTCAATGTCGTTGGTCAGGGTAATCTGGCCGCCGGGCATGGCCTTTTCGATCAGCAGGGTTTTAAGGCAGGCACGGCCCGCATACAGGGCGGCAGACAGGCCGGCAGGGCCTGCGCCAAGAATAATCACGTCATAGAGCATAGTTGGGTTCCTTTCAGTCTTCATTGTGTTCCGGCCAGCCGAGCTGGGCCAGTGCGCCTTCAGCCTTACGAATCAGGTCATCCACATCGACCAGATTGTGCTTGTACTGAGCCTGAAGCGACTTCTGATCCTTCGAGGAAAGCTTCTCCATTTTCAGCCGAAGTGATGCAGTGCGCAGGGCGTTCTCCACTTCGGGCAGAGCCAACACCTCGCGCAGGGAGGCTTTCACGTCCTCCTCCAACACAAGCTGGGTAAATTTGGCGTGAAGATCGTCATAGTGCTGATTCTCCAGCCGCTGGATCTTTCCGGCGGCAGTCTGCATCATCAGGCGGATGCGCTCCTGATGCCAGATGATGGCATCTTCTGCAGGGACGATGGGAAGCGGCGTAGTTTCCGCCCGCTTCAAACCCTCTGACAATGCATTGAGCAGGATCCGCTGGATGGCGCCCACATCTGCAGGGTTCTTCCATGGCGCGGGCATGCCGTGACGGCGCACCTCGCGGATGAAATCTTCCACTGGCTGACGGCGCACCATATCGTCCATCGGAGCGAAACGGGAGATGTCCTCGTATTCGGGGTGATAGAGCAGCAGCACCGGCGTACCAATGGCCAGACAGGCCATCGCGCAGTGCAGACGGCGGGTGAAAACCATCTCGGCGGAGGCATAGCGCGTGAGCATGGCCTTCGCGGCTTCCATGCGCAGGGAAAAATCGGTGGACGGATTGCTCAAACCATGGGTGACGATGGGTACATCCTGATGGAACTCCCGGATGACGGAGACGACCTCGTCCGGCACATCGCAGCAGACGACGCCTGCCCGCTGCACCGGCGGATGCTCCAGAGTGAGGGTCATGCAGCCGGTCAGCGTGTGGGGGATGTTCAATTTCGCAAGGCGGTTCGCGGTGCGCACGTCCCTCGCGGCGATGGGTGCGCACGCGTTCAGCGCCTCAAGACCTGTGCCGTCCAGCGTGGAAAACGGCAGGCCCCATGCATCCTCCTCGGAGATGTGTACGCCCATACATACCGGCGCGATGTGCTTATCCGGCGGCCAGTGTGCCGAGGAGCGCAGGAACAGCCCGGGAGAGAGCAGCACCAGCCGGTCATCATCAGCGAGGCAGGGCAGGGGCGTGTCCAGCGCATCGGCGTCCAGCACGTGATCCACCCGGGGAAGGCGCTGCATGGCAGCAAGGGTCACCAGGTCGTCGCCGAGGTTATCGGTGGCGGGCCGCCAGGTCAGACCATAATAAAGCATCTCATTCCACCTCAGTTGGCGTATTTGTCGATGTATTCCTCCAGGCACAGGTTTTCGTCCCGCATGATGAGGGAGTGAGCCGTGCCGACATAGCGGATGTGCCAGGGTTCGTGGGAAATCTTTGTGATATGCGTTTTGTCTGCCGGATAACGGAGGATGAAGCCGTATTCCCAGCAGTGCTCCTTCAGCCAGACGGAGTGCTTCGTGGCGCCGAAGGAGGGTTCACCTGTCACTGCCACGTCGAAGGCCAGCCCGGTGTGATGCTCGCTGGAGCCGGGGTCAGCAACAGTTTGACGCACCTTTGCCCGGGCCTGCTGACCGCTCATGCCCTCCTGACGGTAGGCGTAGACGCGCTCGTCAAACAGCTCCTGCTGATAATTGATCGAACGGTATCCTGCGTTGACCTGCCAGTTCTTGTAACCTTGGGCCTGAGCGTCCCTGAGCATCACCAGCAGCGCGTCCACAGCATATTTCTCAGCCAGGATTTCGCTGCCCTTGATCTTCACCACGCTGGCGTCGCAGTAATCCTTCATGTTGACCAGGCACACCAGCTGATAATCATCGGAAATATAGTTGTCATCGTTGACCAGCACAGGATATCCATTGGCCATCACACCAGGGATCTGATTGGGATCGGGAGTCGGGGTAGTCTGAACGGGGTGGGCCTTGTCAGAGAAGAGCACCGCTGCCGTGGCAGGACCGTAGATGCCATCGTCATCCAGAGAATGCTGCTGCTGGAAGAGGGCAATGGCCTTCTTCGTACCGGGGCCGGAGAGGCCGTCCACCGTGCCGGTGTAATAGCCCAGGTCCTTCAGCCGCTGCTGGACGGCGGCAGTGGAGGTGGTATCAGGCGTGGGGGTGGGGACAGCGGTGGGCTCCGGGGTGATGGCGGGCTTGGCGCTAAAGGAGTAGAGCACCTCATTGGTGTCCGGGCCGACGACGCCGTCCGCCTGTAGGCTGTTCTGCTGCTGGAAGAGGGTCACTGCTGTGCGGGTGCCGGGGCCGAACTGACCGTCTACCGTGCCGGTGTAGTAGCCCAGTTCCTTCAGCCGGTTCTGCAGCCGGGTGACGGCTTCTCCTGTCGCGCCGGAACGCATGACCGGCTCGGCCGTGGGGGCGCTGGGATCAGGCGTGACCTTGAAGACGCTGCCGTACTGGGGCAGGGGCGTGGGGGTGAGGGAACGCACCCGCTGCACCTCCGTATTCAGCTCCGCCACAGTGGCGGCCATGATGATTGCTGCAATCAGGAACGCCGCCAGGAGGATGTAGAGGAGGATGCGGGCCAGGGAAGGACGTGCTTTCATATTAAACCTCGAATGTAGTTCGCTGGGGTGATCTGTATATCCAGTATACGACATTTGCGCCCTTTTCGCAAGGGAAGGGGGGGCTTTGTTACATTTCCCCCTCCCGGAAGGTGAGCAGAATCTGCTTGCCGTCCACGCCGCACTCAGCCGCCGGGAGGATGGCCTGCACCTCCGGAAGCTTTGCTTCAGGGTCGGTGATCATCGCAGAATAATGGGTCAGCCAAAGGCGCTTTACCTGGGCCCTGGCAGCCAATGCGGCAGTCTGCAAAAAGGTGGAATGCCCGTAAAGGGATGCTTTGTCGGCATATTTTTCATCGGCGTAGGTCGCGTCCATCATGAGCAGATCGGCCTGCTGTGCAGCCTGCTCGACAGCCTCACAGGGCGCGGTATCGCCGGTAAAGACGGCGGTCAGGCCCTTGCGCTCTGGCCCACAGACGGAATCGGGGTGAATCACACGGCCGTTTGCTGTGATGCTCTGTCCGCTTTGCAGCTGCCGCCAGAAGGCTCTCGGGATTCCTATGGCGATGGCTTTGTCGGCGTACAGGCGGCGTGTGCGGGACAGCGTCAGTCGGTATCCCTGGCTGGGGATTCGGTGCACCGTCGGGAAAGCGGTCAGTCGGGCTTCGATGGGCCATTTTGCATCAAGCTCGTGTAGGGAAAGCCCTTCCGGCGGCATGGGCAGGAAGTGCACCGGGTAGGCCAGTTCATCTGCCAGGGTCAGTACGGCGGCGAGGATGGTTTCGTGCCCTTCCACCGGGCCGGTGATGAACAGCGGGGCGCTTCGGTTCATGGTGTCCATGGTCTGTAGCAGGCCAGGGAGGCCGAGCAAGTGGTCGCCGTGGTAGTGGGTCAGGGCAATCAGCGTGATCTTCATCGGGCTGATGTGCTGCCGGTGGAGCGCCAGTTGGGTGCCTTCGCCGCAGTCCAGGAGGATATGCCGCCCGCAGAGGGAGAGCACTGCGCTGCTCAATGCGCGGTCAGGCTGGGGGAAGGTCGCAGCGGTGCCAAGCAGGGCCACGGTCAGCATGATGAAGCCTCCAACAGTTGATATCCTTATCATACCACAATTCTGTCGGCTTGAAAACGGATAATTCATCGCCAAGTCACAAAGGCTGGTTATGATATCCTTATCGACCTGAAAGGAGCTGCCTCTATGCACGAATTGCTTGCTGCGGCGGACGCAAAGCGCGTCACCGCTGACCGACAGTATCTTCATGCCCATGCGGAGCTGGGCTTTGACCTCCATGAAACCTTTGAGTATGTCTGGAAAGCCTTGACGGACATGGGGCTGTCCCCACGGAAGTGCGGCAGATGCGGCATCATCGCCGATATCGGCAGGGGAGAAAAGTGCGCCCTGCTGCGGGCAGACATGGACGCGCTGGCCATCCGCGAGGAGGCGGACGTCCCCTTTGCGAGCAAGAATGGCTGCATGCATGCCTGCGGACATGACCTCCACACCGCCATGCTCCTGGAGGCAGCGCGCATCCTCAAGGCACGGGAGCGTGAGCTTGGCGGCATGGTGCGCCTGATGTTCCAGCCGGCGGAGGAGCCGCTGCTCGGTGCGGCGGACATGCTGAAAAACGGCTTGCTGGATGGCGTGAACCCCTGTGCGGCATTCATGATCCATGTGCTGACGAATATCGAGTTGCCCGTGGGAACGGCGATCGTCTCTGCCCCTGGCGTGAGCGCTCCGGCGGCGGGAATGTTCGAGATCCGCATCCAGGGCAAGGGCTGCCACGGCGCAATGCCAAACACCGGCGTGGATCCTATCACCATCGCGGCCCACACCGTGCTGAATCTCCAGCAGATCCAGACCCGCGAGCTGAGCCTGACTCAGCCCTGCGCGCTGACCATCGGCCTGTTGCAAGCTGGCGATATGGCCAACGTCATTCCGGATAAAGCGGTGCTGCAGGGGAGTCTGCGTGCCTTTGACGAGGACGCTCATCAGTATCTCATCCGCCGGGTGGAGGAGATCGCAGTGCAAACGGCGGTGATGTTTCGCGGCAGTGCGGAGGTGGAGATGCTGGGCAGCGCGCCGACGCTGGTGAACGACGAAACCATCAGCCACGCAACTCTGACTGCTTTGCAGGAATTGCTGGGGGATGACCGGACGCTCCTGAGCAGCGACCTGGGCGGCGAGAGCAAGAAGTCCTCCGGTTCGGAGGATTTCGCAAATGTGTCCCATGCGGTGCCGTCAGTGATGGTGGCGCTGGCAGCAGGCAATCCATCAGAGGGGTATGAGGAACCGGCCCATCACCCGAAAACGCGATTCGCTGAGGCTGTGCTGCCTATAGGTGCGGCAATCTATGCCCAAATGGCCATGAAAGCCCTGAAAATGTGACTGAAATGCCCGAAAACAACTATAAACCTTGACAGACACTCCGCTGCGTGGTATGATAAATAAAATGATTTGAGATATACGTTCCGCCGGGGGCTTGCTTCCGGCGGTTTGAGCGTACCTTCGAAAAGGAGGCGTTAGCATGCATACCACGCTTCTTGTGATGGCCGCGGGCATGGGCTCCCGCTTTGGCGGCAACAAACAGATCGCCAAGGTCGGCCCCAACGGCGAGCTGCTGCTGCATTACTCCATTCATGATGCAGCCGCTGCCGGCTTTGACAAGGTGGTCTTTGTCATCAAACGGGCAATGGAGGCGGATTTCCGCGTCCTGCTGGAGGGCGGCATTCCCGCTGGCGTGGAGGTACACTATGCCTTCCAGGAGTTTGACAACCTGCCCGGCGGATTCATCCCCCCGGAGGGCCGCGTGAAGCCCTATGGCACAGTGCATGCTGTCCTCGCGGCGAAGGAAGTGATCGCCGAGCCCTTCGCGGTCATTAACGCCGATGATTATTACGGCAAGGACGCCTTCGTTACCATGGCTGACAGTCTGCGCCGCATGCAGGGCAAGGACAATACAGCTTCCATGGTGGCTTACTGTCTCAAAAATACTGTGTCGGAGAATGGCGCCGTCACCCGCGGCGTGTGTGAGAAGGACGAACAGGGCAATCTGACGAAGGTCACCGAGACCTACGGCATCCGGCCCTTCCCGGATGGAACCATCCGCGATGTTCACGGGGATGAAACGGGCGCAATCCTTGACCCGGATGCGCTGGTGTCGATGAATTTCTGGGGCCTCACGCCCTGGTTCTTCCGCGCGGCGGAAAGGGATCTGATCGCTTTCCTGCAGGATGAGAGCAGGGATCCGCTGAAGAAAGAGTGCGTCCTGCCGGTGGAGATCGATCATTTGATGCATACGGATGGCCTTACGGTGGAGGTGCTTCAGACGAAGGCAATGTGGTTCGGCGTGACCTATCTGGCCGACAAGGAATATGTTTCCGGCGAGCTGCGTAAGCTCCATGCGCAAGGAGTGTATCCGGCGCTGGTGTGATTTCTCAAAAACGACGAAATATCTGAAAAATTTGCTCATCCGCTCCCGGAACACTTGCCCCGGGGGCGTTTCTTTGGTACAATAGGGAGTGGTACCAAGGGTGTCCCATGATCGGAAAAGGAGAATGGAAACATGAAAATCCTGTTGACCGGTGGCGCCGGATTCATCGCGACCCATACCTGTGTGGAACTGATGGAGGCCGGTCACGAAGCTGTGATCGTGGATAACTATGTGAACTCCCAGCCTGAGGCTGTTCGCCGGGTGGAGGAGATCGTCGGCCGCCCCGTGAAGGTGTACGAGGCTGATGTGTGCGACAAGGACGCAATGAACCGCATCTTTGACGAGAATGAGTTCGACGCGGTGATCCACTTTGCAGGCTTGAAGGCCGTGGGCGAGAGCGTTTCCATCCCCCTGCGGTATTATCGCAATAATCTGGACTCCACGCTGACCCTGTGCGAGGTCATGGCGGAGCATAATTGCAAGAAGTTGGTGTTCTCCTCCTCCGCAACCGTGTACGGCGTGCCGGATGAGGTGCCCCTGCGTGAGGATATGTTCTGCAAGGGCTGCACCAACCCCTATGGCTGGACCAAATACATGATCGAGAAGATCCTGATGGGTGTGGTGACCGCTGATCCCGAGTGGAGCGTGGTGCTGCTGCGCTACTTTAACCCCATCGGCGCTCACGAGTCCGGCCGTATCGGCGAGGATCCCACCGGTATCCCGAATAACCTCATGCCCTATATCACCAAGGTCGCCGCTGGCCAGCTCAAGCAGCTGACCGTTATGGGCAATGACTACAATACCCACGACGGCACCGGCGTGCGCGATTACATCCATGTGGTCGATCTGGCCAAGGGACATGTTGCTGCCTGCGATTACGCGAATAAGCATAACGGCTGCGAGATCATCAATCTGGGCACCGGCGTGGGCTATTCCGTGCTGGATATCGTCAAGGCCTTCAACAAGGCAAACAACCTGGACCTGCCCTATGTGATCGGCCCCCGCCGTCCCGGCGATGTGGACGCCTGTTATGCCGATCCCCGCAAGGCCAAGGAGCTGCTGGGCTGGGAGGCGACCAAGAACCTGGAAGATATGTGCCGCGATGCATGGAACTGGCAGCGCAACAATCCCAAGGGCTATCATTCCTAAATCTTTTGCAGCGCGGAGGCTCACGCAAACGGGCTTCCGCGCTTTTTTCGGAACGGAGGATGCAGCATGAAGCGATATGTGCTTCTTGTGGGCGGTACAGGCGCGCGTCTGGCGGACGCGCTGCTGGTGGCGGCGAGCGCGGGCGCGTTCCCGGCGGAAAAGCTCGAGGTGCTCCTGGCGGATACGGATCGCCGGGGCGTTCGCAGCGCGGGACTGGTGGCTGCAAAAATGGCGGACTATGCCCGCATCCATCAGGCGATGGGCAAAAAGGAAGGCCCCTTCCGCACGGAGGTGGCCTTTTCGTCGTGGCCTAAGGCGCTGCCGGAGGATGCATCCACCCTGTCCGAGTATACGGCAAATGCCGAGGCAGATGCACTGCTCAGTCAGGCGCTTTTCGACAAGGATGCAGCGGAGCTCGACCTGCGTGAGGGATTCCACGGCCGCCGCATGCTGGGCATGGTGACCTATGCGGGCCTGCTCCATGAGGCGGATCAGGATCATTCGGATGTCCTGTCCTGCATGGTAGATGACATGGTGCATGCCATCAGCGAGGGGGAAGAGGTCCGTGTGGTGCTTGCTGGCTCCATTTCCGGCGGAACAGGCGCGGCGGGTATGGCTGCGCTGACCCGCTATATCCGCCAGCGCACCGAGGACAAGGCAAATCTGGGCGCTGTGCTGCTCCATGCCTGCGATGATGAACAGGATGCCGCCTGTGCCAACGAGGCGCTGGCTTCCTACGCGGCGGAGAATCTGCTGGACACGGTGTGCGTGTTGGGACTGCCCAAGGCCAGCCGCACCTCCATTCCGGCGGAGTATGCTCACCTGACCGACTGGCTGAGCGTCTACTGCATGGATGTGCTGCTGCACCGTCCGGTATGGTTCAAGGGCGTGTTCACGGTGAAGGCGCCGGAGGGACCGTTGAGCTGGGATATCTTCGGCAAAGCGGCGGAGCGCTATCGCCTTTGCTACGGCGGATTGCTCAAGTTTGCTTCCGCCTGGGTGGCGGGGATGGGCGCACAGGTGGAGAAACGGCTGCGCAAGCCGTTTTTCCTGCGGGATGAGCTCTTTGGCTGGTATGCTCGCTTCTTCCGCCGGATGCAGGTGGATCGTGGGGAACAGATCGCGCTGATCGAGCCTATCAGCCGCCTGATGAACGTCTGTCTGATCTGGATGGGCGGCGTGTGCAGATCCCTGCCGATCGACTTGCGCAATGCATCGGTACTGATGGCAGCCCGCGAGGAAGCAGCGCAGCATTATGCGGAGCTGACCGACATGGCCAGCCGTCTCGCTGTGATGGACGTCGACGCTCAGCGGGGCGAATTGTATGAAGATAATCTGGTCTATCGCGGCAAAAACAACAGTGAGGCGGCGGAGGTAGAAGCGACGCTCAAGCGGATCGCTGCGGCAAGGCAGGAGATCAGCCGCCGAAGCAATGCGCAGTCGGCGCTGAACCGCAAAATGGGCGGCGCCTCCGCGATGAGCATGCTCTACACCGCGCTGGATGCAGCCCAGACGGAAAGTGACGAGCTTCGCGCCCGGTATGAGGAGGCTGTCCGCCGAATCGACCATGCGGAAAGCATTGCTGCGGACGAGGACCAGTACCGCATCACCGACGCCCGCACGAAGCTGGGACGCATGGAGCGCCATCAGGTGATGCTGGACAGTAAGCTGGCCTACATCAAAGAAGATGTGGAGCGGGCCAATCAGGCAGGGTTGCGCTTTGAAAAGCCTACTATGGCGGCTGCTCCTGCGGAAAACGATATGTTCCTCCAGGAGGCGGCAGAGCTGCTGCTCCAGCGGGACAAGCTGAACCGGAAGTATATCGCCCCCCTGTGGCACCGGATGGTTTGCCCGGGGAATACCCTGACCATCAAGCAGACGCTCAAGGCCCTCCGCCGTGCTCCTGTTGACAGGGACGCGCCGCTGATGAGCTTTGTTCAGGCAATGGTGGAAAACGCGATGAAGGAGGTGTGAGGATGAAGGAACTGATCTTCTTGCCAGACCGGGAAGGCAAGGATGAACTGAGCCAGGCGAACGGCTTTGTGCGCGTGGGCGCGGACGGCGCTGCACTGAAGACGCTTGCAGACCGCCTCGTCCTCCCGCCGAAAGAGGAAAAACGCGTGGATGCAACCATGTGGCGCGGCGTGCTGGCCCTGGCTTTGCTCTGCGATGCATGGCCGGACGCGGGCACAGCGATCAAGACCCTTGAGGTGGATGGTACCGCTTCGCTGTTTGCGTCCTGGGTGCTCAGCGCGCGCCCGGCAGAGCAGCGCCGTGACGCGCTCCATCTGGCCCTGCTGGAAAAGGATGGACAGCGCCGCCTGCTGGGCATTGCAGATGCCCATCATGGCCTTGTGATGCCTGCTGCCCCCACGGACTTCACAGGCTTTGTGCCTGCCCGCGCGGCCTGGTACGAGGCGGAAACCGACACATGGCATGACCCTGTGCCCTTCCTGAATGAGCATGATCGTGCCATCCTTCTGGCCCGGCTGACGCTGATGGGGCTGGATGCGCCGGAGGTCACTGCTCTCAAGGCAGAGCTGTCCGATGCGGACAAGGCTTCCGTGGAAGCTGTGCAGGCCGGGGATGAGGAGGCTCTCAATGCCCTGGGAACCCGTATTCAGGCGGTGTGTGCGCTTTGCGATTTTGACGCATTTGCGCTCCGCCGGGAGCCCTGCGCTGTAGCGGAGGACAATCCGCTGGTGCGGGTGTTCTCCGGGGTGGATGTTCGCTATACTTCCCCGCGAGAATGTGCGACCTATCTGTGGAAGGATGTTCCCTTTGCCCGCACCAGTGCCGCTCTGGGCCTGACGGGGACGAATCACCCTGCGCAGGCGGAGACGCTTGCAGAAATGGAACGCGAGCTTCTGCTGCTGACCGAAAATTCCACCCGCTGGAACAGCCGCTGTGCTGACGGCGTCACCGACTGGCTGCGGGATCAGGATGATGCGCTGCTGCCGGAGGTCAAGGCGCAGGCGGAACTCATCCGCCATGTGCAGATGCAGAAGGCTCGTGAGATCCAGCAGACCGTCACCCTGACCTGGCCCTGGGACGCTTCCTCTGGTGCAGTGAAGTACCTGCTGCGGGAGGCTCTTGGCGATGGCTGGATGCGAGGTGCGGAGAAACCCTTCGCTGATTATCTGACCAAGCTGACCGGCCATGTGCTGGGGGATCATGCGCTCCAGCATTGCTGTGCCTGCGCAGATGGTATTTTGCTGCCTCCTCTGTCGCAGGAGATGGCGATGTGTGTGGCTGCCTGCGCGGAGGGCGAGGGCCTTGCACCGGACATGATGCGCTTCGAACCACGGGAGGATGGCGGTATCACTGCGTCCTTCCTGCTGCGCGGCGCGGGCGAGGTCCGTATGGTTCGTACCTACCCGGTGGAGGAGATCATGGTGCTCTCCGAGGCTGCGTCGCCCTGCGTGGCGGTATGGCCCTGCCTGCCGATGGAAAATTGGCATGCTTATCATGTTTTCCTGCGTGGCGGGGAAGCGTCCATCGCGGCTCTGTCCGGCGGGCAGTGGAAGGAGCTGTCGGCGGCTGCGTCCCAAGAGAACGAAGAAAACCCGAAGCCTGCTCCCTGGCGCAGCCTGCGCACGGAGGCCTATCCCGCCTGCCTGTGCGTCAAGAAGGGGGACTGGTGCCTGGGCGTGCTGCCTAATGCGCTGCCTCTTTGCCGCATTGAGGCGACAGGGGATGCGCTGGTCACGCTGGATGTGGGCGCGAACGCCACGGCTGCGGTCATTGCCATCGACGGCAAGCGGATCTCCGCCAAGGGGGAAGTGCTGACCCGTATGCTGGTTACGCCCCAGGAAATGCCGGAGGATGACTTCCTCCGCAGCCTGACCCCGAATGAACTGACGCCCTCCGCTGTCATGCTGACGGGCATGGGCGATGAGCTGTTTACCGACGGATATGTGTATGCCGTCAGCGATCTGGAGAAGCTGCAGGCGCTGGAAGCTGGCAGCGTGTGCACATCGCTGAAATGGCGGGCGGATGCACGGAGCGTCCGGGCGCGGCGGATCCTGCTGCATCAGGTGATGCTGGGTGCGAGCCTCAATGCCATGCTGGCGGGAGCAAGGAGCATCCGCTGGCGGGTGACGGTCGCTGATGAAATGGCCGAGGAAGGCCGCGATGCACTGCTGAACCTGGTGGATGAGTTATCCGTCAATGTGGCCGAGGAAACGGGCCTTTTGCTGCAGGACGGCCGATTCTCCGTGGTGTGGGCAGAAGAAGCGGCGGCGCTCCATGCATACCTCCGCACACACGGCGGCATGAAGGGCACCTTCGCCGTGCTGGATATCGGCGGCAGCAGTACCAAGCTGCACCTGTGGATGCAGGGCAAGAACCGTCCGCTGGGCGGCGCGGTGATCATGGAGGGCGCCACCACGGCGCTGCTGGGCACGCTCCGGGAGCATCCGGAGATGCTCTGGGAGGACTTTGCCGACTGCGGCAACGAGCAGCTGATTGCTGCTGTGGAAACGGTATGCGAGCAGCTGACCCATGCCAGCGAGTCTTCTGCCCAGTCTGACAAGGCGGCAATGATGCTGGATGCGCTGCTGGAGGAATACAAGCAGCCCATCACCCAGCATCTGTATGCCCGCTTCAACGCTCAGCAGCCCACCTATGTGCAGGGAATCCTGCTTGAAATGTACGCATCCGCCCTGTTCTGCGTGGGCCTCATGCTGGAGCAGGCGGGCAACGACAGCAACATCAGCCACCTCTTCCCCGGCGATCTGGCGATCTGCCTGACCGGGCGCGGCGGCTGGCTGCTGGATACCCTCACGCCTCAGTTGCGCAACGGATTGCAGCGAATCGCGCATGAACCGATGCAGCTGCGCCATCCCGTGCGCACGCTGACCCTGCGTCCGGCTCAGCTGCCGGCGATGGGGGTGGCGCTGGGCATGTCGGTGCTCAAGGATACGAAAAAGACCATTGATACCCCGGTGATCCGCACCCGTCAGTCCTTCTCGGAGCTGATGCGGATGCTGGTTGCCCAGCTGATGCAGTGCTATCCGCTGCATGTGTGGAAGCTGCATCCGGGGCTGTTTGACCAGTGGGGGAATGTGACCCCAGCGGGCGAGGATACCATCCGCCGGACGGCCAGCGCCTGCTATGGCGAGGGTGAGGATATCCCGGCGTCGGTGATGGGCTTCACGGGCAAGCTGCGCAGGACGGTCATTGCACCGGAAACGGCAGCCTTCCCCGGTGAATAATTGCGAAAGGTGATGCGTCATGGCAAAGACAGAGACCAAGGTTCCGGCAAAGAAACCGGTTGACATTGCTGGGATCATCAAAGAATACGCGCTTTTGACCCTCGGCACGGTCATCATGGTGCTGGGCATCTACTTCTTTAAATTCCCGAACAACTTTTCCACCGGCGGTGTGACAGGCATTGCGGTGGTGCTCTCGCCCTATCTGCCGTTTATCAGCCGAGCAGACATGGTGATGGTGATCAATGTGGCGCTGCTGGGGCTGGGCTTCGCAGTATTCGGCAAGGGCTTTGCGGGCAAGACGGTGTATGTCAGCCTGCTGATGTCCGGGCTGACCTGGGTGCTGGAACGGGCGGTGCCGCTGACGGCGCCCATGACCAGTCAGCCGCTGCTGGAGCTGATCTTCGCCGTGGCGCTCCCTGCGGTAGGCTCTGCGATTCTGTTCAACATGGATGCTTCATCCGGCGGCACGGATATCGTGGCGATGGTGTTGCGCAAGTATACGTCCCTGGACATCGGCAAAGCGCTGATGTGCTCGGATATGGTTATCACGCTGATGGCTTGTGTTGTCTTCGGCATGGAGACGGGTCTGTTCTCCATCCTCGGCCTGCTGATGAAGAGCCTGCTGGTGGATATGGTGCTGGAGAACATCAACACGCACAAGTATTTCCACATCATCACGACCAAGCCCGAGGAGATCGAGGCTTACATCACCGGGACGCTCAAACGCGGCGCGACGGAGCTGCATGGCGAGGGTGCGTACACCCATGAGGGCCGCACGGTGTTGCTGACGGTGATGAAGCGTCATGAGGCCGTGCTGCTGCGTCGGTATGTGAAGCAGGTCGATCCCCATGCATTTGTGCTGATCATCAATACGGGTGAGATCGTGGGCAAGGGGTTCCGCGGCGTGAACTGATCTGTTGCAGAGTGGATGCAAGCGTAACGGACTTCCCCCTCAAGGGGAAGCCTCGCGTACCGCCCGCAGTTGTATGAATAGGAGCTAACTATGCTTGAACACATCACCAGCCTGAAAAATACCAAGGTCACGACCTGGAAGTCCCTGAAGGACCGCAAGGGCCGCAAGGAAACCGGCTGCTTCCTGGTGGAGGGCCGCAAGATGGTGGAGGAAGCCCTCGCATCTGCCTTCCCGGTGGAGGCCATCCTTGTGGACGCTGACCGTGCAGCGGAGTTCACCCTGCCTGCCAATGGCCCCGTTTTTACCATGCCTTCTCACGTCCTTGCGGCGGTGTGCGACACCAAAACGCCCCAGGGCATCGCAGCTGTCGTCCGGATGGCGGAGGTTCCCCTGACCGGAAAGCGCCTTGTTGCCATGGATGGCGTACAGGATCCGGGCAATGTGGGCACCATCGTCCGCACAGCGGATGCGGCGGGATTTGACGGCGTACTGTTGTCCAGCCAGTGTGCGGATGTATACAGCCCCAAGGTGCTGCGCGCGACTATGGGCAGCATCTTCCGCATGGGGATCCGGGTGACGGATGATTTGCCGGGGGTGCTGTCACAGATGGTGCAGGAGGGCGCGAGCGTTCTGTCCTCCCAGCTGGACGGTGAGCCGTTCTACCAGCGCAGCCAGATGAATGAGCGCTTCGTGCTGGTGATCGGCAGCGAAGGCAACGGCGTGACGGATGCAGTCAAAACTATTGCCACCCACCGGGTGAAGCTGCCCATGCGCGGCGGCGCAGAGAGCCTCAACGCGGCGGTTGCGGCAGGGATCATGATGTATGAGCTGACGCGCGATCTGGATTAAGTGCATAGGAAAACCGCGGCCCGGCCTTTCAGCTGAGTCGCGGTTTTTGTGTGCGGTTTAGTGGGGCAGGCTGACCGAGAAGACCTCGTTGTTGCTGATGACGATGGCATAACCGTTGTTGGTCAGGCCAACGAAGGAGGTCACAAGGCGGTCGTCCGGGAGATTCATGTCGTGGGCGTAGAAACGCTGGCTTGACACATTGCCGGCATACAGATAATGGTCAGAGAATGCGAAGAGACGGCCCTTGTCGATCGCGGCGCCTACACAGGCGGAGGGCAGTGTGTAGCGGCGATCCAGCGCGGAGGAGAACACACGCAGCTCGGTGATGGACTGCACGGAGGAGGTCTGTGCAGTGGGGGCCAGCAGGAACTGGGTCGCGCCGCGCTCGGGGGCTGCATGGTCAAGATACTTCCAGCCGTATACGAGCATCGTATCGTTGACATTCTGCACACCCTTGTAGTCATAGATGTACATCTGCTGGGTGGTGAAGACGTTGAGCAGGTTGTCTGCATAAATGACCTTGTAGGCCAGGTGCTCACCCAGATTGACCTCGCCCGTGTTCATCTGGCCGACCTGATAGGTATGCAGGATGGTGGCAATGGCGGGGTTGTATACATCGTAGGAGAGCGTCCACATATATTCGTTGTTGGAGCCGTAGAAGCCGCAGTCCAGGATCAGCATGCCGTCGTAGACTTCGGGTTCAGTATCTATCTGAGAACCCTGCAGGTCACGGACTGTCAGGGTCGCCTTCAGGTCATCGCCGGTGACAACGGCAGCGTACTTCTTGCCGATGCGGGCAAACTGGATCGGCGCTTCCATAGATTCATTGTAGGAGGGGCGGCCCTTGGCATCCACGATGAACAGCTGCGTGCCGGCCCAGATGACCAGATGATCCTCCGAAACGGAGAAGGAAGCGCCGTCACCCACAGGATAGCTCCACTCGATACCGCCGCCGGCGTTGACGAAGTGGATGGATGCGCCGTCATAGTACAGCACGCCATCCTGGAAGACGGTCACGTCCTGATGGGCATAGCAGGGGAGGGAAAGGGCGCTGACCGAGCTGGTGCGGCTGAAAAAGTTGAACAGATTCACCGCTGCGATGATCAGGATCACCACGGCGATGAGGATGCCCCAATTGCGCAGCTGTTGCCTGCGCTTGCGCTGGGCTTCCGCCTGGTTGGGCATAAGGGTCTTGTCCTTGCTTTTCATATGGATCTCCTTCAAAGGATGTTGACATCAAAAAGAGCGTGCCCGCATAAGAGCACACTCTATTATAGCAGGAAAAACCGTCCTGCGCAACCGGTATTACAGGTTTCGGAGCATTTCCACCATGTCGGCGAAGCTGCCCTGCGCGCCTGTCCAGGGATTCTCCTTGTCCATCAGGCGGCAGTCGGTGACAAGATAGCAGTCCATTCCCGCGGCTGCGGCGCAGTGCATGTCTTCCTTATCGTCGTTGCCGATCATCAGGCACTGCTTCGGGTCAATACTGAGACGGTCGCAGATATCGAGGAAATAAGCGGGGTTGGGCTTGCAGTGTCGGTCAGAAGTGTAGCAGGTGACCAGATCGAAATCCTCAGGCGTGAGGCCGATCCAGCTCAGGCGGGTGCTCTGCCCCTGCATGGGGAAGAGGGGATTGGTGGCCAGCACGACCTTGTCCGCCTTTTCGCGGGCGAGGCGGACAGCTTCCACCGCCAGGGGATTCTCCTTCGTGGCGGAGCGGGCGGCCTGGAAGCCTGTGGTGTAAAACGCATCGCAGATGGGCTCCACCTGTGTGCGCTCAACGCCAGTCAGCGCGGAGAAGGTTTCCCAGAAAACATCTGCATTGAGCTTTCCTGTGGTATTGCCCATCATGGCCTTCGTTGCGGCCCAGAAGGGCTTGAACATGGTTTCAGGAGTAAGGCCGAAGGGTGCGAGCTCCTTTGTTAACGCGCCGAAATAGATTTTTGCAAAGGGCTCCAGCTCCATGGGGAGCAGCGTGCCGTCCAGATCGAATAGAATTGCCTGATAGCGCATCAATGTGTGGCCTCCTGTTGGTTGAATACAAGGGTATTATACAACCATTCTGCGCCAAATGCAAATCAACAATGCGTTATTTGGCTCGCTGGCAATAGATGCGCATTGCAGATGCGAGGAAGGCTGCAGTGCCCTGTCCGCCCGCCTTGTCGATATTTCGGGTGAAGTCGCCCCCGCCGTCATACATGTCCGCCAGGCCGCGCAGGATGGGCACGGTGCAGGTGTAGAAATTCGCGGTGATGAAGTCCCGCAGCTGCTGGATCATCTGCTGCGCCTCATCACAGGCAGGGTCGATGCTGCGGTGCTTTCCGAAGGCTGCGATCAAGTCCATCAGCTGCTGACCGGCCTGCTGGTTGTCGGCAGTGGATTTCCCCTGGGCTTCATATTCCTTCCAGGCGTCGGTTGTGCCCCAGGCAGCCCTGGCCTGGGCGGCGTAGTCATCCAGCTTGCGGGTATCAAAGGCAGAAAAATCCATGTGTTTCAGTCCTTTCAGCTTCAATCCCCTGGCGAGGAGAATCAGGTTGTCGATGTGCTTGCGGCGCATGATCAGCAGTGTGATCTGCTGGTCCAGAGCGTCGATGGGGTCGAAATCCGGCGCGTCGATGATCCGGCGGATGTCCGCCAGGGGGAATTCCAACTCCCGGAAGAGCAGGATCGTATGCAGACGTTCCACGGCTGATTGATCGTATTGCCGGTAGCCTGCCTCCGTCACATGGCTGGGCTTGAGCAGGTCGATCTGGTCATAATGGCGCAGCGTGCGGATGGAAACATGGGTCAGGGCGGATAATTCGCCGATGCTCAGCACGGGGGCTCACCTCCGGAAACAGCATAAACCATGACGCAAGGGGAGAGTCAAGCCTGTTTGGGAAGAAAAATGGCTGCCGGTTTTCCATCGGCAGCCATGGGCTCATTGTGGGGCGGGGACGGTGACGGTTCCTTCCAGCATGTCGCGGACGTACTGGTCGAAGAACTTCACCACATTGTCATCGTTGCCCGTTTCATAGAAGATGCACAGATACATGTCCTTGGTGTCGATCTGCAGCATGGGCATCATGCCGGGCAGATCAGCACAGGGGATGCCGTACTGGTGCTTTTCACCGCCAAGCTCTTCATTGGCGCGGGCGCCTCGGCTGAGGCTGATGCCGGCTTTCTCCAGGTCAGCAATCAGATCAGGCAGCACCGTATCCAGCGGCATGAAAGCTCCCTGAGCGGCGTAATTCTGGAACTGGGTGCGGGGCAGCAGATAGATATCGCAATCCCTTGCAGCCACGCGGGTGGAGAGGATCATGTCACCGTACATTTCATCCGGCATGATGATATTGATCAGCATTTCTTCCATATCCGGCATGAGCTCCTGGCGGACGTTCTCCATATAGACGTTCATGCTGGTTTCATCCGCATAGGCATATACGCCCACGATGATCTTCTTCTCCTCCGGGGCCTGGGGCTCGGTGATGGAGTAGATGATATTCCAGCCGAAAATGGCGATGATCGCAAGCAGCGCGTACTTCCAAAGGGAATAAGTAAAATGATTCTGAAGCTTTTCCTTGTTCAGAGGTGTTTTCATGGGAAATTCCTTCTTTCGCGAGGTTTACAATGAGATCATAACACAGGTGTGTGAAGTGTCAATGAAGAATTTCAGCATCAATAACGTAACATGGAAAAGGCGTTTCGTCAAGAGGCTGACGATACAGTGGAAATACGAAAATAAAGCGTGCATCTTTATTGTTGGAAAATTGACAAACCATGTAGAATCGTATATAATAAGATGAATGTCTGTGGGCAGAAATATCCGACGGGAGTGGTTGGGATGACGATCCGGGAGGTTGCGAAAATACTGGACGCCAAATGGGTCTGCTGCGAGGAAGAGGCCGACCAGGAAATCCGCTATGCCTTCGCGTCGGATATGATGAGCGATGTGCTGGCTCATGTCGGTGAGGATACGATGATCCTTACCGGCCTGATCAACAGCCAGTCTGTGCGTACGGCGGAAATGCTGGATGTGCCCTGTCTGGTGTTCGTGCGCGGCAAGATCCCGCATCAGGATGCGGTAGCTCGCGCAAAGCAGATCGGCTTGCCGGTGCTGCTGACGACCTGTTCCCTGTTTGAGGCGTGCGGCCGGCTCTATACCGCCGGTATGGGCGCCTGCAAGCTCGAGAGCTACAATGGAGAAGCCGACGATGACGATGATTAAGGAAAGCTACCCCGTTAAGGCCAATGACATGACCGCTGCGGGCGATGTTTCTGCCCGCATCAAGCGTCAGATGAAGCAGCTGGGCATCCCGGCCAGCGTGGTGCGCCGCGTCTCTGTGGGCACCTATGAGGCGGAGATCAACCTGGTCATCCATTCCGATGGCGGCAGAATTGATTTCGAGATCTCGCCGGAGAAGATCACTATCCGCGTGGTGGATCAGGGCCCGGGTATTCCCGACCTGAAGAAGGCCATGACGGAGGGCTGGTCTACAGCATCCAACGAGGTGCGCAATATGGGCTTTGGCGCCGGTATGGGTCTGCCCAACATGAAGCGCAATGCGGATGAGTTCGATATCCAGTCCACTGTTGGCGTGGGCACGGATATCACCATGATCTTCAACATATAAGCGGAACAAGGTAAAGATGGGAGGCGAGCGTGTGAGCGGTGAACTGCGTTATTTCCACTCTGTCCGGCTGGAAGAGGACAAGTGCAAGGGCTGCACCAACTGTCTCAAACGCTGCCCGACGGAAGCGATCCGCATCCGCAACAACCGTGCAACCATCATCCGCGAGAGCTGCATCGACTGCGGAGAGTGCGTGCGGGTCTGCCCCCATCATGCCAAGGTGGCGGTGACCGATCCGCTGTCCATTATCAACGATTATGAGTATAAGATTGCCCTGCCGGCGCCAGCGCTGTATGTGCAGTTCCCGCAGGTGCATCATTCCGACAAGATCATCGCCTCGCTGTACAAGCTGGGCTTTGATGAAGTCTTCGAGGTCGCCCGCGCGGCGGAGGTCATCTCCTATGCGATCAGCCGTACGCTGATCAATGAGGATCGTCCCCGTCCGGTGATCTCCTCTGCCTGTCCGGCGGTGGTCCGTCTGATCCAGCAGAAGTATCCCAGCCTCCTGGACAATGTGATCGACATCATGTCCCCCATGGAGGCTGCAGCCCGTATTGCCAAGGAAGAGGCTGCGAAGAAGAACGGCATTCCGGTGGAAAAGATCGGCGCCTTCTTCATTTCCCCCTGCGCTGCCAAGCTTTCTGACGTCCGCAACCCCATTGGTATCGAGAAATCCTCGGTGGATGGCGTGATCGCCATCAAGGATATCTACACTCAGATCCAGGCGATCGTCAAGGAAGGCTTCACGCCCCTGGAGATCGAGCGGGCGAGTACCGTGGGCGTACGCTGGGCAGTTCCCAGCGGAGAGGCGGAAGCCGTCGGTATGCGCCACTACCTGTGTGTGGACGGCATTGACAATGTCAAGCATGCGCTGGAGCAGATCGAGGACAGCCGCTTCGACCGGCTGGATTATGTGGAGCTGCTGGCCTGCTCCAACGGCTGCCTGGGCGGTCCGCTGGCGGTGGAAAATGGCTATGTGGCCAAGAGTCGCCTGAATGCTATCCTCCGCCATACGCCGGACAAGATGGTGCAGAGGACCGAGATCTTCGACAATGCCCACGAAAAGTTCCGTATGACGCGGGAAATCGAGCCTAACGAGTCCACCCAGCTGACCGGCACGATGCTGGAACGCATCGTCAAGGCGGCGCGAATTGACGAGATCGAGGCGAGCCTTCCCGGGCTGGACTGCGGCTCCTGCGGTTCTCCCACCTGCCGTGCGCTGGCGCAGGACATCGTGGGCGGCCATGCGTCTGAAATGAACTGTATCTTCAAGCTGAATGAGCGCATCAGTGCGCTGGCGGGCGAACTGGTTTCCCTGGGCGCATCCACCCGCTTCTCCGTGGGCGGCAACCGCCAGGACGGCGAACAGAAGGAGGACTGACCCATGCAAGTATCCGATTTTGTGAAGCTCTCCGGCGGCAAGGTGCTCACCGGTGAGTATGAGGATCGCGAGATCGTCTGCGGCTATACCTGTGACCTGCTCAGCCATGTGATGGGCAAGGGCCAGGCGGACATGGCCTGGATCACCGTGCAGGCCCACATGAATGTCATCGCCGTGGCGGCGCTGCTGGATTTTGCCTGCGTGATCATTCCTGAGAGCCTGCCGGTGGACGAAACCATCGTCAACAAGGCAGCCTCCGAGGATATCATCATCGTCTCCTGCGAGCAGACCGCCTATGAGCTGGTGAAGCTCCTCGCGGACAATGGTGTGCCCTCCGCGAAAAAGGGATGAACATCTACTGTGACCTCCACATCCACTCCAGCCTGAGTCCATGCGGCGACATGCTGATGACTCCCAATAACATCGTCGGTATGGCCTTCATCAAGCAGCTGGACGCCATCGCGGTCTGCGATCACAACACGGCGGAGAACCTGCCTGCGGTGAAGGAAGTAGCTGACATGATGGGCGTGGTGCTGCTGCCTGGCATGGAGCTCACGACGAAGGAAGAAGCCCACATGCTGGCTTACTTCCCGGATGTGGACAGCGCGCTCGCCTTTAGCCGCGCGGTGCATGAGCATCTTCCGCCGATCAAGAACCGCCCCGAATTCTTCGGCCGCCAGGTTATCATGAACGGCCAGGACGAAGAAGTGGGGGAGGAGGACACGCTGCTGATCAGCGCCCTCGACTGGAGCTTCGAGGAGTGCGAGAGGCAGATCCACCGATACGGCGGGCTGTGCGTTCCGGCGCACATCAACCGCGGCGCCAACGGCGTGCTGAACGCGCTGGGCTTCCTGCCTGGCGATGCGACCTACGACGCGCTGGAGGTTTCCGATGCGGTGGCCATGCCGCCCATCGACATCACCGGGTACCGGACTCTCCGTTCGTCCGACGCCCACTACCTGGAGAATATCCTGGAGCCCACCTTCCAGCTGGAGGTGCGGGAAAAGTCCACGCAGGGCGTCTTCGATGCCATTGCAGGACGCTGAACGGACTTACTTACGGCAAATCTCACGATCGCCCGCTTACCGGGCGGGCGCGTGATTTAAGCATAACGGCGGCCCCAAAGGCCTGCCCACACTCAATTAAGAGGAGGATGGATCAAATGTGCTGTTGTGATTGCAACAACAACATGGACAAGTACGCTGCGCTGCAGCAGGTGATTGACGAGCTCAAGAATGAGCCCGGCTGCCTGATGCCCGTCATGCAGCGTGCGCAGGACATCTTCGGCTACCTGCCTGAGGATGTTCAGAACATCATCGCCAAGGGCCTGGACATCCCCGTGAGCGACGTCTACGGCGTGGCGACCTTCTATGCCCAGTTTAACCTGGAGCCCAAGGGCAAGTACATCATCAGTGTCTGCCTGGGTACCGCTTGCTACGTCAAGGGCGCTCAGCTGGTGCTGGACGAGCTGGAAAAGGTGCTGGGCGTTCCCGCCGGCTCCACCACTCCCGATGGCCTGTTCACCCTGAATGCGACCCGCTGCCTGGGCGCCTGCGGCCTGGCTCCCGTTATCATGGTCAATGATGACGTGTACGGCCGTCTGACCCCCGATCAGGTTGCCGGCATCATCGAGAAGTACCGCAACTGATGGAGTAAAATGCCATGATGCGTGAACTGTCGGACAATATCATGGATATTGCCCAGAATTCCATCTCTGCCGGAGCGGCCCTGACTGAGGTGCATGTAAAAGTCAGCCATGCTGACAACGTGATCACCTTTGTGTTCAAGGATGACGGCTGCGGCATGAGCGAGGAATTGGTCAAGTCGGTGATCGAACCCTTCACCACCACCCGCAAGACCCGCAAGGTCGGTCTGGGTCTGCCGCTGCTCAAGCAGACGGCGGAAATGACCGGCGGTGTGCTGGACATTCAGTCCACGGTCGGTGTGGGGACGACGGTGACGGCGTCCTTCGGGCTTGATCATATCGACCGTCCCCCCATGGGCGACGTGGCCGGGGCGTGGTTCAGCTTAGTGGTGATGAATCCGGAGAAGGACTTCCTCTTCACCTACGATTATGATGGACAGGTCTTCACCTTCGATACCCGGGAAGTCCGGGAGACGGTGGCGCCGATCCCGCTCAATCAGATGGAGATATCCGCCTGGATCAAAGAATGCTTAACGACCGAAATCAATGAACTGCATGGAGGGAATTTCACATGAAATCTTTGGCAGAACTGCAGGCCATCCGTAACCGGATGATCGAACAGGTCAACATGCGTAAGGACGACAACATCGACACCCGCATCGTGGTGGGCATGGCTACCTGCGGCATCGCCGCCGGCGCCCGTCCCGTGATGCTGGAGTTCGTGGAGGAGCTCAAGCGCCGCGGCCTGGAGAATGTCACCGTTGCTCAGACCGGCTGCATCGGCATGTGCCGCCTGGAGCCCATGGTGGAAGTGTATGTGAAGGGCCAGGAGAAGGTCACTTACATTCACATGACCCCCGAAAAGGTTGCCCGCGTGGTTACCGAGCACATCGTCAATGGCCGCCCCGTGGAGGAGTACACCATCGGCGCTCAGGGCTGATTGTCATGAAGGGCGGGCTTTGGCCCGACCAGCGAGAGCGATTACTTGCAATCGCCGAGCGTAGCCAGTGCTCGACCTTGTGTCGAGTGATGGCCGATAATTAGGAGGAAAAGATAATGGATCTGATTCGTTCTCATGTGATGGTCTGCGGCGGTACCGGCTGTACCTCTTCCAACTCCGCAGCTGTCATTGCTGAGTTTGAAAAGCAGCTGCAGGAGAAGGGCCTGGACAAGGAAGTCAAGGTCGTCCGTACCGGCTGCTTCGGCCTGTGTGAGGCCGGCCCCGTCTGCATCGTGTACCCCGAAGGCTCCTTCTACGCTCATGTGACGCCCGAAAACGTCACCAAGATCGTGGACGAGCACCTGATCAAGGGCCGTATCGTCAAGGAGCTGCTGTACAAGGGCTCCATGGAGGAAGATAAGCAGACCGTCAAGTCCCTGGACAAGGTGGACTTCTATAAGAAGCAGAAGCGCGTTGCCCTGCGTAACTGCGGCGTCATCGACCCCGAGAACATCGACGAGTACATCGCCTTTGACGGCTATGCTGCTCTGGGCAAGTGCCTGACCGAGATGTCTCCCGACCAGGTCATTGACGAGATCCTCAAGTCCGGCCTGCGCGGCCGCGGCGGCGGCGGCTTCCCCACTGGCCTGAAGTGGAAGTTCGCCAAGAATTCCGTGTCCGACAAGAAGTACGTCTGCTGTAACGCTGACGAGGGCGATCCCGGCGCGTTCATGGACCGCTCCATCCTGGAGGGCGATCCTCACGCTGTCATCGAGGCCATGGCCATCGCTGCCTACGCCATCGGCGCTGATCAGGGCTATGTGTACTGCCGTGCTGAGTACCCCATCGCCGTCAAGCGCCTGCAGATTGCCATCAAGCAGGCCCGTGAGTACGGTCTGCTGGGCAAGAACATCTTCGGTACCGACTTCTGCTTCGATATGGACGTCCGTCTGGGCGCCGGCGCCTTCGTCTGCGGCGAGGAAACCGCTCTGATGAACTCCATCGAGGGCATGCGCGGCGAGCCCCGTCCCCGTCCTCCGTTCCCCGCGGTGAAGGGTCTGTTCGGCCAGCCCACCATCCTGAACAACGTTGAGACCTACGCCAACGTGCCCCAGATCATCAACAAGGGCGCTGATTGGTTCTGCACCATGGGCACCGAGAAGTCCAAGGGCACCAAGGTTTTCGCGCTGGGCGGCAAGATCAACAACACCGGCCTGGTGGAAGTTCCCATGGGTACCACCCTGCGCGAGGTCATCTACGACATCGGCGGCGGCTGCCCCAACGGCAAGAAGTTCAAGGCTGCCCAGACCGGCGGTCCTTCCGGCGGCTGCATCCCCGCTTCCGAGCTGGATATCGAGATCGACTACGATAACCTGACTGCCATCGGCTCCATGATGGGCTCCGGCGGCATGATCGTTATGGACGAAGACAACTGTATGGTTGACATCGCCCGCTTCTTCCTGGACTTCACCGTGGACGAGAGCTGCGGCAAGTGCGCGCCCTGCCGTATCGGCACCAAGCGTATGCTGGAGATCCTGGAGCGCATCGTGGAAGGCAAGGGCCAGGACGGCGATATCGAGAAGCTGGAAGAGCTGGCCAAGTCCATCAAGACCACCGCGTTGTGCGGCCTGGGCCAGACCGCTCCCAACCCCGTTCTGTCCACGCTGAAGTACTACCGTCATGAGTACGAGGCTCACATCTATGAGCATCGCTGCCCCGCCGGCCAGTGCAAGGCGCTGCTGAGCTACAAGATCGATCCCGACAAGTGTAAGGGCTGTACCCTGTGCGCCCGCAACTGCCCCGCCAACTGTATCAGCGGCAAGGTGCGCGAGCCTCACGTGATCGATAACTCCAAGTGCCTCAAGTGCGGTGCCTGTATGGAGAAGTGTAAGTTCGGCGCCATCACCAAGGGCTGATTCTACCGGAAGGAGATAATTTGACATGGATATGCTTAACGTTACGATTGATGGCGTGAAGGTCAGCGTTCCTGCCGGTACGACCGTCCTGGAAGCTGCCCGCAAGGCCAACATTCACATTCCCACCCTGTGCTACCTCAAGGACATCAACCAGATCGGCGCCTGCCGTATGTGTGTGGTGGACGTGGGCGCCCGCGCCCTGGCCGCTGCCTGCGTGATGCCCGTCAGCGAGGGCATGGTGGTCAAGACCAACACCCCCGCTGTCCGCGAGGCCCGCAAGGCCGTGCTGGAGCTGATCCTGTCCAACCACAAGCGCGAGTGCCTGTCCTGTGTCCGCAGCCAGAACTGCGAACTGCAGAAGCTCTCCAAGGAGCTGGGTGTGGACGAGAACCGTTTCGCCGGTACCAACATCGAGTACCCGCTGGACAACTTCTCCCCCTCCATCGTGCGCGATCCCAACAAGTGCATCCTGTGCCGCCGCTGCCTGGCTGCCTGCCGCAAGGTGCAGCAGATCGGCGCCATCGGCGCTGTGGAGCGCGGCTTCAAGACCCAGATCGCTCCCGCCTTCGGCAAGACCATTGACGCCACCAACTGCATCTACTGCGGCCAGTGCATCAACGCCTGCCCCGTGGGCGCTCTGACCGAGAAGGACGACACCGCCAAGGTCTGGGCCGCCATCAACGATCCGGAGAAGATCGTGGTCGTTCAGCCCGCTCCCGCTGTCCGTGTTGCCCTGGGTGAAGAGTTCGGCATGCCCATTGGCACCCGCGTGACCGGCAAGATGACTCAGGCCCTGAAGCGCCTGGGCTTCGACAAGATCTTCGATACCGACTTCGCTGCTGACCTGACCATCATGGAAGAGGCCACCGAGCTGGTCGACCGCATCAAGAATGGCGGCGCCCTGCCCATGTTCACCTCCTGTTCTCCCGGATGGATCAAGTACTGCGAGCACAACTTCCCCGAGCTGATCCCCAACCTGTCCTCCTGCAAGTCTCCCATGCAGATGGAAGGTGCGATTATCAAGTCCTACTGGGCCGAGAAGGCTGGCGTGGATCCCGAGAAGATCGTGGTCGTGGCTGTGATGCCCTGCACCTCCAAGAAGTTCGAGGCCTCCCGTCCTGAGATGGCGCTGAATGGCCTGCGTACCGTGGATATCTCCATCACCACCCGTGAGCTGGCCCGCATGATCAAGTCTGCCGGTATTCAGTTTGCTCAGCTGCCCGACGAAGAGTGCTTCGACGAGCTGGTGGCTGAGTCCACCGGTGCTGCTCCCATTTTCGGCGCCACTGGCGGCGTTATGGAGGCTGCCCTGCGGACAGCCGCTGACTGGCTCGAGGGCCGCAAGGTGGAGAACGTGGAGTACAAGGCTCTGCGCGGCATCGAAGGCGTGAAGGAAGCCGAGGTCACCGTCGGCGGCCTGAACCTGAAGGTTGCTATCGCCAACTCCACCGGCGCTGCCAAGCAGCTGATCAAGAAGATCCAGTCCGGCGAGGCCACCTACCACTTCGTGGAAGTCATGGCCTGCCCCGGCGGCTGCGTCAACGGCGGCGGCCAGCCCATTGTGGATGCTTCCACCCGCATGGACGTCGATCCTCGCGTGGCCCGCGCTGCTGGCCTGTATGCCGAGGACGAGGCCAAGACCATTCGCAAGTCCCACGAGAACCCTGACATCATCAAGGTGTACGAGGAGTACCTGGGCAAGCCCGGCAGCCATAAGGCGCACGAGCTGCTGCACACCACCTACGTGGAGCGCAAGTAATCTATCTTCCCAAGGGGCTCTGCTGAAAAGCAGGGCTCCTTTTTGCGATGCATTCTGACGAAGCAGCTGCTCAGGGAGATTCTTCCCTGGGGCCAGACTCGATGCGTTTGCCAGCTCGCTAAACTGGAATGTGATTTGTCAAGGGTAAAAATATTATGAAAAGATATAGTCAAAGCGCAATCGATCATTGTCAAAAAAGCAATGAGCGATTGCGCTTTTCAGCTTATTACTTGAAGTTAGCACGATCTGTTTGCAATGATCTTCTTCACTGTATTCACATAATCATCCGCATGGTTGATCGAAAACTCACCATGATACATTCCGGGAAGAATATGCAGGTTGCTTTCAGGCAGCGCTCTGTGAATGCTCCTTGCAGATTTTTTCATTGCGCTGTTTTCCTTTTCCCCCACAAAAACGGATGCTTTTGCACAACAGTCTGCAACAGAAGACTTGATTGCATACAAAGCATTCGCTTCTAAAAATGCGATCATGTTCTGTTTCGAAATGCCGCAGGTATCCCTGTAATAATCCTCAAACAGCTCCTGCTTGATTCTCAGCGATTTGAATTGAAGTCTGGAGAACCATCTGTGACGGATCAAGCCAAAGCAGCTTCCAAACGCAGGCTTTATCATGGCATGCGTAAGCTTTGAAGGGATTGCTAAAGCACTCTCAATTAACGCGTACCGGCAAATATCTTTTCGTTGAGAGAGCATCTCAAGCAGAATCTGTCCGCCCAGGGATAATCCTCCGATGAGCAGAACCGAGCCGCCAAGGTGCTTATCGATAAACGCGATGATCCTCGCAGCGTTGTCCTCAATGGATGCAAAATCAGCGTCGCTCCCTGTATGACCATCCAAGATCGGCAGGATCACATGATAATCTGACGAAAGCTTCTCGGCCACTTCCCGATAGCTCCACCACGACAGGCCGCCGCCGTGCAGGAGGATGATCGTCTCATGATCGGCACAGCCGTATTCCCTGTAATTCATCCGATATTCCCTCGCTTACAGTTATCAGTTTCTGTCGGTGCAGAATTCATTCAACCCGCATCATCCGATACCCCACGCCAATATGCGTTTGGATGTATTGCGGGGAATCAGGTGCAGCTTCGAGTTTCTTGCGCAGAGAGGCCATGAATACCCGCAACGAGGCCAGGTCATTTTCCCAGCTGCTGCCCCAGACCTTCTGGGTGATGTAGGTATGGGTGAGCACCTTGCCCACATTCTGCGCCATCAGGCACAGGAGCTTATACTCGATGGGGGTCAGGTGCAGCTCATTGTCGCCCAAGAAGACACAACCGGCAGCGAAATCCACCTTCAGCTGGCCGTTGATGAACACGGAGGACGTTGTCGTCTGCGAAGATTGCATCATTGCCAGGCGTCGGGCCGTCACGCGGATACGCGCCAGCAGCTCCTCCACAGAGAAGGGCTTGGTCAGGTAGTCGTCCGCGCCGTTGTCCAGTGCCTCGATTTTGTCGCTGTCCTCGCTGCGGGCACTGATGACGATGATGGGCATATTGGACCAGGTGCGGATGCGCTGGATGACCTCCACGCCGTCCATATCCGGGAGGCCCAGATCCAGCAGCACGATATCCGGGTTGCAGGTGGACGCCTGACGGATGGCTTCGTCTCCGCTGGCAGCGACAATATGCTTGTATTCATGGGCCCTAAGGGTCGTGGTGATGAGGTTGCGCACCGGCGCGTCGTCCTCCACGACCAGGATTTGCAGCTTATTCATTGATGTTCACCTCTCCGGAGGGGATCGTGAAGGTAAAGATGCAGCCGTGCGGGCAGTTGTCGCTCAGGGTGATCTCGCCGCCGTGGGCGTTGATGATGGACTTGCACAGCGCCAGCCCCAGACCGAGGCTGCGGCGGCTGTCCGCCACCTGATGCCTGCCGGTATAGAACATTTCAAACACATGGGCTTTTTCGGCATCGGGGATACCGGGGCCGTTGTCCGCCACGGAGACGGTCACGAAACCCTCTGCCTTGCCTGCCGAAATACTGATCTCCGAACCGGCGGGCGTGTACTTGATGGCATTGTCCACCAGATTGATGATGACCTGCATGATCAGCCGGGCGTCCATGCGGGCCAGCAGCAGCTCATCGCCGCAGACGACGCGGACGACATGCTCCTCCCGCTTGCGGCTGATGTGGTTCATGGCTTCCGTGATTACCTCGTCCATCAGCTGGGGCGACATGTTGAACTGCATCCGGCCTTCCTCCAGCCGGGTGATAGACAGCAGATTCTCCACCAGACTGATCAGCCACTGGGAGTCGTCGAAGATGTCTGCGAAGATGCTGCGCCGTGCGGCTTCGTCCAGCAGCTCGTAATTGCTGAGCAGATTGCTGGCATTGCCGGAAATGGAGGTCAGCGGGGTGCGCAGGTCGTGCGAGATGGCACGAAGCAGATTAGCGCGGAGCTGTTCGTTCTTGGCCAGGACTGCGGCCAGCTCCTTCTCTTTGGCGTTGCGGCTGTTGTCGATGGCCAGCGCGCATTCACCCAATATGGAAAGCAGCACGCTGTTTTCAAAGTCATCCAGCGGCTTTCCCTGCAAATGGATGCCCACCACGCCATAGACCTTGCTGTTGATGCGGATGGCCAGGTACAGGCATTTTGCATCGCCGAACATGCGGGTGGCAGCGCCGCCCCGATGGCCGTTGCGATAGACCCATGCGGCGGCCTCTGTTTCGCGGGGAGTGAACAGCTCCGACTGCTGGTCAGCTGCGGGGAAAAGATAGCCCTGCGCCAATTCGCCATTCTGTTCGGGATAAACCACCACATCCCGATCCAGCAGCTTCACCAGCTGGCTGGCGGTGATGTGCAGGATGTCGCTGTCATCCTGGGCCTTTTGCAGCAGCTGATTGGTATCGAACAGCACCTTGGTGCGATAGGCTGCCTGGGCGGAGATCTTCGCGTGATCCTTCAGCTTGGAAGCCAACGTGCCGGTGATGATGGAGGCAATGAGCATCACGCCGAAGGTGACGGGATAGCCCGCGCCATAGGCGTGCAGGGTAAAGCGGGGCTCGGTATGGAAATAGTTGAACAGCACCACGCCCATCACCGCACTGATAGCGCTGCAGGCGTAGCCCTTGGTGAACAGGGAGGTCAGCAGCACACAGAGGATATACACGGTGATGATATTCGACTCCGTGAAGCCGAAGGAATAGAAGCTCAGGCCCACCAGCGTTGCGGCGATGAGCAGCAGCAGGGTGATCAGCAGATCACGGGGATGAGGGATCAGGCTTTTCAGCACATTGGAGGCCGGGGCGCGATAGGGCGCACGGACAGTGCCATCCGGGATGATGTGGATATCCAGATTCGGAGCGATCTCGATCAGCTTTTCCGTCAGCGTGGGCTTGGCCCAGAAATGTCTGCGCCCGGTGTTGCTCCGTCCGATGACGATCTTCGTCACCCCGGAGATACGGGCGAACTCGGCAATCTGCTGGGACACATCTTCACCGAAGATAGTGGTGGTATCCGCGCCCAGCTGTTTGGCAAGGCGGATATTCTGCTCCAGACGGTTGCGGTCAGCCTCCTCCATTTTCTCAAAGGCGGGCGTCTGCACATACAGCGCCGTGAAGCTGCCGCCAAAGGCGGAGGCCATCCTGGCGGCGGTCTGGATGATCTTTGCATTGGAGGGAGAAGCGGACAGACATACCAGTGTGTGTTCCTGCCTGTTGGTGTCTTTGTCGTGCTTCGACATGTGCATCCCTCCTTTGCTGTGTGGCAGCATTATATCATATGTCAGGCCGGATTTCCACCTGTCATCAGATATGGAAACACTTCTGCAGGGCCTTGTACTCTCCCAGCACCAGCAACGTGATGTCCTCCGTCAGCAGGGTGTCTGGCGACACGGATACGTTCATCCGCCCGCCCTGCTTGATGCCCATGATGTTGATGTTGTATTTCCTGCGCACATCCAGCTGAAGGATACTCCTGCCCAACCATGCTTTGGGCACGGACACCTCAAAAATGGCATGGGATTCATCCAGCTCAATGTAGTCCAGGATGTGATCGGAGCTGTAACGGATGGAGGCCCATTTGGCGATCTGCTTTTCCGGGTAGATGACCTCATCCGCACCGTTGCGGAGGAGGAACTTCGCGTGCACATCACTTGCTGCACGGGAAACGACCAGCTTCGCACCCAGCTCCTTCAGGGTGCAGGTAGTCTCCAGCGAGCTTTGGAAGTCCTTGCCGATCGCAACAAAGCAGACGTCGAAGTTATTCACCCCCAGGGATTCCAGAAAATCCCGGTTGGTGCTGTCGCCGATCTGGGCGTTGGTGACATAGGGCAGCAGCTCGTTGATGCGCTCTTCGTTGTCATCCACCACCATGACCTGATGGTTCAGTCTGTGCAGATCCATGGCGATGTGCTTGCCGAAGCGACCGATACCGATGAGCAGAATGCTTTTCATCTTTCATTTCTCCTTTATCCAACGGTGATTTTGTCCTGCGGCAGCTTGGAGGGCCGCTTTTGGGTGGTGGAAAGCGCCGCATAAATCAGCGTCAGCCCGCCGACACGTCCCAGGAACATCAGCAGGATCAGCACAATGCGCGATACCGTCCCCAGCCCCGGCGTGAGGCCCAGGGACAGGCCTACGGTACCAATGGCGGAGGCGGCCTCAAACAGGCATACGCCCATGGGCAGGCCTTCGGAAATGCTGATGATCCACCCTCCTGCAAGGCAGAGGCACAGGTACATCATCAGGATGGTGGCGGCGCTACGGATGGCGCTGTCCTCCAGCCGTCTGCCAAAGAAGTGCGGCGCTTCCCGGCGACCGAATACCGCCATGGCATTGGCAAAGAGCACGGCGATGGTCGTGGTCTTCATGCCGCCTGCCGTGGAACCGGGCGAGCCGCCGATGAGCATCAGTACGATGATCATCAACTGGCCTGCGCCGGTCATCTGGGTGAGATCAATTGTGTTGAAGCCCGCTGTCCGCGGCGTGACGGCCTGGAACAACGACGCTGCCAGCCTGCCGCCCAGAGGCAGTGCGGAAAATTCGCCAAAGAAGAAATACAGCGCCGGGAACAGGATCAGCAGCGTCGTCATCACCAGGATAACTTTGCTTTGCATTCGATAGCGCAGCAGGTGGATGCCGTTGGTCCGCACGTCATCCCAGGTCAGGAAGCCGATGCCGCCGATGACAATCAGCAGCATGATAGTCACATTGATGACCGGATGGCTGGCGTAACCCATCAGGGATACATAGGGCGCTTCCTTCGTTCCCATCAGGTCAAAGCCTGCGTTGCAGAAGGCGGAAATGGAATGAAACACCGCCATCCATACGCCTCTTGCACCATAGTCATGGCAGAAGACAGGCAGCATCACCAGCGCGCCGATGACCTCGATGGTCAGCGTCATCCGCAGGATGAACCCTGTCAGCCGGACGATGCCGCCCATCTGCGGAGCCGCGATGGCTTCCTGCATGGCGCTGCGCTGCATGAGAGAGATTTTCCGGCCGGACAGCAGCGCAAAGGACGCTGCCACCGTGATCACGCCCAAGCCGCCGATCTGGATGAGCAGAAGGATCACCGCCTGCCCAAACCCCGACCAATAGCTGGCTGTATCCTGTACCACCAGGCCGGTGACGCATACGGCTGATGTGGCGGTGAACAGCGCATCGCCAAAGGGTGTGACCGTTCCGCTGCGGGCGGACAGGGGCAGCATCAGCGCCAGCGAACCCAGCAGAATCACCCCGGCAAAGCCTATAATGATCAGCTGAAAGGGCGTGATGCGCCGACTCATAGGAATAGTTTTGCTCATGACGAATCTCCTTGCCATCTTATCATGTCCATTATATTCGTTTTTGCTTTAAGGTGGTGTTAGGGCTTGAAAGACGGCATAAAGATTTCATAAAGGACCGAAAGACTTTCCCCATTATCGTTCGGGTGTATCTTTAGAGTGCTTTGGGGCAGAATGCGATTTCTTTTCGGCGTGATGGAGAAACTCCCGAATGGATGCGGGCTGCGTCAATTCGCCGAGCCATGCGGCAACATCCTGCTGGCTTTCCCGTGCCAACTGTGCATTGTAATGCTTCCCATATGCCTGCTGCAATCGAACAGCAGCTGCCGCAGCGGCATCGATGCGTATCTTCTGTTGGTCTTCTGCTTCTGCCTGGCTCTGCAGCTGCTTGTACGGCTGCAGCGTTTCATCCAGCTCAGCCGAATACAGTTCATGGCTTCATCTTTCTTTTCCATGATGGAGTGGGCGTAGGAAGCCCAATTCCCACTTTACAATTCTCGCAAAAGCTTTTCATACATTTGCGGAAAGTGCATGCAGAAGCCAAACAATTATCTGCTATCATCCAACTGTACCCAAACAAAGAAAGGATGATAAGAATGAAGAAGATCCTGGCTCTCCTGTGTGCGCTGGTCATGCTGCTGGCGTGTGTCCCTGGCATGGCGGAGGAAACTGCTGCCGCCCCCAAGTATGTGTTCATGTTTATCGGCGATGGCATGGGCAACCCGCAGGTGGCTGCTACGCAGTACTATATGGGCTCCATTGCCAATCCTGACTCCGAGATTCCCGTTCCTGGGCAGCTGAGCTTCACCCAGTTCCCCTATCTGGGCATGATGACCACCTATGATGCATCTTCCTTCTGTCCGGACTCTGCCTCCACTGCTACCTCCATGGCTTCCGGTGAAAAGACCCTGTCCGGCGTCATCAACTACGACGTGACCCTGACCACCTCCTTCAAGCTCATTACCGAGTATGCGAAGGAAGCTGGCAAGAAGGTCGGTGTGATCTCCTCTGTGTCCGTGGATCATGCTACGCCCGCTGCATACTACGCGAAGCAGCCCAGCCGCAATGACTACTATGACATTGCTCTGCAGGCCGTCACCGGCACGACGGTGGACTTCCTGGCTGGCGGCGGCTTCAAGAAGCAGTCTGACGAGCTGATTGCCATGGCTGCGGAGCTGGGATGGAGCATCCCTACCACCAATGAGGAGATTCGCGCCCTGGCTGCTACCGACAGCCGCGTGCTGGCCATCAACCCTGTGCTGCAGGATTCTTCCTCCATCACCTACGAAATCGATCGCGTCCGCAGGGAGGCTGAGGGAGAGGACATCCTGTCCCTGGCGGAGTTCGTCGAGGCTGGCATCAAGGTGCTGGACAATGAAAATGGTTTCTTCATGATGTGTGAGGGCGGCAAGGTGGACTGGTCCGGCCACGCCAATGATGCAGCGACTTCCATCCATGAGATCATCGCCCTGTCCGACGCTGTGCAGGTTGCCATTGACTTCGCCGCCGAGCATCCCGATGAGACCCTCATCATCGTTACCGCTGATCACGAGACCGGCGGCATGACCATCGGCTTTGCCGCCACCGGCTATGATACGCACTTTGGCTACCTGACCAACCAGACCATCTCCTTCACCGATTTTGATGCAGTGATCGCTGAGCTGCGCGAGAATGGTGCATCCTTTGCCGAGGCGATGGTGGAGGTCGAGAAGTGCTATGGCCTGACCACTGCTGCTGATCAGCCGCTGTCCCTGACCGCCGCTGAACTGACCTCCCTCAAGACCGCCTACGCCATGTCCATGGGCACGGGCATGATGACCAGCGAGGAGGCTGCGCTGCTCTACGGCGGCTATGAACCCTTCTCCATGGCCATCAGCCACATCATCAACAACAAAGCAGGCCTGAGCTACACCTCTTACGCCCATACCGGTCTGCAGATCCCTGTGTACGCCATGGGTGCAGGCGCGGAGCTCTTCTCCGGCATGTACGACAACACCGACATTTTCAACCGCACCATGGAGGCTATGGGCCTGACCAAGTAAGCAAAAACAGAACCAGCGGGGCGTTCGACATGCGAGCGTCCCGCTTTTTTGAGGAGAAGCTATATGCAGAAGCATCGGAGACAAAGCCTGATCATGTGCGGTGTAATGCTGATCGTTTGTGCGCTTTTGTGCCTGCTGCCGGATGCGCAGACAAACGTGACCAATGCCTTTCCCCGCGAGCAGGTGCGTATTGATGAAGTGGATAACACCATGCTGGATGCCATCGGCATTACCTACAACGGCGTGCAGATCTGCCGCGTAACCATCCTGACGGGCGAACATGCAGGCGAGCGCCATATGTCCTACAACTACCTGAATTCGTCACTGGATAAGGACAAGCTCTTTCTCCCCGGCGACACGGCATGGGCCATGCTTCAGCCGGGCAGCAGCAAGCTGGTCGTGACACTGATCGACCATTACCGTGCCGAAGCAGAAATGTGGATCTTTGCTGTGCTTGCAATAGCGCTGATCGTCTTCGGCGGCGTGATCGGCTGCGGCGCGCTGGTATCGCTGGTCGCCAGCGCGGTCATTGTGTGGAAACTGCTGATCCCGCTGCTTCTGCAGGGCGTGAACCCAGTCGCTGCGGCCTTCGTTACGGTGGTGGTGCTGACGGTGATGATTGACCTGCTGGTGGCAGGCTTCACCAAACGCTGCGCGATAGCCATTGCGGGCTCTCTGGCTGGCACGCTGGTGACCTGTGCGTCCGCCATTCTGCTGACCCGTCTGCTGAAGCTGGACGGCGGCGATCTGCCCTATGTAGTACCGCTTCTGGCGCAATCCTCCATGACCATCGATACTCGCAGCCTGTACATCGGCATGATGTTCCTGGCGAACTCCGGCGCACTGATGGATCTTTCCATGGACGTAGCGGTCTCATTGGAGGAGATTCGGTTTCATAAGCCGGATATCAGCCGTACAGCACTGATCAGGAGTGGCCTTGTGGTAGGCCGCAGCGTTCTGGGCACGATGACCACTACGCTCATGCTGGCCTACTCCGGCAACTACCTGTCCATGCTGATGTACTTTGCCGGGCAGGGCACAGCGCTGATGGATGTGATCAACTTCAAGTACGTCGCCTCGCAGCTGCTCAATACACTGGTGGGTTCCTTCGGCCTGATTGCCGCAGCACCGCTGACCGCTTTGATCGGCGGGGTGTTCCTGACGCGAAAGGGCAGCCAGGATGAGACAGATGCAGCACAAAGCAACGGTATGTGAGCTGCTGTCCAGGGCCGATGAATGGAGATGTGTTCACTTTATCGGCATAAGCAGACGGAATTCAACGGATTTTCGGCGGCGACGCCCGGAATACAGGAAATTTTCGACAGATGATTCTGCCGATTGGTGTCATTCAAATAGCTGTGAGTTGTTATGATGAATCGAAAGGATATAGTGTATCGTTGTTCTCAATTGTGTCAATAATGTAGTTAATTTGATGTAGTTTGCGCACGCTTTTTACTCAACAAGAGTAAGATTATCAGGATGCCGGATAAAGCAGCAACATAATGCACAGATATCAATGACAATGACCAGGGTTAGTGTTTTTTTGTACACCAGATTCCCTCTCTTTCTCCTTTTGCCCAGATTCTCTCTGATTTTAATGAGTCTTCAACTGCGCCCTGATTGACTCTCTCTGCCGCGGTTCCTTGTCAGCCTTGATGACAGTATCTACGCAGTACCAGCCACATTTTCAGCGATGCCAGCCGCATTTTCAACAATTGCAGCACACGATTGAATTGCTTGATTTCCTTGTTGTAGGAAATTGTCAGATTGGACTCGTTTTGATTGTTCATGTCGCAGCTCCTTTCGCAGTTCGTGGAAGGGTTGCAGGGGGATTCTTGCTTTTCCTCATAACCACTCTCATTCACCACAAACGAGACGCAGTCATGATGTAATGTGAAGGATAAAACCTTCCTTTACAGCATACATCCTGGCGTTAGCAGTTTTCTGAACATGGCGGACATTTCCTTGTGTGTGGAAACCCGCATATTAAAGCACACAATGTAAAACTTATGTATGTGCGGGAAAAGGGATACAAAAAAGGCCGTCCATTTCGGGACGGCCGATGGGTATCCGGGATGAGAATTACTTCTCGTAGGCAATGCCGCAAGCGTCGAACTGAGCGTGGATGTGCTCGATCTTCTCAGCAACGTAGGCATCGTAGCCGTAGGACTTGCAGGTATTGACCATCTCTTCGAACAGCTGCTCGAACTGCTCTTCGGACTCAGCGTAGACGCAGGACCAGGAACCCTGCTTCATCACAGGAGCGAACAGCGCGCGAGCTTCCTTGTTGGCCTGGGACATCTCGGGCAGCTGGTAAGCGATGGCAGCGGAGTTGACCAGGGAGTACTTGCCGGTCTCGCGGTACAGCTGGATGCCGGAGGTAGCGCCGCCCGCGTAGTTCTCAGCCCAAGCCTTCTGCAGAGCGGTGTTATAGCGCTCGGCGTAGCAGGGCCAGCCCTTGTTGGCGTAGGAGTAGGTCTTGCCGGGAACCATCTGCTCCAGGGCCAGCAGGGCGTGGTTGAACTTGCTCTCGCCGTCCTGGAAGGTGCCGCCGCCGTTTTCAGCGGGCATCTGGGTGCCAGCCTTGTCCTCGTTGGCGGTCCAGCCGAACTCGGTCATGTAGGGGATGCCGTTGTCGTCGTAGTCCCAGCACAGACCCTTGGGGCCGTAGTTCTGGATGATGGTGCCTTCCTCAGAGCACAGCCACTCGATGACTTCCAGGGCGCGCTCGGGGTACTGGCAGTTGGCGCCGATGGACCAGGCACGGTTGCCGCCGGCGGTAGCCATGGTCAGCTGCTGGGGAGCGGAATCCTCGATCAGGAAGGTCTGGAAGCCGATCTTCTCAGCGGCACGCTCAGCGTTGTTGAAGTTGCCGATGATCCAGCCCCACAGAGCCATCAGGTAACGGCCCTTGGTGAGCTTCTGGGAGTAAGCATCGAAGTTCTGGGAAACGGACTCGGGATCGAACAGGCCCATACGGTACATCTGATTGTTGACCTTCAGAGCACGGTAGTACAGGCTGCCCTTCTCCAGGGGGTTGACGATGTCGCCGGTGGCGTAGTTGACGCCCAGGAAGTCAGCTTCCTTGTAGCCGTAGAAGGTCATCAGGTCCCAGGTGAACTTCATGACGCAGTCTTCCCAGTCGCCGAAGCCGCCGTAAGCGTAAACCTTCTCGCCCTCAGCAGTCTCGGGCTCAGCCGCGACCATCTTCTCCATGAAGGCGGGCAGGTCTTCCAGGGAGGTCAGGGCGGGCTTGCCGGCCTTCTCCCACACGTCGTAGCGGATCTGCAGGGCGTAGGTGGGATCCAGCAGCTCATTCCAGGCGCCGTCTTCCGCAGCAACGCCGAAGGCCCAGCCGTAGTTGCCGTCCATTTCCAGGTTGGTGTTGCAGTACTCACGAACCTTGGCCATGGCCTCGGCGAAGTACTTGTTCAGGTTGGTGTAGGGGGTCATGTCGACCTCGTCCAGATCCATCACCAGCTCAGCGCGGACAGCAGTGTTGAACTGCTCGCCCATATCGCCCCAGCAGATGATATCGCCCAGTTCCTCAGCGGCGACGCCGGAGGTGAAGGCGTTGGGGTCAACGTTGGAGGAGATGAACTTCAGGGTCACGTTGAAGCGATCCTTCAGTTCCTTGGCGAACCAGCCTTCCTGAATGCCAGCGTAGTTCGCGACCTGGGAGAACACGGTCAGGGTGATGGGCTCACGGTACTCCTCAGCGAAGGCCATCGGCAGAGCAGACAGCATCATCATGAGGGCCAGAACCAGGGAAACGAGCTTTTTCATGATAGGTTCCTCCTTTAATATTTATTACGTCCCGTGGTCAACACACGGGTTGTAATCAGGTTGGGCTGGAGAGCGATATATCTGTATATATCATTCTCCGCAGGATGGAAAATTCCTGTTTGAAATTGGGACAAAATGATCGGTGGGGCCCTCTCAGTCAGCCTGGCGGCTGCCAGCTCTCCCGGAGGGAGAGCCTTTTGACTCCTATCTCCGAGCAAAGACCAGGTGGTAGCCCGCGCCATGAGGGCGCGGAAGTGAACTATGGGCAAAGACCCAAGTCCCACGCGCGCGCAGCCGAACCGAAGGCGCGCAACTCAATCGCGAGCCGCCCGCCGGGGCAGCCCGGCAGCCCGCGCCATGAGGGCGCGGAAGAGAACTATGGGCAAAGACCCAAGTCCCACGCGCGCGCAGCTGAACCGAAGGCACACAACTCAATCGCGAGCCGCCCGCCGGGGCTGCCCGGCAGCCCGCGCCATGAGGGCGCGGAAGAGAACGATGGGCAAAGACCCAAGCCCCCACGCGCGCGCAGCTGAACCGAAGGCGCACAACTCAATCGCGAGCCGCCCGCGGGCGCTGCCCGCTTACCCCTTGACGGCGCCGATCATGATGCCCTTGACGAAGAAGCGCTGGAAGAAGGGGTAGACGCAAAGGATGGGCAGGGTAACCACCATGGCTACCGTCATCTGCACGGACAGGGAGGTCTGCTTGGTGGCGATGTTGGCCAGGGCGTTGGTATCCTGGGTATTGCGCACCAGCGCAGCCAGGGACTGGGCCTCGCGCTGATACTTGTACAGCAGGAACTGCAGCGTGTAGTTCTTGCCGGAGGGCATCAGCATCATCGTGTCGGTGAAGGAGTTCCACTGGCCGACGGCGGAGAAGATGCACAGCGTGGCCAGGATGGGGGTGATCAGCGGCAGGATGACGGAGGTGAACACGCGGGTGTAGCCAGCGCCGTCCAGGGTGGCGCTCTCCTCCAGGGAAGGTGGCAGACCCTCGATGAAGGTCTTCACCAGGATGACATTGTAGGGCGATACCAGACCCGGGATGACGTATACCCAGAAGTTATCCAGGAAGCCAAGATTGCGCAGGTTCATGTACCAGGGGATCAGGCCCGCAGAGAAGTACATGGTGATGATGATCAGGCGGTACCAGACCTTGCGCAGCCACATTTCCTGCTTGGTGACCAGGTAGCCCAGGAAGGCACAACCGGCAACCGTCCAGAGCGTACCCAGAACGGTACGGGCAACGGAGACGAAGAGCGCATCCATGATGCCGGGGATCTTCATGACCTGGACGTAATTCTCAAAGTGGATATCCTGGGGATAGAGCTGGATCTTGCCCAGACGTACCAGTTCGTTGGAAGAGATGGTGTTGATGAACAGATAGTAGAAGGGGAAGAGACAGGCGATGGTGATCAGTGCAAAAATCGTGTAGTTGATGATGTTGAAGATAATGTCGCCCTTGGAGAGCTTGATGTGACGAGGGCGATTCATGTCCTGCGGCTTCTTTGTCTTTGCATTCTTCATGTTTCGCACCTCCTTACATGATGGATTCGCCGCGGAGCTTCTTGGAAACAAAGTTCGCGGAGAACAGCAGCGTCACGCTGACGATGGTCTTGAGGATGCCGATGGCCGTGGCGAAGGAGTACAGCGTCGTACCGCCAGAGGCGATGGTGATGTTGTACACATACAGATCCAGCACCTCAATGGTGTTCTTGTTCATGCTGTTCTGGAAGGCCAGATACTGATCCATGCCGTTGCTGAGGATGTTGGAGATATTCAGCATCAGCAATACGAAGAAAGTGGGCAGCAGGCCGGGCAGGGTGATGTAGCGGATCTTGGCCCAGCGGCCGGCGCCGTCAACCTGGGCCGCTTCGTAAAGCTCCTGGTCGATGCCGGAAATCGCGGCCAGGTACATGATCGCGCCCCAGCCAAGACCCTTCCAGGTGCCCCAGGCCCACATCTTCAGCCAGATGTGCTCGCCGGAGTTCAGCCATGCAACAGGCTGGTCGATCGCGCCGATACCGAGCATGAACTTGGAGAAGATGCCCGTATCCATGGCGAACAGGGCCATGGCGAAGGAGAAAACCAGCGCCCAGGAGATGAAGTTGGGCAGCGTGGTGAAGATCTGCACGAACTTCTTGAAACGGGCGTTGCCGATCTCATTGAGGAAGATGGCGAAGGCCATGGGCATCCAGCTGGTCAGCAGACCCAGGCCGGACATGCCGAAGGTGTTCTTCATCACGCGGATGATGTTGTCACGATGGCCCTGGTTGGTAATCAGCTCGGTGAACCACTTGAAGCCCACAAATTCCTGCTCGGACATGGGCACGCCGAACTTATAGTTGAAGAACGCGTAGCTCCAGCCGTACAGCGGCAGGTAGCTGAACAGGAACACCGCCACCAGGAAGGGCAGCATCATCAGGAAGAGCTTGTACTTCTTGGGGAGCTCGTCATGATCGGCGAACCAGGCGAAGAATGCAGCGAAAATCAGCACCGGGATGGAGCCGAAGAGGCACATCGTACCAGCCGCAGAGCCCATCACCTTGGGCATCTGCATGGTGATGATCAGCCAGGTCAGCACGCGAAGCACGGCGGACATCAGCAGCAGGGCAATAGTAGCCTTCTTGCTCTTGCGCAGGAAGATCATCACCAGACCGGCGGCGGTCACAACGATGCTCGCCCAGGTGGCGATGCCATAGATGCGGGTCAGGCCAGACATGATCTCCGCTACGCCTGCATCAGTGAGGTTGCCGTTCTTGGATGCCTTTTCAGAGTAGAGCGCCTTCCCCTGGGTGGACTTGGGGGAGAGCATATCCTCGGGGGTAGAGAAGATCAACGCCTCTGCACCGGACAGGGAAACGGTGGATTGCACCTTGTTCATGCCGGGCTTGGTGAAGGAGAAGGACACGCCGGGCGCCAGCATCAGGCCGAGGGAGACCACTGTCAGGAGGATGGCCACCACGCGCAGACGCTGCTTCTCGGGGATAGGATTGACGAAATAAGGATCATTGGCGGTGCGGATGCTCATCACGCCGCACAGTGCGCTGCAAAGGGTGAGCAGCACCATCAACATGGGTGCGAAGGTGATCGTGCCCAGGCCCAGCTTGCCCAGCTGGCGGGTGGCGGAGGTGAACATATCGCCATCGCCGATGGTCATCAAGCCCAGCACGGAGGTGCACAGCAGCACCAACGCCAGCATCTCGCAGCATACGGCAAACCAGCGATCCACAGGCTTGATCAGCGACAGGATCAGCGCCAGAACCAGCAGCACAGCGCCAGCAAACAGCATCACGTTGGGCGCAGTTGTCACCGTCTTGATGACGAAGATGCCCTTGATGTTGGTCGCATCAGCGGAGTAGGGCTCCAGCATGGCCAGGTCGCCGGTCAGTACGTTTTGGAAAACACCCTGATCTGCCGCGAGGGTCTGCAGGTTGGGTTCCTTGCCCAGCGCTTCATCCAGCAGGGAGAGGGAACGGGTGATGACCGCAGCATCAGCCGGGTCAGCGGTAACGGTCTCCGGGACGTCCACTACATGGGCGGGCAGGAGCAGGCACAGCACCGAAAGAAGTGCCAGCACGCCGCCGAAAATGCGCCAGGTCGTGTCAGGCAGGGACACGCTGTCCTTGTCCTTGATGATGAACACCACCAGGAGGACCAGCTGCACGATGGCGAGCACAAGCGGCCCCCACACCCAGGCCTGAATGTTGAACAGCAGGGTGAAAAGCAGTGAATTGCACAGATTGCTTGCCTGCAGTGCGAAGACTGCCATCAGCAGCGCGGAAATAAGGGTTCCCGCCGCGGAGAGGATCAGCATGCCGCGCTTTTTTACCAGTGCCACAATGGCGGACAGGACCAGCAGAATCAGGCCTGCCAGCAGATATCCCTGACCGAAGTCGGCCAGCGCCATGGCGGGCACAGCGTCCACAGGCAGTGCGTTAGCGCCTTTGAGGAGTACGTTCCCCAGCGAGAGTGTCGCAGGGAACTGGGAGGCGATTTCAGGAGCGATCTGGCTGTGCACCTGCAGCTTGACAAGCGGCGTCAGCAGCATGGCGATGGCCAAAAGAGCCGTTATGAGGGGTAACCATCGTTTCTTCATCATCAACCCGGCTTTCTTATCGTTTTATCGTGTCTGACTGCAGATACAGCCAGCAATGACCTTTCAGTTGGGATTCAGGCGGATGCGTACGGCCTGACCGCGGTGGCTGAAGAGCTCGAAATTGCTTTCGTCGCCGTTGCGCCCCCGGTCGCACACCCAGGCGCCATCCTCAAAATGGCCTTCCTCCACGCTGAGAAAATTCAGCGTACCGCTCATGCGGGAAGCCAGCAGGGGGAAGCAATCCTCCTCCAGCGGATCGGGGCGGCGGCGGAAATCCACCTTCACGCCGCAGCCTGCGAGGTAGAACTCGTTATCGTCCGTCTGGATGAGCAGTCCGCGACCGCGGGCGGAGAGAACATCGGCATTCTCCGGTGCGGCGGTGTTGAGGAAGCTGCCCATGCCCCAGCGCCCGCTGGCGTTGGCGAATTTGACTTCCACATGCCAGCCGTCCAGGCGGATGTACTGCTTGTCCATAAACTCCTGCTGCACCAGCGCATGGACGCGGCCCGTGCCCCGGTATTTGATCAGCAGCGGCGCAAGATTGGCTACCGTACGCATGCTCAGGGCCATATCACGGCTGTCAGGCAGGAGATTGCCTTCCATATCCACTGCGCGGCCCGCGCCGAAGCAGGCCATGCCGATGCAGCCGTAATCCGCGAAGGCCTCCATCATATTGAGGGCATTGGCCATGCCGCCGATGGGGGATTCGGGGATGAACAGCGGGTTATCCTGGCGGGCGTAGCGACCGCACACGCGGCGGTAGCGCTCCCGGTCGGGGACGTACATATCAGGGCAGATCAGGTCAATATGGGGCGCGACGGCCTTGTAGATATCCAGCACGCGGCCCACGGCTGCACCGCTGTTGTAGCACAGACCGGCTTCCTCGTAGCCTTGCTCGCCCAGCATCACGTTGATCATCAGCGGAAGATCATATTCCGCTTTGCCGGCGATGGCCATCTGCTCCACGAAATATGCGTGTGCCCATGCCATGAAGGCTTCATGGGCATGTCGACCGAAGCGGCTGCGCCAGCTGTCCCCAGAGGGAACGACGCCGCTGTCCTCCAGCATCACGCCGTCAAGAATTGCGGGAACGGGCTGCTGATAGATCGCCCGCACCTCGTCACGGTAGTCAAAATCGGTGTTGGCCAGGCCGATCTCGTTTTCCACCTGTACGGCGATGACTGTACCGGTGTCACCATCTACTTCCCTGAGGTGTGCCATCAGCTTAGCAAAGGCGCGGCTGTCCTTTTCCAGTGTGGCCCTGCACAGGGGGCTCATGCTGGCGACTCTGCCGCCGTCCCGGCCATGGGCGATGTGATAGGTTTCCGGGTGGAGTTTGACCCATTCTGGGGCGTAGTTGGGGTGGCCGTTTTTATTCATGCCGAACCAGAGAATGATCAGGTACAGGTCATTTTCCCGGCAGCGGCGGATGAGGTCATCCACGTCGGCAAAGTTGTATGCGCCTTCTTCCGCCTCAATGCGGAACCAGTATACCGGCGCCTCCAGCAGGTTGCCGTCATAATGCCTGACAGCTTTGATCTCCCGCTCAAGCATCTCAGGGATGCCGGTGGAGGAGTTGTGGGTCTGTAATCCCAGCGGAAGGATGGGCTTGCCGTTTCTGTCATGGAAGAAGGTCATGGGCAATTTGCTCCCTTCAGGTTGTGGACGGTGCCGCCTGCTTGCAGCTTGCCGGAAATGCTGATAGTCCGTGGAACGTAGCAGCGGGGATCCTCGATTGCGTCGATGACCTCCCGTGCAGCTCGGATGCCCATTTGCTCAGCATCCTGATAGTAGGTGCTCAGCTGAGGACGTACTGCTCGGGAAAGGGAAACGCCGTCAAAGCCGAAGCAGCTGATATCCTCCGGGATACGCAGCCCCTGCCGCTCGATCTCTGCCATGCCGCCCAGATAGCTCACATCATCCGGATAGAGGATGCAGGTGGGCGGTTTGGGCAGGGCCAGCAGCTCGCGGGTCAGATCGCCGGATAGATAGGGGGTGCGGAAGTGGCTGGCCCGGATATACTCCTCCGGCACAGAAATGCCGCAATCCCGGCATCCGCGGAAGAAGCCCGCCAGCCTCTCGTTCGTCACCTGGCAGATCTCGCCGTGGATGAAAGCGATGCGGCTGTGGCCCATTTCGTCATGTAAGTAATGAACGATCTCCTCCAGGGAGCCGACATTATCATTGACGACCGTGGTGCCGCAGGGGTATTCGTTCTCGATGGACACTGTAGGGATGGGGCTGTTGACCAGCGTCATAACATTGTTCACATCGAAGAAACCCTGCACCAGGATGACGCCTGCGCACTGCCGCTGTCGTGCATGCTCGTAATAATTCCCTTCGGGGCTGTGGTTGAGAAAGGTCAGTTCATAGCCCCGGCGTTCCGCCTCGGTGTGGATGCCTTCCAAGACAACGGAGAAAAACTCATGTCCCAGCAGATTCCGGTACAGGATGCCGATGATCTTGCTGCGGTTGGTTTTAAGAGTACGGGCAGCCACGTTGGGGTAGTAGCCCATTTCCTTGGCGAGCTGCCGGACATGCTCGGCATTCTCCGGACTCACGCCTGGCAGATTATTCAGCGCACGCGAAACCGCTGCAGTGGATAAACCGCAGCGCTGGGCGATCATTTTGATGGTAACCATCGTGCAGCTTCACCTCGCGTATGGCATGTTAAACGTTTGCGCAGATAACGACATATCATCACAAAGGAAACAGTGGACATAACAAACGTATGCCATATTATACCCCTCATTTGACAGGTCTGTCAATATGGAAATATATCTTCTGGTTGATTATTGATGAGTTTTCACAAAATACACGTTTTTCGGAGTAAAGATGAGAGCATATATCTGCCATCTGTGATGCAAACGTTTAACACGTCAGAATTTGCATATAGGCTGGCCCCCTATGTAGTTGTTATCCTACATAGGGGGCCATTTTGTTTATTGTCTGATTTCCTGGTTCGGTCTGGATACGGTGGACGTTCCTTCTGCGGGCATAAAGGCCGTTTATTTACGCTCTTTCTTCAGCAACTTCCGGATCGTCTTGTTGAGCGAATCGCTGTAATAAAGCTTGATAAGGGCTTTGACAGCAAAGTGCAGGCGGTATTTGAGAAGGAAGACAAGCGTCTTTTCACGGCGAGAGGCTTCGGCATGGCGATAATACTTCACTGCGTAAAGTGTGATCGGATGGGAAGCAAGTTCGATGTATCGTGCGGTATCCTTGTCCAGTACTGCGCATATCATATCTGTCAAAAAGGCATCCACAATGCCGTGAGCGACATGATAGCTGTTTGCAAATGCTTGTTGGATCACATCGTTCTGATCGAATGCATTCCAGAAGGAGAAAGCATGAGAAGAAAGTCCCTTTTTCTTGTGAGGACGCACGAGGCTGGTGGTCAGGCTTCCAGAGCGCACACGATATACATATTCCATCAGAGGGAGAAGCAGGACTTCCTTCGTGTGACAGACATAATCAAACATGAAAGCAGAGTCCTCAGCAAAATGGATGGATTCGTCAAAGCGGATTCCATGTTCGGAAATAACTGAGGCGGAGAACAGGCGGCCATATAGATGATTATAGATGATTTTGTTCAGCAATTCATTAATGCTGCTTCGGGCGAAACTAACGCTGTGTGAATTGTGTAATTCGTCGCTGTCCTCGTAGTATCGGAGAAAACCCGCCATGCAAAAATCAACGGGGTACTTTTGCACAGCTTCGATCATGTGCTGAAGGTAACCAGGTTCCGCCCAATCATCGCTGTCGATGAAAGCGATCCACTTTCCGCGGGCATGCTCAAGTCCCAGATTTCTTGCAGATGACACACCGCCGTTTTCCTTGTGGATCAGATGAAAATTCTCCAGCTGATTGTCACGGATATAGTCGGCAATGATCTGCGCGCTGGCATCGGTGGAGCCGTCGTTGACAAGCAGTACCTCAAAATCCTGGTACGTCTGTTTCACGAGGGAATCCAGACAGTCGATGATATACTTCTGCGTATTGTAGACGGGGATGATGATACTGATCATGGGAACACACATCGACAAGCACCTCCGTTTTGCATCGGAAATGAAATAATGGCAGGAACGAGAATGCATTCCCGATCCTGCCATTGCTCTTTTGAAGATCAGGAGTTCTGTTCTTCCTCCTGCTTATCGGTCTGCTGGCCGACTTCCTTCATCGGCTTCATGGTGGGGAAGAGCAGCACGTCACGGATCGTCGCGGAATCCGTCATCAGCATGACCATACGGTCCAGACCGAAGCCCAGGCCGCCCGTGGGAGGCATGCCGTACTCCAGGGCGTTGACGAAGTCCTCGTCGACCTCGGCGTTGATGCCCTGAGCCTTGCGGGCTGCGACCTGCTCCTCGAAGCGGCGGCGCTGGTCGATGGGATCGTTCAGCTCGGAGAATGCGTTGCCCATCTCATGGCCGTTGATGAAGAACTCGAAACGCTCGGTGAGCTCCTTGTTCTCGGGCTTGCGCTTGGCCAGGGGAGAGATGTCCACCGGGTAGTCGATGATAAAGGTGGGCTGGATCAGGTTGGCCTCGACGTACTCGTCAAACAGGGCGGCCAGGCAGTCGCCGCGCTTGGCGGTCTTTTCCACATAGATGTCGCGTGCGTCACAGCAGGCGCGGGCTTCCTCGTCGGACTGCCACTCGGTCCAGTCCACACCGCATGCTTCCTTCACGGCGTCGGCCATGGTGATGCGCTTCCAGGGAGCCTTCAGGTGGATGATCTGCCCCTGGTAAGGCACGTCGGTGGTGCCCAGAGCCTTCATGGCGACGAACTCGTAGAGCTGCTCGACCATTTCCATGATCTCGTTGTAATCCGCGTAGGCCTGGTAGGTCTCCACGGAGGTGAACTCAGGGTTGTGGGTGGCGTCCATGCCCTCGTTGCGGAAGATTCGGCCCACCTCGTACACGCGCTCGAAGCCTCCGACGATCAGGCGCTTCAGAGCCAGCTCGGTCTCGATGCGCAGGAACATGGGCAGGTTCAGGGCGTTGTGATGGGTCTTGAAGGGACGGGCGGAAGCACCGATCTCGAGGGTGTGGAGGACGGGCGTGTCCACCTCAAGATAGCCGCGGCCATCCAGGAATTCACGCACGGCGGCGATGATCTTGGAGCGCTTGCGGAAGGTGTCGCGCACTTCGGGGTTGACGATGGTGTCCACATAGCGCTGACGGTAGCGCAGATCGGTATCCACCAGGCCGTGGAACTTCTCCGGCAGCACCTTCAGGGACTTCGTCAGCAGCGTCATGGATTTGACGTGCACGGAGATCATGCCGGTCTTGGTGCGGAAGGGGATGCCCCTGACACCGAAAATATCGCCGATGTCGCTCTTTTTAAAGGCGGCGTAGGCTTCTTCACCCAGGTCGTCGCGGGTGACGTAGATCTGGATGCTGCCCTGGCCGTCCAGGATGGAGGCGAAGGATGCCTTGCCCATCACGCGGCGGGCCATCATGCGGCCGGCAATGGAAACCTCCACAGGCTCCGCGTCATCCACGAAGCTGTCGATGATCTCCTGGGAGTGGTGGGTCACGTCATAGCGGGTGATCTCATAGGGATTCTGACCGGCGTCGATGAGGCCCTGCAGCTTCTGACGGCGGATGATCTCCTGCTCCGACAGCGGCGGAGTCAGGGGCGTTACGGGATAATCAGCCATTGTATGTACAACTCCTGTAATCAAAATTGGTGGCGGACACCTCATCCGACCTCGCGTTGCTCGGCCACCTTCCCCTCAAGGGGAAGGCAACTCCCTCAGTCTCCGCGCAGGCGTGGAGCCAGCTCCCTCGGGAGGGAGCCTTTGGGCTTCCCCTTGAGGGGAAGCTGTCGCCGCAGCGACTGATGAGGTGTTCCCCCAGCTTAGCGATGAATATCAACAATGCGCAGGGTCAGGAAGCCCTTGGGGATCTCGACTTCCACGGTCTCGCCAACCCTGTGGCCCAGCAGCGCCATGCCGATGGGGCTCTCGTTGGAGATCAGGCCCTTGAGGGGATCCGCTTCGTCAGCGCCCACGATGCCATACTCAGACTCCTTGCCGGTGTTCACGTTCACGTACTTGACGGTGGTGCCCACGGACACGTTGTCGGTGTTGATCTCGCTCTCGGAGACGACCACAGCGTTGTCGATGATCGCCTTCAGACGGGTGATCTCAGCTTCGTTCTTGGCCTGATCGTTGCGGGCCTCGGTGTATTCAGCGTTTTCGGAAAGGTCGCCGAAGCCACGGGCGACTTCGATGGCGTTGATGATTTCCTTACGCTTGACGTTAATGAGGTAATCGTACTGCTCCTGAAGTTTCCGGAGACCTTCTTCTGTCATTACATTGCGCTTCTCGTCAGCCATGGTAAGAACTCCTTTCTACTCGCTGAACATTTGTCCAGCGTTACAGAAGCACCCGCGTCTCCGCGAGTGCATACTTGTCCAGTATCACCGATCTATTATACCCGCAAATCCTTGTGATGTCAACGATTTCACAGTGTTTGCGGTGAAAATAGTTAAAGGGGAGCACAGCCCTTTCTGCTTGCGGATTGCTGTATCCCGTGCTATAATACGCAGTAATGAATAAGGATTCCGAGGTGCTTGTTATGAAGCGCATTGCCCTGCTTGCCACCGGCGGTACCATCGCCTGCCGGCAGACGCCCGATGGCCTGACCCCTGCTCTGCGTGCCAGCCAGATGCTCCACAGCGTGCCCTGCCGCGCGGATGTGGAGATCATCCCGCGGGACGTGTTTTCGATGGACTCCTCCAACATCCAGCCCGAGGAGTGGAGCGTCCTTGCCCGCGCGGTGGACGCCGCTATGCAGGACTGCGACGGCGTGGTCATCACCCACGGGACGGATACCATGGGCTATACAGCGGCTGCCTTGTCCTATATGCTGCATGGGCAGACGAAGCCGGTGATTCTGACTGGCTCGCAGCTGCCCCTTGGTGCGCCGCTGTCCGACGCGGAGACGAATCTCTCCTGTGCCATTGAGGCGGCCTGCAAAGGCATACCCGGGACCTATGTGTGCTTCGCGCGCAAGCTGATCCACGGCACCCGCGCGGTCAAGACCCACACAATGTCCTTTGATGCGTTCTCCAGCGTCAACCGCTCCCTGGCGGGCATTGTGGATTCCGAGGGTGTGCGCTTCATGCGTCCGCAGAAAATCAATGGGCCGTATCAGTTCCGTCCTGAGGTGGATAGCCGGGTGTTCCTGCTCAAGCTGGTGCCGGGCACGCAGCCGGATGTGTTGGATTTCGTGGTGCAGGCCGGGTATCGCGGGCTGGTGATCGAAGCGTTTGGACTGGGCGGTCTGCACTATATCCGCCGCAATCTTGTGGAGAAGCTGCGGATGCTCCGGCAGCAGGGCGTGCGGGTGATGGTGCTTACCCAGTGCATGTACGAGAAGGCGGACCTATCCATCTATGAGGTGGGCAATCAGCTGCTGAAAACCGACGTCATCAGCGGCATGGACATGACCACCGAAGCTGCTGTGACCAAGCTGATGTGGGCGCTGGCGCAGGATGACCCGGACGAATTGCTGGCCTCCGATCTGTGCGGCGAGGTGCGCACAGACGGGTGAAGAGCTCCGGCATTCAGATGCTGACAATGAAAGCCTCCTGCTGCAGAACAACTGCGGCAGGAGGCTTTGTGTTGGCGTTAATGTGCCTGTAAGGCTGATCAGATGAAGCGGACGCTGCCGTCCAGGTCCTCCACGACCCGGATGCACTTGCGCAGTGCTTCCGCTGTTTCGCCTTCGCCCTGGGAGAGGATGCACAGGTTTGTCTGGAAGTCCTTGCGCTCGGAGAGGCAATCGTGGAGCGCGTCGGCGTTGCAGCCGTAGTACTCGGGCAGGTCGAGCATCAGCTTCAGCGCCAGATGCAGCTCCCTGGCGGTGACGTAGCGATCAGCATCAATGAAGATCGTCAGGTTTGTCATTTGCGCTCACCGTTCCTTTCTTGCCGTCCATGGTGACGATCGCGCCGGACTTGAGGATCTCTGTCGCGTGGGCTGCGCCGATGATGACGGGGATATCCAGCGTCATGCCGGCAATCGCGCCGTGACCATCGGGGTTGGCGTCCTCCAGCACCAGACCGGAAGCCTTGCGCAGCAGGGAGAACATCGCGCCGTTGGTCTGGTGGCAGACGATGATGTCGCCGTCGTCGAAGGCGGGCGCGTCCTTCTCAAAGTCGCGGATGACGCACAGGGGCGCGACGATGCGGCCGCCGTGCAGGCCAATGCCCTGGGTCAGCATGTGGCCGACCACATGCACCTTCATCAGGTTGGTGGTGCCGGAGATGCCCAGCGGTACGCCGGCGGTCAGCACGACCAGTTCGCCGTCGCGGACGATGTCTGCCTTGACGGCTGCATCCACGGCATGCTCGAACAGATCGTCCGTGTTGGATTCTTTGCCGATCATCAGCGGTACGGTGCCCCAGGAGAGGCTCATCTGCCGCCAAACGCGGGGAACGCTGGTGCAGCCTACGATCACGCTGCGGGGACGGTAACGGCTCAGCGTCCGGGGGGTGGAGCCGGACAGCGTCACAGTGATGATCGCGCTGGCATTCAGATCCTGCGCGGAGGTCACGGTGGCATGGGAAATAGCGTTGGTAACGTCCGTTGCCACAGGATTCGCGCGGGTGAAGCCGCGGATATTCTTGATGTCCGCCTCGGCAGCCAGGGCAATCTTGACCATGGTCTTGACGGCTTCCACGGGGTATGCACCCACGGCGGTTTCGCCCGAGAGCATGATGGCGCTGGTGCCGTCGTAGATGGCGTTGGCCACGTCGGTGGCTTCTGCGCGGGTGGGGCGGGGGTTCTTGATCATGGAGTCCAGCATCTGAGTGGCGGTGATGACGGGCTTGCCCATGGCCAGGCAGCGCTGGATGAGCTCCTTCTGGATGGCGGGAACGGCTTCCAGGGGCACCTCGACGCCCAGATCGCCGCGGGCGACCATCACGCCGTCCACCACGCGGAGGATCTCGTCGATATTCTCAACGCCCTCCATGTTCTCGATCTTGGCGATGATGTTGATGCCGCTGCCGTCGTTCTCCTTGAGGATCTGACGCATCTGCAGGATATCATCCGCGCTGCGGGTGAAGGAGGCGGCGATGAAGTCAAAGCCCTCCTTGGCGGCGAAAATGATATCGGAGCGATCCTTCTCGCTGATGAAGGGCATCGACAGGTGAACGTTGGGGATATTCACGCCCTTGTTGTTGCTGACTATGCCGGCGTTGTTCACGCGGCAGATGATGTCATTGCCCTCGACCTTCTCGACCACCATGCCGATCAGGCCGTCGTCGATGAGGATGGCATTGCCTTCCTTCACATCCTGGGGCAGGTTCTTGTAGGTGATGGACACGCGGTTCTCGTCGCCCTCGCAGTCATCTGCGGTCAGGGTGAAGAGCTGGCCGGGCTGCAGGGTGACCTTGCCCTCCTTGAAGGACTTCACGCGCACTTCGGGGCCCTTGGTGTCCAGCAGGGTCGCGACGGGCAGACCCAGTTCATCGCGGATACGGCAGACCTCATCGTGGTTGCGCTTATGGCTCTCGTGGTCGCCATGGGAGAAGTTGAAGCGGGCGACGTTCATGCCGGCCTTCATCAGGTCCGCAACAAGACCCTTCTCGAAGAGATTGGGGCCCATGGTGCAGACGATCTTTGTCTTGCGGATGGGGGTGGTCATCGTGACAGTCCTCCATTACATTTATGTATATCAATGTTCAGTCTGGTGCATACCATGACTATTATACACCATCTTTGCGGATTTGTGAAGGGGGCAGACGGACGAGTTGCTTACACACAAAAGAGCGCTCCTGCAAGTGCAGGAGCGCTCGTAAAACCAGATTGAATACCCTTATTTCAGCAGCTTGTGCATGACCTTGATCATCAGGAAGAACAGGATCAGCACCAGGAACACGCCGCCCAGACCGCCAGCGGTGACGATCAGACCCTTGGTCAGCAGGGGCAGATTCTTCGTACCAGAGGCAGCTTCCTCCGCCAGGGCGGGGGAGGCCATGAACAGGGTCATCAGGGAGAAAATCAGCTTCTTCATTGTCGTTTCCTCCTTTATATTAGCCGCCGATCAGCATGGACACCAGGGTGATCACCATGCCGCCAGCCACGATGGAGCCCAGCTGGCCGGAAACGTTGGCGCTGGTGGACTGCATCAGGATGAAGTTGCTGGGATCCTCCTTCAGGGCCATCTTGGCGATGACGCGGGAGGACATGGGGAAGGCGGAAATGCCCGCTGCGCCCACCATGGGGTTGATCTTCTTCTTGCGG
>JBGUSK010000061.1:0-14406 GCA_045132495.1 Christensenellales bacterium | reverse complement strand
TCTTCGCCGGTCACAGACATATCGTGTGTCGGGAACATGGAGTTCACCGCATTGATCACCGCATTGGAGGTGAAGGTCGCGCCGGAAACCACTTCAACGCCTTCGAAGGGGCCCATCTTGCCGATGAACTGGCTCAGGAAGGCTTCCTCGGTGCAAGGAGCAGCGATCGCAGCAGTCTCGCCGGAAGCATCAACCGCCATCGTCGCGATGGCGCCATCCTCGTTCAGGGTGATGGTCACCTTCACGTCGGACAGCAGGCCCTTCGCGGAGGCAGTCATTTCAGCAGCGGCGGGAGCTTCCGCAATGGGCAGCTCTTCGCCGGTCACAGACATATCCTGGGTCGGGAACATGGAGTTCACCGCGTTGATCACCGCATTGGAGGTGAAAGTCGCGCCGGAAACCACTTCAACGCCTTCGAAGGGGCCCTTCTTGCCGATGAACTGGCTCAGGAAGGCTTCCTCGGTGCAGGGAGCAGCGATCGCAGCAGTCTCGCCAGAAGCGTCTACAGCCATCGTCGCGATAGTGCCGTCTTCGTTCAGGGTGATGGTCACCTTTACGTCGGACAGCAGGCCCTTCGCGGAGGCAGTCATTTCAGCAGCAGCGGGGGCTTCCGCAGGGATTTCCACCTCAGCCACGGCAACACCGATGGCCGCATTGGCAGCTTCGATCACCGCGTTGGAGGTTACCGTCGCGCCGGAGAGCGCTTCGATGCCTTCACCCAGATCGGGAGTGGCCTTCTTGCCGATGAACTGATTCAGGAAAGCTTCGTCCTCGCCGCAGCGGGTGCCGAAGTTGGGCGTCTCTTTGGAGGAGTCCACCTGAATACCGGTGATCAAACCCGCGTCCACAGTCAGGGTCACGGTCACTTCGCTCTGGAAACCCTGCGCCTTGCCAGTCTTGCTTTCGCCGGCAGGCACCGCAGGGGCTTCCTCCACCGAAGGAGCTTCCTCGGCGGGGAACAGGCTGTTCAGCGCATCAATCACACCCTGGGAGGTGAAGGTCGCGCCCGCCACCACATCCGCGGTGAAGGGGCCCTTCTTGCCAATGAACTGATTCAGGAAGGCCTCGGTGTTCACCATGTCGCACACCGGGGGCACCTGCTTGCTGTTGTCGATCTCGATGGCAGCGATGGTGCCGTCCTCATTCAGCGTGACGGTCACGCCCACATCCGCGCCCATAAAGCCGGGGGCAGCAGTCGTCACCTGCTCAGCGCCAGGCGCCTGCTCATTGGCCTCGAACAGGGAATTGACCGCGTTGATCACCGCATTGGAGGTGAAGGTCGCACCGGAAACCACTTCAACGCCTTCGAAGGGGCCCTTCTTGCCGATGAACTGACTCAGGAAGTCCTCCTCGGTGCAGGGAGTGGCGATCGCAGCGGTCTCGCCGGAAGCGTCAACCGCCATCGTCGCGATGGTGCCATCCTCGTTCAGGGCGATGGTCACCTTCACGTCGGACAGCAGACCCTTGGCGGAGGCAGTCTTCGCGCCTTCGGGAACGGGCTGGGCGGAAACCTCCACCGCAGGCTCTTCCACAGCGGTTTCAGCGCCGAAGGGCACAGCGTTGGGGTTGGCGGGAGCTTCCACGGCGGCGTTCACAGCGTTCACGACGGCAGTGGAGGTCACGGTCGCACCGGCCAGCGCGTCAATGTTGCCGCCGATCGCAAAGGGGGCAGTCTTGCCCACGAACTGCTGGGCGAAGGTCGGGTCCTCCATGCAGCGGGTACCGAAGCCAGCCGTCTCGCCGGAGGACTCAATGGCCAGGCCGGTGATCACGCCGGCGGCGTCCTTGGTCAGCTGGACGCGCACATCAGAGGCAAATCCCTTGGCAGAGCCTTCGTGGATGTCGCCGGTGAGGGTCATCTGCTCAACAGGCTTCTTTTCGGCAACACCAAAGACCAGCACGGGCTCGGTACGCTCAATGCCCAGGATGTCGCTCACAACGCCCAGGGCGGTGTTGGAGGCATTCAGCACGGCAGTGGAGGTAATGGTCGCGCCGGAGAGGGCTTCAATCGCGCCGCCTTCCTTCACGTCAATGCCAACAAACTGCTCGGTCTGATTCTCCGCCAGCCAGCGGGAGCCAAAGCCGAAGGTCTCCGCGAAGGAGGTATCGCCGATCTTCGCACCGGTGACCTTGCCGTCCACGCCCACGCCCAGGGTCACAGCCACCGGGCCGGCATAGCCGCTCTGGGACGCGGCCACGCAATAGCCAACCGTCTCGCCGTTCTTCTTGGCTTCCACCAGGGCAGACACGCCGCTGCCCTCGGGAATGGTCATCTCGACATACTCGTCAGCAGTCATCACCGCGCCAAAAGCTTCGCGCTGGGCCGCCATGGCATGCTCGGCGATGGGGCCCTTGGTGATGGCATTGGTGCCGGCCAGCGCCAGCGCGGCGACCAGGCAGATGATCGTCAGCACCAGAAATGCAGGCAGCTGCTTCTTGTTGTTCATGGTTGTTGCCTCCTTAATGAAAGAGTCAATGTATATAAGAATGGGGTTGCCAATGGTTTACTGGGGAAGGTAGTTATACTTCTCTTCAAAGCCTTCGGTAAAGAGCACCGAACCGTCCTGCATGATGAACATCGCATCCAGGCCCTGGGTTCTCGCCAGTTCAAGGGCTTTCTCACTGCCGATGACGATGCAGGCCGTAGCCAGCGCATCCGCCGTCATGGAGGAATCCATCACAAAGGTGGCGCTCACCAGATCAGACTGGGCGGGCCAGCCGGTCTTGGGATCAAGGATATGGTGGTAGCGCACCCCGCCGAAGTTGAAGCCCCGCTCGTAGGTGCCGCTGGTAACCACCGTGCAGCTTTCTGTGTAGATATTTCCCTTGGAGGTGCCGGGAGCTGCCGGATTGGTGATGCCCACGCCGAAGCGGGAGCCATCCGGCTTCGTGCCCACGGTGTAGACATTGCCGCCCAGGGAGACGATGCCTGCGTGGGCCTTCTGGCCGATCAGAGCTGCCACCTTGTCGGCGATATATCCCTTGGCGATGCCGCCCAGGTCAATCTGCATCTCTGCAGGGAGGGTCACGGTGTTGTTTTCACCCAGCATGATCTTCTGGTCATCCACCAGCGGCAGCACGGACTGCCGTTTTTCATCCGTGGGTATGGTGTTTGTTTCCACGCCGGTAAAGCTCCACAGGGCGCTCACCGGCGCGATGGTGATGGAGAACGCGCCGTCAGTCAGCGCATTGATCTCCTTTGCCCGGCGCAAGATCTCCCATGTTTCCGGGTCTACAGTGACCTTTTCACCCTTCGCGGCATTGATCCGGCTCACATCGCTTTGGGGGATGGTCTTGCTCAGCAAGTTTTCATACCGGGTGCATTCCGCCCAGATCTCCTCCATCAGGCCTTCCTGCGCGCCCCAGAGCGTCAGGAGCACCACCGTATCAAAGTGGAAGCCCACGCCGGTGGTTTTCTTGTTGGGATCGGGCTTTTCATCCGCGCCGGCAGTGGGGATGATCCCCGAATGCACGGCCGAGGTGTTTCCGGTCTGCTCCGGCCCAGCGGCGCAGCCCGTCAGAAGCAGGCACGCCAGCAGCAGCGTCAGCATCCGCGTCCATCTATTGAATTTTCCTTTTGTCATTCTGTCACCGCCAATTCTACGCTCACCCGATTGGGCAGGCAGATGATGAATTGCTGGTTGGGCCGGAATTCCCAGTTATCCACCGTGACCTCGCCCATCTGCACGCAGAGCTGATTATCACAGGTGGAGGAATGCATCACCGCGCCATGATCGCTCACTTCGATCACATTGACGCTGCCGTTCTCCTGCGCAACGGTGACCGTCTGCGGTCTGGAGAGGGGCACGCGGGCATATTCCCTGCCGTCCACGCTGATGATGACCACATCCTCCTCCACCGCCTGCATGGGACGCAGCAGCAGCGTCATCGCCAGCATCAGCAGGGCGACCACCGCAATGGCAGCGATCACCAGCCAGTTTTTCTTGTCCATGGGTCCCCTTTCTGCCGCTTTCATCGCGGCACAAAGATACAGAATAAATTATACCACGCACTTGATTTTCAGTCAACGGGACTTCGCCCCATTTCATCTTTTTCCATCCTTTTCTTTTTCGGAAATAATTTTCGCAGGAATCCGTTTCAGCACGTCGAATTCATGATATAATATCAGCATCACCCGATGCAAAGTGTTTATGAGGAGGATCATCACCATGAAGAGCATTAAGGGCACCAAGACCGAACTGAACCTGATGGAGGCCTTCGCCGGCGAGTCCATGGCCCGCAACAAGTACACCTACTTCGCCTCCAAGGCCAAGAAGGACGGCTATGTGCAGATCGCCGAGCTGTTTGAAGCCACCGCCAACAACGAAAAGGAGCACGCCAAGATGTGGTTCAAGCTCCTGGAGGGCGGAAAGATTCAGGATACCGCCACCAACCTGCTCCACGCCGCTGAGGGCGAGAACGCCGAATGGACCGACATGTACGCCCGCATGGCGGACGAAGCGGACGCTGAAGGCTTCCCGGAGATCGCCGCCAAGTTCCGCATGGTCGGCCAGATCGAGAAAGCCCACGAGGAGCGCTACCGCAAGCTGCTGGCCAATGTGGAAAACGGCGTCGTCTTCTCCCGCGACGGCGACATGATCTGGGAGTGCGGCAACTGCGGCCACATCGTCGTTGGCAAAAAGGCCCCCGAAATCTGCCCCGTGTGCGATCATCCCCAGTCCTACTTCGCCATCAAGGCTGAGAATTACTGATTCTCCCGCCTCCCTTCGGGGAGGCTTTTTTACATTCCTGCAATATTTTCCCTGTGCACATGGAAGAAAATCCTCCCCTGGTTCGTTAATATTGTTGCAGAGGGCCAAATTTCTCCAGCTGATGCCAGCATCGGCGAAATTTAGTGCTTGCACCAACGCCGTGAAGCGTGTACAATAGTATCGTACATTTCCATATAAATCACGCATGAACGCGGTGAAGCCCCTTCACCCCGATGGAATAGGAAAATCAAGGAGGATACCGAGATATGAAGAACAGCAAGCTGCGCCTGTACAAGGCGCTTGGCCTGACGGGCATGCTGGCCCTGTGCCTGCTGCTCACCGGCTGTGTCGTTCCGCCGGAGGATATCGGCGCCAACAGCGGCTATGTCGTTACCGATGGTGATCTGCCCTTCCAGTCCCTGGGCCCGTCGATCACCAATACCCCCTATGTTCCCCCGGTAGCCACGGCTACCCCCACCACCGTGCCCACCCGCAATCCCATCGTCACCCAGCTGACCCCCACCCCTACGGTGAACATCAGCAACATCGGCGTGGGAAACACCGGCAATTCTCAGCAGATCATCGCCGGCGTGACCCCGCAGATCATCGTGACCACCAATACCGCTACGCCTGCTGCGTCCTCCCCCAGCCTCAAGAACGGCTCCACCGGCGATGACGTGCGCAAGCTGCAGGCTCGTCTGAAGGAGCTGGGCTACCTCAAGGGCAGCGCTGATGGTGACTTCGGCGACGCCACTGAAACCGCCGTGAAGAATTTCCAGGCCAACAACGGCCTGACCGTGGACGGCAAGGCCGGCCCCAACACCCTGGCGAAACTCTATTCTTCCTCCGCCCGCAAGGCCCCTTCCACCACCAGAACCAATACGCCCCGGCCCACCAATACCCCCTTCACCAGCCTGAAGAACGGCTCCTCCGGCGACGATGTGCGCCGCATGCAGCAGCGCCTGAAGGAACTGGGTTACCTCAAGGGCAGCGCCGACGGTGACTTCGGCGATGCAACGGAAGAGGCCGTCAAGGCGTTCCAGGCCCGCAATGGCCTGACTGTGGACGGCAAGGCCGGCAGCGCCACGCTGAACAAGCTCTACTCTTCCTCCGCGAAGAAGGCGGCTTCCACGTCCTCTGCAACCTCCCGGCCCACCGCGACTCCCACGGCCAGGCCTACCCGCACCCCTGACGTGGACGATCTGGATTACTACCTCCAGCAGGGTTCCTCCGGCACGAAGGTGCGCACCCTGCAGAATCGCCTGATCGAGCTGGGCTGGCTGGAGGGCAGCGCGGACGGAAAGTACGGCAACGCCACCGAATATGCTATCAAGGCCTTCCAGGCCCGCTACTCCAGCCTGTGGAAGGACGGCATTGCCGGTCCCGACACCCTCAAAACGCTCTACGGCGCAGGTGCTGCGACCACCAAGACGCCCGCCGCTTCCCTGGGCATCTCCCTGGAGCAGGGCGATGACAATGACGCCGTCAAGGCCATGCAGAAGCGCCTGAAGGAGCTGGGCTTCTACAAGAAGAGCGTCGATGGCGAATTTGGTTCCACCACCAAGGCTGCTGTGATCGCCTTCCAGACCGCCAATGGCCTCTCCGCCACCGGCAAGGCCACCACCGCCACCCTCAACAAGCTCTACTCCGCTAACGCGAAGGACGCTGATTACCTTGAGGATGAGGACAATGCCAAGAATGAGGAGGACGAGGAGGACAATCGCAAGGAAGAGGATCCCGAGGACACGGATGACGTGACCGTCGGCGGCTACACCACCCTCAAGTGGGGCGCTACAGGCGCTGAGGTCAAGAAGCTGCAGCAGGCACTGAAGAACCGTGGCTTCTATTCCGGCAAGATCGACTCCACCTTCGGCAGCGGCGTGTACAAGGCCGTCAAGGCCTTCCAGAAGCAGTACGGCCTGAAGGTGGACGGCGTGGCCGGTCCCGCGACCCAGATCCTGCTCTACGGCAGCACTGAGTCCAGCGTCAGCACCTCCACCCTCAAGAAGGGCTCCTCCGGCACCGCCGTGCGCAACCTGCAGTATGTGCTCTACGAGCTGGGCTACTACGACGGCAAGATCAACGGCGAGTATGGCAGCACCACCGCCGACGCGGTGCGCGCCTTCCAGATCAACAACGACATCACTCCCGTGGACGGTGTGGCCGGCAGCAAGACCCTGAAGGTGATCTACTCCGGCAATGCCGTGGGCGCTTCCGCCTCCTCCGGCAACTTCGACACCCTGTCCAAGGGTGATAAGGGTACCGCTGTGGTCGAACTGCAGGAGACGCTGTACAAGCTGGGCTACCTGAGCGACATCACCGGCGAGTTTGACAGCGCCACGGTGGAAGCCGTCAAGAACTGCCAGCGCCGCAACGGCATGTCCGCCACCGGCAAGGCCGACCAGGAGTTCCAGCGGCTGGTCTACTTCGGCGAGCCAACGCCCGCCTGGTAATCACAACCGATACCCCAGGGGAGCAGCCTGACTGCTCCCCTTTTGCTTTTATGGAGGCTCCATGCGAAAATTACTCATTCTGCTGACGGCCATGCTGCTGTTCACCCCCGCCGCACATGCGCTGACGCTCCCCTACCCGGAGCACACCGTGCTCTCCGTATTGGCGCTGACGGAGGCTCAGCAGGCCCTGGCGGAATACCTGTACACCCCCATCTTCAATGGGCGGGAGGACATCGACCTGCCCAAGGGCACCCGCTACGACGACGTTGCCCCCGCCATGAACGCCCTCATGCAGGATTACCCCGAGCTGTTCCACCTGGGGCGGGACTATACCGTCTCCTACTATCGCAGCGCGCCGGAATACGCCACGGCCATCCAGCCTCAGTACCGCATGACCAGCGAGGCCGCCGCGCAGTTCCGCGCCGCTCTGTACGCCCAGGCCTACCTGCTGGCGGATGCATCCCCGGATGCAGTTACGCTCCATGACGTGCTGTGCAGCCTGACCTCCTACGGCGGGGACACTGAAATGCGTCACACGGCCGTGGGCGCGCTGCTGGAAGGCCGCGCCACCTGCGAGGGCTATGCGCAGGCGCTGACGCTGCTGTACCGCATGGCGGGCGTCCCCTGCGGCGTGATCGTCGGCGCGGCCACCGATTCCGCAGGCGTGACCGAGCGCCACTCCTGGAACATCGCGGCTGTGAACGGCTTCACCCTCATCGACGCTACCTGGAACGATCAGGACAAGCTTTCCCTGAACACACGATGGTATCTGGGCTTGTCCACCGGACAGATGGGCGTGGATCACAGCCCGGATGCAGGGCAGAGGATCCCCCTTTGCGGCGATCAGGACAGCTGGCATCTCCGGCAGGGGGCAGTCGTCTCCACCCGGCAGGAGGCAGATGCAGCCCTCCGCAGGCTGACCGCTGGCGAAACGGTGAATCTGCGCGTCACAGACGCAGAACTCTACCGCCAGCTGGCCCATGCTACCTACGATTTCATCACCGGCTACAACGAGCGCAACCCGGACGTCGCCTTCTATGGCACATACAGCGTGGTTTCATCGGATGCACAGCGGTGCGTGATCATCCAGCGCGCCGAGTGATGCAGTTTTTTCTTGCAAGGCATGGCATAGTATGATATAATAAATTGGTTTGACCTATTTATATGGAAGTAACAGGCCTGTGTCATCTTATCCGGACACAGCTTTCACCCCTTATAGACTGAAAGGAGTACCCCACCCATGCTTGAATGGCTCAAGAAGCTCCTTGGCAACAGCAACGAAGCTGAGGTCAAGAAGCTTTCCAAGATTGTTGATCAGGTCGACGCGCTGGAGGACAGCTACAAGCAGCTGACCGATGAGCAGCTCCGCGCCAAGACCGACGAGTTCCGCGCCCGCCTGCAGAACGGCGAAACCGAGGACGACATCCTGCCCGAGGCCTTCGCCACCGTCCGCGAGGCCGCCTGGCGCGTGCTGGGCATGCGCCCCTACCGGGTGCAGGTCATGGGCGGTCTGACGCTGCATCAGGGCCGCATCGCAGAAATGAAGACCGGCGAAGGCAAGACCCTGGTTTCCACCCTGCCCGCGTACCTGAACGCGCTCTCCGGCAAGGGCGTGCACGTCGTCACCGTCAACGATTATCTGGCCCGCCGCGACTCCGAGTGGATGGGCAAGGTGCACCGGTTCCTAGGCCTGACCGTCGGCCTGATCGTCCATGATCTTGACCCCGCCCAGCGCCGCGCCGCCTACGCCTGCGACATCACCTACGCCACCAACAACGAGCTGGGCTTTGACTACCTGCGCGACAACATGTGCGTGCGCAAGGCCGAGCTGGTGCAGCGCGGTCACCACTTCGCCATCGTGGACGAGGTGGACTCCATCCTCATCGACGAGGCCCGTACGCCCCTGATCATCTCCGGTCAGGGCGAAAAGTCCACCGATCTGTACGAAAAGGCGGACGCGGTGGTCAAGGCCCTGCGCCGGGACGAGCACTTCGAGGTGGACGAGAAGAAGAAGTCCATCGTGCTGACCGACGAGGGCGCCCAGCGGGTCGAGAAGGCCTTCGGCATCGAAAACATCAATGACGCGGAGAACGCCGAGCTCAACCACCACATCCAGAGTGCCCTGCGCGCCAACTTCATGATGAAGCGCGATGTGGACTATGTGGTGCAAAACGGCCAGGTCGTCATCGTGGACGAGTTCACCGGCCGACTGATGATCGGCCGCCGCTATTCCGAGGGTCTTCACCAGGCCATCGAAGCCAAGGAGCACGTCAAGGTCGAGCGCGAAAGCCGGACGCTCGCCACCATCACCTTCCAGAATTACTTCCGCATGTACAAGAAGCTCTCCGGCATGACGGGTACCGCCCTCACCGAGGCAGAGGAATTCGAAGGCATCTACTCCCTCGACGTGGTGGAGATGCCCACCAACAAGCCCAACATCCGCAAGGATCTGGACGACGTGGTGTACAAGAACAAGGGCGCCAAATTCAACGCCGTGCTGAACGCCATCCAGGAAGCCCACGCCAAGGGCCAGCCCGTGCTGGTGGGCACCGTCACCGTGGAAACCAGCGAAATGCTCTCCGCCATGCTGCGCCGCCGGGGTATTGAACACGACGTCCTCAACGCCAAGAATCATGCCCGTGAGGCGGAGATCGTCGCCCAGGCCGGCCACTACGGCGCGGTGACCATCGCCACCAACATGGCAGGCCGCGGCACCGATATCCTGCTGGGCGGCAACCCGGAGTTCCTCGCCCGCCGCGCCATGCGCCAGGAGGGCTATGAGGAGGAAATGATCGAGGCTGCCGTCGGCCACGCGGAGAATGTGAGCGAGGAAGTCCTTGCCGCCCGCGAAAAGTACCGCAGCCTCCACGCCGCCTTCAAGGCCGAGACTGACAAGGAGCACGAGCGCGTGCTTCAAACCGGCGGTCTGCACATCATCGGCACCGAGCGCCATGAGAGCCGCCGCATCGACAACCAGCTGCGCGGCCGCGCCGGCCGTCAGGGCGACCCCGGCTCCACCCAGTTCTTCATCTCCCTGGAGGATGACCTGATGCGCCTGTTCGGCTCCGAACGCATCGGCCCGATGGTCGAGCGTCTGGGCCTCAAGGACGATGAACCCCTCACCGCAGGCCTGCTCACCAAGCAGATCGAGTCCGCCCAGAAACGCATCGAGGGCCGCAACTACGAGATCCGCAAGCACGTGCTGGAGTACGACAACGTCATGTCCCGCCACCGAGAGACCATCTACGGTCAGCGTCGCCGGGTGCTCATGGGCGAAAACGTCCGCGAGAACATCATCAACATGGCCTGCCACCTGATCGACGCAGCGATGGATCGCCACTGCAACGCCGAGGACAGCAAGGAATGGGATATCTCCGAGCTGACGAAGTACCTCGAGAATCTGTGCATCCGCCCCGGCAAGATCGCGGAGCTTCACCAGCTGGTGAAGGATGAGGACCGCGACGGCCTCACCGAGGCCCTGAAGGAAGACGCTCGCAGCCTCTACGAGGAGCGGGAAACCATGCTGGCCGAACTGGGCGTGGACATGCGCGAGTTTGAGCGCGTGATGCTGCTGCGTGCGGTGGACGTGCGCTGGATGGATCACATCGACGCGATGGATCAGCTGCGCGACGGCATCGGCTACCGCGCCTACTCCGGCAAGAACCCCGTCACCGAGTACCAGATCGAGGCGGGCTACATGTTCGACGAGCTGAATCACCTCATCCGCGAGGATACGGTGCGCCGCATCTATCAGGTGCGCATCGAGAAGACCCCCGAGCGCATCCAGACCGTCAAGGCCACCCAGGAGGGCAAGGTCGCCCAGGCAGCCCGTGCCGGCGGCGGCGTCCAGCAGCCCCGCAGGGTATCCGCCGCACAGAAGGTCGGCCGCAACGATCCCTGCCCCTGCGGCTCCGGCAAGAAGTACAAGGCCTGCTGCGGCAAGAATCAGCCGACGGAAGGGTGACAAAAAGCCTTCCCCTTGAGGGGAAGGTGGCCGCCCGAAGGGTGGACGGATGAGGTGGATGTAACATGCCGCTCTCATGCAGCAATGCATACCCGCTGCCTACCACCTCATCACCCGCTGCGGCGGGAGCTTCCCCTCAAGGGGAAGCCAAAGGCTCCACGTCACACAAGACACCAACCATGATAGAAATTGAGGTAAATCAGCCATGTCAATGCTTGACCTGCAGCAGTACACCCAGGATCTGGCGGCGCTCCGCAAGACCCTGACCGAGGCCGGCGAGGCCCTCCACATCGACTCCCTCAAGGAGCAGCTGGAGGAGCTCACCGAGGAAATGAACCAGCCCGAATTCTGGAACGACGCCGACCGCGCCAACAAGATCAACCAGAAGACCGGCAACATCCGCAACAAGATCGAGCACTACGAGGGTCTGCTGTCCCAGGCGGACGATATCGAGGTCGCCATGGAAATGGCCGAGGAAGAGCAGGACGAGTCCATGGTGGACGAGGCCGGTGAAATGCTCGCTGACCTGAAGGAAAAGACCGCCGCCCTGGAGCTTGAGACCCTCATGCGCGGCCAGTATGACGACTCCAACGCCATCCTGTCCCTGCACGCAGGCGCAGGCGGCACCGAGGCCCAGGACTGGACCGGCATGCTCTACCGCATGTACACCCGCTACTGCGAGCAGATGGGCTTCCAGGTGAAGGTGCTGGACTACCTGGACGGCGACGAGGCCGGCGTGAAGTCCGTGACCTTCGAGGTCAGCGGCGACCATGCCTACGGCTACCTGCGCGGCGAAAAGGGCGTGCACCGTCTGGTTCGCATCTCCCCCTTCGATTCCCAGGCCCGCCGCCACACCTCCTTCTCCTCCCTGGACGTCGCCCCCATGCTGGATGACATCGACCAGGAGATCGAGATCAACATGAACGAAGTCCGCGTGGATACCTACCATTCCTCCGGCGCGGGCGGCCAGAACGTCAACAAGACCTCCTCCGCCGTGCGTATGACCCACTACCCCACCGGCATCGTCGTGGCCTGCCAGACCGAGCGCGACCAGGTGCAAAACCGCGCCACCTGTATCGCCATGCTGAAGTCGAAGCTGCTGGAGCTGCGCATCCGTGCCCGCGAGGAGGAAATGGCCGAGATCAAGGGCGAAATGAAGAAGATCGAATGGGGCAGCCAGATCCGCTCCTACGTCTTCCAGCCCTACACCATGGTCAAGGATCACCGCACCTCCTTTGAGTCCGGCAACATTGACGACGTGATGAACGGCAATATCAAGGGGTTTGTGACGGCGTATCTCAAGATGCAATGATTTTCTGAAAGGTCTTGCCTGCGGGAGAGCCCTCTCAGTCATCGAACACGTTCGATGCCAGCTCCCCCGAAGGGGGAGCCTTTTGGTTGGTGGACACAATAAAAAGGCTTCCCCTTGAGGGGAAGCTGTCAGCCGCTTGTCGGCTGACTGATGAGGTGTCCGTCACGCGCTTCCATGTTTCCACCTCATCCGACCTCCCTTACGGTCGGCCACCTTCCCCTCGAGGGGAGGGCTTTAAGGAGCCTATGCACAAACTTCTCTCCATCCTGCTCGCTCTGCTGATGAGCATCGGCCTCCTCGCCGCCGCGATTTACATCCCTGCCACGGCAAATTGGGTGATGCTCCCCCTGATGGAGCATTTCGCCCCGCCGGAGGACACCCGCCTCCCTGCGGAGGAGTACGCCCCGGTGGCGGACATGATCACCCGCTATTTGAAGGGCGGGAATGACGCTTTCCAGCATGTTTTCACGGTGAACGGCGCCGAGTTCGCTGCCTTCAACCAGAAGGAACAACAGCACATGGCTGACGTGCAGGGCTTGTTCCGGCTATGCAGGTACATTGCCTGGTTGGGCTGGGGCGTTGTCATCTTTGGCAGTCTGTCTGCCCGCAGGAAGCTCTCCTGGCGCACCTTCCGCCGCACGCTCCTTGCCATCCTGGCAGCGGTGACCGCCGTCATCATCCTGGCCTGCATCGACTTCAACAGCCTGTTCGTGCTGTTCCACAAGGTCGCCTTCACCAACGACCTGTGGCTGCTCAATCCGCAAACCGACCTGCTCATCCGGCTGATGCCCATCGAGTTCTTCGTCAGCTACGCCGCCATCATTGGTTGTTGCTGGCTGTTGGGGATGGCGGCAATGCTGGTTTTCGCTACCATCCGCATCAAGAAAATCCAAACTACCAAAGGGGAGTGATTTCCCGATGACATACACAGAATCCGCCCTGGCCCAGGCCGAGACATTGCGCGCCAAGGAGCGCGTGCGCATCCTCGCCCTGGAGACCTCCTGCGACGAGACCGCCGCCTCCATCGTAGAGAACGGCCGCACCATCGTCTCGAACGTGGTGTTCAGCCAGATCGACCTGCACGCCCTCTACGGCGGCGTGGTGCCGGAGATCGCCAGCCGCGCCCATGTGGAGGCCTGCGACCGGGTCATCGACGAGGCCCTGCGCGAGGCCAACATGTCCCTGCAGGACGTGGACGCCCTCGCCGTCACCCATGGTCCCGGTCTGGTGGGCGCGCTGCTCACCGGCGTGAGCTGCATGAAGGGCCTCTCCTACGCAGCGGACAAGCCCCTCATCCACGTCAACCACATCGAGGGCCACGTCAGCGCCAATTACATCTCCAACCCGGAATTGGAACCGCCCTTCGTGTGCCTGGTGGTCAGCGGCGGACACAGCCACATCGTCCGTGTGAATGACTACGGCGACTACACGCTCCTGGGCCAGACCACCGACGACGCCGCCGGCGAGGCCTTCGACAAGGCCGCCCGCGTGCTGACGCTTCCCTACCCCGGCGGCCCCCGCATCGACGCGCTGGCCGAGGAGGGCGATCCCCACTACATGCAGCTGCCCCACCCCCACACGCCCGGGCGGTATGACTACTCCTTCTCCGGCATGAAGACGGCCTTCCTCAACGCCGCCAACAAGCTGGAAATGAAGGGTGAGCCGCTGCCCAAGGCGGACATGGCCGCGTCCTTCCGGCACGCGGTGGTATCCGCGCTGGTGGAGAAGGCCATCCTCGCCGCGAAGGAAACGAACGCCCCCGCCCTCGCCATGGCAGGCGGCGTATCCGCGAACCGGCTGCTCCGCCGCATGATGCAGGAGGAAGCCGACAAAGCTGGCATCCCGCTGTACATGCCCAAATTGAACCTGTGCACCGACAACGCCGCGATGATCGCCTCCGCCGCCTACTTCCGGCTGATGAAAGGCGAAACCGCGCCGCTGACGCTCAACGCCATGCCCGCGCTG
>JBGUSK010000060.1:0-32238 GCA_045132495.1 Christensenellales bacterium | reverse complement strand
ATCATGAGCGCCATATCCGGCTCGGTGGAGGAGGCGGCTGCCAATTCTGTGAGCCCGGAGGATGACGTGGTCTGCGAGCGCTGCAATACCACGCTCAGCCAGTTCACCAAGTCCGGCAAGCTGGGCTGTCCCCAGTGCTACAAATCCTTCCGGGAGCAGCTGACGCCGATGCTGCAGCAGATCCATGGGCGCGTTCAGCATGCGGGCCGCAAGCCCCTTGATGACGAGGCTGCCCAGCGCCGCCGTGCGGTATACGACAGGCTGACCCGCCAGCTTGAGCAGGCTGTTGCGGTGGAGGACTTCGAAACGGCTGCCATCCTGCGGGATCAGCTCCGGCACCTGAGCAACGCGGAAGGGGGCGAGAACGATGCGTAATGACATCGTGTTGTCCTCCCGGGTAAGGCTGGCCAGAAATTATGAGGATATCCCCTTTGATGTGTCCCAGCGGCCGGAATTTGCCGCCATTTGTATCTCCCGTACGGCAAATGCGCTCAAGGCTGCCGGCGTGGAAAAGGGCTTTCAGCTCTTTCGGCTTCGGGATATGTCTGACACATCCCGCAAGGCCATGGCGGAAAGTCGCCTCATCAGCCGCGATCTGCTGAATACCCCTGAATCTTCTGCTGCCCTCGTCCGCCCGGAGGATGCGGTGACCGTCATGATCAATGAAGACGATCATCTGCGCATCCAGGCCATCCGCCCGGAGATGGATCTGTTGAGTGCCGCGAGTGCCTGTTTCCGCGTGGACGACGCGCTCTCCCGTCAGGTGAATTTCGCCTTTGACGAGCAGCTGGGCTATCTGACCGCCTGCCCGACCAACACCGGCACCGGCATGCGCGCGTCGCTGCTGATGCACCTGCCCCTGCTCACCAAAGCCAAGAAAATGGGCGATGTGGGTCAGCTGGTGTCGAAAGTGGGCCTCAATATTCGCGGTGTATATGGCGAAGGTGCTGACGCGCTGGGCAATATCTACCAGATCAGCAATCAGGTGACCTTGGGCCGCACGGAGCAGGAGCTGATTTCCACCGTGACCGCGCTGGGCAATCAGCTCTGCGACATGGAGAACGCCCTGCGCGAAAAGGCGATGAAGGATGGCCGCATCCCGCTGGAGGACGTGATCTACCGTGCATGGGGTGCGATGACCAATGCCCGCCTGATGCCTCTGAATGAGTTCTACCAGCACTGGTCTAATCTGCGTCTGGGCACAGCGATGGGCCTTTTGAAGCTGCCTCTGCCCGTTGTGGACGCTATGCTTGACCATGCCCAGGAGGCGCACCTGTGTGTCTGGGCGGAGGAAACCCTGACGGGTACAGCGCTGGACGAGGCCCGCGCCACCCGCATCCGAGAGATGCTGGCAATGGCGCGTTGATGATGAATGAATAACAAGAAAGGATCGTCTTATGCCGATTTTTGCATCCTTTTCCAAGCGGGCGCAGCTGGCGATCAAGCTGGCCCGTGACGCAGCCGCAGCAGCGAATCAGCCCTTCGTGGGCACGATGCACCTGCTGCTGGGGCTTTTACAGGCCGGGGGAAATTATCCCGCCTGCCTGACTGATCGCGTCACCACCGGGCATGTGCAGCACCAGCTTGACAACATGCCCCATGAGGTGGAAAGTGTGCCCAACAATCCGGGCAAGATTGCCCTGACGCCCCATGTTCGGCAGGTGTTCCAGCGGGCGGCGCAGCTTACGCCCATCGCGGGCGCCTTCGTCACGGCGGAGATGCTCATGCTGACGCTGATCGGCGAGCATCCCTACGGCGCGACGGAGCTGATGCGTCAGCTGGAGGTGCCCTTCGATCAGGCCCAAAAGGAACTGCTGGCGACCATTCGTGCTGCAAGGGGCGCAAGCGCTCCCACGGCGAATCAGCCCAAGCAGCCGGACCAGCCCGAAGGGCAGCCAGAGGAGCCAAGAAAGCCTCAGCTGCCTCCGCAGCCTGGCATGCCGCCGCTCTTCCCCTTTATGCAGCGGCCGCAGCAGCCTAATCAACCGCAGCAAAACCAGCCCCAGCAGGGCCAGAGCCGTCGTGCGCCCTCCATGCTGGAGCAGTATGGCCGCGACCTGACCGAGCTGGCAGCAAAAGGCGAGCTGGATCCGGTTATCGGCCGGGACAATGAGATCCAGCGCCTCACGCAGATCCTCATCCGCCGAACGAAGAACAACCCCGTCCTGATCGGCGAACCCGGCGTGGGTAAATCCAGCGTGATGGAAGGCCTGGCTCAGCGCATCGTGGCAGGCAATGTGCCCGAAATGCTGCTGCACAAGCGGGTCATCAGCCTGGACATCGGCTCAATGGTTGCGGGCAGCAAGTACCGCGGCGAGTTCGAGGAGCGCCTCAAGAACACCCTGGCTGAGATCCGCAAGAGCGGCGATGTGCTGCTGTTCATCGACGAGATGCACACCATCGTCGGCGCCGGCTCGGCGGAGGGCTCCCTGGATGCGGCGAATATCATGAAGCCTGCGCTGGCCCGGGGCGAGCTGCAATGCATCGGCGCGACCACGCTGGATGAGTATCGCAAGCACATTGAAAAGGACGCTGCCCTCGAGCGCCGCTTCCAGCCCGTGCGCGTGGGCGAACCCACCGCCGAGGAGGCTGTCGATATCCTCCATGGTCTGCGGGAGAAGTACGAGCAGCATCACCACGTCCACATCACCGACGAGGCGCTGCAGGCTGCCGTCACGCTGGCGGATCGCTACATCGCCGATCGCCACCTGCCGGACAAGGCCATCGACCTGATGGATGAGGCCTGCTCGCGGGTGCGTATCGCGGCATACACCGCGCCGCCGGATCTGCGCATGCAGGAAAAGGAACTCGAGGCCATCGAGAAGGACAAGAAGGCTGCCATCGAGCATCAGGACTACGAGGCCGCCGCGAACCTGCGCGACCGTGAGCGCTGCCTGCGCATGGAGATTGAAAAGAAGCGTGAAGCCTGGAATGCTTCTCAGGGTACTGATGGTGAGACCGTCACCGAGGAAGATATCGCTGCGGTTGTATCTACCTGGACGGGCATTCCTGTCACAAAGATGACCCAGAAGGAAATCGACCGCCTGCTGCAGCTGGAGAAGGTGCTGCATCAGCGGGTCATCGGGCAGGAGGAGGCCATCAGTGCTGTCAGCCGCGCCATCCGCCGTGCCCGTGCGGGCCTGAAGGACCCCAAGCGCCCCATCGGCAGCTTCATCTTCCTGGGCCCGACCGGCGTGGGCAAGACTGAGCTGTGCCGCGCGCTGGGCGAAGCCATGTTTGGCGACGAAAACGCCGTCATCCGCGTGGATATGTCCGAATTCATGGAGAAGCACACGGTGTCCCGCCTGGTGGGCTCGCCCCCTGGCTATGTGGGCTACGAGGAAGGCGGCCAGCTGACGGAGGCTGTTCGTCGCAAGCCCTACGCCGTCGTTCTGCTGGATGAGGTGGAGAAGGCCCACGGCGACGTCTTCAACATTCTGCTGCAGATTCTGGAGGATGGCCGCCTGACCGACTCCACTGGCCGCGTGGTGTCTTTCAAGAACACCATCATCGTCATGACCTCCAACGCCGGCGCCCACGCCATCAGCCACGGCCGGCAGCTGGGCTTCGGCGCCAAGGAGAAGGCAGATGCGGCCAATTACGAGTCCATGAAGGATTCCGTCATGAAGGCTGTGAAGGACGTGTTCCGCCCCGAATTTATCAACCGCGTGGATGAGCTGATCGTGTTCCACCCGCTGACGGAGGAGAATATCGAGTCCATCGCTGCGATGATGCTTTCGCAGGTCGCCGAGCGCCTGCATGACCGCGCCATCAGCCTGAGCTGGGACAATGAAGTGGTCACCAAGCTGGCCCGGGAAGGTTACGATCCGAAATTCGGCGCGCGGCCGTTGCGCCGTCTGATCCAGCGCACAGTGGAGGACGGCCTTTCCGAGGAGCTGCTGGCGGGCCGCATCGCCCTGGGCGACAGCGTGCGCCTGGCGGTGGAGGAAGACAAGATCATCGCGCGCCGCGTGGAGAACCTGACCACCCCTGAGGGAGTGGCGGCCCTGCCAGCCGCGGCTCCTGCGCTGACGGAAGCAACCGAATAAAATGAGCCCTGACTGGGAGTGAATCTCAGCCAGGGCGTTTAAATGTTATTTGAGGGTGACGGGCAGCTCGGTGCGGAAGCCGCTTTCTGTTTTGTAGACGAGGTAGACCGTGTCCGGCAGGGTTTGGTGCACCTCGATCAGGTTGCAGTCCAGCTGGCGGTACCAGGTGCCGTCGGAGGCTTCCTCCACGGTGACTTCGTACTGGGGCATCAGACACATGCCATACATTTTAAGCTCATTGCCACTTTCGTCGCAGAAAATAAAATCCATGCCGTCTGACCAGCGGACAATGTCCTCATAGCTGGCGTTTTCCGGGGTGAAGGTCGCGACAATGTGGGTTTGCAGGGGCGAAATGGCGATGTGCTGCACGGCGAGGGTCGTGCCGTCCTTGGTGACGGGCGCGGGCAGATGCGGATGGAGGACAGAGGCGCGGGCGGCCTTGAGGTCAAGGTCGAAGCTAATCTTCATCTCGCTGCGGAGGAGCCCTGCACCGGTCACCTTGTTTACCGGGCCGAAGCCCTGCACCAGACCTTCCTCCGGATCGTCAATGATGAAGCCGTCACCGCCGACGATGACGTAATAGCCTTCATTCCACTTTTGTTGGATGGCCTTGGTGTCAAAGACGTCCATGAGGTAAACAGGCTTCTCCGGGGTGTAAACGCCCACGATCATCTCCACATGGAGACAATTGTCAGTGAGGATGGGCAGTTTTACCCACTCGCCGTCCATCATGGTGCCGTTGTTGCACCAGCCGGGCAGCCATTGGTAGTCGAAGTCGTCGGTGCCGTCGGCAGAGATGGTCTCGCCGTTGGCGGTGAATTTCTCCACCACCAGATAGACCGGCGTTTCTGGCTTGGCATTGGTCACGACGTAGTCAAACGCCAGGTACTCGCCGTCTGTGATCGCGCTGTCGATGCGGATGGTACAGTTGTCCACGCTGGCAGAGGTCGATACGGGCTGTACCAGCGTTTGTGCGTCGCTGTCGGGTTCAATGCCGAGGAAGGCCAGCACATTCCAGCCCTCCGCAATGGCGATGGTGGTCATCAGTGTCAGGATCGCGGCCACCAGGATGGCCACGGGGTATTTTCGCCGCATGGGTTCCTCCTTTACGGAGCGGGCAGCAGTCGAAAGCGCGCTTCGGCATTCATCCGGCATGGCAGGGAAGGCGTCGCGCAGGTTGTCAAGTCGGCTCACAGCACCAGCTCCTTTCTTAATTGTTCCTTGGCGCGGTGAATTCGCCCCCGCACGGTGGATTCCGGCAGGTGCAGCACCTTCGCGATCTCCTGATAGGACATGCCCTCGGCGTATTGGAGCATCAGCGGTATCCGCAGGTTTTCCGGCAGCGCGCGAAGGGCCAGAGAAAGCGTCATATCCGGCGGAGGCGAGGCGATTTCCGGCGCTTCATCCAGCGAAATGAGCGGGCGGCGTTTGCGCAGAATCTTCCTGCTGACGTTGATGCAGATCCTTGTCACCCAGGTGCCGAAGTATTGCGGATTGCGCAGCGAGGCACGGTGCTGCCAGGCGCGCAGGGCCGTCTCCTGCAATGCATCTGCAGCATCGGCGTTGTTTTGCAGGATCGCCCAGGCCACGCGGTATAGGGAATCCCCTCTGGCTTCGATCAGCGCTGCGAAGGTGTCCTTGTCCATGGGCATGTCCTCCTTCCTGTGTGCTGTAACGTTACACCTATTAGAGTCTTTTGTCCAGCGGATTCCTCACGCAGCGGAAAAAAATCCGCATGAGTATCATACTCATGCGGAAAGGAAGCAATAAGGGGATTACTCCTCGAACAGGCGGGACGCGTCGTCCTGCGCTGCAGTGCTGCTTTCAACGATCTCCAGGGTGACCTCCACGTCAATGTATTCACCGTCAGGCACGTCTTCATTGGCGGAGCGCTCCATCAGGTTTTCCTCAGTGCGGTAGACCTTCACCTTGAGTACGTCGCCAGCCTTGTACTGGCCAACCAGCTTGATCAGCTGATCCGTGTCGGTGATGATGGTGTCGTTCACATCCACGATGATGTCGCCGTTGCGCAAACCTGCCTTGTCAGCAGGGCCGCCGGCTTCCACCTCAATGAACACGCCGTCCGGGATCTGGCCCAGCATCGCTGCGCGGGAGGAGGTGTTCACGTTGTAGACCTTCACACCCAGGCGGGGCTTGCCGGTCAGATCGGTGGTGGTATCCGTATCAGCCTTGTCAGCTTCGGGGGCGATGGCTTCGATCTCACCGGAAAGCACGCTCTCGATCAGCGGCTTCACCGCGTTGACCGGGATGCACATGCCGATGCCTTCCACCGATGCGCCGGAATAATAGCTGCCGGTGTACTTCAGGGTGGGGATGCCCATCAGCTCGCCCGTGACGGAGAACATGCCGCCGCCGGAGTTGCCGGAGTTGATGGCAGCATCCACCTGGATCATGGTGTTGGTGATGGTGGACTTGCGGCCGTACTTGTCATAGGATTCGGATTCGATGCCGCGGCCCAGCGCGCTGACGACGCCTACGGTCGTGGTCTTGGCAAAGCCCAGGGGATTGCCGATGCAGATGGCCCAGTCGCCCACGAGCAGCTTGTCGCTGTTGCCGAGGGTGACGGCGGGGAGCTTGCAGTCAGGGGCGTAGATAATGGCTGCATCCAGGTTTTCGTCATAGGCGACGAGGCTGGCAGCGAACTCGGTGGTTTCGCCTGCATCGTCGGTCACGGTGACCTTCAGGCGGTCGGCGTCCTCCACAACGTGGTAGTTCGTCAGCACAAAGCCGTCGCCGATCACCACGCCGGAGCCGGTGGAGGCCAGCTCCTCGCGGGTTTCAGGCTCCTGACGGTCGCGGCCATTGCCGTAGCCATAGCCAAAACCGAAGCCAAAGCCGAAGCTGCCAAAGCCGTTGTTGTAATTGCCGTAGGTGACCTCCTGGTAGTTGCTCACGCCCACAACGCTGTCACGCACCTGGGCGATGGCGGCGGTAAAGGGGGAAGTGTGCACGACGGTGGTGGTCTCCGCAGTGGCGGTGGAATCGACGCTCAGGGTCATCGCGGACCCGATCATGATGCAGCTCAGCGCCAGGGCGACGCAGCCGATAAAGCGGCGGATACGAATACTCATACAATAACCTCCTGTGAATGATTGATGAGGATAAGACGGTATGAACCGGCTGATGGACACAGTATAACAGGAAGATTTGACCTGCGTTTGAACGAATCATTAACAAGCGGCTGAAATCTGTGAATTTTACCGAAAAAGTTTGCTTTCAAGCAGAATGAGCAGGGCGATCACTGTGCTGATGATGGCGGCGAACCCCAGCGGCAGCAGGCACGCCAGCCCCTGCAGAAGACCGATGATGAGCAGGATCAGCAGCATGAGAACAGCCGCCGCCGTCAGCCAGAAGGCGGGATTGCGCATTTGCAGGCTGAAGCGGAAGCCGTAGCCGCAAAGCCGCCGCAGTGTGCAGTAGCCCGCAGTGACCGCCAGGAATCCGCCGACCATGGTGCTCAGCTCAGGCGGCTGGGTGTTCATGAAGGCGCGGGCCAGGAGGGCCAGCAGGCAGCAGATCACTGCCGTGGGCCAGCGGAGACGGGGAGCAGTCAGGTCAACGCCGACGAAAATCCCGGCAGCCAGCAGGGAGCAGGTAAGGTACAGCGGAATCGCTCCGCCGCCAGCCAGCACGGAGACGGCAAGGGGCAGGCCGAGCATCACCGCAAAGCGTCGCAGGGTATCTTCGATCATGGTGAAGCGTGTTTTCACAAGGGAAACAGGCTCCACGAGAGAATCGCCGGGCTCGCGGGTGACGGCGAGGGGACGCTCATCGGCGATGAGATTAGGCGTCAGATGGATATCCGCACGGGCGTGGTGGTCGGGCAGCTCCATCATGGCGCGGAGGCTGTCCAGATCAGCGTCGCTCTGGGCGCCGGCATCCAGCATGAGGGTCAGGCCCATGCCGCGCAGGGCAGATGCATCCTGCAGTGCAGGCAGGTGCACTTCCTCACCCAGGCCGCCCAGGCCAAGGAAGATAGGTGTTTCGTTCTCCAGCGCCGTGGCCCAGGCCAGCACATGGCAGTTCCCCTGGGCAATGTAAGCTGCTGTATCCGCAATGCGGACATGGTCGTGGGCAGTCATCTCCCGGGTGCTGCCTTCCCAGATGCTGCCGCAGCATTTTGCCACGTTTGCTGGATCACCGACGTAATAGTGACGGTCACTCATGCCGTCGCGGACGGTCACAATGGTCACGCCCCTGGTGTGCTCCCGGCGCATCACCGGATTATGCATGCGCAGGCGGCCGGGCTTGAGATTCAGATCGTTTACCGCGCTGAGGATGGCAGAACGATCCTCAGGGGACAATTCATCCGAAGTGAGCACCATGGCGGATCCCAGAAGCAGTGCGCCGGAGCCAAGACGGAGGGAAAGTCCTTCCGCGACATCAATGGGTTGGGCGGCTGCCCGAAGCCGCATGCCATGCCCGATAAGTGATGCGTCGATCAGCACGGTCTCGCACAGGGCGTCCATTGGCCGGGGCTTTCTCTGATAGATTCTCCCGAAGGCGTGGTGCTGATGCAGCAGATACATTGCCAGCAGCGCATTGGCCAGCAGCAGCAAGGCCAGCACAGGCCATTTCAGCTCCAGCAGAAGCGCCAGCAGCAGGCTCAGGATGTTTACACCAAGCCAGAACCACTTTCTGCGGCCATGTACGGCTGCGTCGCACCAGAGGGAGAGCTGGTAGGGTTTGAGTTTCATGGGATACCTCCAGGTCATTGGGAAATCAGAGCGGGGTGATACAGGAATTCGCCGCTCCAGGCAAGGCTGCTGCCCAAACTGTCCACCGTTTCGCCGCCGAAGTAGAAGCGAATCCGGCGGACGCTCATTTTCTCGCAAAGGGTATTCACGATGCTGTAGGCCATCAGCCGCTGATCCATCCCGGAGGTACGGATCAGCTCAGCGTATCGGGCGGAAAGATTCACCAGCAGTGTTCCATCCTGCACGGCAAGGCCGAGGATGTCTGCATCCGTCAGGCCTTCAGGCAGCGCGCCGACGGCGGGGGAAGCCATGGCCAGCAGCAGTGTCCGCGGATTTGAGACGCTGCGATAGGGGAGCCCCAGCAGCCGGGGCGTCAGACCGTGCTCGCCGGGAACATAAACTGTGGCTTGTCCCATCAGCGTATGGCTGAAGGAAATGCGGGTCATCAGTCCGCCGGGGAAGAGCATCGAGCCCAGCGGCTCACTGTACAGGCTTGTCAGCGCGCCGTCGCCCACCAGGATGCATACCTGCTGGAGAGACGGGACGAAGGTGGTCAGCGTGGTGGTGATGGCGGCGAAGGAAGCGCTGGGGTCACATCCGGCAGCGGTGAGCCGCGCGGTGACGTCAGCGGTGAAATGTAGCGTTGCCCGCCGTCCGCCGCTGTCCAGCTCGGTGACTTCCGGGGTGAAGAGCAGCAGTGCGTTCAGGTCGGGAAGATCGGAAGTCCCCTCCAGCAGATCCGCGCCGGAGGAAAGGGCGGTGAGCAGCGTCACCACCTGCTGCTGGGGATGCTGACCGGGAAAGGAGAGCCGCCGTGGCTCGGCTACGACGCCGCTTCCATCTGCCAGCGGGAAATAAAGGGTTGCGGCAGCGGTCAGAGGGGTGTGCGCAGGCAGCTCGCCCACAGGTGTGCGGCGGGCGGAAAACTGCTCCCACAGCACGGGCAGCTCCTGACTGGCCGGCGCGTTCAGCGAACCAAGGGGAAGGTTGCCGCCCACGTCCATGCCCACCGGCGTTCCGGCGATGAGCAGGTTGACATACTGAATATCCTCCAGTTCACACAGCGTTGCGGTGATGCCAAGGGCCGCTGTGTACAGATCCTGGGCGGATAATTGCAGCGCGCTGGCGGAAAGGTTCACGGTGCACACGCTGCCGGAGATTTCCACTGGATTTGCACCGGACAGCGACAGGGCGACATGTCCGCCCAGGGAACGAACGCGGGTGTTGCCCTCATGCGCCAGAAGCGCTTGCAGCACGCCCTCTGCCGGATGCCGGTCACGGGGAAGGGACAGGGTTTCGTAGAAGGTCAGCAGAGTCTGCCCATCCGTGGAGGGCAGGTGAAGAGGGACGATCACATCTCGTTGCAGGCCTGCATCACCGATGGGGGCTTCCGGCCCCGGCGCGGCAGCCGGCAGATGGGGAGAGGCATGTTCCACCGGGGAAGCCGTGCAGCCTGTGAGCAGAAAAGAGCAAAGCAGCAGGCACAAAAGGTTGCGAAGATGCTTCTTCATGGCAGTGCCTCCCTTCCGGTCAGCTCGGACAGCCCCACGCGCCACAGACCCTTTTCACGGGTGAGGTGCAGCGTCATGCCAGAGAAGGGGCGTTCGCTGCCCTGATCCAGCCAAGCGCCGCTGACGGTGAAAACCGCGTGCTGCGCATCGGCAGAAATGCTTCCGCCCTCCGCCTTTGCCCGGAGCAGATGGGGCAGCTCGATCATGGCTTGCATGAAGTCAGCCTCGTCGGGACGGGGCTGACCATTGGCTGGGTCATTGCGGGCGATGTAGCGGTACAGTCGCCCATAATCTCCTTCCTGCCAGCATTGCAGGATGACCTCTGCCGTCCGGGCAGGGGTGAGAAGCAGACTTTCGTCACGGATCAGCGGGTCGGCAAGGGTCGGATCGCCCTCCAGCGTGTAGTAGCCCTGACGCAGGCGCAGACTGTCGGTAGTGGTCTGATCCACCAGGATGACCACGGTGTCCACAGCGCAGTTTTCCGTCAGCGTGGCAACAATGGACTGCATGGCCAGCTTGCGCCGCAGGGGAACCTCAGCGGCCCAATGTGGCTGATCGCGCCAGGAGGCGGGTTCATCGGCAAAGCCGTTCATGATGTGTTTGGATAATGTCACGAACATCACCCGGCCGGACTGGGTGACGGAGACCACCTGTGTCCCCGGGGGAAAGAGACTGTTCAGATCGGTGGCTGCAGCGCTGGGCCCCTCGATCAGCGCACGCAGGAGGGCCAGCGCGTAGCTTTCTGTCTGGGAAAAGGCGATCTCTCTGGTTTCCGCAGCCAGGTATGGCTCAGTGTCAAAGCGGAACCATAGCGTCGCCTGATCGCGGCTGGCGGGCAGGCCAGCCACAACGGGCTCGGGGATGGCGCTGGCGGCTGGATTCGCCATGGGCGCAAGGGGATCCTTCGCGCAGCCGCACAGCAGCAGGCAGAACAAAAGCAGGGGCAGAAATCTGCGCATCATGCATCCCCCTTTCTGACGGGCAGGGTAACGGTGAAGGCCGAGCCCTTGTCAGCGGCGGATTCCACGTGGATCTCGCCGCCATGGAGCTGCACCATCTGCCGGACGATGGAAAGCCCCAGACCTGTGCCGCCCGTGGCGCGGGAACGGGCCTTGTCCACCCGGTAGAAGCGGTCGAAGATGTGCTTTACGTCCTCCTCGGGAATACCGATGCCTGTATCTGAAACGACCAGCGTAGCTACGCGGCTGTCCGCATGCAGCGTCACGGTGACCCGACCGCCATCGGGGGTATACTTGACTGCATTGTCGATCAGGTTGTACACCACCTGGCTGAGCTTTGATTCATCGCCGGGGAGGACGACGCCTTCCGTGATGTCAGCTTGCAGCGTCAGCTTTGCCTTTTCAGCGGCAGGCGCCAGGGCGTGCAGCGTATCCTCGCACAGGGCGGAGAGATCGACGCTGTCAAGCTTCAGTGCGGTTTGCCTGGAGTCCATCTGGGTCAGCGTCAGCAGATCGGTGACAATGCCGCTGAGCCGGTCAATCTCATGATTCATGTCCTGCATGAATTCTGCACGGAGCTCGGCGGGCATGTCCGGCTGATAAATCAGGTTTTCCAGCAGGATCTTCATGGTAGCCAGGGGTGTTTTCAGCTCATGGGAGGCATTCTGCACGAACTGGCTGCGGCTCTGGTCGAAGTTCTCGATTTTCTCCGCCATGGCGTTGTAGCTGTCCGCCAGGGACTTCAATTCGCCGGAGGCGCGCACCTTCACGCGGGCGGACAGATCGCCCTTTCCCATGCGGCGGATGGTGGAGGTCAGAGCCTTAATAGGTGCTGTCAGCGTTACGGCGAAGACCAGCGCGGCAATCAGCGCCGCCGCCGCCACGGCGATGAACACGGTCATCAGCTGCTTTTCGACGGTTTCGATGGATTGACGCAGCTCCGTCACGGGGGCGGAGAGCAGCACCGCGCCGATGGTTTCTCCGTCGAGTGTCATGGCGGCAGCGCACAGGGCGGCGTATTCGCCTTCGTCTTCCAGCGGATGAATGCCGTAGGCGCGGCTTTCTTCGCCCGCAAGCACCTCAATGGCCTCGGGGACATTCGTTCTTGTGCCCTCCAGGAGGGACAGGGTGTCCAGCTGGATCTTGCCCTCCGCGTCGATCAGGAGGATGCGGCCTTCTGCATCTGCAGCGGCGGAAATCAGCGGCTCCTGAAGTGCTTCCAGATCAGCGGAGGCAAAAAAAGGCGCAACCGACGCAGCCAGCTTCTCACAGGAAAGGCTGGCCTGACGGGTGCGCTGCGCATACAGGGTTGATGAAACCAGCCCGGTCAAGAGGGCGGCCATCGCGGCAAAGGACGCTCCCAGAATGATGAGGAACGTCAGCAGTATCTTCCAGCGGATGCTCGAAAGGAGCGGCCGCTTAGTCCTGATCGGTGAAATAGTAACCCACCTTCCACTTCGTCAGAATAAATTCAGGCTGGTTGGTGTTGCGCTCGATTTTTTCGCGCAGGCGGCGGATGTGAACATCCACAGTGCGGGCGTCGCCGGTGTAGTCGTACTTCCACACATGCTCCAGCATTTCCTGCCGGGAGAAGGGACGGCCGCGGTTGGTGATGAACAGATGCAGCAGGTCAAATTCCTTCGCCGTCAGCTTGATCTCCTCGCCGCCCAGTTTGACTGTGCGCTTGAGCAGATTGACCTCCATGTCCCTGACGCGGATGATCTTCTTTTCCTCAGTCGGCGCAGCATTTCCGGCACGGCGCAGCACCGTGCGGATGCGGGCGCGCACCTCCAGGATATTAAAGGGCTTGGTCATATAATCGTCTGCGCCGTATTCAAGGCCCAGGATTTTGTCCATATCCTCACCCTTTGCGGTGAGCATGATGATCGGCACGTTGGATTGCTCTCGGATGCGTTGGCACACGCTCAGGCCGTCCAGCTTGGGAAGCATCACATCCAGCAGCACCAGATCAAAGTCCTGTGTCTGGAATTTGGTCATTGCCTCTTCGCCGTCCATGGCGAGATCGGTTTCATAGCCTTCCTGTTCCAGCGTATATTTCAAGCCCTTGAGCATCAAGGGCTCATCGTCAACCAGCAGAATGCGTTTGCCCACGTTTTATCACCTCATAGTTCGACCCCGTTCGCCAAAAACGCAAAAGGGAGTTACTTCTATTGTACGATGATTTGTGAAAAAAATCAAGCGGGGCTGCAATGTTTTCGTTACACCTGTAAGGGATTTTTATCGTTTTTTTCACAGGAATCCGTCGTCAGCCGGCCTTGATGGATGCACAGCTGCCGTTTTGCCCGTCCGGCGACGGTCATATCGTGGGTGATGAGCAGCACCGTACGGCCCTCCTGATGGAGTTCGTCCAACAGCGTGAGTACCTCCCGGGTGGATTGGGGATCAAGGGAACCGGTGGGTTCGTCCGCCAGAAGAACGGCGGGATTGCGCGCCAGCGCTCTGGCGATGGCGACCCGCTGCTGCTGTCCGCCGGAGAGCTGATGGGGCCTGTGATGCATTCTGTCCTGCAGGCCGACGCGTGCGAGCAGCGCCTCCGCCCGGGAGATGCGTTCCTTTTCGGGCGTGCCGCACAGGATCAGGGGCAGCGTCACGTTTTCCAGCGCCGTCATCCTTGGAATCAGCTGAAAGCCCTGGAACACAAAGCCGATCATTCCGCCCCGAACCTTGGCCAGCTCCTTATCCGGCAGGCGGGAGACGTCCCGACCACCCAGCAGATATGTCCCGGAGGACGGCCTGTCCAGGCAGCCGAGGATGTGCATGAGCGTGGATTTTCCAGACCCGCTGGCTCCGACAAAGGCAGCATATTCCCCTTTGCTGATGTGAAAGGATGCATCGGCCAGCGCCTCGACGGTGCAGCCGTTCATGGTGTAGGTGCGTCGCAGGTGGTGGGCGGTGATCATCGCATTCTCCTCCGGACAAAAAACTCCCGGAGCTAATATGCCCCGGGAGACGCTGTTGTATTGCTTTTACCTGATGCGGGCGTAGTAGTCGAGCAGGTTCTGCCCGGCGATCTTTTCGATCGCATCCTCGTTGTAACCATAGTCCCGCAGCGCCCGCAGGAGGTTCTCCATCTGGCCCGGATGGCGCAGGTCCTCGGGATAGCGCTCAATGCCGTCAAAATCGCTGCCAAAGCCCACGATGTCCGCGCCGCCCAGCTGGCAGATGTGGTCGATGTGCTGTGCCAGGGTGACGGTGTCCGCCTCCTTGTCCTCGGACAGGAAAGCAGGGTAGAAGTTCACGCCGATGAAGCCGCCGTACTGGATCATCATGCGGATCTGATCATCCGTCAGGTTGCGGAAGTGGTCGCAAAGCGCACGGCAGCAGGAGTGGCTGGCCATGGGCGGACGGGCACCCTTCATGAACAGGTCGTAGAAGCCGCGTTCGTTCAGATGGCTTACGTCCACTGCCATGCCCAGGCGCTGCATCTCCCGGATGACCTTCACGCCGTAGTCGGTCAGGCCGTCGTCAGCATTCTTCTTGGCGGGGGTACCCAGGGCGTTTTCATTGTTCCACACCGGCGCGCCCATGCGAATTCCGCGTTCCCGCCAGAAGGCTACCTTTTCTATGCCGTCCTGAAACACCTCGCAGCCTTCCAGACTCAGCATGAAATGGGGATTGCCGGCCTTGGCTTCGCTGGGGTCGTCCACCTGGGGGATGCCTGCGTCGATGAACTGCTGACGGGCAGCGTATTCCGCCTCGGCAACGGCGTTGTAATCGCCGTTCGGCCCCTTGGGACCCGACCACAGGGCGAAGGTCTGCAGCGTCACACCGCCCTCATGCAGACGGGCGGGGGTGATATCGACCTCCTCCAGCTTCATGCCGCGGGAAAGGTTGAACAGCGTATCGGAATGGGTATCGGCGATAAACATAACAGGATTCCTCCAAAACGATTATTCAGCATCGGTGGTCAGGCGTGTGAACAGTTGCCGCTCCACGGGGAAAACCCGCAGCTGGAACCATTCCGGGTGTTCGCGGATGATCAGCTGCCACAGCATGGTTTCCGTGGGCAGATCGCCCCGCTGGTTGAGGAAGGTGAGGCAGCGGGCTTCCATTTCCCTGGCCAGGGTGAGGATCAGATGATCGGGGACAGTAAACATGGTGGGGTCTGGCTGCCCGTTTACCATGGCGATCATGATTTTGTCCGTGCAGACCTTCTCCCAGCGGAAGATGGAGCGGCTGTACAGGGGGATCTGCACGCAGTCTGCATCCAGCCAGACATAATGGCTGTGGGTCAGCTCCCTGTCGCGGGCCTTGGCAAGGATGGCGGCCTTCGAAAGCTGCTGGATGATCTGCGGGGCATCCACCGGCAGCTCCATCATGTAGCGGGCCTTGAATTCCATCACATTGGGCAGGAAATCGGTGATCCTGCGAAGCAGCAGGGGATCCGCATAGGCCAGAAGCGGCAGATGCTTCAGATCCGCCAGGCGGCGCAGCCAGCGCAGGGTCTCCTCTGGCATGTCAGCGGTATAGAGGGTCACGCACAGCGGCTGGGGGCCGGGCTTGCGGAAGGGCAGCTTCTGGCGGAGCCGGTACAGCATATCCTTCGCTCTGACGGCAGCGGGAACCTTCAGCTGGAAGTTCAATTCCTCCGACACCATGCCGCGGCGGCTCTGGGGGCTGAGGCTGCCTGCGTGGAAATCCACCCCGAAGACCTGCGTGAAGCCCTCGCACAGCGGGTGGTTGGGATCAACGCGGCAGGGCGCAACGGGGGTATCCCATACCAGACGGATGACCGGCTGGGTCAGCGCGTACAGGTTCCAGTTTTCTGCAAAGGCGCGCAGGAACAGGGGATCACTGCTGTCCTCCGCCATGGCGCGGAAGAAGCCGGCCGGGGCGAACACAAAATCCGGGTGAAGGAAGGGGCCGCGCTCCATGCCGGTGGTATACTTCAGCGGCGTGCCGTGGCGGAAGGTCAACTCACCCTCCAGGGTGAAGGCGTCCGCGCCTACGGGGCAGACTGCATCCAGCGGATCTTCCCGCACGGGCAGGCAGCCGGTGATGACATTCTGCCCCTTGTCGGCATTGGGGCAGCGGCGGAGCTCCCGGAGCAGCGCTTTGTCCCAGCTGCGGGTAAAGCGCATGGCGGGATGAGCCATCAGCACATGGCTCTCGCCCTGCCAAAGCTCAGGCATGGAGGCCCAGACGTTGCTCTCCGGGCATAAAAACTGGATGTGCCCCAGCGCCGCCATCAGCGCCTGGGATTCATCATCCGGCTCGTTTTCCAGCGTTATTCCGAAGGAAAGCACGGAGGGATTCGCGGCGTTTTCCTTTGCAGAATACAGCGCGGTCTGTGCGTCCAGGAAGTCAACGGCAGACATGAGGATAAGGATGCGATCCATATGGGTCAACCTCCTTTGGGGTCTTCGACCCGCGTAATCAGATGCATATTTGAGGTGTGATCTTACTTGACGAACCGGCGCACCGCCAGGGAAATGAAGTAGCATGCGGCGGCATACAGCACGATGGCTGCGCCGGCGGAGGTATCCCATGCGTATGCGCTGAGAAGTCCGGCAATGCCGCTGGCCATGGCGATGCCGATGCTCCATGCGGCGTGGCTGCGGCTGGAGCGGGCGAGGTTGCGTCCGGCGGCCGCGGGAAGGATCAGCAGGGCGTTGATGAGCATCACTCCTACCCACTTGATCGCCAGCATGACCGCCACTGCCACCAGCACCACGAAGAGGCATTCCACCACACGGGTGCGCACGCCGCGCGTCCGGGCGAGGGAGGCGTTGATGGAGCCCAGCAGCAGATGGTTGTACATCGCTGCCCACAGCAGCGTGCCTGCGACCAGCGCGATGAGAAGGTAAAGCAGATCCTGCGGCGTGACAGCCAGCACATCGCCCACCAGGAGCGTGGAGTATTTCGCAAAGCCGCCGCCCCGGGACAAGATCAGCAGTCCTGCTGCGATGGACGTGGAGGAAAACACACTGATGACCGTATCTGTGGAGGCGGCGCCGGTCTGCTTGATGCGGCTGATGAGCAGCGCCCATACTACGCCGAAAACCAGCATTGCCAGCAGATCGCTGGATACCCCCAGCACGATGCCCAGGCCGATGCCGGTCAGGGCGCTGTGGCCCAGCGCATCAGAGAAGAAAGCCATCTGCTGGTTGACGGCCATCGTGCCCAGCAGGCCCAGCAGGGGCGTGAGCAGCAAAATGGCCAGGAAGGCGTTCTTCATGAAGGTGAAGGACAGTGCCTCAAGGGGGAGGAGCGCGTCAATGATCGAGTAGATTGTCTCCATCATGCGTCGCCTCCTTCCTGAGGGTCACTGTTCATGCGGGGCGTCCAGCGTTCCACGCCGTGGTGGCGGGCAGAGGTCAGGTTGCGGGCGCCCACCGCGAAGGCCTTCTGGAATTCCGGCGAGGCATACACCATATCCGGCGGGCCCTGCACCAGCACGGACTTGTCCAGCAGCACTACATGGTCTGCGTACTGGCGCACCAGATTCAGGTCGTGGCTGACCAGCAGGATCGCCATATGATGCTGCTCTTTCAGGCGCACGACCGTGTCCAGAAACATTTTCAGGCCGTTCTGATCCACGCCGGAGACGGGTTCATCCAGCACCAGCAAATCAGGGGCAGGGGAAATGGCCAGCGCCAGCAGCACCCTTTGGAGTTCGCCGCCGGAGCAGCGCCCCAGAGGACGCCCCAGCAGCTCTTCGCTGTTCACATCGCGCAGGGCGGCGCGCACCTTCTCGCGGGTGCGCTTGCTTACACCCGTCCACACCGGGCGTTTGGTGAAGGCCGCCGCCATGAAATCCTCCACGGTGACGGGCATTTCCTTGTCAAAATCCAGGTGCTGGGGTACATAGCCGGTGCGAAGCCGGGGAACGCTCCGGCCATGATCGTCCACATGGCGGATGTTCCCGCCGTGGGCCAGCTCCCCCAGCAGCGCGCGGATCAGCGTTGTCTTGCCCGCGCCGTTCTGGCCGATGAGCACCGTCAGCTGACCGCAATGGATGTGCATCGACACATCCTGAAGTAAGGTCTGACCGCCGCGCACGACATTGACCTTGTCCAGCGCAATGCGGCAGAGAGAACAGGTTTGAGTGGGCATGGTTTACTCCTGTAATGGGGTCGTCAAAAAAGGGCATAATCCTACAAATACATTATACCACGCCCGTCAAGGGTTTTCTACCTGAAAAAGAAGGAATCAGCGGAGTTTTCGCGTATTATTAGGGTGAGAATATTTCCGGCGCTGCCGGCTGACAGGGAGGACGCTGCATATGATCGCACTGGCGAGCGACCACACGGGCATTGAATTGAAGAATGAGATCAAGAAGCTGCTGGACGAAATGGGCTTGGAATGGAAGGATTTCGGCACCAACGAGCCGGTTTCCTGTGATTACCCCATCTATGGCTACCGCGCCGCGAAGGCTGTGGCGGATGGCGAGTGTGACCGCGGCATCCTGATCTGCGGTACGGGCATCGGCATCGGTATCGCGGCAAGCAAGGTCAAAGGCATCCGCGTGTGTACATGCTCGGATGTGTATTCTGCTGAACTGTCCAAGCGCCACAACAATTCCCAGATCCTGACCATGGGCGCCCGCGTGGTGGGTGTTGACCTGGCGAAGATGATTGCCACCCATTGGCTGACCGCTGAATTTGAGGGCGGCCGCCATCAGCGGCGGGTGGATATGCTCGCCGCGATCGAAAACGGCGAAGTGCTGTAAAAATCGCATTCCGGCCTCCCTGACTCCTGACAACAGGAGCGGGGAGACTTTCGTTTTTTGCAAATAACCGCGTCCATTCATGCAATACCTATTGTGTTTTTTACGCAAAAAAGGTATAATTATGACGATATATTGGTGTTTTAGACGATCTGGGAAATGCTGGGCGATCTGCGGAAGCTGTTTGCCCGGTGCAGGCCGCCATGAAATATTCCGACCCAGAAGAATGGAGTGGTTACTGATGAAAAACTGGAACCGGCCGATGAAACGACTGACTGCCATGGTGCTCGCCATGCTGATGCTGTTCTCCTGCATCTCCCTGGCGGATTCTGCCCAGGTGGCGGAGCGTACCCCTGCGGATTACGTGTTCACTGACTATGGGCACAGCTACCACCTGGTGTCCTTCCTGAACGGCTACAATGTGCTGGCCTTCGGCAATGCGCATTCCAAGCTGCATATGATGGGCGCTATCCTGGTGCAGGGCGTGTACTCGGGTGATGCGAGCAATTCCGGCTTCGCTGACGGCGAAGATCTGCCGCCCTCCTTTATCAAGGGGGAGATTCTTGCACCCAACTCCGTGTACAATTCCCGCAACCACAGCAATGTTGCGCCCCTGTATGTGGGTAGCGCCAACACTGTCGCGACCTGGACGGAGAACGGCCTGACCAAGTACAGCGTTAATGGCGTGCGTACGGGCAACGACAGCACTACGCCCGTGTACGTCAATGACGATTTTTTCAACTTCAACGAGGCCTACGAGGTCATTAAAACTGACCAGGCTACCATGCAGGCCCGCGGCACTGTCGTCAAACCGGTGAACGGCGTAGTCACCGTCAACGTGGGCGACAATGTGATCATCGAAAGTCTGGACGGCGTGAATGAGATCAACATCATCGGCGATCCTACTGAGGACGTCAACACCACCATCTCTGTGCTGGACAGCGGCAATGTTCATATGCCCCGCGAGCATTTCAACGGCTCCCAGCCTGCTGTCCGCGAGCAGAACGAAGCCGGTACGGCTGTGGTGTTCAACTTCCCCAATGCCAAGACGATTGCCCTGCCTACCCAGAACTGGGTCGGTCATGTCATCGCGCCTGACGCGGATGTGACCCAGGACTCCGGCAATTTCAACGGCACCATCATCTGTAAGAATATCTTTACCGGTGCTGAGGGCCATATTTATAACTATAACACCGAGAAAACCTCCTGGGATACCGTGTCCAGCCTGGAAAAGGTCTGGAACGATGGCCATGACGCCGATGGTATCCGCCCCACCTCCATCAAGGTGCAGCTGCTGGCCAACGGCAAGGAGTACGGCGATCCTGTGGAACTGAAGGAGTCGGACGGCTGGTATTATGTCTGGCCTGCCCTGCCTGAGCTGGACGACAATGGCGACAAGATCGTGTACAGCGTCCGCGAGCTCAATGTGCCCGAGGGCTACTCCTCTGAATATGTTGCCGAAAGCCAGACCTTGATCAACACGCATGATTATGAGGAGATCGACGTCCGCGGCACCAAGACCTGGACGGGCGAGTCTGCCTTCGGCAGCCGCATGCGCCCGATGTACCTGACTGTGTATCTGTACGCCGACGGCGTGGAGATCGACAGCAAGACCATCACTGTGACCGATGCGGCCACCCAGTCCTAACTGGACCTGGGATTTCGGCAAGCTGCCCAAGTACGAAGGTGGCCAGCTGATCGTCTACACCATCACTGAGGATGTGGTGGAGGGTTACTCTACCGAAATCAGCGGCTATGACGTGAAGAATTCCTACACCCCCGGTAAGGTGAACATCAGTGGCGTCAAGCACTGGAATGATGCGGACGATCAGGACGGCCTGCGCCCCACCAGCATCACCGTCAACCTGCTGGCGGACGGCGTGGAGATCGACAGCAAGACTGTGACCGAAGCGGATAACTGGGCCTGGGCCTTCGTTGACCTGGATGAGTACAAGGATCAGAAGAGGATCGTCTACACCATTGCTGAGGACGTGGTGGAAGGCTATGACAGCGTGGTGGATCAGTACGACCTGATCAACACCCATGTGCCGGAGACCGTTGATATCGCTGGTGTGAAGACCTGGAACGACAACGACAACCAGGACGGTCTGCGCCCGGAACGCATCACCATCCGCCTGCACAAGACCGTTGACGGCAAGACTACCGAGATCAAGAACGCTGCGGTCACCGCTGCGAATAACTGGAAGTGGCACTTCGTCGATCTGCCCAAGTATGAAGACGGTAAGGAGATCAAGTACACCATCACCGAGGATGCAGTGGCGGGATACGACACTGAAATCAGCGGTACCAATGCCATCAATACCCATGAGACGGAAGAGACCTCTGTCTCCGGCAAGAAGACCTGGAACGACGCAAATAACCAGGATGGCAAGCGTCCCGCGTCCATCACCATCAACCTGCTGGCGGATGGTGTAGAGATCGACAGCCAGGCCGTGACCGAGAAGGAAAACTGGGCATGGAGCTTCACAGAGCTGCCCAAGTTCAAGGATGGCAAGGAAATCAAATACACCATCACCGAGGACGCGGTGGAAGGATACACCACCGAGGTGAACGGCTACAATGTGATCAACAGCTACGAGGTTGAGAAGATCAGTGTCGAGGGTTATAAGGTCTGGCAGGACGACAGCAACCGTGATGGCAAGCGTCCCGAACAGATCGTGGTTCGTCTGCTGGCCGACGGCGTGGAGGTTGATTCCTGCATCGTGACGGCTGCCAACGGCTGGATGGGTGCCTTCACTGACCTGCCCAAGTACAAGGCTGGCAAGGAGATCAAGTACACCATCACCGAGGATCCGGTGCCTGGCTACACTGCCACGGTTGAGGACTATATCATCACCAATACGTACAAGATCGAGACGGTTGATATCTCCGGCAGCAAGACTTGGAATGATAACAACGACCAGGACGGCAAGCGCCCGACCTCCATCACCATTCGTCTGTGGAATGGCAGCAAGGAGGTTGCTCGCAGGACAGTTACCGCCGCAAACAATTGGGCCTGGAATTTTAATGACCTGCCCAAGTACGCGAACGGCAAGGCGATCGTGTACAGCATCACCGAGGATGCCGTGACCGATTATTCCACTGTCGTGAATGGCTTCAATGTGACGAACAGCTACACGACGGAGGAAACCTCCGTTTCCGGCAGCAAGACTTGGAACGACAACAACAACCAGGATGGCAAGCGCCCTGCGTCCATCACGATCAACCTGCTGGCAGACGGCGTAGAAGTGGATGAAAAGACCGTCACCGAAGCGGACGGCTGGAAGTGGACGTTCGACAAGCTGCCCAAGTACGCGAACGGCAAGGCGATCCTCTACACCATTACCGAGGATCCGGTCGTTGAGTACACTTCGATGGTCGTTGGCTACAATGTGGTCAACACCCGCGGCTTGGAGGAAACCACCATCAGTGGCACCAAATTCTGGGTTGGTGACGAGGATGCTCTGGCGCGGCGTCCCTCCAGCGTAACCATCAACCTGCTGGCCAATGGCGTCAAGGTGGACAGCATGGTCGTCACCGCGGATGACAACTGGGCCTGGAGCTTCACTGGCCTTCCGATGAACCAGAATGGTCAGAAGATCGACTACACCATCAGCGAGGAGCCTGTGGCCCGCTACACCACGCTGGTGGATGGCTACGATGTGTACAACACCTACGAGTGCACCAACTTCGCCGTGACCAAGAGATGGCGTGGTGTGAGCGGCAGCGCGATCGAAATGGAACTGTACGCAAACGGTGTGCTGGTTGTGCCTCAGCCGCAGACGGTTCGCTATGGCGAGGTCTACGTTTGGGAAGACCTGCCCCGCTTTGATGCATCGGGCGAGGAGATCGTCTACTACGCTCTGGAGAAGCCCATGGAGGACTATAGCCCCATTTATGTCAACGAGGGTGTTCATGCGGCTGAAAACCGTGCTGTCTATCCCGGCGGTACCATCATCAATGTGGAGATGACCAGCGTGGCTGTCCGCAAGGTATGGGCTGATGTGGAGGACGGCGAGGAAGTCCCGCAAATTCAGCTGGTGCTGTACTGCAACGGCGTGGCGACCGATGTGCCCATGCCCGTGCCCACCGTTGGCGGCTGGTATATCTACGAGAACCTGCCGGCTGAAGTGGATGGCGTGCGTGCACACTACACTGTGCACGAGAATCCCGTGGATGGCTTCATGACCACCTATGTGACCGATGAGGGCGTGGAAGTGACAGAAGCCAGCGACGGTGATACCATCATCAACAAAAAGGTTCCCACCACGGGCGATGCATTCAGCCCGATGCTGTGGCTGGGTATGTTCCTGGCCTCTGCTGCGCTGCTGATGGTGATGTTCCGCCGTCGCCGCGCATGAGCCTGACAAGGTGAATTCCATAACAAAGTAAAAAACGGCACAGCGCCTAAAGTCATTCCGGCTGAAGGGGCTGTGTCGTTTTCCTGTGTTGTTTTGCGCTTCAGCACAAACCTGCGGAACGGCCGGCTGAGTTGAAAGAAACAGCGGTTGAATTAGCTTAATTGCGGCGATATGTTTCCTTTCTGCAGGAAATCAACGACCTCCTGCACCGTTTCGGCATGCTCTTTGCCGCACAGGCCGTGATCCAGTGTTGGCTTCTCAAGCAAGCGGCAGTTGGGCATGCATTGGCCATAGCGGCGGATGTTGTCTGCGAAAACCACATTGTCCGAACCGCCAATGACCGCCAGGGCGTCCCCTTTGAATTGCCTTGTCACCTCGTAGATGGGCAGCGTCTGCGCCATACGGAAGTAGAGCCCGTTCAGGCCGTTAAGCCCCACCCGCACGGTATCCGGGATCTGCTGCGGATCATACACCGTGCCCATGCACTGTCCTTGAATGGCGTCTGACTTAAGGGAGGCTGCCGGTTCCAACATGACCAGCTTCTTCACCACATCATGGTAATATCCGGCCAGCATCCCCGCCACCACGCCGCCTTGGGAGTGTCCCAGGACATAGATCTCCGTCACATCCGGCAGCGTCAGGGCGTATCGCAGGAAGGCTGCTGCATCCTCGATCTCGCTGTACACCGTCATCTCCCGGAAGCGGCCCTCGCTTTGCCCGTGTCCGTTGAAATCAAAGCGAAGCGTGGCAAAACCGGCTGCCGTCAGCGCGTCCGACCACTCCTGGAACCAGCCGCCGGGAAAGGCGTCCATCCGCCCGCCAAAGCCATGCAGCATGATCACAAGCGGGCAGGGGCCGTCCACATGCTTCTCCAGCACGCCCCGAAGCGTCAGGCCTGCCCGGCGCAGGGCGATATGCTTCACGCAGGGACGATCCTCCGTGGAAATGACGATCTCGATGTGGTCGGGAAAATGCTCCAGCGCGCCGGTGAGATCAGCCGTTTCCAGCCAGCGTAATCTTTCGCTGTCCGTGCGGATGGTGGGGTGGGTGACCAATTCAACATCACCATCCAGAACGGCAGCATTGTCGATGAACAGACGACAGGCTGCGCCCTGATCATCTCTGCCCTCCAGGGTGTAGCGGGCGGACAGGGTACCGCTGCCGTCGGGATAGATGCGCTGGGTGTCCACGCCGCCGGGCAGGATCTTGCCCTTGAAAAGCGGACTGTCGCATTCCCCTGTGAAGGGCAGCATGACGGCGGTATCCGCGCTGCCCTTGGTGACGATGTTGCCGGTCAGAAAGACTTTGATTCGCAAAATTTCCATATCATTACCTCAGCCCATATGGATGATGGAGGACAGGTTGTCCACGATTCTCCTCGCGATCCAAGGCTTGTTCATTGTGTAAAGATGAATGTTTGTCACACCGTTTGCCACCAGATCGATAATCTGCTCGGTGGCGTAGGCGATGCCAGCCTGGGCCATGGCCTCCGGGTCGTTGGCGAAGCGGTCGGCAATGGCAGCGAAGCGCGGCGGCATGATGGAGCCGCTGAGCTGGACGGCGCGCTTGACCTGTTTGGCGTCACAGATGGGCATGATGCCTGCGCAGACCGGCACGTCGATGCCTTCCCGCAGGCATCGGTACAGGAAATTGTACAGAATGCCATTGTCAAAGAACATCTGCGTGGTGAGAAAGTCTACGCCCGCGTCGACCTTGCGCTTGAGGTTATCAAGGTCGGCCATGCGGCTCTCGCATTCCGGGTGTCCCTCGGGATAGCAGGCCGCACCCACGTCAAAATCGCCCTGGGTGTGGATAAATTCCACCAGCTCGGAGGCGTAGGTGAAATCCCGGCAGGGCTCGCCGGTGGTGGGCAGATCGCCGCGCAGGGCCAGCACGTTTTCCATCCCGGCTGTCTTCATGTCAGATAGTACCTGCTTCACATGCTCTTTGGTGGACTGCACGCAGGTCAGGTGGCACAGCGGCGTCACGCCGGCGTCCTGCACGGCCTGAGCGACCGCCAGCGTGTGTCCCGGCGTGGAGCCTGCGGCGCCATAGGTGACAGACATCCAGGCGGGCTTCAGAGCCGCGATCTCCTTTGTGACCTCGCAGGCTTGGGCGATGCCGTCGAACTTCTTGGGCGGGAAAACTTCACAGCTCAGGTGAACCTTGTCGTCAGCCAGGATGGTTGAAATGCGCATGGCGGGACTCCTTTATGTTGTCGTTTTTTTCATGATACACTGCCATGACCTATGCTGTCAAATGGGGAACAAACAAAAAACAAGCCCATTCTGCTTTTTAGAATGGGCTTGCAGGAATAAAAGCTTATTCAGCAGGAAGCTCTTCGGTGGTCTCAGCGGGCTCTTCAGCAACGACGGGGCCAGCAGCGATAATGGCCTCCAGCTCGGCGATCACGGCGGTCATCGCGGAATCATCCACGCTCTTGGCGTTGTAGTCCTCCAGATAGATCAGGCAGTTCTCATTGCCAGCCTGCAGGGCGACGGTGGTGTCCTTCATGTCGATCTCACCGGCGAAGAGCTGGCTCAGATTGACCTGGAAGATGCTGGGGCGGGCAAAGGCGCCGATGTTCTCGATGGTCTCGAAGTAGTTGCCGGGCTTGACGTAGACATACACCACATCAGCATGCTCGCTGCCGGTGTAGGCCAGCATGGCGCCGCCGTTGCCGTCGGTGCCGTCCTCGGCGGTGGCATAGTAGTTGAGGAACTTGTCGGTGTGGCTCTCCAGCACCTTCCAGTTCTCAGCGATGTTGTTCAGGGACGCATCGGCGGGAGCATTCACGGTGATATCACCGGTGAGGGAATTGTTGTACACAACGATGCCAATGACGATGGCGGCGATGACCGCGACGATCGCAATGATCCAGCCCAGCGTCTTTTTCTGATTGCGCTGGAAGCCGTACTTCTTGTTGCTCTTGTGAGCCTTGTGGACCTTAGCCATGGGGGAAACACTCCTTTTCTTTGTGCGCGATATAAAGATGAAACGCACTGATCAATTGATTCTTATCATACCACTGTGAACTTTGTGTGTCAAGGCAGCGTGAAGCTGCGTCTGGCGTGCAGCGGTGTATTTCCTTTGTTCAGCTGATGACGATGCGGCTCGTATCCAACTCCAGTCCTTTGCCCTTGGCGACAGCCTTGCCATCCGTGACCTGCACGTCCACCAGCGACAGCCCCGCGTCCAGGTCGATGCGGGTGGATTCGCCGTCGTCGTCGTACAGGGTGAAGGCGGTGCCGTGATCCAGCCAGCCCAGCAGCGTCAGCTTTGTGGAATCGATACCCTCAACATATTCGGCTCCCTTCGCCAGCGGGATCACCTGACCGCGGCGGATGAACAGCGGGAACTCGTTCATTGCAAGCTCGATCCAGTGGTGGCCCTTCGTCATGGGGATGCAGTCGTAATCCTGGGCCGAGCGGAACTTCACCATCAGCATGTCCTCAGGCAGGTACACATAGCGGCCACGGGCGTTCTGTTCGTACACGGGGGCGATCATGCAGGCGCCAGCCAGCATCAGCTGATCCTCCACGCGGCAGGCCATCTTGTCCTGCGGATAATCGAAGGCCAGCGGACGGAAGAGCATGTCATCCTTCATGGCGGCCTTGACCAGCTCGGAGTAGAGGAAGGGGATGAGGGCATAGCGGACGGTCAGGGTGTCGCGCATCTGCTCCCAGTTGCGGAAGCGGTAGATCTCCTGATCCCGGGTGCCCATGGCGGCATGGTTGCGCATCAGGGGCGTGAAAACGCCCAGCTGCAGCCATCGCTGGAGCAGATCCTCGGTGGTGTTCTGGCCAAAGCCGCCCAGATCCGCGCCGGTGTAAAGGAAGCCGCACATGTTCATGCCCGGCAACTCGCGCAGGTTCAGCAGAATGTGGCTCCACCAGGAAAAGTTGTCGCCCTGCCACACGCCGCCGTCGCGGTGCGCGCCGATGAAGGAGGCGCGGCTGAACAGCAGATGGCGCTTGTCCGGGTTGAAGGAATTCATGCCCTGGGCTCCGGCCTTGGTCATCATCGCACCATAGAGGTTGTGCACTTTATCATGGCGAACCTTCTGGCCGTTCACGTCGTGATAGAAGCGGGTGTAATCCGCCATGGAGTTGGACATGCCGGTGAAGGCGTCCTTCAGGGCGAAGTAGTCATACACGCCGATGTTCTTGCCGCGCAGCTCGTCCGCCTTGGCGTAAGCGTCAGCCAGGCCCTCTTCGGAGTAGAAGATGGCAGGCTCGTTCATGTCGTTCCAGAAGGCCTCCACACCAGCCTCCAGCATGCCGTGGTACTTGTCGCCGAACCACTGGCGCACGTCGTCGCGCAGGAAGTCCGGGAACACCGCCTTGCCGGGCCATACTGCGCCGATGAAGGTGGAGCCGTCCTCCTTCTTGACGAAGTAGTCCTTCTCAACGCCCTCGTCATAGGTAGGATCGCCCTTTTCGACCTTCACGCCCGCGTCGATGATCGGCACCACCCGCAGGTGATCCGCCTTGAAGGAGGCGATCATACCGGGCAGGTCGGGGAACTTCTTTGCGTCCCAGGTGAAGTCCTTGAAATTGTCCATGTAGTCAATATCCATGGACAGCATGTCCAGTGGGATATGGCGCTCGCGGTGATTCTGCGCCACGGTGCGCAGGTCTTCCTCGGTGGTGTAGCCCCAGCGGCTCTGGATGTATCCCAGACCCCACTTGGGCGGCAGATAGCTGCGGCCGATGATGTGGCGGAACTCCTTCACCGCGCCGATGAGACTGTCCGCTTCGATATAGTAAGCGGAGAAATTACCGTTTTCTGAGGTGATGACGGCTTCGTCGCCCCGGGTGTAGCCCAGGTCGAAGGTGACAGCGCCGGGGTCGTCCACGTACAGGCCGAAGACGCCGGCCTTTCCGCTGAATAGCACCAGATTGTGGCTGGCATAAAGGCTGGCCTTGTCCTCGGTGTGGGAAAAATCGTCGGAGCACCAGGCGCGGTAGCGGTGGCCGCGCTTGTTGATGCCGCGCACACTCTCGCCCAGGCCGAAGATCTGGTCATCTTCGTCCATCTGCACGCGGAAGGATACACTCTCGCCGTTTTTCTCCACGGTGAAGCGAGGCATTGCATCCGTACACACGGGCTGAGGCACAGCGATGGCGTGGGTGAAAATGGGACTGCCGTAATCATATCTGCGGATCATCATGAATCCCTCACTTATTGCTTGATGCGCATTTGCGCGTTATGTATATCTTTCGGCAGAAGACGGCCTTTTCCTGCCGGAAACGTTTTCAACCCCATGAAATATTTGCAAAAAAACGGCTCCCGGAACAGGAGCCGTGAGGATTATGCGTTTTCCAGCACCAGCTTTTTTGCCGCCAGGGCGTGGGAAATATCGCCGGTGAGAATTGCGCCGACGACCTTGTCGCCCACTGAGTAGTACCGCGCGCCGGGCATTGTGCCGACCTCGTAGGTCTTTGCGGGATCGCGGCCCACATCGCCGATGGCGAAAAGCTCCGTGTCAAAGCCGTGAAAGATCAGCGGACGAGGAATGGCCTTGTATTCCGCATGACCGCCTGCCGCATTGGTTCCCGCGACCTTGCCCATCTCGCCGGCTTCCGCCCACAGCGCGTAGGACATGCCGCACACAGCGCAGTCGCCCGCAGCGTATACATCAGGCGCGGAGGTCTGCATGCGCTTGTCCACGATGATCTTGCGATTTACCTCGATGCCTGCCGCAGCCGCGATTTCCGCATTTGCCCGAACACCCGCGGAAACAATCACCAGATCAGCCGGGAGTGTCCGACCATCAGTCAGGGTAAGAATCCTGCCGTCGTAGGATGCGGCGCTGGTGCGGGTGAACAGCTTCACGCCGTGCGCAGCCATGGCGGAGATCAGGTGGGCGGCTGCTTCCTCGTCAATCTGGCGGGACATGATCTGCGCTTCAAATTCGATGACCGTAACGTTCAGTCCGCCTTGACGTAGGCACCAGGCGGCTTCCAGGCCAAGCACGCCGCCGCCGATGACGACAGCAGCCTTCGCGTCTTTGGCCAGGCTGCGCACGCGGGCGGCATCCTCCAATGTGCGAACGGCGATCACGTTTTCCCGATCGGAACCCTCAAAGGGCGGAATGAAGCAGCGCGCGCCCAAGGCATACACCAGTTTGTCGTAGGGGAAAACCAGCCCGTCTGCGAGGGTGACGGTCTTCTGGCCTGCGTCGAGGGCGGAGACGGTGCGGCCTGTCAGAACCAGAATATCCCGGCCCGGCGCGTCGTACCAGGCGGCGTTTTCCAAGGCGACGTCCGCAGCGGAGAGATTGCTCAGGAGCTGCTTGGTCAGTGCGGGACGGTTATAGGGCAGCGCATCCTCGTTGGTGAGAAGGACGATCAGTCCGCTGGGATCGGTCTTACGGATGGCCTTTGCGGCGGAAAGGGCTGCCACGCCGCCGCCCAGAATCAGGTAACGCTTCATTGTTTGTTTCGCTCCTTTGCGGTGTTCTTGCTGATATTATACCGCGCGGTTAGACGAATGAAACGTTCCAGTGCATGGTTTTTCCGATTGCGGGCATGCTATCCGCTGAGGTGATGAACATGAATTGGACGCAAAAAGAAACGTCCCTCCTGAAAGACCTGAAGGATCAGGAACAGCTCTGCGTGGACAAGTACGCCGAGTACGCCAAGCGGGCCCATGATCCGGAGCTTAAGCAGCTCTTTGAGGACATCCGTCAAACCGAGCAGCAGCACCTGCAAACCGTGACCAACTGGCTGGGCGAACAGACGCCCCAGGCCTGGGATCTGGTGGGCGCGCAGCATCACGGCGTGAACAAATTTGCCGATGACCCTGCTGCCAGGGAGGAGGACAAATACCTCTGTCAGGATGCCCTGTGCACCGAAAAGGAAGTCAGCGGCGCATACAACACCAGCATCTTCGAGTTCCGCGACCCGCAGGTGCGTCACGAGCTGCACCGGATTCAGGGCGCGGAGCAGAATCATGGCGAGATGATCTACCAGTATATGGCCCGCAACGGTATGTATCAGGCGCAGTAAAGTAAATGCTCCCCCATTGGGGGAGCATTTTCATATGGAGTTATGCCTTCCAGACTGCAATGCCTGCAGCCATGCCGGCCTCATGGGTGATGCTGATCATTACGGAGCCACCCATCTCTGCTGCTTTGCCGCACAATTCGGCGGCGGGCTGCCCCAACTCCGTATGGGTGATCACGATATCCGTCAGGGGAATGGTCAGGCCGACGCCGAGAGCCTTCAAAATAGCCTCCTTCGCGGCGAACATCCCTGCCATGGTCTGCGCGGCGGACGCGCCCTTCGAGTGAATGTAGGCCTGTTCCTCCTCGCTGAACATCCGCCGCAGGGAATGCCCCTCGTCCAGCAGGCGCTGCATCCGCGCGATTTCGCACAGGTCGATGCCGATACCCTTACACATACCCCATCACTCCTCTCACGGACACGTCGCCTGCCAGTACCCGGCGGAGCTCGCTCTCCGTGCGTACCAGCAGTGCGCCGGATGCATCGACGTCCTCCGCTACGCCGGTGAAGCTGGCATCCGTGCCCAGCACATGCACCTGACTGCCCAGGGTGATGCACTCCCGGCGGAAGTCTGCCGCGATACCTGCAAAGCCATGCTGTTCAAGGGCGGAAACAGCGTCCTCCAGGGCGCGCAGATAGGCGGCGACGAGCGCGCCACGGTCTGGCACGGCGGCCCATTCCTCAATGGAGGTAGCCCGTTCGGCCAATTCCTGTGGATACGCGCCCCTGCGGACGTTCAGCCCCGTGCCGGCGATCACATACATGCCGCCTGCATCAAAGCCCATCTCCAGCAGGATGCCGCAGAGCTTGCGTCCGTTCAGCACCAGATCGTTGGGCCACTTGATGCGCGCGTCCAGCCCGGTGACTTCGCGGACGGCCTTTGCCATCGCCAGCGCGCAGGCGAAGGTGATCAGCGGGGCGTCCTCCGGCATGAGTGCAGGCCGCAGCAGTACGCTCAGCCACACGCCCTGGCCTTCAGGGGAGGACCACTGGCGGTCCATGCGGCCGCGTCCGGCGGTCTGTGTTTCGCACAGGCACAGGCTGCCGTGGGGCGCGCCTTGCTTCGCCATGTCCTTGAGGACGAGGTTGGTGGAGGTCAGCGTGTGTTCGTAGTGGTTGACGGCGCGGCCCAGGGCGCGGGTCGTCAGCAGGGGAGTCCAGTGGGCGGACAGGAGGGACATGCAATCAGCTCCAAGTGTGTGATGGTTGTATTGTACTTGATTTTTCCGGGATTGGCAAGCCGGGCGAATTGTAAATTCTTTACCGGGTGATTGACTGGGTGGAAAATGGGCGGTATCATAGAAAAAAGGAGTGTGATCATGATATGAAGAGGCTGCTGATTCTGTTCCTGTGCCTGTGCATGCTGTCGGTCTGTGCTGTGGCAGAAGCGCCGCAGGAAGTGCCGAATGGCTACAGGCTGGAGGACTTCGGTGATTTCACGATGGCAATTGCACCCAATGCTTTCGTGCGTCATTATGGCAAGGATGCGGAGGATGGCGTGGTGGCGCAGGTGATCTATCTGGATTTTTCCTGCGAGCATTTCGCGCCCTACATCGTCATCTGGTGGCACCCGAACAACATGTCCAACTATCTGCGCGGTGTACATCCGCTGGATTATGCGAAGTCGCTGCGGGACAACGTGACGTCCGGCTGGCGGGAGGCGGGTATGACGATCACGGCGCCCAATGCTGTTTATGGTCAGAAGCGGGGCGATGTGCTGACCTGCATGATCTCCTGCCGGATTGAGGAAAACAGCTGGTTCAGCGATGATGCCCACGATCTGTGGATGGTTCAGCGCTTCTTTGGCACTTATGACATGGGAACCTACTATTTTGAGATTTATGCCGAAAGTCGGGAGGATGCGGACGCGCTGATCAAGGATATTGATCGGGTGGTCTATAAAAAGTGAGCTGGTCTGTTGGCTCAGAGTGTCCACGGCA
>JBGUSK010000059.1:0-4155 GCA_045132495.1 Christensenellales bacterium | reverse complement strand
TCTCTACACGCCTACAACGAAAAAGCGCCTGAATGAGCTGGAGCAGCAGCTGTCCGATATTGCGTCCAAGATAGCTATTCAGAAATCAAGTCATCCTGTTGTTGAACGGGAGCACCTTCAGTACTTCCTGGAATCCTTCCGCAACTGCGATGTCAACAATCCCGAACAGCGTCGTCGGGTGATCAATGCGCTTGTTCATTCCGTTACCATAACGGACACGACAACAGATGATGATGACAACAAGCCATTGCGCAGGCTTCAGATCATGTATAATCTCACCGAGCATGGCACTTCATGTATCGAACTTGCCGACCTGGCGGGTTCGAATGCAGTGGAGTTGGCTCCACCAGTTGCCGCTTGGCTCACGCTGAGCGGCTGTTTTGTTTCAAGTATAGCCTTTATCGGTAAATACATATCAGGAATATTTGACAATATGGAGGTACGTTTATGCAGCTCGTCTTACTTACCGCCCTTGGCGTTGGCGGAGCAACCCTGATCGGTTCGCTCCTGGGATTCATTTTCCGTGACATTTCTCACAAGTTCTCCGACATCGTACTGTCCTTTGCTGCGGGCGTGATGCTGGCGGCCGCTGTGCTTGGCCTCATCCTTCCCTCCATTGAGTATGGCGGGGAATGGGGACTGCTCTACACCATTCCTGGCATCTTCGTCGGCGCGCTGTGTCTGGGCATCATCGACAAGTTGACCCCCCACCTGCACAAGCTGGTCGGCCCGGATATTGAGAGCCATCATAGCTCCAGCTTGAACAAGGTGTTGCTGTTCGTGATGGCGATTGCGATCCACAACCTGCCGGAAGGCATCGCAGCAGGCGTGGGCTTCGGCTCGGGGGATAACTCCCAGGCACTGCTGATCGCTGGCGGTATCGCGCTTCAGAATATCCCGGAGGGCATGGTCATCATTGGCCCGATGCTGGCGGCGGGCGTATCGACTAAGCGGACGATGATTGCCGCAGCGCTTACGGGTGTTGTGGAAGTTATCGGCACGCTGATCGGCTATTTTGCAGTCAGTATTTCTGCGGCGGTGCTGCCCTTTGCGCTGGCGTTTGCAGGTGGCACGATGCTCTATGTCATCAGCGATGAAATGATCCCCGAGACCCATGCCCATGGATCAGAACGCGGAGCAACCTGGGCTCTGCTGGTGGGATTCTGTGTGATGCTGATTTCTGATGTACTTCTTGGTTGAGCCCTCATGTTTTTTCTTTGCACACGCGTTGTAATCCGAGTATTTTTGAGGTAAAATAGTCAGGTAATCGAAAACGGAAGGAATGATTCCCGTGTCCGAAAAGATTCGTGTAGCTATTCTTGGCTATGGCAACCTGGGCCGCGGCGTTGAGGGCGCCATGCCTTACAATCCTGATATGACGCTGGTGGGCGTGTTTACCCGCCGTCCGCCGGAAAAGGTCAAAACGCTGACCGACGTGCCGGTTTATCATGTGGACGACCTGCTTGCGATGAAGGACGACATCGACGTGTTGATCCTCTGCGGCGGCAGTGCTACCGATCTGCCCGTGCAGAGCCCGGAATGGGCGCGCCACTTCAACATTGTGGACAGCTTCGACAATCATTCGAAGATCCCGGAGCATTTTGCTGCGGTGGATGCATCTGCTTCTGCCGGCGGCAAGACGGCCTTGATCTCCGCTGGCTGGGACCCCGGCATGTTCAGCCTTCAGCGCCTGCTGGGCAACTGCGTGTTGCCCAATGGCCAGGACTATACCTTCTGGGGCAAGGGTGTCAGCCAGGGTCACAGCGACGCCATCCGCCGCATTGACGGCGTGAAGGACGCCAAGCAGTACACCATCCCGATCGAGGCGGCGCTGGAGCGCGTCCGCAATGGCGAGAATCCTGAGCTGACTGCCCGTGAAAAGCATCTGCGCGAGTGCTTTGTGGTCGCGGAGGAGGGCGCCGATCTGGCCCGCATCGAGCGCGAGATCAAGACCATGCCTGCCTACTTTGAGCCCTACGACACCACGGTGCATTTCATTACCCAGGAGGAGCTGGACCGCGACCATGCGGGCATTCCCCACGGCGGATTCGTTCTGCGCAGTGGTGTTACCGGTCTGCAGGGCGAGACGCGCCAGCTGATTGAGTACCGCCTGACGCTGGGCTCCAACCCGGAATTCACCTCCAGCGTACTGGTGGCCTGTGCCCGCGCGGTTGTCCGCATGGACAAAGCGGGAATGCACGGCTGCAAGACCATCTTCGACGTGCCCCCGGCCTGGTTGTCCCCGAAGGATGGCGCGGAGCTGCGGAAGAATCTGTTGTAATATGACTTTACAAGAGCCTGTCGGAACATGTCCGGCAGGCTCAGTTCTATTTGTCGAAGGTGTGCCACCAAAACTCCTTTTTGAGCCAGCGGTGCATGGCTTTGAGTGGATCTTCATCCTGGTCGGCGATGAAATCCCGGTCATCGTCGTTGTATATCAGGTAACAGACGCTGTGCTGATCGTCATCGAAACCGATGAAGCCAATGTGTTTACATGCCATATCCAGGTGTTTATAGCATTGGAAAGCTTGCAGTGAATAGCCATAATAATCCACTTTTGCCATCATTATCAGGTAGCCGGAGTAGTCATAGACGTCTTCGGTGATCAGTTGATGGGAGGCGAGTGCCTGGGATTTGACCCGCTGATAATCAGCGTCACTGTATTTGACGAAGAGATTCATTGATTCGGAGATGAAGAATGGCATGTAATATACTTCTGCCTGTCCGAATGCAATGTCCTGGTAAGGGCCGAGTTCATCCAGCGATGGCATGAACTCTGATGCGTATAACATCTCGCTTCTGTATTCATCATAGCGAGTGATATCTGTATCAATGGTTTTGAGGCCAAATAACGCACTGTAAACAATCAATCCGACAAACAGAAGAAATAAGGTTAAGAACAAGAGAATGATGATCAACAGCGTTCTTTTAATAATTTTCCAGAACATAGGTACCTCCTTATCATGTAAGAGTATAGAAGTCTTACACTATAAAGACGTTGCAATTAGCGGAAGTATTTCAACTTTTCCGGTTAACTCTCCAAAAACTCCTCATGGCTCATGTGCATGTAGTTCCGCACCTCATTCCACGGCACCGTAAAGCCTGCGCCGTGGCTGCAGAAGACCGAGTCCGGCGTATCATCCGCCAGGGGATTGTAAGCAGCAGCCTCGACAATGGCGGCCTGGTCGCGCGCTGGGGCATAGCGGCTCATCCATACGCGAAGAGCGCCGCGGCCATGAGTCAGGGAAAGAAATTCTTCCTGCCAGTGAGAGAATACAGAATAGGGGGCTTCACCTGTGAGAATCACGCTGTCATCCTCGTATTCGGGCAGGTTAACCTCAGCCTGCATTCGGTTGAGAGCTCCGGCCAGACTGCCATACAGCTCCGCAGGTGCCCGCAGGGAGAACCCTGCAATCGGCTCCAGCAGCACGGAATCGGCGTACATCAGCGCATTGCGGATGGCGCGGTACGTGGCCTGGCGGAAATCGCCGCCTTCGGTGTGCTTAAGGTGGGCGCGGCCTGTAAGCAGCTCCACACAAACGTCTGTCAACGGTGCGCCGATCAGAACGCCTTTGTGCTGTTTTTCACTGACGTGGCCTGCAATCAGGCGCTGCCAATTGAGGGCCAGCGTGTCCACATGGCAAAGGCTGCGGTTGGTGATACCGCTGCCGGGCGCGGTGGGTACCAGCCGAACATGACACTCGGCATAGTGACGCAGCGGTTCATAGTGTCCAACACCAATGGACGGCGCGGCAATGGTCTCCTTGTATAGCACATGGGTGGGGCCGAAACTCACAGCATATCCGAAACGGGAAGCGATCTGATCCCGGAGCACCTCCAGCTGGATACGTCCCATCACATGCACGGATATATGTCCTTGTTGTTCGCTGACTGTCAGGGTAGGTTCCTCATCTTCCAAAATACGCAGCGCCTGCATCATCTTGAAAGCAGGTATGACCTTTTCATCCCAAATCACATCGGAAGACATCATAGGCTCTGTGCGAAAAACAGACTTCCGGTTTGTACCGATGGCGTCGCCGGGGTGGATTCCCTCCAGGCCGGGAATGCCGACGATATCCCCGGCGACAGCAATTTCAGTAGCGCGGAAACGTTCTCCGTGATATTGCCGAAGTTCATTGATCTTTTGTCCGCCCG
>JBGUSK010000058.1:0-4396 GCA_045132495.1 Christensenellales bacterium | reverse complement strand
GGTCTGGGCAACAAGTTCCTCAGCCACATCCGTGAGGTGGATGCCATCGTCCATGTCGTGCGCTGCTTTGAGGACGAGAACATCATCCACGTGGATGGTTCCATCGACCCCGCCCGTGACATCGAGACCATTAACCTCGAGCTGATCTTCGCGGATATGGAGTCCGTGCAGCGCCGCAAGGACAAGGCGGTCAAGGCCTTCCGCGGCGGCGACAAGAAAGCTGGTGTTGAGGTCGATCTCTGCGAGCGCATCTACAACCACCTTGAATCCGGCAAGCCTGCCCGTACCTGCCAGATGGATGAGGAAGAACGCGAGACCGTGAATGGCTGGTTCCTGCTGACCACCAAGCCCGTCATCTATGCGGCCAACATCGCTGAGGACGCGCTGGGCGGCGACCTTTCCGATATTCCCGGCCTGGATAAGGTGGAAGCTATCGCCAAGGAGGAAGGCGCTGAGGTGCTGGTCATCTCCGCAGCTATTGAGGAAGAAATTGCCCAGATGGATCCCGAGGAGAAGGCTGAGTTCCTGGAGGGCATGGGCATCGGTCAGAGCGGCCTGGATCGCCTGATCACCGCCTGTTACCGTCTGCTGGGCCTGATTTCCTTCCTGACTGCCGGTGAGGACGAATGCCGCGCCTGGACCATCAAGAACGGCACAAAGGCCCCCCAGGCCGCCGGTAAGATACACACCGACTTCGAGCGCGGCTTTATCCGTGCCGAGATCGTCCCCTTCGACACTCTGGTGGAGCTGGGCTCCATGAATGCCTGCAAGGAGAAGGGCCTTGTCCGCTCCGAGGGCAAGGAGTACGTCATGAAGGACGGCGACATCACCCTGTTCCGTTTCAATGTTTAAGGGTCTTCGACCCGTTTTGGCGCTGCCGCGCGGCGATGGCTTCTTTGCAGGAGTCACGGAGCGCGAAGAGCGCTCCGCGACGCAGTAGTGCAACTTTTTCACGAAGGGAAGGTCACCCCAATGAGCCGTCTTTCGTATTTCTTCAAGCGCCTTGTCAAGATGGACTGGAAGGCCATGTGGAAGACCACGGCCCTCCTCAAGGAGCGCAGCGGCAAGAGCCGCATCTGGCTGCTGTGTGACATGTTGAAGTGCGCTGTCAAGTACAACGCGGGCTATGTCGATTACAAGATCGCTCAGATGTACAAGCTGAACGACACCCAGCGCCGCACAGTGATCACCCGCGGTATCTCAAATGGCATCGTCCGCCGGATGAACCCCAAGGAGTACTGGCACTTCTTCGATGACAAAACCCAGTTCAACGAGCTGTTCAAGGAGTGGATTCCACGCAAGTGGCTGCTGATCAATGACGGCACCACGGTGGAGGCTGTCGCGGACATGATGACGCTGCCCAACCTGATCGGCAAGCCCCTGGAGGGCTCCAGCGGCGTGGGCATCTACAAGTACACGCCCGAGGACTGGGCGGAGGGTGCAGAGGCTTTCCTGGCTCGTCTCAAGGCCGATGGCGTGGGCATCCTGGAGGAGATCGTCGTCCAGCATCCCGAAATGGCCCGCCTGTGCCCGACATCTGTCAACACCTGCCGCATTGCGACCCTGCTGGGTGACAAGGCCGAGGGCATCGTCTACGGCTTCGTGCGCATCGGCAACGGCAAGGTCATGGATAACGTGGACTGCGGCGGTATGGCGGCGCGTGTTGACCTGGAGAGCGGCAAGCTCCTCACCGTCGGCGCGGACAAGGCCGGCAACACCTTCACCAAGCACCCTATCACCGGCACGGACATCATCGGCTTCACCATCCCGTACTGGGAGGAAGCCAAGGTCATGTGCATGGAAGCAGCCCGCAAGGTTCCTCAGATGCGCTTCATCGCCTGGGATGTGGCCATCACGGCGGACGGCCCGACCTTCATCGAGGGCAATTCCTTCCCGAGCCATGCGGTGCCCCAGTTTGCTGCCCACTACCCGGATGGCATCGGCATCCTGCCTGAATTCCGCAAGTTCATTGACTGCTAACCAAGGAGGGGACTATGTCCCTCCTTTTTCAATGCGGAGGATCAAATATGGAACCTATCACTGCATATCACGTTGTCACTGACCGCCCCATGACCGTCGGTCAGCACATCATCTTCGACGAAAAACACCACAGCGGCGTGTATTCGCGGGTCATGGCGCTGGCAGATACGGTGGAGGATGTGTACGCGCATCCCGAAAAGTATGAGTTACCACTGGAGCATCACCTGGATGTGGCTCTCCGCGAGCTGGCGATGGAGGAAGTCCGACGGGAGAAATACCCGCAGTATCCTTCCCGCATGGCATGCCTGTTCGTCAGCCGCGAGTTGGAGGAATCCCGCCGCTGGGGTGAGTTCTTCGCACGCATTGGCCGACCCACCTACGCCATTGTCGAGCTGAAGATCGTGGGCCGGGTGTTTACAGGTAATGCTTGCAACTGCTTTGACGGTACGCCGGATAAGGCCGCCAACCTGGACAAGGCTGATCACTACTGGCAGAATCTGCCCAATGAGGATAACGAGTACATCTGGGAAATGCTCGCGGACGGCGACATTGAGGTCGTCCGCGTGGTGGAGGAGATCAACGTAAACCTGCCTGAATAAGGAAAGCGCAGCATCCACGATGGGTGCTGCGCGATTTGTTTACTTCCTGCATGCGTCCACGAAGGACTTGAAAAGCCGCTTGTGGTTCGCGTTTTCTTCGCGTTCGACGAGGCGCTCCGGATGCCACTGCACACCGATGAAGTAGGGATGATCCGGCTTTTCGAGGCCTTCGATAACACCGTCTGACGTCTTTGCGGTGACCACAAGGCCAGGTGCGATATCCTTTACGGCCTGATGATGGTGGGAGTTGGTCATAACCTTCGTGTCGCCGTAAACTACATGGAGCTTCGAGTCTGCGTCAATAATCACCTTGTGGGAGGCGTAAGGTGCAGTTTGATGCTGCTGGTGGGCGATGCAGCCGGCCAGTTGTGCTTTCAAATCTTGAAAAAGCGTACCGCCAAGGGCGACATTGAGTACTTGTTCGCCGCGGCAGATGCCAAGAACAGGTTTCTCGGGATACATTTCAAGCAATGTGCGGCAGAGTTTCAGCTCAAATTCATCCCGCAGAGGCAATACATCGCCGCAGGTCCAAAGCTGATCTTCGCCGTAGAAGGTTGGATCCACATCCTCGCCGCCGGAGAGGAGCAATCCATCCACAAGGTCTGCGTAAGCTTCGATGACCTCATCATCCCGGGTGATAGGTAGCAGAATCGGTGTACCGCCGGCATCGCGGATCACATTTGAGTAGGACATGGGCATCATCAGCCGTTTTTCGTCCTGCTGGATTGAATGGGTCAGTCCGATCACGGGTCGCATAAACGAATGCCTCCTGAGTGTTTGTTTAGAAATATTCTACCCCGGAAAAGACGTCGTGTCAAACAGAAAAACAGAGGAATACGTTTTTCAGTGGTTTCAGTGCTGAAGTACAGAATTAACAGACCAATGGTCGGTTTTTGCTTGCTGAGGGATTTGAGACATTTGTCAAATCAAGAGAAAATGGCAGGAATCCGGCGTCATTGCGCGAATATTTTGTTGGATTAAGATTGCTGTGAAGGGAGATTCACAACGATGGAACGTATTTTCAATGATGGCTGGGAATTTGTCAAACTGCCCAATGGCTCTGACCTTTCAGATGCGGAGTCTTCTGCCTGGACTTCGGTTGATCTGCCCCATGACTTTCTGATTTTTCAGGAAAATGCGCTGTATGAAAATGCGGACGGTTGGTATCGACGTACGCTGGATATTCCGGCTGAATGGCTGGACAAGGCGGTAATCCTCCGGTTTGATGGCGTGTATATGGACTGTGATGTGCTGCTTAACGGCAATATTATCTGCACCCATCACTATGGCTATACCTGTTTTGATGTAGAGCTGACCGGCAAGCTGAATGCGGGTGAGAACCTGCTGCATGTGCACATCCGCCACCAGAGCCCCAACAGCCGCTGGTATTCCGGCGCGGGCATTTACCGCGATGTGACGCTGCATGTGCTGGAAATGCGCCACATTGCGCTGGACGGAACCTATGTCACCACCAGGCGAAACGGCGATGAATGGACGCTGACCGTTGAAACCGAGCTGACTGGCAGCGGCGCGAATCATCCCATTATCCATAGGCTGCTGGAAACCCATGAAGTTGTGCGCGAAATGACTGCGCAGGTGGAGGGTGACAAGGGCGTTGCGGTAATGACGGTGCGCAACCCCGAGCTGTGGGAAGTTGGCGACGGTGGCTGCTACACGCTGGAAACCATTTATGGTGACCAGGTTATCCGGGAACTGGTGGGCTTCCGCGAGATTGAAATCACCACGGATCGAGGCCTGTTTGTCAACGGGAAGCATGTCAAGCTCCATGGCGTGTGCCTGCACCATGATCTGGGCTG
>JBGUSK010000057.1:0-37214 GCA_045132495.1 Christensenellales bacterium | reverse complement strand
CGTCTTCACCGATCTGTGGCATGACGTGGCCGATGGCATCCCTCTCTACAAGCGGATGAAGGCCCTCGAAACACCCGGGCCGCACTACCTCTACTGGATCGAAAAAACGCTGAAAGTTTACATGGAGTGATAACGCTCCGTCCGTCGTCTGCGGGCGGGGTACGCAACAGTCAGCTCCTGCATGCCGCCGGTTCTGCGCTCGGTGAAGGTCGCGCGCACGCCGGCGGTTTTCATCTGCTCAGCAATGTCGCGAATGGCATTGCGATAAGGCCGCACATCCCGGATGACCGCAACAACATGCTGCTGCCGCACTGGCGCCTCCTCCCGCCGGGACGCACCGCGCCTGGCGGCATCTACCAGCAGCCCTGCATCCCGGATACACAGCCGCTCCCGGACGATGCGGTGTGCCATCCGCCGTCGCGTCACCGGATCTGGCAGCCGCAGCAGGATCAGCGCGATCTTTTCCGGCACGCCCTCCAGACGCAGGCATGCCCGCAGCCCCTCATCCAGGTCTGCAAGGCGCATGCGCTCCGTCAACTGTGGGATCGTCAGCCCCGTCAGCCGGGACATCTCTGCCCGGGAATGCCCCTGGGCCTGCAAGCGCAGCAGCAATTCCGCCGAGTCAAAATAGTGCATGGGCGGCGGCGGGGCGGGTTTTGAGGCTGGGCGCAGCATTTGGTACAGCATGGCAGATTTCTCCTTTGAATGGCAGCTGCCTTCACTATACGACAATCCCCCGCGCACCGCAAGCAGAATCGTTCGACACGTTCTGCCCCGTGCACGGGGGATTTTTCCGCACATTCCGCGCGATGATATCACTTCTTGTCGCTTCCACCTAAGGGGGACTTGCCGGGTGTGCCGGCTTTTCGTGGATACTGTCGAGCGGTTTTTGCCGTCTTTGCGATTGGCAGCAGCAGATGCTGCCAGTCCCGCCCGGGGAAGCTGACGGGAATCGGTTCCCCCACCTTACCGCCCAGCAGGAACGCAGCCTTGCGGCCCTGGGGAAGCTCGTCGATGAGAGCCGGGCCCTTCCAGCACAACGCCTTGCCGCCCACCTTGACATAGGGCAGCAGATACTCCGACAACACCGCGAGAGAAGCCACCGCCCGAGCCACTGCAATATCGTACTTCTCGCGGTGATTCGGGAACTGCGCGCCATCCTCCGCGCGGGCATGGACGAGGGTAACATTCCGCACGCCCAGATCGTCGATCACCGCCTGCAGGAAGTTGAGGCGCTTCTGCTGGGCGTCCATCAGCGTGACCTTGAGATTCGGACAGGCCATCGCCAGCGGTAGACCCGGGAATCCCGCGCCGGTGCCCACGTCAATCACTGACCCCGTTTGTGGGATCAGCCCCGGGATCGCCAGCGCGCTCAGGCTGTCCACATAGTGCTTGTCGATCATCTCCGCCTCGTCAGTCACGGCGGTCAGATCCATGCGGGTGTTCCAGTCCAGCAGCAACTCATGGTAACGCAGGAGCTTCGCAGGCAGATCCGCGTCGTGGGGGATGCCGCATTCCGTCAGGCGGGCAGATAGCATTTCTGTCGTCATTTGTGTCACTCCAAAGGCAGGTGCAGGTACTTCTGCATCCAGTATTTGATCCAGGCAAGGCCTTCGCGGCCATGATTCTTCAGCCAGAAGCGTAAACCCAGCTTGGTAGGAGAGCCAAGTCCGCTGGCGTCAAGGCCCGCATCCCCGGCAATGGCCATGGCGCGCGGCAGATGATAATCGCTGGTGACGACGAGGACGTGATCGACCTCGCGGCCCTCCAGCAGCTTCACCGCATTGGCGATATTCTGGCGGGTGTTGAAGCTCCGGTCGTCCATGAGGATGCTATCAGCAGATACGCCCTGCTTCACCAGCTCGTCCCGCATGACGTGGGCTTCCGGTTCGGGCTCGTTGGAACCCTGTGCGCCGCAGACAACGATCAGACTATTCCGCGCCTTCCAGGCCTTGGCAGCCGCATCTATGCGCCACTGCAGCTGCAATGACGGCACGCCATCCGGCTTCACCTGCGCCCCCAGGACAATGATCGCGTCGTACTCACCCACCGGCGGCACATTCTTCTCCCGATAGCAGACCATTGCCACGACCCCCAGATAAAAGATCACGCCCAGGATGATGCAGATCATCCCCAGCTTGAACAGCCTTTTCAGATGCTTCATGGTGTTTCGATTCCTTTCGTTCAGGCCTCGTCGCCATCCCATGCATCGTCCTCCCGGAAATACCACTGCTTTCCACCGCGGGCAAGCGAACAGACATAATCGCCGTGCAGTGACATGCTGTAGCTTTGATTGCCCGCCACAACGACATGATCCATCAGCGCAATGCCCAGCTTTGCCAGCATCGCTTCCAGCTCCCGGGTAACGTCCACATCGCCGTAGGAAGGCACCGCATCCCCGCCGGGATGATTATGACACAGGACAACGCCATAGGCATTGTGATTCAGCGCAGTCTCCACCACCAGGCGCGGATAGGCAGGCACCTCCGAAAGGCTTCCCTCTCCTACAATGCGCTGCCCGAGCACCTTCATCTGCGTGGAGATGGAGATGACGTAGAAGCGCTCCTTGCGCAGCCCCGTCAGAAGGGCACGGCAGTACTCCTGCACATCGCTGAAATGGGTGAGTTTCCTTTTTTCCTCGCACAGGCACAGCTCGTACCTGCGGAACAGCGGCACCATCAGGGAGATGAGCGTTGCCGTTTCTTCACCAACGCCATCCACCGCGCAGAGCTGCTCTACAGGGGCCTCCAGCACACCCTTGAGGCTGCCGAAGGCGTCCAAAAGCCGATGCGCCAGGGGATTCACATCCCCCCGGGCACGGGCATAGAAGAGCAGCAGCTCCAGCACCTCATGGGGCGCGAAGCTCTCCAGGCCCTCCAGGCGGAAGCGCTCCCGCATGCGACGGCGGTGTCCATCGTGCATGGTCATAGGGACTTCGTCCCTCCTTCTTTCAATTAACGAATTTAGTCGGCTATTTCTTCCAGCATCATGGCAAAAACTTCGCTGATCTGGCTGCCCAGCCGCTGCACCTCGCCCAACACACGGGCGCGGCCCTTCTCGGTGAGGAACCAGTCCTCCCGGGTATAGCCGGGCGTGGGCGCCGGGCAGACGATGAACCGCGTTTCCGGCATCGCCGCCTGATAATACAGCAGCGCCCGCCGCGCATGGAAGGCATGGCAAGCCAGGATTGCCGTCTTCACCGGAATACCTTGCTGCTCCAGCACCTTGCGCGAAAGCTGTGCATTCTCCCAAGTGTAGGTCGCCTGATCCTCCCGGAGGATGGCGCTTTCCGGCACACCGTGCTTCATCAGCACTGTCTTGAGGAAATGCCACTCCGTCTCGAACGCTCCCGGATACTCGCTGCGCAACGGTTCAGGCAGCTCCAGAAAATATCCGCGTGCAATGGTGAACCTGCCTGACGGCAACACATAGGGCGCATATCCGGCCCGATACAACTCCGCCGCACGGATGGCATGCACTACCTTCCGCGACCCGGGGATGAAGATCACATCTGCCTTTTCCGGCTGATCCTCGACAAAGATGAAGTCCGTCACCGCACGGATGAACCGCTCCGTACCCGCATTCAGCTTATCCTGCATAGGCCCTCCACAGCGCCGCAAGCCGCGCCCGTTCCTCCGCCGGGATGGCCGTGAAGGCCTGTACATAGATCGCCCGCAGCTCCGCAGCACTCAGCGTTTCCGGATGATTCCCCAAACGCTGCACGTTGACGGAAGCCGCCAGCGCATCCAGCGTGGCGTCGTCGGGCGCGGTATCAGGGAGCATATCCGTTGCCGCAAGAAGGCCCAACACCAGTGCTGCACCATCCGCCGTGCCCATGATGGCATTCAGCTTCGACAAGACGGGAGCATTCCCCATGTGCCGCCAAAGATATGGCAGCGTCAGCATGCAGGCATGACCGTGGGCCGGGCCGATCCGCTTGGTGATCTGATAGCTCATGGCATGGGCGGCTGTGGTGCGGCTGATGCGGATCGCGCAGCCGGATTCATACGCGGCCTCCAGCATGGCATTGGCAGCGTCCGAGTTTCCGGCAAGGTACGCATCGAAGTTATGCAGCACGCCCAGAATAGCCCGTTCCGCATGGATGCGGCTTTCCTCCGTAGCCTTCACCGCCCAGAAGGACTCAATGCCCTGGCACAGCGCATCCATTGCGCAGGCTTTCTTATGATACATGGGCAGCGTATCCAGCAGAGAACCGTCCAGCAAAACGCCCTCCGGCAGCAGTGCGGGATGATCCAGCGAGAGTTTGTCCCCCTCCACGTAGACGACCGCAAAGGGTGTTGCTTCCGCGCCGGTGCCTGCCGTACCAGGGATGGCAATGTGGGGCAGCACTGCATTTTCCGTCAGACGGCTGGCTTTAACAGCTTCCATATCCGCCGCAAGGAGGATGGCTTTGACGGCCTTGGCGGTGTCCATCGCGGAGCCGCCGCCGACGGAGATCAATCCATCACAGCCTTGTTCGCGGTACATATCCGCCCCCGCAATCGCATCCGCCAGGTCGGGATTGGGGTGGTATCCGCTGAACAGGGGCAGTTGCATGCCGGTACGGGCAGCGAAATCCACCTGCATACGGGTACTGCAAACCAGCAGGGGGCGGTGCATGTTCAGCCGCGCCATCACCGCAGACAGATTGCCGCCATTCAGCGTTCCGCGGCCCTTCACAACATACTGCATCCTTCGCGCTCCCTTCGGCATATTTCCCTACCATTGTACAGCATATGCTGGTTTCTGTCAAAGAAAAAAGCAGGAGCCAAAGCTCCTGCATTGGGTTTACTGGAAAGTTCTGACCCGGATCACGCCCGGCAGCGCCTTGATCTTGTTGATCGCCTCCTCCGTGGGGAGATCAGCCATATCCATCACGGTGACGGCCATATCCTTCCGAGACTTATTGGTCAGGTCGGTGATGTTGATGCCCTCGGCGGAGACACAGGCGGTGATGGTCGCGATGGTGTTGGGGATGTTCTCGTGGATGACCAGCACGCGCGCGCCCTCGGGACGGCCCAGAGCTACCTCAGGGAGGTTCACGCTGTTGTGGATGGAACCAAACTCCAGGTAGTCACGCAGCTGCGCGGCGGCCATGGAGGCGCAGTTTTCTTCGCTCTCCGGGGTGGACGCGCCCAAGTGGGGAATGGCGACAACCTTCTCCACGCCCAGCAGATCGGCGGAAGGGAAGTCCACCACATAGCCGCCCAGCTGGCCGTTTTCAAGGGCTGCAAGGACGGCGGCGTTATCCGCCAGCTCATTGCGGGAGAAGTTCAGCAGCACCGCACCGGGCTTCATCTTGCTGATGACGTCCGCGTTGATCATATGGCGGGTCTTGTCGTTCAGCGGAACGTGGATGGTCACATAATCCGCTTGCGCGAAAACCTCCGCATCATTCTTGGCATGGATGACCTTGCTGGACAACGCCCATGCGCTTTCCACGCTGATGTAGGGGTCGCAGCCGATGACCTTCATGCCCAGGCCTTCGCTGGCAGCGTTAGCCACCAAACGACCGATAGCGCCCAGGCCGATCACGCCCAGCGTCTTGCCGCGAAGCTCCGGGCCCACAAACTGTCCCTTGCCCTTTTCCACCAGCTTGGCAACAGCGTCGCCCTCCGGCTTCAGGGTCTGCGCCCAGTTCACGCCGCCGATGACGTTGCGGCTGCCCAGCAGCAATCCGCACAGCACCAGCTCCGCCACAGCATTGGCATTCGCGCCGGGGGTGTTGAACACGCAGATACCCTGCTTGGAGCACTTGTCGATCGGGATGTTGTTCACACCAGCGCCGGCGCGGGCGATGCCCAGCAGGTTCTCGCCGAACTCCATGTCATGCATGGCGGCAGAGCGCACCAGGATGCCATCCGGCACCGGTTCTTCCTTGGCGACGGTGTAATTGTCGGCGGACAATTGGGTGTAGATGATATCGGAAATCGCATTGAGCGTTTGGATCTTGTACATGGGGATGGCCTCCTTGTGAATAGTGAGGCTCCCCCTTGGGGGGAGCTCCCGCGAAAGCGGGTGAGGGGTCTCTCTGCGGTTTCCTTGCCGCAGGGCTTTGGCGGAGCGCTGGTTGGCTCCCTTGGGGCTGAGTGAGCTGTTTCGGCTGATCCTCACGGATCAGCGAAAGGCGCGTGGGACGTTTTTTTCGTCTGCGGACGGAGGCCTCCGGCGGGCGGGCTCTGCCCTGCACCCGCGAAGGGCATCGTGCAGGCACGCCTCCCCAGTGGGGAGTTGCCGAAGGCAAAGTGCCAAGCGATGTTGGATCACAGGCCCTCTCGACACCCTTTTTTAGACGTTGTCGGCTTCGAACTTCTTCATGAAGTTCACCAGCTTCTTCACGCCTTCCACGGGCATGGCGTTGTAGATGCTGGCACGCATGCCGCCCACGGAGCGATGGCCCTTCAGGTTCACCAGGCCCTCGGCAGCAGCGGCCTTGACGAAGGCAGCGTCCTTGTCCGCATCACCAGTGATGAAGGTCACGTTCATCAGGCTGCGGTATTCCTTCTGTGCCGTCGCCTTGAACAGCTTCGATTCATCCAGGAAATCATACAGCATCGCTGCCTTTTCCACATTGACCTTGTGGATCGCCTCAATGCCGCCAATGGACAGCAGCCAGTCGAAGGTCAGGCCTGCCAGGTAGATGCCCCAGGTGTTGGGGGTGTTGTACATGCTACCCTTTTCAGACTGGACGGTCCAGTTCATCAGCTTGGGACAGAGTTTGTTGGCCTTGCCCAGCAAATCCTTCTTGACCACCATGACACACAGGCCGCTGGGGCCGATGTTCTTCTGGGCACCGGCGTAGATCACGCCATACTTGGTGACGTCCATGGGCTCAGAGAGGATCATGGAGGAGCAGTCCGCCACGATGGGCGCCTTCACGTCGGGCAGCTCGATGTAACGGGTGCCATAGATGGTGTTGTTCTGGCAGATGTGTACGTAATCCGCGTCGTCGGAAAAGTTTGCGGTCTTCATGTCCGGGACATAGGTGTAATTATCCTCGCGGGAGGATGCGGCGATATTGACCGTGCCGTAGCGCTTGGCTTCCTCGGCGGCCAGGTGTGCAAAGTTGCCGGAATCCACATAATCGGCCTTGCCATTGACCATCAGGTTCAGCGGGATGCCGGAGAACTGCTCGGTCGCGCCGCCTTGGAGGAACAGCACGTCGTAATCATCCGGGATGTTCATCAGCTTGCGCAGGTCTGCGACGGTCTTGTCATAAATATCAGTGTACATCTTGGAGCGATGGGACATCTCCATCACGGACATGCCGGTGGCACCGTAGCACATCATATCCTTCTGCGCCTTTTCCAGCACAGGCAGAGCCAGCATCGAAGGGCCGGGAGAGAAGTTGAATACGCGATCCATAACAGGTTCCTCCTTATATCACATGATCGACTTAGCGCGTTGATGTGGGACGTTTTTTGCCCGGTGGACAATTTCCGTACCGTGCTTCTATAGTATGCATCATGTTGACGAAAATTGCAAGCGAAATACACAGGAAGTACATCTTGGATTTCATCCGCAGAACACAAAAAGCCCCGCCTGTTTTCACAGACGGGACTCGATCAGCTGATGCTGTTTTCTGCCTCATCAGGCGGATTGCTTAGTAACGGGCGCGCTGGGCGGCGAAGCAATCGCGGCAGTAGACGGGACGGTCACCACGGGGCATGAAGGGCACCTGGGTGGGCTGGCCGCACTCGGCACAGGTCACATCGTACATCTGACGGGGAGCAGAAGCAGTGTTGCCGCCGTTCTGAGCGCGACGGGCAGCACGGCAGGCAGTGCAGCGGGAGGGCTTGTTCTGGAAGCCCTTCTCGGCGAAGAAAGCCTGCTCGGAAGCGGAGAACACGAATTCGTTGCCACAGTCACGGCAAACAAGGGTTTCGTCCTGGTACATGGGGAATACCTCCTCTTTCTATGTCACCCATACCTATGCATTTAGGTCAACTGCTTCCATAGGGTCAAGTGACGCCGAGGGAGGAATGAACCTTGGATACCTTGGTTGGGCTGCACCCAAGATTATAACACGTCTTCCATGAAAAGTACAGTGGTTTTTGCAATTTTTTTCACAGTGTCTCCGCAAAAGCGCCTTGCAGCATCTGGTTGATTTGTGTCGCGCCCCTCGCGTTCTTCCTGTTCTTATAGAACAAACAATTCCGCTATATATTTCTTTTGGTGCATTTTGCTGCCTTTAATCACTGTACGAATTATCTTATCCGGGGTAATATACTTCTTACAGGCATGTTTCTTGCCTATTAATTGTGTGAGGTGATCCCCATATGGTTGATTACAAGGATCTGGGCAAGCGAGTACGCTCCCTGCGCCGTGAACAGAATCTGACACAGGAAGAACTGGCCGAGCGCGTCAACCTCTCCGCATCCTTCATGGGTCACATCGAACGCGGCAGCCGGATCGCCAGCCTGGATACACTGGTTGCCCTTTGCAACGAGCTGAAGGTTTCCCCTCATGAGCTGCTCAGCGCCAGCCTTTCTGACGAAATTGAGGAGCATATGCCCACCCATCTCTCCCGCGAGGAACGCAGCCGTCTCAGCACATTCCTCCGTATGGCCAACGATGTCATCAGCAACTGGGGTGACGATTGACCTTTGTGAGCATTTGGTGAATCCTGCAGGCAAATCTATTGCGCTTCCCGCTGAAATGGTGTATGATTGTCAAAACAAGCCGCCTGGCTGAATGAAAGAGAGGGTTTTCCATGGACATTCAGAAGATCATCAACGACGTGATCACCAAGCTTAAGAACGACGACAACCTTCTGGAGAACTTCAAGAGCAATCCTACCAAGGTGCTGGAAAAACTTGTGGGCGTTGACCTGCCCGACGATAAGATCGACGCGGTCATCAAGGGCATCATGGCCAAGCTGAACATCGACGAGCTGGCTGAAAAGGCCGAGGGCATCATGGGCGCTCTGGGCGGCCTGTTTGGCAAGAACTAACCCCTGCACTGAAAGGCGCTGCCGCAATTGTGGCAGGCCTTTTCAAATGCTCGCAGGATAACAGCCTTCCTCCGTCGAATCTATCCCGTCAGATAGAATCCAGCCCGTCAGATCATTCATCACAGAAGGAGAATCATCATGCGCGATCAGGAACTTCAGCTGCTTCTTGCGTCCCTTTCCCTGGAGGAAAAAGCAGCACAGCTTACGCAGATTCCGCTGTCGGTCTGTTCCGGCGGCCTGGCGGAACCCACCGGGCCCATGCAGGAATATCACCTCACCCCCGAGCAGACAGCCCTCTGCGGCTCCCTCATCTGCGATCAGGAGCCGGATGCAGCCGTCTACGCCCGGATCATCCGCGAAATGACGGAGAAGCATCCCCATCACATCCCTCCGATTCTGATGCGCGACGTGATCCACGGCTGCCGAACGGTATTCCCCATTCCTCTGGCGCTGGGCTGCACCTTCGATGAAGGCCTTGCGAAGGAAATGGGCCGCGTCAGCGCAAAAGAAGCAAGTGCCTCTGGTTTCCACGCCACCTTTGCCCCCATGCTGGACGTGGTTCGTGACCCTCGTTGGGGCCGCGTGATGGAGAGCCTGGGGGAATCCCCTGCCTTGTGCGGCGCGCTGGGCGCTGCGATGGTGCGTGGCTTCCGCGGAGACGGCCCCGACAGGGCGGACAGTATTGCCTCCTGTGCCAAGCATTTCGCCGCATATGGACTTTGCCAGGCCGGTCAGGACTACGCCCCAGTGGACGTGAGCCGCACCGAAATGTATAATGTATACCTGCCCCCTTTCAAGGCTGCCCTGGACGCAGGCTGCGACATGGTCATGCCCGCCTTCGTGATGCTCGACCGCATCCCCTGCGTGTGCAACAAATGGCTGCTGACCGATATTCTGCGCACCCGCTGGCACAGCGACGCGATGGTCATTTCCGACTTTGGCGATGTGGGCCAGCTGTTCCACCACGGCATGGTGGAAAGCCTCACGGAAGCCACTGGGCTGTGCCTGAACGCCGGCACTGATATGGACTTGATGTCCTTCGCCTACCTGAACAGCATCCCCGAGCTGGTGAGATCCGGTGAGGTCTCCATGGAAACGGTGGACGCGGCCTGTCTGCGGGTGCTTCGGCTAAAAAATGCCCTCGGCCTCTTCGAGCATCCAGTGAAGAATGACGATCCCGCCGTGCAGGAGGCTGCTTACCTCATTCCCACCCATAAGGAAGCAGCGCTGCAAGCTGCCCTGCGCAGCTGCGTGCTGATGAAAAACGAGAACGTCCTGCCCTTGTCTCCCGGCACGAAGGTTGCACTGACAGGCGATCATGCGGATAACCGTGGCTTGCTTGGCGGCTGGGCGATCGACGGCAAAACCAGCGAGACCGAGACACTGTTGGAGGCCTTCCGCAGAGAGCGCCGCATCACGCTTGTCACGCCCGAGGAGGCCGATGTGATTCTCTACGCTACGGGCGAAAGTCAGGATGAGGTCGGTGAAGGCTGTGGGAAGGCATTCCCCCAGCTGACAGCCACTCAGATGGATGAGCTGCGCCGCCTGCATAGCCTCGGCAAGCCCGTGGCAATACTGCTCACATGCGGCAAGCCGCTCATCCTCACCGACGTACTCCCCCACTGCGAAGCCCTGCTGAACATCTGGTTCCCGGGCAGCCTGGGCGCGGAAGCCGTCCGCCAGCTGGTCATGGGGGACACAAATCCTTCCGGGCACCTGAGCATGACCTTCCCCCGCTCCATCGGCCAGATCCCGCTCCACCACGACAAGTTCACCTCCGCCCGCCTCTACAACGGCGGCGCCCCCTTCTCCAAGCGCTACATCGACGAGGAGATCACCCCCCTCTTTCCCTTTGGCTTCGGCCTGAGCTACACCAACTTTGCTCTGGAGAGCGCTGCGGTGGATCACGCCGTTCTCACCGAGGACGCTCCCATCCTGGCACGGGTGAAGGTCACCAACACCGGCAACGTTGCTGGCGAAACCGTCGTGCAACTGTACGCAAGGGTGAAGCATGCCCATTTTGTCCGGGCTGAAAAGAGCTTGATCGCGTGGAAACGTGTGTCCCTCGTCCCCGGCGAAACGAAGAACGTTGAACTGCCCATCACCGCCGACATGCTGCGTCTCTACGATCAAAACGGCAATGCGTTCCCCATGGCAGGTGAATGCGCGATGATGTTCGGCCTGAACAGCGAAGCACTGTCCGAGACCGCCACGATCATCCTCGGATAAACACATCAATACAAAATAGAGCTGCTGCATCATGCAACAGCTCCTTTTTATGCGATCAGCGGTTATCCGGCACGTCGCTCCAGTCGTGGGCCTTCATACGGTCGAATTCCTCTTCGGTGATGGTGAGGATCGTACCGTGCTTGAAGCCATAGGGGAAGGAAAAAGCTTCGTCGCTGCGGACGAAATCACCGCTCTTCATGCTCGGCGCCACAAAGGGCACATAGCCCTGGCCCGCACCCTTCACACCGTAGTAGTCGATGAACAGGCACCACCTGCCATCGTCCAGGCGCACAGCAGTGGGAGCTTCGTAGAGCCCCTCCTGCACAGCCTTCTTCATGGATTCGTCAAACTTCTCCACCCGCGTCCAAGGCCCTGTGACGTGGTCGCTGACCAGCTCGATCATCGTGCCGGGATTCTTCTCCGACTTGACAAAGAGATAGTACTTGCCATCCTCCTCGTACATGGCGGAGTCAATGCAGCCGCTGTCCTCCTTGCGGTAGAGCAGCTCCGGCTTGGTGTAGTTCACAAAATCCTTTGTTCGGGAGTAGTAAATGGCCATCGGGCCGTAGTTATTCTCCGCGTGGCTGTAAGACCAGTGGAGGACATAATCCTCGTGCTCCTTGTCAAAGATAATATCCGGCGCCCAGATGCAGCCGCAGCCCTCGTCGCCAAGTCGAACCATCTCCTGCTCCGACCAGTGCACCAGATCATCCGACCACCAATGGGCCAGATCCTTAGACCCATGGAGGTTGATTTCCCGCCAGGAGTGCTTGTACTTGCCGCGCATACCATAGCTGAGGCTCAAATCGGTGGCAAAAATGTGGAAGCGCCCCGTCGATCGGTCGCGGCAGATGGTCATGTCGCGCACGCCGTGGTCGCCGTAGTACGCCCAAAGGATAGGCTGACCATCATTCAGCGCTTCCCAGTGGAAGCCATCCCGGCTGATGGCGAAGTACACCTGCTCGCCTTCGGGGCTGGTCTTTTCGCGGAAGTGGACAAAAAGGTAATTCTGCATGGGCTTTCCCTCCCGGATATATCCTCTGCATTCAGAAAGGGCTTCCGTTCGATTGGAAGCCCTGTTACTATTCCATCTGGTTATTCAGTTTTCCTTCATCTATATTTAAATTCTGTCGATGTTCTACACAGGCTGTCGGTCGTGACATTCAGTCGAGCAGTCAAACTGCGATATAGCCGGGTTGGAGGGTTTCCTTCCCTCGCGGTTATGCTTCCGGCTCCAGCAGACCCAGTCCGCCGTTCTTGCGCTGGTAGAGGATGTTGGTTCTTTCGGTGTCTACGTTGACGAATGCGAAGAAGCTATGACCCAGGAGTTCCATCTGAACCGCCGCGTCCTCCACAGACATGGGGCGAACGGGGAAAGTCTTCCGACGGACAATCTGAGGTGCGCCTGCCTCAGGTAAGGCTTCGTCCTCGATATACTCAGGTTCAGGGGCAGCAAAGGCGTCTTCCTTCAGACGCTTGCCCAGCTTGGTACGGTGACGGTGGATCTGACGCTCGATTTTCGCCAGTGCCTGGTCGATAGCCAGGAAGAGGTTCTCCGGTTCGGAGGCTTCAGCGCGCAGGAATACGTTATTGCCCATCGGTACAGTGATTTCAACGACGCGGAGGTCACGCTTTGCTTCCTTGCTCAGCCGGATTTGCATCTCGGTATCAGGCAGGAGGTAGCGGCCCATTTTCTCGGTCTTCTTCTCGATGCGGCGGGTAACATTGGGGGATACCGTCATATTCTTCGCATAAATCGTCAACTTCATAGGGGTGCTCCTTTCGCATAGGTAAGCTCAAAAGTGCACGCGCTTGATGGCGTGCGGAATTTGTACCAGATGCTAAGTGCAGAGATCGAAGGTTTACTGGAGGTAAATGGAGATCGATGCACAACGCAGATGGTGCAAATTCAGCCGTCAGCAAGTGTGGGCATCTTGCAGAGGTTACCTGAAATCCGAATTGCGGAAGCACTCATAGTTGAGCATATACGGAGCTGCTATCAGAGCTTCCGCTCCTGATGATGCGCCACTGGCATCACGCCCTTTCTGATCTGGTTGCGCATTGTTTGGTCCTTTATCGCCCTGACGGTATGCGCTGGGGGGACTTGATAGAGTTCCCTGGATTTTCGTTTTGTCCCCCGCTTGTGATTATACATTTCGCCGTCCGTCCTTCAATTCCTGCTGCAAAAATTGAATTTTTGGAAGAAATTTTGCCATTTCGGACAAAGACGAACGTTGCAGGGGCGAAAATGTTTTCGGATTTGCATAAATTCCGACATTCGATGGCATATGGTCAGCAAGGTGATAGGTAATGTTCGGAGAAGGCCTCATCCGTCTTCACTCTCTGTTGTTCCATCCCACGTGAATACACCTTCCCCGCACCAGAGAAGGTCTTGGCCGTGGCTTGGTTCGTCTAAGCTAACAGGCATTGGGATGGAAAGAACAATTAGCAGTGCAGACAAAACCTTCCCCGCACCGAGGAAGGTGGATTCGCCGCCAGGCGAAGACGGATGAGGCCGCTCTCTCCCACACAAAAAGCGGAGAAGCAAACGCTCCTCCGCCGATGATTCAATTAGCCAAGGGTCACAACCACTTCGTGGGTCTTGCCGTCCGCAAACACGGGCAGCACATTGCCTTCGATGGCCTTGCCGTCCACGGTGACCGCCTTCACGCCCTTGCAGACGTGATCGGGGTTGTTGATGGCGATCTCGTAGGTCGCGCCGCGGAAACGGCGGGACACCTTGTAGCCATCCCAGTCGTGGGGCACGCAGGGATCAATTTTGAGGCCGTACCAGTCAGGCTTGATGCCCAGGATGTAGTTGCTGATGACGTAGAAGTTCCACGCAGCGGTGCCGGTCAGCCAGCTGTTCTTGGCCTGGCCGAAGTTCTTGGCATCCTTGCCGGCGATCATCTGGGAGTAGACGTAGGGCTCCATCTTATGCTTGTCGGAGATCTCCTCGCGGTAGGCGGGGGCGATCTTCGAATAGAGCTTGAAGGCGCGGTCGCCGTGGCCGACGACGGTCTCCGCCGCGATGATCCAGGGGTTGTTGTGGCAGAAGATGCCAGCGTTCTCCTTGTATCCCGGAGGATAGGAGGACACTTCGCCCAGCTCCAGATGGTAGTCCTTGTAGGCGGGCTGCAGCAGCACGATGCCGTGCTCGGTCTCCAGCCATTCCTCGACGGACTTCAGGGCCTTCTCGGCCTTGCCGTCCTCAACGCCCACGCCACCCATGATGCAGTAGCCCTGGGACTCGATGAAGATCTTGCCGTCTTCGCACTCCTTGGAGCCGATCTTGTTGCCGAAGGCGTCGTAGGCGCGGACGAACCAGTCGCCGTCCCAGCCGGCGGTCAGGATGACCTGACGCATCGCATCGATCTCCGCCTGGCAGGCAGCAGCCTTCTCGGTCATTCCCTTGTGGTTGAGAATCGCCACCAGTTCGGGGCCGATCGCCACGAACATGCCCGCGATCAGCACGGATTCAGCCACGCGGTCATCGGGCGCATTGGGGTTGGAGAAGGTCTGGAAGGACTCGCCGGGCGCGTCAGAGAAGCAGTTCAGGTTCAGGCAGTCGTTCCAGTCGGCGCGGCCGATCAGGGGCAGGCCGTGGGGGCCCTTGTTGTTGACCACATGGTAGAAGCTGTTCTCGAGGTGCTCCAGCAGGGTGCCGCAATCGTTGGGGTTGCAGTCGTAGGGGGTGGCCTCGTCCAGGATGGAGAAGTCGCCGGTCTCCTTGATGTAAGCAGCGGTGCCGGCAATCAGCCACAGCGGATCGTCGTTGAAGCCGCCGCCGATGTCGTTGTTGCCCTTCTTGGTCAGAGGCTGGTACTGATGGTAGCAGCCGCCGTCACGGAACTGGGTGGCAGCGATGTCCAGGATGCGCTCGCGGGCACGCTCGGGGATCTGGTGGACAAAGCCCAGCAGGTCCTGGGAGGAATCGCGGAAGCCCATGCCACGGCCAACGCCGGACTCGAACATGGAGGTGGAGCGGCTCATGTTGAAGGTGACCATGCACTGATAGGGATTCCAGATGTTGACCATGCGGCCCAGCTTCTCGTCCTCAGTGGTGAGGGTGTAGGCGGACAGCAGGTAATCCCAGTGGGCCTTGAGGTCATTGAAGGCCTTCTCGATCTGCTCATCGGTGGTCAGGCTGTTGATCAGGGCCTTAGCAGGGGCCTTGTTGATCACGCCGGGCGCAACGAACTTCTCCTCCACGGGCACTTCCACATAGCCCAGGACGAAGTTATACTTCTTGCTCTCGCCGGGCTGCAGGGTGACCTTCACCTGATGGGCGGCCATGGGCTGCCAGCCGGAGGCGACGGAATTGCCCATCTCGCCGGTCATGACGGCCTGGGGCGCGTCAAAGCCGTTGTACAGACCCAGGAAGGTCTCCATATCGGTGTCAAAGCCGGAAATGGGGGCGTTAACGGTGTAGAAGGCATAGTGATTGCGGCGCTCGCGGTACTCGGTCTTGTGATAGATCACGCCGTCTTCGACTTCAACTTCGCCGGTGGAGAAGTTGCGCTGGAAGTTCAGCATGTCGTCGGAAGCATCCCACAGACAGAACTCCACAAAGGAGGTCAGGATGATGTCCTTGGCAGCGTCGGACTCATTCGCCAGGGTGATCTGGTGAACTTCCGCATTCACGCCCATGGGCACGAAAGACAGCTGGCTCGCCTTCAGGCCGTTCTTCTTGCCGGTGATGACGGTATAGCCCATGCCGTGACGGCAGGAGTACTCATCCAGCTCAGTCTTGACGGGCTTCCAGCCAGGATTCCACACAGCGTCGCCGTCCTTCACGTAGAAGTAGCGGCCGCCATTGTCCACAGGCATATTGTTGTAGCGATAGCGGGTCACGCGGCGGAGACGGGCGTCGCGATAGAAGCAGTAGCCGCCGGCAGTGTTGGAAATGATGCCGAAGAACTTTTCACAGCCCAGGTAGTTGATCCAGGGATAGGGCGTGCGGGGCGTGTCAATGACATACTCGCGCGCTTTGTCGTCAAAGTGGCCGTACTTCATATTTTACCTCCTGCCGCATCTTGTGCGGTTAAATTCCATGCTCATTATAGCACAGCTTCCCACGGTACGCAAACGTTTTCGGTTCACTTTCGCAACTTTTTTTGCAAAAAATCCCTTGAGCACTCAAAAAAGCGGACGTTTCCACACAGGAAACGCCCTTCTTCTCAAATTCCGTTTTTCAGCGCGAAGATTTCCAGCATAGCCGCCTCCAGAGCTCCCTCCTGATTCCACCCGCCAGACTTGACCTGATACTCCGCGTTCAGGCAGATCTGAACCGCCTTTTTCACCTGACCGCCGGTGTATCCGCTGGCCTGTCGCATGCATCTCTCCGCCGCAAAGGGTGCGATGCCCAGCCGCTGCTTGATCTCCCCTGCCGGGAGCTTCTCAAACTGCATGATCTTGATGTGCTGCATCAGCCGGAATTGCCGCAGGAGCATCGCCAGGATGCCCAGCCGGTCGGAGCCGGTGGTCAGCATGTCCCGCAGGAGCCCGAAAGCCTTCCCCTGCTGGCCCGCGACCACCGCGTCCACCATCTCGAACACGGTGCATTCTACGCTGCGGGTCGCCACGGCATGCACGTCCTCCTCGGTGACGGTATCCCGGTCGCCAGTGAGGGCCGCCAGCTTCTCGATTTCCCGGCGGAGCAGCGCCGTGTCGCCGCCCACGGTGAAGGACAGCACGCTGGCCGTCTGGGGAGATACAATTTTCCCAAGCCCTGCAAAGGTTTTGACGATCCAGGCATTCAGCTCCGCCTCCGTCAACGGAGCAAAGGTGACAATGCCGTTCGCTTTCTTGATGACAGTATAGAGCTTCTTGCGGGCGTCGGCCTTTCCCCGGCATAGGAACACCAGAATGGCACTCTCGGGGACATTGGGAATATAGGAGATCAGCCGCTCATCTGCATCGGCACGCCCCGTGAGAGCAGGATGTTCCCGAACGATGATCAGTCGCTTGTCCGCCATGAAGGGCAGCGTTTCGCAGGCTGCGATGACCGCATCCGAGGTCGGGGCGTCCATGAGGGTTTCGTTCAATTCCTCAAGGCCCTCGGGCAGGATCGCCTTGCGCAGACTCTGCAGCGTCGCGGCCTTGATGTTTTCCTCCACGCCCTCAAACAGATACACGCCCTGCACTTTGCCAGCCTTCATCAGCTGGGAGAATTCTTTTCTGTCCATGGCTTATACCTCGTAGGAAGCCCCTGCCTGCGCCAGGACCGCGTCAATACGGACAGCGCGGGCCTCCCGCAGCAGCGTTTGGGGATCAATAGCGGGGTTCAGGTGAGTGATAGCGAAGCGCTTCACGTTTGCGTCCTTGGCAAGCTGCGCCACATGCCGCGCCGACAGATGAGGCTTGCCCTCCGCCCACGTCCCTTCAGTAAACAGGCCATCCGCCAGCAAGAAATCGGCGTCCATTGCAAAATCCACGAGACCCTCCACCGTGTTGGTGTCGCCGGTATAGCAGAAGGCTTTCCCCTCATGCTCCACGCGGTACATCACCGCAGGAACCGGATGCCGCGCAGGATATGCCTTGATCTTCAAGCCACCGACTTGAAATTCCGAATTCCGAATTTCGAATTCAGAATTAAGAATATCGTGCAGCACGATCTTCGAGCACCCCTGCACCGCCTGTCGCACCAGCGAGCTTTCGTCCACAGGAGCATAGATGTGCAGGGGCTGCGTCGCAGAGGCCTCCAGGCGGTAGATCAGCGGCAGCACATCCGCACAGTGGTCGTAATGCCAGTGGGTCAGCAGCAGAGCAGTGAGTTCCTCCGGCGGGGTCAGGGCCGTCAGACGGGAAAGGGTTCCGCTGCCCAGATCCAGGCCGATGTTCGCCTCCCCCACAGAGAGGAAATAGCCGGAAGTCGCTCCGCCGGGAGCCGGGAACGGGCCATTCATGCCCAGGATGGTCAGCCGCATCGCCGTCGCCTCCAATCAGGTCAGTTGCCGGCTGTCAGGTCATTCGCCCAGAAGTCCGAGCGGAGCATGAACAGGCCGATGATAAGCTTCACCACGTCGACAAACTGGATGCAGAAGTACATCAGCACAACATCCGCATCCGTGAAGCGGCTGAGCACAAACGCCAGCACTGCCGGCACACACCAGGTGTATACGCTGTCGAACAGGAAGGTGATAAAGGTCTTTCCGCCGGAACGGATGGTGAAGTATGTCGCATGCAGGAAGGCATGGATGGGCAGCGAAACGCCGGCGATCACCAGCGTCTGAGACGCAAGGCGCTTGGCCTCATCCGTCACCGCGAACCAGTTGGGGATGATCCCCGCCATCACCGCCAGCAGCGCACCCAGCACGATATGACTCACCACTGTTACAAAGAGCAGCTTGGTGTCCGTATCGCGGGCCCCCTTCTTATCTCCCTGGCCAAGGCACTGGCCGACCATGATGGACACAGCGTTGCCCATGGCAAACATGATGATGCAGAACAGATTCCACGCAGTGGAGGTGATGTTCAGGGCAGCCAAGGCGGTCATTCCGCGGGTGGAATAGCACTGGTTGATGAAGGTCATGCCCAGGGACCAAAGCACCTCATTCAGCATCAGCGGCGTACCGGTGATGGCAATGCGCTTGAGCAGGCTCAGGGGCACATAGCCATTGCGGAAAGCGCCCTTGAGGAAGATGTACCGATTCTGATGCAGGTGGGCATAAACCAGCACGAAGAACATCTCCACAAAGCGGGCGATGACGGTCGCCAGCGCTGCGCCGCGCACGCCCATCCCCGCGCCCCACATGGTGAACGTCGCGCCGAAGACGGTCAGCTCGCGCACGGGATAAATCAGCAGGAAATTCAGCACCAGGTTGGTGAGAATAGCAATGACAGAGCCCACCATAGTTGCAACTGTCTTGCCCATCTCGCGCATCGAGCCAGCATAGACCTGCACCAGCATGAAGGGGAACAGACCAAAGAGCATGATGTGCAGATAGTCAAGGCCTTCACTGAGGGCATAGGCAGCGCGGGTTGCATCCACCTCACCGGCGAGGAAGATGCCGATGAATTTTTCACCGAATCCCCACAGCAGGGCAATGCCAATGATGACCACGGTTATACCAAAGTAGAGCTTTGCCCGGAAGGACTGGCGCATGCCGTCCACATCGCCCTTCCCGGCAAACTGTGCGCCGAAGATCGACACACCAGACAATCCGCCGAAGATGGTCAGGTTGAATACCATCAGGATCTGGTTGACCACGCTGACCGCGCTGAGGGATTCCTCGCCCAGGCTGCCGACCATCAGGTTGTCCAGCAGATTGACGGCAGAGGTGATGCCCTGCTGCACCACCAGCGGCAGCAGGATGATCAGCACGGAGCGATAAAAGGCCTTGTTGCCGATAAATTTACGGAAGAAATTACGCATGGGTTGCTTCTCCTTGGGTCGATTCATTTCTTCTGGAATAGTCAAAATAGCCGGATGTCCCTCGCCTGGGTAGGGCCTTTCCAACTTCTTCGCCTGCATGATCTGTCGATTGAGCTTCCAAATTTCTGGCAGAGGCTCAGCCTTCAGCAATGCCTCCAAACAAAGAACATATGCTTCCTCGCAGAGGATGCCTTCGGCAGCCAGGTCGCGGTATTCTTCCACCGCCACGACATCTGTAAACAAAGTCAGCTCACGTCCGTCAGTGGTGTCACAGGCAAGCGTGTGCATCATCTGCAGGCAGGTTTCGGGGGATATTGCGCCCTGTTCAAGCTGCGAACGCAACTCCTGACGCAGCATACGCTCCACCTGAGTTAAGTCTGCCGCATGATCCAGCAAATACTCCCGCAAGACATGTAGACTTTCTTCATCACTTCCGCATAACGACAGCGCCAGCGTCAGTTCGGAAAGAGGATCTTCTGTCTCTATGGCAGCATTCAGTTCTGAATGAAACAGCCGGCTCTCCCCCGCCTCCAACAGCATCAAATGAAATAGAACGCGCTCAGACGTCATAGGATTCGCCTCGCCGTTTCCAGCCACGCGATCTGCTGCCGAAGCCCTTCTTCCAGGGAGGTGCACGGCACGCGGATGCCCGCCTCGCGCAGCTTGGTCATGTCATAGCAGCGGTGGCACAGATGCCCACTGTATTGGGGGTGGGCTTCCAGATAACCTTCCAGCGGCACATCTGCAATCTCCACATCGCAGCCGATGATTCGCCCGACCAGCCGGAAGTAGTCCGCGTTGGTGGCCACGTCCCTTCCGCCGATGCAGAAAATCTGCCGGAACGCAGCAGGCTTATCAATGCAGTCCAGCAGGGCCAACGCCAGATCATCCACATAAATGGGATGAATGAGGAATTTGCCGCCGCCCACCAGTCGTAGGGGCTTGCTGGAACGCATGTAGTCCAGAAGCTCCGGCTGACGGCTGTGCTCCGGATAGCAGCCAAGCTGGAAGCCCGCGCCGAAGATATGCCCGGGACGGAAGATGGTGTAGTTGAGGTCAGAGGCAATGAAAATCTCCTCCATCAGCCGTTTTGTCGCGCCATAGCCGCCATCAGTCAGGTAGTGCTCATTGCTTTCATCCTGCGGAACGGTCTTGAACGCCGGATGATACACAGAATCGGTGGACACCACCACAAACCGCTCCGTATACCGGCTGATGATTTCTACGCATTGCTTGGCGGACTTGGGCGTACGCCCGGTGCAGTCAATACAGGCGTCCCAGCGGGTATTAGCGTTTTCAATGGCGCCACGCACGGAGGCGTCGTCCTCCCGATCCGCCTTAAGGGCTTGAATCCCTTCAGGCAGTGGGCGACGGCCACGGGTCAGTGTCCACACATCGTGGCCCTGTTCCAGCGCGAGTTCCGTAATTCGCCCGCTCAGCTGACCGCTTCCGCCCAGAATCAGCAGCTTCATCAGATCACCTCATCAGATGTTCAGCAGCACCAGCGCACCAAGGATCAGCCCTATGGCAGCAAGCTTGCGCTTCTCAACCTTCTCCCGGAAGGCCAGCACACCCACGATCGTCACCACGACGATCGTTCCCACCGAGAACGTCGGGTACACCACCACCGCGGGCACGTCCTTGAGTGCCCAGAGCAGAAAGCGCGCGGAGAAATAATTGGGCACGCCCAAGCATAATCCACAGAGGATGTCCGGCACGGTCACGGACTGCTTCTTCACCACGCAGAGGATCACGCACAGCACCAGCGCCACCAGGAAGGTAAACACGAGGAAGTAGTTAGCCTGCGCGGCGTTGCCCCAGGTTTCAAACACCTTGGACATCACATCGCTGCAGCCGCCGCACAGCAGAAGGGCAAGCAGACCCAGGGTGCTGCGGCTGGCGGACTTGTCCCCGCTCCTGCCCTGCATGAGGAGGATCGCGCCGATGGCTACTGCGATGCCCAGCAGCTGCGTCCAGCGGGGCGTTTCACCGAAGATGGTGATTGCCGCGATGGTCGGCACCAGTACGCCGAGCTTCTGGAAGGTTGCAGGCAATACCACGCCATTGCGGCGGATATTCCACTGCAGCAACACGAACCCCAGCAGGTACAGCACGCCGCAGAAGCTGCCCAGCCCCATCGTCATGCCTGCCCCCGTCCCGGTGGGGATCGCGCCGCCCGCCAGGAACATGGCCGCTGCGGTACACATGACATAATTCGCCGCCAGCACCGTCAGGTTGTTGCGGGAAAAGCGCTGACTCAGCCGCATCACAAGGGATACGAGGGCACTGGAGATAATGGCCAGAACAAGGTAAATCATATACGCTCCTGAAAGAAAGCGCCGACCCCCGGAGAGATCGACGCATATCGGATTACCGTTGTAATGAGATCAAAATCAGGAATTCAGCTTAGCTTCCAGTTCGGCCTTGATCTTCTCGTAGCCAGGCTTGCCCAGCAGCGCAAACATGTTCTTCTTGTAGGCCTCAACGCCGGGCTGTTCGAAGGGATTCACACCCAGCAGGTAGCCGCTGAGACCGCAGGCCTTCTCGAAGAAGTAGCACAGGTAGCCGAAGTGGTAGGCGTCCGCCTGGTCGATCTCAATGATGATGTTGGGAGTGCCGCCGTCCATGTGAGCCATCAGGGTGCCCTGGTAGGCCTTGGAGTTGACGAACTGCACGGACTTGCCCGCCAGGTAGTTCAGGCCGTCGATGTCCTCAGCAGCCTCCTCGATGAAGGCTTCAGTGCGGGGCTCCTTCACCCAGATAACGGTCTCGAACAGGTTACGGGTGCCGTCCTGGATGAACTGGCCGATGGAATGCAGGTCGGTGGAGAAGTTCGCAGCGGTGGGGAAAATGCCCTTCTGATCCTTGCCCTCGGACTCGGCGAAGAGCTGCTTGAACCACTCGCCCATCATGGTCAGGGCAGGCTCGTAGTTCACCAGGATCTCAGTGGCCTTGCCCTTGCGGTACAGGATGTTGCGCAGGGCAGCATACTTCATGGAGGGGTTGCAGTCGATGCAGCCTTCCTTGCAAACCTCGCGAGCCTCGGCAGCGCCCTTCATCATGGCCTCGATATCAATACCGGCAGCAGCGATGGGCAGCAGGCCCACAGCGGTCAGCACGGAGAAGCGGCCACCCACGTCATCCGGCACGACGAAAGTCTCGTAGCCCTCAACGTTTGCCAGGTTCTTCAGCGCGCCGCGGGCCTTGTCGGTGGTAGCGTAGATGCGGTCCTTGGCGCCTTCCTTGCCATACTTCTCCTCCAGCATCTTCTTGAACACGCGGAAGGCGATGGCAGGCTCGGTGGTGGTGCCGGACTTGGAGATGATATTCACGGAGAAGTCGCGGTCGCCGATGATCTTGATGATGTCGTTCAGGTAGGAAGAGGAGATGTTGTTGCCGGCGAAGTAGATCTCCGGGATGCCCTCGGGACGCACGCCATTGTACATCTGACCGTTGACGAACTCGATGGCCGCGCGGGCGCCCAGATAGGAGCCGCCGATGCCGATGACGACCAGCACTTCGCTCTCGCCCTGGATCTTCTTGGCAGCCTTCTGAATGCGCACGAACTCTTCCTTGTCGTAGTTGACCGGCAGATCCAGCCAGCCCAGGAAGTCGTTGCCGGCAGCCTTGCCGGACAGCAGCATTTCGTTGACGGTCTTCATCAGGTCGGACATGTTGTCCAGTTCGGACTGGTTCACAAAACCGTTCACGCCGGTCAGCTTGAGGTTCATCGCCATGGTGATCGTCTCCGTTTCTATGTTGTTGATTTTCTTTACACTGTTGGCATATCATGCCAAGAATATTATACAGCGAACAGGCCGAATTGGCAAGGGGGACAGTACGCATTTTGCGCCGGGAATGTGACGTGACTTGCCTGCTCCCTCCCAATGAAAAAGCCTGCTCCGGTTTTCGGAACAGGCCGATCAATCAATTGCCCAGATACGCCTTGCGCACATCGTCATCATGCAGCAGCTCGTCCGCCGGGCCGGTTTTAGACACGGTGCCGGTCTCCAGTACGTAGGCACGGTCCGCGATGGACAGCGCCATCTGCGCGTTCTGTTCCACCAGCAGGATCGTCACGCCCGCGTTGTGCAGCTCCTTGATGATGGAAAAGATCTGCTCCACCAGGATGGGCGCCAGGCCCATGGAGGGCTCGTCCAGCATCAGCAGGCGGGGCTTGGACATCATCGCGCGGGCGATGGCCAGCATCTGCTGCTCGCCGCCAGAGAGCGTACCGGCAATCTGCTTTTCGCGCTCCTTGAGGCGGGGGAAGCGGGTGAACATCTCGTCAATGGACACCGGGATCTCCCACTTGGGCCGGGTAAAGCCGCCCATTTCGAGGTTCTCGCGGACAGTCATCTGCTGGAAGATGCGACGGCCTTCGGGGCACAGCGCCATGCCCAGGGAAACGGTCTTGTTCGCCGGGATGGTCGCAAGGTTTTTGCCGTCAAAGGTGATGGAACCAGAGCGGGGGCGCAGCAGGCCTGCCACGGTATTCAGCGTCGTGGACTTGCCCGCGCCGTTCGCGCCGATCAAAGTCACGATCTCACCCTCGTTGACCTCGAAGCTCACGCCCTTGATGGCATGGATCGCGCCGTAGTACACATGGATATCATCGACTTTCAGCAGGCTCATCAGGCATTCCCCTCCTTATTCTGACTTCCGAGGTAGGCCTCGATGACCACGGGGTTACGCTGGATCTCCTCCGGCGTACCCTTGGCAATGATGCGACCGTAGTTCAGCACGCAGATGCCCTCGCAGATGCCCATGACCAGGTTCATATCATGCTCAATGAGCATGACCGCAATCTGGAACTGGTCGCGGATCTTGATGATGTTCTGCATCAGCTCTTCGGTTTCGTGGGGATTCATACCCGCAGCGGGCTCGTCCAGCAGCAGCAGGGACGGATTGGTAGCCAGCGCACGGACGATCTCCAGACGGCGCTGAGCGCCATAGGGCAGGCTTCCTGCCTTCACGTCCGCCATGTCCTGCATACCGAAAATGGACAGCAACTCAAGAGCCTTCTGATGCTGCCGCTTTTCGCCCGTCCAGAAGGAGGGCAGGCGCAGGATGCCGCTGGCCATGCCGTACTTGATCTGATTGTGCAGACCGATGCGGACATTGTCCTCCACGGTCATGTTGCCAAACAGGCGGATGTTCTGGAACGTACGGGCGATGCCCATACGGTTGGCCTGCTCCGTATTCATGCCGGAGGTATCCTTGCCGTTGATCAGCACAGTGCCGGAGGTGGGCTGATACACCTTGGTCAGCAGGTTGAATACAGTGGTCTTGCCCGCGCCGTTGGGGCCGATCAGGCCGCAGATCTCCGTGGGGCCGACAGCGATGTTGAAGTCCTCAACTGCCTTCAGACCGCCAAACTCAATGCCCAGGTGACGGGTCTCCAGCACGGGGCGCTTGTGCACATCGCGCTCCGGCACAATGGAAACGGAGGGCACGGGCACCATCTTGGTGTCCAGCAGGCGCTTCTTCATGTTCTGCTGTGTCATGCCGCGTCACCTGCCTTTCGGGATTTCGGGAGCCTTGCCAGCAGCTTTTCCACTGCCGGGATCATCGTGATTTTCGCCCACAGGTTCTTGAGGATGGGGCTGTTGGTTGCCAGCATCACCACGATGAGGACGATGGCGTACACCAGCATACGGTAGGAGGAGAAGGAACGCAGGAGCTCAGGCAGGAGGGTCAGCGCCGCCGCCGCGATCACAGAGCCGCGGATGTTGCCGATGCCGCCCAGCACCACGAACACCAGCACCAGGATGGAGGTGTCAAATTTGAACTTCGCAGCCGTGACCGTGGAGTAGTTCAGGCCATACAGCGCGCCCGCCATACCGGCCAGCACCGCAGAGGTCACGAAGGCCATCATCTTGTACTTGGTCACGTTCAGGCCCACGGATTCCGCTGCAATGCGGCTGTCGCGGATCGCCATGATGGCGCGGCCGGAGCGGGAGTTGACCAGATTCAGCACCACAAACAGGGTGAACAGGATCAGCACGAAGCCCATGTCAAAGGTGGCGATCTTGCCCACGCCGACAGCACCAGCCGGGCCATTGTAGACGATCTTGCCGGTCAGACCGGTGGGATCGTTGAAGGCCAGCTGGAGGTTCGCACCATCCACGGCAAAATACAGGGTATTGAGCACGTTGCGGATGATCTCGCCGAAGGCCAGCGTAACGATGGCGAGGTAGTCGCCGCGCAGGCGCAAAACCGGGATGCCGATCAGCACGCCAGCAATACCTGCCATCACGCCGCCTGCACAAAGCGCAAGGATCAGCCGGATCGTCTTGTCATCCGCCAGGAAAGCAAGGGCGCTGTCGCTGCCGCCAAAGGCGCTCACCAGCCAGGAGGACATGATGATGCCCGAAAATGCGCCCACGCTCATGAAGCCCGCGTGACCCAGAGAAAGCTCGCCGGAGATGCCGACGGTCAGATTCAGGGACACAGCCATCACGATGTACACACAGATGGGCACCAGCTGGCCCTTGAGGGAGCGGGTCATCTTGAAGCCGTCGATCTCGCCGGACATCGCCAGCTGACAGACCAGATACGCAATGATCACCAGCGCATAGGTGATGAGGTTGCTGCGGAGTTTCTTTGAAATTTTCACGCTTCTCACCTCATACTTTCTCGTGGATCTTCTTGCCAAGGAGGCCGGTGGGCTTCACCAGCAGGACGATGATCAGCACCGCGAACACGAATGCATCGCCCAGCTCCATGGAGATGTAGGCCTTGCCGAGGATCTCGATCACGCCCAGGAGGATGCCGCCGATCATGGCGCCGGGAATGGAGCCAATGCCGCCGAAGACCGCCGCCGTGAAGGCCTTGATGCCAGGCATCGAGCCGGTGGTGGGGGTCAGCGCGGGATAGGCCGTACACAGCAGCACACCCGCAACCGCCGCCAGGGCGGAACCGATAGCGAAGGTGACGGAAATAGTCTGGTTGACGTTGATGCCCATCAGCTCCGCCGCGCCCTTGTCCTCACTGACGACGCGCATGGCCTTGCCCATCTTTGTCTTGTTGGTAAAAAGGGTCAGCGCGATCATGATGACGACACAGGCCAGGATGGTCACGATGGCCTCGCCCTTGATGATCAGCTGGCCATCCATCAGGGAAATGGCCGGCACGTTGATCATATCCGGGAAGGACTTCGTATTCGAGCCCCAGATCAGCAGCGCCGCGTTTTGCAGCAGGTAGGACATGCCGATGGCGGTGATCAGTACCGCCAGAGACGTTGCCTGACGCAGGGGCTTGTAGGCCAGGCGCTCGATGGTAATGCCCAGCACCGTACAGGCCAGCATCGCCACCACCACCGCCACAGCCGGGGGCAGATTCCAATAATGCACGGCGCAGAAGGAAACGTACGCGCCGATCATGATCACGTCGCCGTGAGCAAAGTTCAGCATCTTCGCGATGCCGTAAACCATCGTGTAGCCCAGTGCGATAATGGCATACACGCTGCCCAGGCTCAGACCGTTCATCAGGTGGGAAAGGAGCGATACCATTCCTTCACGACCTCTCTTAGGTGAATTTCGAAGAAAAACAGGGATTTCCTAATGACAACAACTGCCCGACTCCCGCAAACCGCAGGAGCCGGGCGTAAATTACGCCAAATCAGGGATTATTCGACCTTCGCGTAGATGCCGTCCTTGACAACGTACACAGCGGGGGTCTTGGTCACTTCGCCGGTAGCAGCCCAGGCCAGCTCGCCGGTCAGGCCGGAGATCTGCAGGGTCGGGAACTGGGCGATCAGCATTTCGCAGGCTTCCTCCACGGAGGTGTCAGCGGTGATGCCGGCGTTCTGGGCAGCGGTGTACAGGGCATAGATGCCGTCGTACGCGTCAGCCGCGAACTGATTGGGCTCCTCGCCGTAAGCGGCAACATAAGCCTTGACAAAGCTCTGGGTCTTCTCGTCCTGAGAAGAAGCGGCAAAGGGAGTCAGCAGCATGAGGCCTTCCGCCAGAGTCTTGTCGAAGCCTTCCAGGGCCAGGATGCCGTCCATGCCGTCGCCGCCGAAGAAGACGGGAGCATAGTCAACAGCCTTGGCCTGGGCCAGGATCAGGGAAGCAGGAGTGTAGTAGATGGGCAGGAAGACCAGGTCAGCGCCCTCCTTCTTGCACTCGGCGATCTGCACGGAGAAGTCCGCGTTGTCGTCAGAGGAGAAGGTGGTGGTAGCGACGATCTCAACGTTCAGCTCCGCGCAGCGGGCAGCAAACGCCTGGTAGATACCAGTGGAGTACACATCAGCATTGTTGTAGATGACGCCGATCTTGGTGCCCATATTCTTGGCAACGATCATATCGGCGGCAGCGATGCCCTGGCCGGGGTCGGTGAAGCAGACCTGGAAGGCATTGTCCTTGCCCGCAGTCACATCCGCAGAGGAAGCGGAGGGGGTCAGCATGAACACGCGCTCTTCGTAAGCGGTCGCAGCAACGGCCAGGCAGGGAGCGGTGGTCACAGTGCCCAGGATCATCTGAGCGCCATTGTCCAGCACAGCGTTGTAGGCATTGATGCCCTTCTCAGGGTCAGCTTCGTCATCCTGCACATCCAGGATGATCTGCATGCCGCCCTTGGCATTGATTTCCTCAGCAGCAATCTTGGCGCCATTGGCAACCGCAGTGCCATAAACGGCAGCGCCGCCGGTCATGGGGCCGATAACGGCGATCTTCAGGCCCTCTTCAGCAGAGGCAACGGAGAACATGCTCACCATGCAGCACAGAGCCAGCACGGCAGCGAACAGCTTACGGATCTTCATAACAGGTTCCTCCCTATCAGTCATTGCCGCGCGGGAATCGCGGCGAAAAGGATGTCCCTATTATACGCGCACAAATGCCGGGAATCAAGCCTATTTGCTGTACATTTCGTGTTTTTCTGTAGAGATCATTCGTCTTTGGCCCAATCAATTTCAAGGATGAACCTACAGCTCTATTCCCGACCGCTCTGACGCTGCATCTCCCCTGCCCTGTCCGGCACAAAATAGCGCTCCCCGGACAAGTCCGGAGAGCGCCGCGAATCACATGGGATTATTCCTTCACACCGCCGACTGCAACGCCTGCGATGATGTACTTGGACAGACACAGGTACACCAGGATGACCGGCAGGATGGACAGGCAGATCATCATGTACACCTTGCCCATATCAAACTTGGTATAGTCCGCCGAACGCAGCTGTGCGATCAGGATGGGCAGCGTCTTCATGCTGTCCTTCTTCAGCAGCAGCGCAGGGGTGAAGTAGTTGTTCCACGCGGAAACGAAGGTAAAGATGGCCTGCACCGCGATGGCGGGCTTCATGATGTGCAGCACGATGCGGTTGAAGGTGCCGAACTCGCTGGAGCCATCAATACGCGCTGCCTCGACGATCGCCAGCGGCAGAGCGCTTTCCATGTACTGCTTCATGAAGAAGAACACGGCAGGCGCAGCGATGGAGGGCAGGATCAGCGGCCAGAAAGTATCATTCCAGTTCCAGCCGTTCATCATTTCCACAAAGCCCAGCGCGCTGACCTGACCAGGCACCATCATGACCAGCAGGATGAACTTGAACGCGAAGTTGCGCAGCTTGAACTGGTACGCATGGATGGCATAGGCGGTGAGCGTGGAGAAATAGGTGGACAGCAGCGCGCAGCAAGCGGAGATGATCAGACTGTTGAGCATACCCGACCAGATGGGCAGGGTGATGTCCGCCATGAGTGATTTCCAGTTGTTGACAAAGTTACGGCCCGGCAGGAGGGACAGATGGGTCTGAATCTCCGAATGGGTGCGGGTAGAATTGACAAACAGGATGTAGAAGAAGAACAGGCACAGCACGGTCAGGACCGCCAGGAGCGTGTAGGCCATCAGCTTGCGGAAGGCCACATTGGAGGCGGAGGTGGTAAACACCATGTAGCAGACCATGCCGAGCACGGTCGCCGCAAGGAAAGCAAAGATGAGCGTGCGGGGATTGCTGTTGCCCAGATCCTGCGCCTCGCTGACCCGATTGACGCCCTGCTCTGCACGATCAGGATAGTCCTTGGCAGCCTGCTGGGTGATGGCAATATCCGCCTCACGCGCCAGCATCCCCACCATGCGGCGGTTCGCTGCCTTGTTGTTCCCAGTGCTGGTGAACACGATGCCAGTATCGCCGCTCAGCCGCAGCTTGTCAGTCACCTTGACCATCGCATCCTTGAAGGGCTGCGCCATCATCTTGGTTTCAACATCCGTGCTGCAGGACTGGCAGGTGAACTTCTTGGAGATATCCGTCTCAGCAGGCAGCTTTGCGCCGCAGCTGGGGCAAACGAAGGCTTCTTCGCCATAGACCTCGATATACATCTGCGTCAGCGTCAGTCCAGAAGCGGGACGGCCGGCGCTGATCAGCTTGATCTGGCGCTTATACAGCTCCGTTACCGGCTTGGCAGACAGATCCGTCCCTTCCGGAATATTCTCCGGCGCAATTTCCAGCGTTGCTGAGGCAACGTAGGGCGGCATGTGATACATTGCAGCATAGTACATGCAGCCGCCGGCAATAGCCATGAGCACAATGGAAATCAGAAGCTTTTTCCACAGGGCGATGGATTTGATCTTATTCATCATGCCTTGACACCTCCCTGCTGCATCTGTGCGACCTTCTTGCGCGCTTCCTTGGCAAGCTTCTTGGCCTCGCGTTCATTGGTGTTGAGCGAATAGTAGACCAGCATGCCCAGCACGGCCGTCAGGGCGAACAGCACGATGGACAGCGCGCCGCCATAGCCATAGTTCTTGGACTTGCCGATGTAGTTATTCAGCAGCATGATGATGGTCATGCTGGTACGGTCAGGGTTGCCCGCTCCGTTGGTCAGGATCTGAGGCACGTCGAACATCTGCAGACCGCCGATCAGAGAGGTGATCAGCGTGTAGGACAGCACCGGACGGATCAGGGGCATCGTCACACGGGTGAAGCTCTGCCAGCCATTGGCGCCGTCGATGTCTGCCGCTTCAAACAGGGATGTATCAATGCCCATGACCGCCGCCATCAGCACGATCGTGGTATTGCCGAACCACATCATGAAGTTCATCAGGGCAACCAGGCCGCGGTTGCCTGCAATCGTACGCGTGAAGCTGTACGGCTCCAGACCCAGAGACACCAGCGCGGCATTGACCGGGCCCTGATCGGTGAAGAGCACGAAGAACATCATGGAGAACGCGCTGGCCATGATCAGGTTAGGCATGTAGATGACCGTCTTGAAGAAGGGCTGGAAACGGATGCGCATGTTGCGGTCCGTGAACCACACAGCCAGCGCCAGGGACACGACGATCTGCGGGATGAAGCCCAGGATCCACATGATCATGGTATTCAGCAGATACTTGCCCAGGGCTTCCTCAGTGAAGATGGTCACGAAGTTCTTCAGGCCGATGAAGTTGGGGCCGATCTCATTGATGCCGCCCTGAGCCCAGTAGTGCTCAAAAAGGGATTCATAGAACGTTCTCCCCAGCGGAATGACGGTAAAAACGGCGAAGGAAAGGAAGAAAGGAATCAGGAAGATGTAGCCCCACTTGGCATAGCTAACAGACTTTACCTTGCGCGGCGCTGCATTCTGCGACATGGCTTGCACCTCTCTCTTTAGGATCGTTGGAAAAAAGGGAACTTGAGCGCATTCCTTTTCCGTGAGGCAAAAAGAATGCGGCCCTTCAGCAGGACGCCCGACCCTCGAAACGTCCGGTGTCCTGTTGAAGGGCCGCTGTCCCCCGTAAAGCCCGGGGCAGATGACCGAAGTCATCCGCCCCTGAGCGATTGGGAACTGTGAATTAGTGGGTCAGCTCGGGGTGCACTTCCTCAACAGCCTTGAAGAAGTTGGCCCAGGCAGTGTCCAGATCGACGACGCCGTTGAAGTAGTCAGCCATAGCGGACTGGATCTTCTCGGAGCAGGTCTGATCGTAGGGAGTGGAAGCAGCGCGGTTGATCGCCTGAGCGTTCTCCAGGAACAGAGCGAGGTGGTTCTGGCCAGCCAGGAAGGGGTTGGCGTAATCAGAAGCGGCCATCTCGGTCATAGCGGAAACGTTGTTGGTGAAGTCGCCGTACTTCTCAACGATGCCCACAGCGATTTCCTTGTCGCAGGTCATCTTGTACATAATGTCCTTCACCAGGCTCAGGTTGTCGGTGCCGGCAGCAGCGCAGATCCAGGTACCGCCCCAGGAGAAGCCCTGCGGGCCCTGGCAGAACGCCCAGTCGCCATAGGTGCCGTTGCCAACCTCAGCGGGAGCATTGGGATCAGCCAGCGTCCAGCCAGCCAGAGAGAAGTCGATGAACCAAGCGGGGCCGAAGTAGCCGAACACCTTGCCCTCGGGGCCAGCGCCAGCGCCGGACTCGGTGGACCACAGGTTAGCCTTGTTGTTCCAGCCGTTGTCGGTGTACAGCTTGGTCATCTCGACCCACTTCTCGATGGAGGGATCCTTGTTGATCTTGCCGTCAACGACCCAGGGAGCGGTCATGTTGTCGGAGAAGATACGGTAGGCATCGTCGAAGCCGGACAGCATGAAGTAACCGAAGTCCTTCATCAGAGCGGCGGTCTCGTCGAACTTCGCCCAATCGGCAACAGCCTTCTGGACCTCAGTGGGATCGTCGGTGCCCAGGACTTCCTTGGCGAAGGAACGACGGTAGATCAGGCCAGCGGGGCAAGCCTGCCAGGACACGCCCTTGAGCACGCCATTGGCGGTCATGACGTCCTTGGTGTACTGGTACATCTCAGCAACATCAGCCTCGGTCAGGCCAACCTCGTTGATGACGTCCAGGGTGTAATCGGAGCCGCAGTACTTAACAGCGTAGTCGGCTTCGACCAGGAACAGGTCAACCTTCTCATCAGCGGCGGCCTCGTTCTGCTTCAGCAGAGCGGCGTCCAGCGCATTCTGATAAGCATTGTCCTGATTGGCGACCATAACCCAGTTAACGGTCACGCCTTCGGGAACAGTGTAGAAGCCTTCAAAGCGGGTCTTGAACTCATCGTTCCAGCAGTAGATGTTCAGGACCTTGCCTTCTTCAGCGGGAGCCTCGGCCATGGCGAAGGTGGTCAGAGCCATCATCACGCACAGCACCAGAGCAACGAGCTTCTTCATGGTGGTTTCCTCCTCAATATTACGTCTCGCGGACGTTATTTCTATAAACAGCACCTCAGCACTGTTTAAAGACGAATTAGGGCATACACGCCTGTATGCAGCAGTAGAATGTACGGCCGATGCGATTTCTTGCTTTGCCTTGAAATCGCTGTTAGTCAACAAGGTTATTTGTTAACTAAACCGGTTTCGTTTGACCATAGTATACAATATCAGAGGCCAAAAATCAAGAGTCTTTTTTCGTTTTTTCCCTTGCTCTCTCTCCAGACTACACCTTGTTCATTCTTTCCGGGAACGTTTTCAGTGTGCAATTTCCAACGTTTTCGCATGTTTTTCGGTAGAGCTTTCAAGCGCTGCTTTTTCGTACAAATCTCCTGTGTTTTTTTCATTTCCTTCCCGATTTGGTTTCTTCTCTTAACCATTTTTCGCAAATCGCATCGTATCCCGACCAATTCGAAAAAAAACGAAAATATTTGTTTCTGTTTTTTTGAGGCATTACGGCGCTGCTGATTGGCCCTTCATTTCGCCAATACGGCAAGGAAAGAAAAAGCCTCCCCTTTTCCCGAGTCGGAAAAGGGGATAAGCCTCAAAAGTATATTGGTAATAGAGCCGTTTTTCTACCATAACTTTCAGGGGACTGTTTGGGACAGGATTGCGCCCCTTTGATTCCCCCGTCTCACGCCGTCCTCTGCTCCAGGGCCAGCTTGTCGGCAATCATGGCAATGAACTCGCCATTGGTGGGCTTGTCCTCTTTCGTCGCCACGCGGCAGCCGAAGGCCTTGTTCAGTGTATCGATCCTGCCCCGGCTCCAAGCCACCTCAATGGCATGCCGGATCGCCCGTTCCACCTTGCTGGCGCTGGTGTTGAACCGTTTGCCGATGCCCGGGTACAGCTCCTTGGTGATGCGGTTGATGACATCCGGGTTCTCGATGACCATCTTGACCGCCTCGCGCAGGAATGCGTAGCCCTTGATATGGGCCGGGATGCCGATGGTCAGGAAGAGGCTGGCCAGCTTCTCGTCAATGGAAGGCGCGCGGCCGGGCAGGCTGACGCGGCTTGACGGCGCCACTGTATCGGAGGCCTGTCCGCAGACCTCACGGATGCGGCCTGTCAGCACATTCAGATCGACGGGCTTGATCATATAGAACCGTGCGCCGTTTTCCACCGCCCGCATGATGAAATCATCCCGTCCAAGGGCGCTGACCACGATCACCTGGGGCGGGTTTTCCATCTGCAAGCGATTCATCTCCTCCAGGAACGAATAACCGTCCATCTGGGGCATAATGATATCCAGGATGATCACATCCACCGGGGTTTTCCCCAGCATTTCAAGCGCCTCCAGGCCGGTACCGCATTCAGCGGCAATGCGCATATTCTCCTGCCTTTGAAGGTGTTCCCGCATCGTGCGGCGAAACTCCACATTGTCATCCACCAGCATAATCCGCATATCATTCATCAGTCAAATACTCCTCTCCATCTTGAAGCCTCGGCTTTCCTCGTCAGGAAAATCGGGGCAGTTTTACCATTCGAGGGCATTATAGCACTTTGGCGGAGGTTTGTGGGGAATGCGATGAAACCTCTCAAATAACGACATCATGTTTCATCCCCGCATCGAAGTTTCGACCTTTGACGGGACAGAAATCCCTTTGTGGACAAAAACTGCCTTCCTTTATGTCGAACTCGAAAAGGACCGCCCGGCTCTTGCCGGACGGCCCCATGGCTGCACTTCCCTGCTGATCTTTATCATTCAATTGACTTCTCATGTGATCTGCCCCGCACTTTCCGCAGGCACATCATACAAGCAGCCCATCGCACATTACCGAATGTCCATCCGCAGCAGACGAAACCAGCAGGTACAGCCACTGCATTACCGCTCGTAGAACCAGCGGATGGCGTCGCAGCTGCCATCGATCCCGATGTAATACTCCAGCTGCCAGACGTGACCATCCGCCGTGCCGACACGGTAGTAGATGATCTTTTCGCCGCTGGGCAGGATGGAGATCACGCCCTGCTTGTCCTCGTTCTCGTAGTAGAGGCCGCGCTTGATGCCGGTCGAGCCCACAACCTGGCCAAAATCCTTGTACAGCCCGGTGATTTTCGCCTCCGCCATGCCGATTTTGGTATCGCGGGGGCCCTCAAACTGATTGCTGGTGAAATAGATATCTGCCAGCACCCAGCCGCTCTTGATCTTCATGAAGGAGGCATAGCCCCAGTCGTAGCTATACTTCTCGCATTCGCCCTCAATGGTATTGAGGGTGACCATCTCCGGACCCTTGCCGTCGCCATATTTGGTGCGGAATGCTTCACGGGTGGTCGTGCCCAGTTTCAGGTCTGCGATCGTATCCTCCACGGAGAAAGTCTTGCGATATCCGGGCTTGGTTTCAAACTTATAGGTACGCTCCAGGGTATTGCCCTGCTTGCCGTATCCGTTAACAGACACTGCCTTGAGCACCTGATATCCGCCGTAGCTGCCCATCTGGATGGGCGTTCCGTCCCAGATCGGGCTATCCTGATCGGGCTGGGAACCGTCAATCGTGTAATAGATGGTGATCGTCTGGGCAACCGGATCGGTCAGGGTGGCCTTGTAGCCGGGGTTCTTTTCCAGATCCTCATCGCTCAGCGTACCAGGACGCAGATTGACCTTGCGCTTGCCGTTGTAGGTATTGGGCGCCAGGTTGCTGTCCGGCTGCAGGGGCGTAGGCAGGTATATCTGGTAGTTAGCGACCATGATATCACTGACCAGATCGCCGTTTACCGCCACCGCGCGCAGGGCATGCTCACCCTCGCTCAACTCCAGCGGCGCTTCGTAGAGGATGCCGTCCTCCGGCAGCACCGCGAATTTATCCAGGGTATACCACACTTCACAATCCTGCCCCTGAAGCAGCTTGACCGTCTGCGCGGCATTGTAATACCCCGGCACGACGCTTGTCGATGGCACCTCCGGCAGGATCTCCAGCCGCTGGCTGCGGAAGGACGCCACGCCGGTCGCCTTATAGGCCTCAGCCAGCAATTGAGCCGCTTCGGCTTCCCTTCCCTGGGCCAGCAGCACACGCACCTGAGCGCGGTAGGCTTCCGGCGCACTGGGCACGACCTTGGTGTAGATGTAGGCATACACCTCTTCCGCCTCCGTCAGGCGGTCAGCCGCCTCGTAAGCGCTGCCCATCTGCAAAAGGCCGGTCACATTGGGAGCTTCCGCCTCCTCATCCTTCGTGCGGGCAATCATGAAATACTCGATCGCCCGGTCGATATCGCCCGTATGGAGGTATTCCTGACCAACCTGCCACATGGCGGCAGAAGTGGCATCCTCCCCCATGCGGGCCATGATCACCTGTCCGCTGGGCGTTCTGGTCAGGAATGCATAGATGCCAATCACCGCAGCGATCGACAGGATGATGCATCCGATCAGCACATAAGCCCAGTTGACCAGCCGCTTCATGCGGATGGTACGCTTGGCGCGGCTATGGCGCTGACTGGGGGCCATAATGGTGGGATTCCCGCTGATCTCATACCCCAGGGGCATATCATCCAGCTGACCATCCTGCAGGCCATAGAAACGGCCCGTGCTGGCAAGCGTCTCCCGGCGGGAGTACATGGCACCTGTATCATCCGCTGTTTCGCGGGGACGGGTATCCTCGAAGGAGCGGCTTGCGCCAGTGCTGCCCGGGGCAGTGGGCGGCGGAGGGAGTTCCTCCTCCATACGCCGAAGATGACGGCCCTGGCGGAAGCTCATCAGCTCCTCTTCCTCCGTGGCCTGCCGGTTCAGCAGCTTTCCGCACCGGGGACAGACGATATCATCCTCGGCGGCATAGGTATTGCAATCCGGGCAAAGCATCGGCTTCACCTCCTCAGGTATTACTCTTTATCAGGACGGTTGTTGATGGACTGGCCGTTGATGACCAGGTCAAAGGAGCACTTCAAAAACGCCGCCGCCTTCTCGCACATGACGATGCGGCTCATGTAGATCTGAAGATACTCCATCACCGACGAGGAATCATCCATCGTCAGCTCATGGCGGATGACGCGATTCTCCCGGTCAACGGTGACACGGTTCTCCTGGATGGAGAAATTCACCCGGTCATGGATATCGGTTTCATCCGGCTGACCGTTGCGCACGCGGCTCTTATGTGCATCGGACTTATCGCCCAGCGCCAACGCCGCGCTGACATTGCTGGAAATAAAGCCGCTCTGCTCCTCATGGTTGCCAACAGCGGTGATGATCTCCATGATGTCCGCCATATCCATACCGGTTTCCCGCAATATTGGCAGCAGAAGCACAGCCCCCAGCGGGCCATGGTCATGCCGGTTGACGGAGTTGCCCACGTCATGCACCCAGCCTGCGATGGCCGCCAGCTCCACCTCGCGCGGGGAATACCCCAATGCCTTCAAAATATAGGACGCGGTTTTGCTGACATAGCCCACATGGCGCGGACCATGCTCGGTATAGCCCATGCTTTCAAGGTAGCGGTTGCCTGCCTTGATCAGCGCACGGATTGATTCATTCTGCTTGATTTCCTGTAATGTGACCATAGGGACTCCTTCCTGAGGAATTGGCAACAGGTTCTCCTCCCGTAGGGGCGACCATTGGTCG
>JBGUSK010000056.1:0-8794 GCA_045132495.1 Christensenellales bacterium | reverse complement strand
AAGGCCGTCGGGTATGTGGACGCCCTGATGCGCGAGGCTGGCATTGCCTGCGACGTGAAGATGGATATCTACTCCTCCGACTGCATCCCCTTCGCGGACAAGGGCGTCCCTGCGGTGAATCTGATCCGCTTCGGCGTGCCTGGTGCGGGCTACATCCATGACCGCCGCGACAATTTAAAGAGCAATTATCTCAGCGCGGAAGCACTGGACATCACCCTCCAGCAGGCGCTGATGTTCGCCAAGCGGGTGGATTGCGCGAAGGTGTTCCCGATTGAGCGCAAGGTCAGCGATGAAATCGTCAAGAAGGTGGATGAGTACCTGTTCAAGAAGAAGGATAAGAAGTAAAGTGTTTCCGGCGAGAGGAGTGTCTCTCGCCGGATTTCATATACAACGAAAAAGAGGACGCTCTTTCGAGCATCCCCTTGTGAAAGCGTATTCGACAGAATCGAAATTACTTGATTTCGACTTCGCCGCCGACTTCCTTGATCTGGGCAGCCAGCTTGTCGGCATCTTCCTTGGACAGGCCTTCCTTGACGGTCTTGGGGCCAGCAGCAGCAGCCTCAACGAAGTCCTTAGCTTCCTTCAGGCCCAGGCCGCACACTTCGCGGATGACCTTCAGAACCTTCAGCTTGGCAGCGGCGTCGAAGCCCTTCAGGATGACGTCGAACTCAGTCTTCTCTTCAACAGCAGCAGCGGCAGCGCCGGGGGCGGCAACAGCAACAGCGGTGGCAGCGGCGGAAACGCCGAACTTCTCTTCCATGGCCTTGACCAGATCGGCCAGCTCCAGCACCGTCATGGACTCGACGGCGGCAATGATCTCAGCATGAGTCATTTTGATGTTCCTCCTAATTCGATTGGGTCGGTGACCCTAAGTTGATTTTGTATGTTAGTGCAGGGGAGAACCCCTTATGCTGCCTTCAGGCAGCGATTGCGTCCGTGAATAATCCTGTGATTACTCTTCGCCGGCCAGCTTCTTGCGGTACGCGTCGATAACGCGGACGAAGCTCGCAACGGTGTTGGACATGCAGCCGAGCAGCTTGGCCAGCAGGACCTCGCGGCTGGGCAGATTCGCCAGCGCCTTGACGGTTGTGACGTCGATCGCCTTGCCCTCCAGGATACCGCCGGTGATCTTCAGCGCCTGCAGCTTGTTCTTCTCGATGTAGTCGTTGATGATACGGGGACCAGCAACGGCGTCCTTCATGGAGAACACGAAAGCGTTGGGGCCATTCAGCAGATCATCCAGACCCTCGATGCCGACCTCCTTCAGCGCGCGCAGAACCAGACGGTTCTTCAGCACGACGTAGGCGACCTCCTCGTTGCGGCACAGCTTACGCAGCTCAGTCACCTGCTCCACGGTCAGACCGGAGTAGCTGCAGATGGTCACGCTCTGGGCGGCCTTCAGCTTCTCCACGATGTCACCAACAACTGCTACCTTCTCGGGCTTGATTTCATGCACCTTTGCCATTTCTTCTTGCACCTCCTTAACGGTTTGGGAGTAAAAGAAAACCCTTGCATCAGGTGCAAGGGATGAGCAAAGTCATGCTATATCCATCACACCTCGGCAGGCGGGGACTTCGTCCCGTTTAAGTCTCCGAAGGAGACACCGGCTGTCTACGGCACAGGTTTCTTCAAAACCTGGATAAGTATATCACGGTCGTGCCTGCGTGTCAAGCATTATTTTCAACTTTCTGCAGTTTTTTCGATGAGTTTTTTCGATATTTATATGTTTACAAATCGAGCGTTTTATATTATAATGAATGTGGAAAATTTTATACACCTGTCATAGGCTGATATTCAGGCTGAAATGTGACAATTTTGTATATTTCACCTGAAATGGTATTGACAATGCAATAAAAATGTAATATATTATGTGCGAAAGGGGTTGTACCTATGATCCACATGAGAAAGAAATGTATTCTGGCATGCCTGCTGGCGCTGCTGATGATGCTGATCTGCAGCCTTGCCATTGCAGATACCGGTACGGTGACTGCGTCCCTGCTGTACCTGCGTGAAAAAGCCACTTCTGACAGCGAGGCGCTGGTCGGCCTGCGCAACGGTACCAAGGTTGACATCATCGGCAAATCCGGTCATTGGTATAAGGTGACGTATGGCAAGTATACCGGATATGTATATGATGATTATATTACTGTGACTGAGGATGACCTCGATGAGGATGATACCCTCAAGAAGGGCTCCAAGGGAAGCGCCGTCAAGCAGCTTCAGCAGCGGCTGAAGGAGCTGGGCTATTACAAGGCCTCCTGTGACGGAAATTTCGGCAATGTAACGGTGACGGCTGTCAAGGCGTTCCAGAAGAAGAATGGCCTGAAGGAAGACGGCATTGTTGCGGAAAGCACGCTCAAGAAGCTCAATTCTTCTTCTGCCATTGCGTCCAACGGCAAGAAGCTTTCCGATTCTGAGGAGAAGAAGGAAGAAGTCAAGGCTGACGATACCCTCAAGAAGGGCTCCAAGGGCGATGCGGTCAAGAAGCTCCAGCAGCGGCTGAAGGAGCTGGGCTACTACAAGTCCTCCTGTGACGGCAGCTACGGCAGCGTGACAGTCACGGCTGTTAAGGCGTTCCAGAAAAAGAACGGTCTGACGGCGGACGGCGTGGCCGGCGAATCCACCTTGAAGAAGCTGAACTCTTCCTCCGCGGTCGGCGCAAATGACAAGAAGGAAGAAGTCAAGGAGGACAGCACGCTCAAGGAGGGCGCAAAGGGCAGCGAAGTCAAGAAGCTGCAGCAGCGTCTGAAGGAGCTGGGCTATTACAAGTATTCCTGCGACAGCTCCTATGGCTACCGCACCGTTCAGGCTGTGAAGGCGTTCCAGAAGAAGAATGGCTTGACTCAGGACGGCATCGCCGGTGAAACCACCTTGAAGAAGCTCAATTCTTCCTCCGCCATCGGTGCGAATGACAAGGCGGACAAGGAAGAGGAAAAGGAAGAAGTCAAGGATGACGGCACGCTCAAGAAGGGTTCCAAGGGCGATGCGGTCAAGCAGCTGCAGCAGCGCCTGAAGGAGCTTGGCTTCTATACCTATGGCTGTGATGGCGATTACGGTGACCGTACCGTGACGGCTGTGAAGGCGTTCCAGAAGAAAAACGGCCTGACCGCTGACGGCGTGTGCGGCGCTTCCACCCTGAAGAAACTCAATTCTGATTCTGCCATCAATTCCAAGGGCAAGTCCACCGTTGAGCTGAAGACCTCCCAGACCCTCCAGCGTGGCGACAGCGGTGCTCAGGTCAAGGCGCTGCAGAGCGAACTCAAGGAGCTGGGCTACTATACCGCTACCCTTGACAGCGATTACGGTTACCGTACTGCGGAGGCAGTCAGTGCCTTCCAGCGCGCGAATGGTCTGACTGTGAACGGCATTGCCAACTCTACGACCATCAAGAAGCTGCTGTCCTCCAGCGCTGTCTCCAAGAGCGAGGCGGACAAGAAGGCGGATAGCGACGACGATAAGAAGTACAAGACCGAGCGTCTGGACTGGTTCAATGGCGGCAGAAATCGCTTTGCGGGCCGTCCCGTCATCCAGATCAAGGATGTGCGCACTGGTCTCGTATTCAAGGCCAAGGTGCTCTACGGCACCAACCATCTGGACGTTGAGCCGCTGACCAAGGCTGATACCGCCATTCTGCTCAAGATCAACGGCGGTGTGGATTTCTCCTGGCGTCGCCGCCCGATGCTGGTGAAGCACAACGACCACGTCTATGCGGCTTCTATCTATTCTGAACCCCACGGTCAGCAGACCATCTATGACAACAATTTCGACGGTCAGTTCTGCCTGCACTTCTATGGCAGCAAGACCCACGGCACCGGCGAGGTCAAGGCTGATCATCAGGCAGCAATTGCTGAGGCCATGAAGGCTACCTGGTAACCCTGTTTTTCCGGCTGACTTCCTTTGCGGGAGGTCAGCCTTTTTTGTTGGACACTTGACAAAATACCCCAGGTGGGTATATAATGATGATACCCTGGTGGGGTATATGTGCAAGATCAGGAGGCAAGAATATGAGTGCAGATACCTGCTGCGTCTGCAAGCGTAAGAAGGAGCGTACCGAAGAGGAAAAGCGTGCTCTCATCAACCGGCTGAACCGCATTGAGGGGCAGATCCGCGGTCTTCGCGCGATGGTGGAAAAGGACGCCTACTGTCCGGATATCCTCATGCAGACCTCCGCGGCGAGCGCAGCGCTGAGCGGCTTTGCCAAAACGCTGCTGTCGGAGCATATCCGCACCTGCGTTGCAGAGGATATGCGTCATGGAAACGACGAAACCCTCGACGAGCTGCTCAATACCCTTCAAAAGTGGATGAAATGAGGCAATCAATATGAAACAATATAATGTCACCGGCATGACCTGTGCAGCTTGCTCCGCGCGGGTGGAAAAGGCGGTCAAGGCTGTTCCCGGCGTGACCAGCGTGTCAGTTTCCCTGCTGACCAACGCAATGGGTGTGGAGGGAACTGCGGCAGATGATGCAATTATCTGCGCTGTGCAGGACGCGGGCTATGGCGCAACCGTCAAGGGACAGGGGAACGCCGCGTCCGCTCCTGCAGATGATGCGCTGGCAGACCATGAAACGCCGAAGCTTAAGCGACGCCTGCTTTGGTCGCTGGGCTTTCTGCTGATTCTGATGTATGTCAGCATGGGCCATGTGATGTGGGGCTGGCCGCTCCCTGCGGTTCTTGCTGAAAATGCGCTGGCGATCGCACTCGTGGAGATGGTGCTGACTGCCATCGTCATGGTGATCAACCAGAAATTCTTCATCAGCGGTTTCAAGTCGCTGATCAAGGGCGCCCCAAACATGGATACGCTGGTGGCGCTTGGCTCGGCTGCATCCTTCGGGTACAGCCTGGCGATGCTCTTTGGCATGACCCATGCCCAGCTCCATGCACCTGAGACGGTGCATCACTACCTGCATGAGTTTTACTTTGAATCCGCAGCGATGATCCTGACGCTCATCACCGTCGGAAAGATGCTGGAAGCCCGTTCCAAAGGCCGCACGACGGACGCGCTCAAATCGTTGATGTCCCTTGCGCCGCAAACAGCAGCGGTTATCGTGGATGGCCAGGAGAAGATCGTTCCGGTTGCGCAGGTGAAGAAGGGCGATGTGTTTATCGTCCGTCCTGGGGAAAGCATTCCGGTAGATGGAACGGTCATCGAAGGACATTCGGCAGTGAATGAATCTGCCCTGACCGGCGAATCCATCCCTGTGGATAAAGCGGAGGGTGACCATATTTCTGCCGCAACGGTGAATACCTCCGGCTTCCTTCGCTGCGAGGTGACCCGCGTGGGAGAGGACACGACCCTCAGCCAGATAATCAAGATGGTGTCCGACGCGGCGGCGACCAAAGCGCCCATCGCGAAGGTCGCTGACAAGGTATCCGGCATATTTGTGCCCGTGGTGATTTCCATCGCTGTGGTCACGCTGATCGTATGGCTTCTGCTGGGTGAAGCCGTTGGGAACGCGCTGGCCCGTGCCATCTCCGTGCTGGTAATATCCTGTCCTTGTGCGTTGGGCCTGGCAACGCCGGTGGCGATCATGGTGTGCAGCGGAATGGGCGCTAAGCACGGCATTCTTTTCAAAACCGCTGCGGCGCTGGAAAACGCAGGCCGGGTGCAGATCGTCGCGCTGGATAAGACCGGCACCATTACCACCGGTCAGCCGGTTGTGACAGATGTACTCCCTGCTGTGGGCGTTGAAAGGGATGAACTGGCTTGCGTGGCTGCGTCCCTGGAGAGCAAATCCGAGCATCCGCTGGCTCGTGCGGTCATGGCGGCGTTTGGCGATATCCCCCTGAAGGATGCGGCGGATTTCCGTGCACTGCCGGGCAATGGCTTGACTGCGTTGCTGGATGGCGTGCCCGTCCACGGCGGCAGCATGGATTTCATTTCCGGTAAGGTGAAAGTGACGGAAGCGATTCGCGAGCAGGCCAATGTCCTTGCAGTACAGGGCAAGACGCCGCTATTTTTCGCCAAAGGAAGTGAGCTGCTGGGCGTCATTGCCGTGGCGGACGCCATCAAGGAGGACAGTCCCCGGGCAGTTCGCGAGCTGCAAGGGATGGGGATCCGTGTGGTGATGCTGACCGGCGACAATGAGCGCACTGCCCGCGCCATGGGTGAAAAGGCTGGTGTGGATCAGGTGATCGCAGGCGTCAAGCCGGAGGGCAAGGAAGCCGTCATCCGTCAGCTGATGGAAGCTGGCAAGGTGGCGATGGTGGGCGATGGCATCAACGATGCGCCCGCGCTGACCCGTGCGGACATGGGCGTCGCCATCGGCGCAGGTACGGATGTGGCCATTGACGCGGCAGACGTGGTGCTTATGAACAGCAAGCTCACCGATGTAAGCGCCGCCATTCGCCTCAGCCGGGCGACACTGCGCAATATCCATCAAAACTTGTTCTGGGCCTTCTGCTACAACACACTGGGCATTCCGCTGGCGGCGGGCGTGTTCATCGGGCTGCTGGGATGGCGGCTGAATCCTATGTTCGGCGCGGCGGCGATGTCACTGTCCAGCTTCTGCGTAGTATCCAATGCACTGCGGCTGAACCTCTTCCGCCTTCATGATGCAAAGGCGGATCATGCCCGCAAGCCTGTTGCTCTGCCTGAAATAGAGCTGCCCAAGCCGTCGCAGATCCTTACCATGCATATTGAGGGGATGATGTGCGGCCATTGTGAAGCGATGGTCAAACGGGCGCTGGAAGCCATTGATGGCGTGGAGAGCGCTGTGCCCAGCTATACGGCGGGGACTGCCATCGTCACCCTGTCAGCACCGGTGGATGAAGCGATCCTCCGCACGGCCGTGGAGGAAGAAGACTACACTGTTTTGTCCATTGACTGAAGATTTGTCCTGGAGGCTGCAAAAGCCTTCGGGGCTTTTTCATTTTTCGCAACAGCGTTCGACGCTGACGACGGCGGACATGCCGTATGCTTTATCTCCAGGACAGGCGGGGAGGAAGGCACATGGCAGAGGCAGTTTGCAGATCGCACAAGCATCGGATGGACAGGTGGATGCCCCGGGAAAAGCGAGTCATTCCATGGGGACAAATCAAAAAGGCAGCAAGGTTTGCAGTGCAGGCATTTCCGGGTTTTCTGCTTTCCTTTGCGGAGCTGCTCGGGATTCCATCCGGCTTCCATGCGGCTTTTGCAATGGCGATGTCCGTCACTGGGTGCGACGTTCGTCCTACGCTGGCGGGGAGCGCAGCAGCGATCCTCATCCGGCTGACGTCAGGATATCCCTTCAGGTGGAGCATGCTGATTACGCTGGCAATCATGGCGGTCAGTCTGCTGATTCCGGTTGGACACAAGCTGCCCTATTTGCTGATGGCTACCGCATGCGCCCTGCTGCCGACTGCCATCGACACAAGCTTTGCCGCCACCGCAGCTGAAACGCTGCAAGGCTGGGCGGCATTGGCCCTTGCGATGCTGTCTGCGCCGGTCATGGTTCGGGCGATCAAGTCCATCAAGGGCGGACGGCACATGGCTGCGATGGAAGAGCGGGTCGCGGTGGGGTATCTTGCGGCGCTGATGGTATGCGGCGGCGCGCGAATCCTGCTGTTGGGTTTCAATATGGGCATGCTGCTGTCCGCGGCGGCTGTGCTGGCCATGGCCCTTGTCCTGGGCGCCGGAGCAGGGGCTGCTGGGGGAATGCTGGCTGGCGTCATGCTGGCGCTGCAGGGGCTTCCGCTGACGATAAGCGTGGCCCTGTCCATGGGCGGATTCCTGGCAGGTGTGGCCAACAGCCTGGGGAAGCGGAAATGGAGCTGCGGTGCATTCGCGATGGGGGCCTATCTGCCGCTGCTGCTATGCGGTGCAGCAGGGTTTGGGTGCGGAACATCCATCTTGGCGGCTGCCTTGGCGCTGGGGGTGACGCCGCGTGGCAGCTTTGAGCGCCTGCAGCAGTTTCTGCGCCGATTTCTGGCTAACGATCCGGCGCCTGGGGACGCCTATGCGGCTTCTGCGTTAACCGCGTGGGAGCAGACCGTTGCCGCGATGGCGAGAGCCGTTCCTTCTCCCCGGGATTCGGCAGGAACAAGAGACGCCCAGTGGTGGCAGGAAAGGCTGTGTCAGGGCTGCCCGGAGTATGAAGCCTGCGGGTGCCTGACCACGGAGTTGGGGATCAGCAAGGCGGAAAGCGTATGGGAATACCGGTATGCAGATGAGCAGATCTGGCAGGGGGCGCTGGAAAACCTCAGGGGAATGGGATGCCAGCGGCTGTATTATCTGTTGGGGGCAATGAATTCACTGCGCCAGGAGGATGAAGCAGCACGTCGGGTGATCCATCAGGCGGAGGCGCAACGGGATATGCTGGTGACCCATCTGACGGCCATGTCCGGAGCTGCACGCCGGTTTGCTGCACTTTCCTCAGGGGAAAGCTGGTGGGATGATATGGCAGCGAAGCGCATCAGAAAGGAATTGGCGGAGCGGGCTACACCGGCGTCGCTATCTTATGTACGACGTGTTCAGGGGCACGTTCAGGCTGCATTTGAACTGCATTATATCACCGGAGCCCGCCAACAGGCGGAGGAGTTGTGTTTGCTGGCTGCTGCTGTGCTGGAAACGCCCATGCAGCTCGCCTCTGTGGATGGTGATCGGGTGCTTTTGACGGAGATGCCTCTGCTGCGGGCTGAAATCGGCGCGGCGGCGGAAGCGATCACCGGTGGCGATGTGTGCGGTGACACGACCTGGTCGGGGGTGTTGGGGGATGGACGCTTCCTGGCGGCGCTGTCCGACGGCATGGGGCACGGAGAAAATGCGGCCCTTGCTTCCCGGCAGACTGTAGAACTCCTGCGCCTTTGCTTGGA
>JBGUSK010000055.1:0-7297 GCA_045132495.1 Christensenellales bacterium | reverse complement strand
CGGATATGGCGCTCATGATCGCGCTGAGCAGGTGCTTGACATTGCCGGCAGCAAGGTTCATGTTCATTTTGGCCATGCAGTCCGCGCATAGGTGGCGCTGGGTGATCTGCCCGCCCATCATCACAGAAATGGTGTAGCAGGCCTCATTCACGCCGCATTCCTCACACAGGCTGTAGCCGTTTTCATTCTCAGCCATGGTTCGCACCTCCCTGATCGCGGTTCTGACGGGCGACGGTCATCAGCATGGTTTTGAGCGTCCGCGCGCGCAGGGCAGCCTTCATGCTGTCCGGGATCGGGATCGCCATGGCCTGGGCTGACACCGCCGCCCGCATGATCTCCCCTTCCGCAAGGCTGACAAGGCCCTGCTCCACCAGCTGGTGGATGAGCCGCACTGCTTCCGCCTCGGAGATCGCGTCGCCAATGCGTTCATTGGTCAGGTACATCAGCCGCTGCGCACCGGTCTGCACCACGCGCACGATGCGGATGTAGCCCCCGCCGCCGCGCCTGGATTCGATGATATACCCATGATCGGGAGAAAATCGCGTCGCCAGCACATAATTGATCTGGCTGGGCGCGCAGCCGAAATACTCTGCCAGCTCGTTTCGCTTGAGCTCGACCTCCGGCTCCTCCTGAGTCATGAGGGTCTTGATGAAGCTCTCGATGGAATCGCTGAGTCGCATCTGTACAGCCTCCTTGTCTGACTATCTTTGACTATTTCAGTATAGCATATTCGAACGCAGATTGCAAGTGAAAAACAAACCAAAAGGCTCCCCCTTGGGGGGAGCTGTCGCGACAGCGACTGAGGGGGTTCTCGTCGCCTTATTCCTTTTTCCCAGGCTTTACATTGATATCCGGCGTGATGGCGTCCTCCGCCGGGCCATGCACCTTCTCGAACGCGCGGATGTTTTCGCGGATGAGCACCAGAATATGACTGTTCAGAGATCGACCATCATAATCCGCAACAAAAGAAAGCTTCTCCAGCATTTCTTCCTCTATGCGGATCGACACGCTCTTGACAGCCATTTTGCACCTCTTTCGGGTATATGGTACATCCATTCTATATCCAAATCGTCATTTTATGTCGGAAATGGATATATAATGTATCCACAACATTTGGAGGTGCTCCTATGAAAGTTGCCGTCATTGGCTCGCGAAGCATCACATCTTACCCGTTGGAGGAAGTCATTCCTGCCGATACGACCGAAATCATCTCCGGCGGTGCTCGCGGCGCAGACGCTCTCGCCCGGGAATACGCGCTGCAGCGTGGCATCCCGCTCTCGGAAATCCGCCCCGAATATGCCCGTTATGGCAAAGGCGCGCCGCTGCGCCGGAATATGGAAATCATCGCCCGTGCAGAGTTGATTATTGCCCTTTGGGATGGCAATTCCACCGGCACAGCGCAGGTAATCGCCGAATGCCGAAAGATTGGCAAACCCCTGATCGTAAAGCCATGATACATAAAATCGCGCTTTTCTGCCAACGCTACGCCCGAAAGGAGCGAATTGCAATGACAGAAAAGCGCGAAATCTTTTCCGAAAACGACCTGGTGAGCGCCACGGAATGCACCGGCGCCGCCCCCCGTGCCATGGACGAAGAGGCCGCCGAGACCATCGCTGACATCACGAACGCGCGGTGCTCTCCCTCGTACTCGGCCGAAGACCCATCTCATTCGCCACTGCTTGGTGGAAATGGACGTCTTTCTGATACACATAGTTCACGGACGAATAAATCCACGTCCCATCGGGCCAAAGCATCCGGCCTGTTCCGTCGGCTGCTAAGCCGTAATCGGTGATGGACTTGCCCGCTTCCGGCACAAGGACGGTCAAGCGATTCTGCACCCGGTTGCCCAGGAACAGCGCAAATACGCCGTTTTCGATGTCCACCGACAGGTGATGGCCCGTAAATCCTGACAGGCTGATAGCTTTGTCGCTCTCGTAGACCGGCACCTCGCTATGGCGCTGCACGGGATGCTTGACATAGCACTGGGCACCCAAATACTGCTGGTAGGTCCCGTCAGGGCGGAGATGGCCGGTGCGGTTGCGGCTCATGAAGAGCAGGCCATCGCGGCTGATCACATCACCCCGCAGCAAACCCTGGCAGAGCTTCACCATGTCGCCGCGAGTGGAGAACAGACCTGCATGGCCGCAGGGCTCCGGGTAGAGCACCCTCGCCTTGGGGTCGTGGGGCGTGCCGGGCGCAATGCCGCTGCGGAGGACAAAATTTCCCCGCTCAATGCGGTGCTCGTTGTCGCAGGACACACACAGCCTTCGCCTGCTTTCTGACACGACCAGGTATGTATTCTGCATGCCCAGCGGCGAAAGGATAGTGCGGTTCAGCAGGGCGGCATAGTCCTCCTGCGCTGCGCCTTCGATCACATGTCTGAGCACCATCGCGTGCATATCCGAATAGGCGCGCCCCGTGACCTCGCCCGGGCGGATGTCGAACAGCAGGTTTCGGCCCGCTTCGGGCGTTGTTTGCGTGTCCACACGGGCGGTGGTGGTCAGTGCGATTTCAAACCCCAGCACCTGATCGACGGTCACATTGGACAGATGAATGAACTGCGGTGCGTAATCCGTGACAGGCTTGTTCAGGTCAAGGTTGCCTTCCTCGTGGAGGCGCATCACCATAAGGCCCGTGAACAGCTTTGTCAGGCTGGCCAGATCGAAGATAGAATCCGCAGTGAGAGGACTGCCCGTATCTTCATCGGCAAAACCACCGAGCGCCGTCAGCACCTTGTCCGCCGTGCCGCAGGCCACGGACAAGCCGGGCATAATGTGGCTTTCCTCGGTGAAGAAGCGGATGGAATCATTCAGTGTCATCATCGCTTATTCAAGGCCGATGCGCGTGCAGGGAACACGGCCCTCGGCGAGGTCGCTCAGGTGATGACGGGCATGGCCGATGATCACCGTCGTGCCCTGCAGTGCGGACTTCAGCGCAAACTCCAGCTTGGCCTTGGCGCCGTTCGCGCCCGCGCGGGAGGCGCCCACGCAGCCTTCCTGCAGCTTGCGGACGGCAGCAGTCAGGGCTTCCGGCGTCTTGGCGGTCACATCCCGCACGAGGGTGGAAGGATCCGCCGGGGCGCGGTAGATGCCCTCGGTGGAGGTCATCAGCACCAGCTTGCGGGCCTTCACCAGCCCTGCGATAACAGCGGCGGTCTCGTCGTTATCGACGCACTCCACCACATCCTCGCCGTGCTGACGGCGCACCGCCAGCTCCATCTTGCGGATTTCCTCGTCTGACACCGGGTCATTGTAGTTCACGATCGGCACCGTGCCCTGCTTCGCCGCGCGGATGAGCAGCTTGCGGATATACTCCCGCTTTTCTGCATCATTGAAATGGGTGTGCTCCACCAGCAGCTGACGCACGCCCACAGTATGCGGGATGAACTGCCGGTAGTTCTGCATCAGGATGGACTGGCCCTGGGCGGCGTAATCCGCCTTGATCTCGTCCGCCGCGCCGGTCAGCTCATGGCCCGTGCGCTTGATGTAGTCCAGCCGGCCGATCTCCGCTGCACCGGAAGTGACCCAGATCATGCCGGGCTTAAGCTCTGCACCCAGGCGGGAGAAGATGTTGTAGTCGATGTCATTGTCCTCGCGGCGAATGAGCGCCATGGAGCCGATCTTGCCCACGAGGTCGAACTGGTAGTCCATAGGGATGGCCTCCTATCAAGAAAAGGGCGGAATGCCCGCCCTGATATGCTTTTATTTCAGGATGCTTTCGCCGTCGATTCGGGCAGGCTTGTAATGCTTGCCCCAGCCTGCCCAGATGGAGGAGGCAGCGATGTGATTCTCCCCCAGCGTCCTGTCCAGCCAGTCGATCAACGACTTGTGGCGGATCATGACGCCCTTGTGGATAATGACATACTCCACATTGTGCAGATTCCCCGCTTCCTGGCGGATAAAGGTACGCATGGGCGCGCTCATCATGCCGCAAATCACGGGCACCATCAGCACAATGCGGTCATACTTTTCAAAATCCACCTTGTATAGGTCGATCTCCATGTCCTTGCGGGTGAGAGTGGCGATGATGTAGTGCAGCACCTCGCGGAAGCTGCCGCGCCAGGCCATCGGGATGACCTCCAGGCGGGAGGAGCCGATCCTGTGCGCCCAGGAGCGGGCCACCTGCGCTGTCTGACCGGTGCGGGAATAGTAGACAATGATACTCTTCATAGTTCCTCCATGTATTTCAGCGGCGGGCGTCCGGGTTCACCGGGATATTGAACAGGGTTCGGATGAGCTTCTCCAACCCGTTCACGCCAGCGTAATAGCCGTGGCCGTTGTCCAGCACCGCATCTGCCACGCTGCGGTAAATATCAATTCGTTCATGATAGAGCCTCTCCACCTCCGGCAGCCCCTTCTGGGCCAGCAGCGGACGGCGGTTGAGCTTGATATCGCCCATGATTTCCTCCAGCGGACGGTCAATGAGGACGATGACGCCATGGTTGCGCATGATCTCCCGGTTATTCTCCCGAAGAACCATGCCGCCGCCGGTGGAGACAAGGCTTCCCGGCTCCCTCGTCAGCTGAATGAGCGTGTTTGTTTCCGCATTGCGGAAGGCCTGCTCACCATATTTTTCAAAGATCTGCGAGGTCGGGCAGCCAAAGGCCTGTTCGATTCGCTGATCCGTATCCACATAGGGCAGCCCAATGTTGGCCGCGACCTTCTTTCCCAGGCTGGACTTGCCGCAGCCCGGCATGCCGATGATGAAGATATGCCTGTCCATTACGGCCGTCCCTCCTCTGCAGCCTTGAGAAGCTTTTCCTGCTCTGCCCGACTCAGCGCCATGATGCCCTCAAACAGCGCACGCACGCTTTCCGACCAGTAGGAATCCTGCAGCATGGCAGCACGGCTATCCAGCACCTTTTCCTCCCGGGAGCGATCCAGCACCTGCATGCCATTGGCGATCTTGTACCGCGCCACATCTCGACAAAGGATCATGCGCTCCTCAAACAGGCGGACGATTTCCCGATCCACCGCATCAATCGCGGCACGGCTTTCCTCCAGGGATTTCATCGTCATACACCTCCATCAGGTGGAATTTGCTTACATTATAGCGGAAAAAGACAGATTGTGCAAGGGTTGTGCGGAGGAAGTACAATAAGGGCAAACAAACCAAAAGGCTCCCCCTTTGGGGGAGCTGGCCGCGTTTTGCGCTGACTGAGAGGGTTCTCGCCAGCTGCGCGGGAGACCTCCTGAGGGGAGCCTGTGTGATTAGTTGAACAGATCCTTCACCTTGTCCAGGAAGGACTTCTTCTGTTCGTACTCCTTGCCCGTGGAATTCTCGTCGAACTGACGCAGGAGCTCGCGCTGCTTGTCGGTCATGCGCTTGGGGATCTCCACGCGGACGCGGAAGATCAGATCGCCCTTCTGGCTGCCGCCCAGCTGCTGGATGCCCTGGCCGCGGATGCGGAATTCGGTATCCGTCTGGGTGCCTTCGGGTATCTGGTACTTGACGTTGCCATCCAGCGTAGGCACCTCGATCTCCGCACCCAGGGCCGCCTGAGTGAAGGAAATCGGCACATCCAGACGGATGTTGGTTCCTTCCCGGCGGAAAAGCTTATGGGGACGCACCACAATGCGGATGTTCAGATCGCCGTTAGGGCCGCCGTTGACGCCGGGCTCGCCCTCGCCGCGTTTGGTCAGGATAATGGAATCATCCACACCGGCAGGCACCTTCAGGTCAAGGGTGCGCTTGACGCGCATCCGGCCGGAACCGCCGCAGCCGGGGCACTTGTCCTTGATGACCTTGCCTGCGCCGCCGCAGCCAGGGCAGGTGCGGACGGTAGTCATCCAGCCGCCGCTTTGGCGGATCTGGCCCGTGCCCTTGCACATGGAGCACGTTTGCGGCTGCGTGCCCGGCTTGGCGCCAGTGCCATTACAAGTCGTGCAGTTTTCATTGCGGAAAAATTCGAGGGACTTGGTACAGCCCTTGGCGGCCTCCTCAAAGGAGATGCGCAGGTCATAGCGGACGTCCGCGCCCTGACGGGGCGCATTGCGGCGGTTTCCGCCCATGCCCCCCATACCGCCCATGCCGAACATCTGCTCCAGGATGTCGCCCATGCCGCCCATGCCGCCGAAGTCCATCCCGCCAAAGGGATTGCCCCCGCCCATGCCGCCCATGGGATCCTCAAAGCCGAACTGGTCGTAGCGGGCGCGCTTGTCCGGATCGGACAGCACCTCGTTGGCCTCGTTCAGCTCCTTGAAGCGGGCCTCGGCTTCCTTATCGTTGGGGTGCAGGTCAGGATGACATTCCTTCGCTTTCCGGCGGAAGGCGCGCTTGATGTCGTCATCCGTGGCATTCTTATCAATGCCCAGCACCTCGTAGTAATCGCGTTTGTTGGCCAATGTGATTTCACCTCTTGATAGTTGTGCGCTGCTGACGCTGACACGGGCGACCAATGGTCGCCCCTACGACAACAACATACAGACTCCGTAGGGGCGAGCATTGCTCGCCCGCCTCGTGAGGATTCGTATAAACCCCGAAAACCCGGGAGTGCCATAACCGGCACTCCCGGTGCGTCAATAACAATCAACTCCATTGCCCGCGCCATGAGGGCGCGGAGAGCCTACTCCACGCACAGACCCAACTACCACGCGGTAGGTCTATGCCGAAGTAGTCAACCCAATCGCAGGAAATGAGACGAAGTCTCCACGCGGTAGGTCTATGCAAGAGAAGTCAGCTCAATCGCGTGTCGCCCGCGGGGGCGGCCCCGATCAGTGGATGTCGCCGTCCGCCTCGTAGGTGCCGTCGGCATTGGGCTGAGCGCCCATGTCGGGGGCGGCGCCTTCGGGAGCCTGCTGCTGGTACAGCTTGCCGAAGATGGCGTAGACCTTCTGGGTGAAGCCCTCCATGGCAGCCTTGATTTCTTCAGCGTTGTTGCCCTCGCGGACCTTCTTGAACGCGTCGATCTCAGTCTGGATGGTGGCCTTGTCTTCCTCGGACAGCTTCTCGCCGTTCTCGCGCAGCTGCTTCTCGATCTCGTAGATCATGCCGTCAGCGTGGTTGAGGGTCTCGACCTCTTCCTTGCGCTTCTTGTCCTGCTCGGCATACATCTCGGCTTCCTTCACGCGCTGGTTGATCTCTTCCTCAGACAGGTTGGAGGAGGCGGTGATGGTGATGTTCTGCTCGCGGCCGGTGGCCTTGTCCTTGGCGGACACGTTCACGATGCCGTTGGCGTCGATGGAGAAGGTGACTTCGATCTGGGGCACGCCGCGGGGAGCGGGCGCAATGCCATCCAGCATGAAGCGGCCCAGGGACTTGTTGTCGTAAGCCATCTGGCGCTCGCCCTGCAGCACGT